>NZ_CP139247.1:6810000-7410000 GCF_034087045.1 Chitinophaga sancti | reverse complement strand
ATCTGGTAATTATATTCAAAATATATCAACCGGCACACAGGCTGCCAGCTTCTCTATCAGTGGTAATGGTTTGATTGGTACTAACCTGGGAGTAGGTATCAGCACGACGCCTGCCAATACTTTGGAAGTAGGTGGTACGACCGCTGCTTCTGGTTTGTCAGGATTAAGACTGACTGGCCTGGGAGCTGCCACTTTACAAAGTTCAATGGCCAATACCCTTGCGGTGAATGCCAACGGTGATGTGGTAGTTACTCAAAATGCAGCTGCCAATAACTGGTTAATTACCGGTAACTCAAATGTAAATTCAAGTACTCATTTCCTTGGTACAACCAATGATGTGAAGATGGTGATCAAATCCAACAACACCTCTTTCCTTGAGTTTGGCCGCCGTGCTACTTTAGGATTGGTACAGAATTACCCTAGCTATACAGATAGTGATGAAAGTGTAACCTTGATGAAGTCTGCCTTGCAGTTCGATGTACCTTCCACTGTTCAGTTTTATAAACCTAAATTCTATACTACCACTGACGGCAACTTCCGCCTCAAAGGATCTGCTGCAGGTACTGATTTCTTTGAATTAGGTTCTACTGGCAGTAACAATGCCGGTGGTTTTGATTTCATCATCGGTGATGATGGGGATGAGCCTATTCTGTTCAAAAGTTACTACTATGTAGATTCATCTTATACTGAGATGATGCGCATGCAGTCAAAGAAAGTAGGTATCAACATGGCGGGGGTAACACCTGCACAAACTTTGGATGTAAGAGGAACGATGCGCCTGACTGGTAGCACCGGTACTCCTGATAATATATTAGGTCGTAACAGCACCAGCGGTGACATTGCAACATTAGGGTATGATGCAACTACACTCAGCATTGCCAGCGGATCTGTTAAAGCAAATAATACAAGTGCCGTTTGGAATGCAAATCAACTACAAAGTACAGCAGTAGCAGGTACTGCACCTACTTCCGGACAGTACCTTGTATATGATGGTACCAGTTGGACGCCTACGACAGTTTCCGGAAGTCCGGGTGGTAGCGGTACCTGGTCTACGACTGGTAACAGCGGCACTACAGCAGGGACTAACTTCATTGGTACTACTGATAGTAAAGCACTGGTGGTAAAGACGAATAGTACCGAAGTAATGCGTGTGGATGCCAGTAGCCATGTGGGGATCAAAACAACCACACCTTCCAGTACACTGCACGTGAATGGTTCCTTTGCTACAGCCGTTGCCAGTTATGATAACCCTTCTACAGCAGTTACGGTGAACCTGGATGAGACTTATTATATGGTAGCAAGGTTAAGCTCCAATTATGGGAATATAGCTTCGGTAACAGCCAACCTGCCATCAGCAGCTACCTGCCCGGGCAGAATATATGTATTTTCCAATACTGTCACCAGCTCCGGTTCCGGTAAGTTATACGTAAAACCAAGCAGCAGTGAATTTATTGGCAGTTTGGGCAATAATACAGCGATGACACTGGACGAACGTATTTCAGCCGCGATACAAAGTACAGGTTCTTATTGGGTAGTGTTGTATAAAGGTTCAAACCAAGGCTACTAACAAACAAAAGTTAATAATGAAGTTCTTATTCTCCATAATACTTTTTTGCGTTACGTTCCATCTCAGCTATGGGCAGGAGACTTACATCTCTACCGGTGCGCAGGTATGGAATTTTGGTAACGTCGGGGTATTTGGTAACATAACGAATGAGGGATCATTAGGATCGAGCCCAAATGCTAACCTTTATTTTTATGGTAAAGTATGGACGAATGGCTTTAATGCTTCTCTCAGAGACGAAAGCACCTCCGGCCTCAAAGGCACCGGAGGCTTTTTTAGTTTTGCAGGTAGTAGCGGACAGCAAACCATTTCCGGCGGATTCAATGTGGCTGCAAAGATTGGTGCGAGTTTTCCCAACGTAAATATCAATAACCCGGATGGTGTTATCTTTTATAACCTCAATGACCTGAAGATCAGAAATACCCTTAGCTTATCTAACGGGCTCATATTCCTGAACGGACAGAACCTCATGGTAGGCGATACCTCTGCAGGATCTATCATTGGTTATTCAGACCGGCGTTTTGTGGTAACAGGTACTACCTCCACCGGAGGATTCCTGTATCGTTCCAAACTAAACAGCAGTGCAGGACAGGTGGTATTTCCGATAGGTAGCTCTGCCCTCAATTATGCACCAGCAGCTGTGCAGTATGAAGGAGATGCAGAAGATTTTCATGCACGTGTATTTGACAGTGTTTATCAATATGCCAGTTCCGGAACTTCTATCTATGACACCGTTGTGTACAAAACATGGAACATAGGAGAGGAGCTGGGTGGTACCGGCAAAACAGCTGTAACCCTGCAGCATATGGATAGTAATGAGGGCGATGAATATAGTTTAAACAGGGATGAGAGTTATATCTCTTTATTCAAGGATAGTGAATGGGAACATCGTTACAGCGTGAATGACAACATGAGCACTGGTACGTTGACTTCCCAGGCCATGGCATCATCTGCCACCATGCATTCCCGCGGTTTCGGGGGCATTGGTTTGAATGCTTATTTTGCTAAAAAGACTAACTTTTCCAACAGCTATACTCCAGCTACCATTATTGACTTCAACGCTTACCGTGTAAGTATCTCATTGGTAGATCTGGTTTGGATCACCAGCAGAGAGACTAACATGAATGTGTTTGAAGTAGAGCGCAGACTGGATAACGAAGAAACCTTTACCAAGGTAGGCACCGTAGCCACGAAAGCGCCAAATGGAAACAGCACAACAAAATTGAGTTACTATTATCAGGATACGAATGCCTACGATGGATGGAGCTATTATCGCATTAAGGCAGTATCAAAAACCGGCAAGTACGTCTACTCTGATGTAAGAGAAGTCGGACCACTGGTGGCTGTAACCGTTTACCCGAACCCGAACTGGGGCGATTTCAAGATCAACGTAAGAGGTATCAAGACCACGTTGGTAATGCAATTATACGATGTATGGGGTCAGGTGATGCGTAGACAGGAGATTACAGGAGCCGGAGATGTGGAAGTACACAACTTACCAGCTGGTACTTACTTCCTCGTGATGAAACAAAAAGACACAATGAAAGAAGTGTATACCTGCAAAGTAATAGTGATTGATCATTGATAAGACAACCGAAAATGAATTGAAACTAAACAAGGACAAATAATTTCATGGCGAAGAAAGCAAGTGGGACGAATAATAAACCCTGCCTGCTTTCTTAGTCATATTTATAAGTTTTTGTTTAAATCCGGGTAATTTTTATGAAGACTAAATTCCTTGTCCGAACCGTTCAACTATTGCCAGTGTTCCTGTTTTGGTCCACATTGATGTATGCACAACAGTTAAAACTGGGGGATAATCCCAGTTCTCAGCAAAAGTCAGCGTTACTGGAACTTGAAAGTAAATCCCAGGGGTTACTACTGCCCAGGATTGCTGATACTACATCTGGTGTTATCACCACTGCTCCTGATGGTATGATCATTTACCTCACGCTCAACAATAGCCTGTGCATTCGTAGTAATGGGCACTGGCATCCATTGCTGCCTGAGGGGTATGCGATCACCAGTCTGAATGGACAGACGATTGCCGTGCAGTCACTCGCTACTACAAATACAGCCGGTACATTTGGCTTTACGTCAGTGGCAGGAGCGCATACTTTAAATATACCGGATGCGACAGCTACCAATAGTGGTTTTGTGAATACCAATGCACAGACATTGGCGGGCGCCAAGACATTTACAAATACATTGACTGCTAATCAGGATGTGTTCCTGACGGGGATCAATATAGATAATACCAAGGATAGTGTACTACTGATCGATGGAGGCAAACTGCTGAAGAAACAACTGACCGGATTACCTCCGGTAGGTACAGCGGGTGGTGACCTCACAGGTACATATCCTAATCCTGCTATTGGTGCAGGTGCTGTAACAGGTACCAAGATAGCACAGGCAGGAGCAACTACCGGTCAGGTACTGAAATGGAATGGTACCACCTGGTCACCTGCTGCTGATGATAACAGTGGTTCTATTTCCTCTATTGGTTTAGTAGTACCTTCTTTTCTGACAGTATCTCCGGCCACGTTAACTGCTAATGGAACATTTACAATTGGTACAAGCAGTCAGACTGCGAATACGGTATTTGCTGCTCCTGATGCAAGTGCAGGTACACCTACCTTCCGCTCACTGGTTCCTACTGATATGACATTGGGCACACAGCGTCTTGTAGGCCGTTATTCAAATGGTACAGGTACAGGGCAGTCTGTATCAATGGACAGAACATTGAAAATGACTACCGGTGGTTATATATACGTAGATACTACACTGGCTGTTTACAATGCGAGCAAAATCCAGAGTATAGCAGTATCCCTTGCAACACCTACTACCGGACAGGTATTAAAATATAATGGTACAAGCTGGACACCGGCTGCTGATGATAATGCGGGTCTGACTTCTGTTGGAATAACATTACCACTGTATACATTTTCGAATTCCCCGCTGACAGCGAATGGTACACTGACGGGTTCATTGAGCTCACAGACAGCAAATACATTTTTAGGTGCACCCAACGGAGCTGCAGGTACGCCCTCGTTCCGTTCCCTGGTAGCTAGTGATATTCCTTCATTACCCTTCTCTCAAATTACAGGTACAGTGCCTGTATCTCAGGGTGGTACAGGATTAACAACAGTAGGAACAGCGGGACAGGTACTGATGTCTGATGGAACAAACCTGTCATATGCAACTCCTACAATTACCCTGACAGGGGATGTGACTGGCACAGGTTCATCTGGTACGATAGCAACCACTATTGCGAACCAGTCAGTGACATATGCTAAGATCCAGAATGTCAGCGCTTCTAAATTGTTAGGTAGATATGCCACTACAGCAGGTAGTGCACAGGAAATCTCCCTAGACAATACTTTGAAATTTACAACCGGTGGTAACCTGTATGCAGATAGCGCATTATCAGTATGGAATGCCAGCAAGCTGCAAGGTGTAAGAGTCGCATTTACGGCACCGGCTACCAGTCAGGTATTAAAATATGATGGTACGAACTGGTCACCAGCTACTGATAATGGTTTGACATCAGTAGGATTGACTTTACCTTCTTTGTTTTCTGTAACGGGTTCACCGCTTACCGCAAATGGAACAATTACAGCGACGCTGGCATCTCAATCAGGGAATACAGTTTTTGCTGCGCCAAACGGGTCTGCAGGAACACCAACTTTCCGTAGTTTGGTAACAGCAGATATTCCTGCCTTACCTTTTTCACAGATTACAGGTACAGTGCCTGTATCGCAGGGTGGTACCGGGTTGACAACGGTTGGTACATCCGGACAGGTATTGACATCTAATGGTACGACGTTGTCATGGGCTACACCAAGTGCTTCTGCCTCAGGTCTTACATCTGTAGGTTTATCTATGCCTTCGATCTTCACAGTCACCAATTCACCATTAACTGCAAATGGTACGTTGACTGCTTCATTCAACACACAGACGGCGAATACTGTTTTTGCAGGTCCATCTTCAGGGGCGGCTGCTACACCTACTTTCAGGGCTTTAGGTATCAGCGATATCCAGAATGTAACAACTCAGAAATTGCTGGGTAGGTATTCAACCGGCTCCGGTGCTGCACAGGAAGTGACTTTAGATAATACCCTCAAGCTGACTACCGCAGGTACATTGTATGCTGATAGCTCTCTGGCTATATGGAATGCGAGTAAAGTACAGGGAGTCAAGGTATCAGCAGCTACCCCAACCAGCGGACAGGTATTAAAGTATAATAGTACTACTGGTATATGGGAACCTAATACAGATAATGACGGTGGTGCGACTTATGGGAAGGCGACTACCAATGATGCTTCTTACGCAACGGCTGACGGTTCTACTACTGTGATGAAGATCTGGCAAAGTGCGGTAACCGGAGCAGTGACTAACGGTCCTAAATATACCAATGCTTATGCATGGAGTGTGATGGCATTCAATGGTACAAACTATACCACACAGTTATACTTCGATAAAAATACGATGGCCATTAAAGAGTGGGGGGGTGTTACAGCTCCTCTTACTACGAATGCCGGTAACGGTTGGTACAAGGCTATCCTGACGAATGGTGATAATAAAATCGGTGTAGGTGCGATCGTGTATGGTAAACGTACCTACGATGCATCTGCAGAAGCTGCATCAGATAGTACCAGCTTTGTATGGGATGAAACAAATGACAGGTTGGGTATAGGTACTGCTTCTCCTGCTTATAACCTGGATGTGAGTGGGACAACAAGAGTAACTGGTGCAACTGCACTGAACTCTACATTGGCCGTAACAGGTAATACTACAATGAATGGAACAGTGAAAGTAGGTAGTGCAGGTACTGCATTGACGAACATCATTAAGTCTACTTTTACTATAGCTGGTAATACCAGTATTACCGGCTCTGGTTCTACTACTATAACATACACTTTATCAGGTGTAAGCAATACTTCTGCCATAACAGTCAATCCGGCCTCCGCACTGAATACCGGTGTTTCCATTGCCTATGCATATGGCACTAGTAATACAGTCAATGTGGTATTTACAAGTCCTTCTACCAAGAATCTTGGGACTACAGGTGCTAACATTACTTTTATCGTAACAGTTGTCAACTAATCATACCCGGATACATCACAAAAAAACGCTTCTGTCCCGGCAGAAGCGTTTTTTTGTTTTACCTTTACACCGTTTAATTCATACAGTTTTGAAAAAGATTATCATCACCTTAGATGGATATTCTTCCTGTGGGAAGAGTACGCTAGCCAAACAGTTAGCTGCGGAGCTGGATTATGTATACATCGACAGCGGCGCCATGTATCGTGCTATCACGTTGTATTTTATTCAGAACCGTATAGACTGGAACAACCCTGAAGAGGTAGCCCAGGCATTGAAAAACATCCAGCTGGAATTCGTCTACAACCCACTCACCGGTTTATCCGAAATGAACCTGAATGGCGAAAATGTAGAACAACTGATCCGAGAAATGCTGGTAGCTGAAAAAGTAAGTGAGGTGGCCGCCGTTGGGGCTGTCAGGGAGTTCGCCGTCGCCCAGCAACAGGAAATGGGTAAGCAGAAAGGCATTGTAATGGATGGTCGCGACATCGGTACCACTGTATTTCCCCATGCAGAACTCAAGATCTTTATGACTGCTGAAGCAGCTATCCGGGTAGAACGCCGATTTAAGGAACTCTATGCTAAAAACAAAAGCATCACCCTCCACGAAGTAAAAGAAAACCTGGAACTACGCGATTACATCGACACCAACCGCGAAATCAGCCCCCTCCGTAAAGCAGAAGATGCTATTATATTGGATAACAGCCAGTTATCGCCAAACGAGCAACTGAAGTTAGTATTACAATGGGTAGACGATGCCGTGATGGTGAAGTCCTGAGCAAAAAGCCACAAATCCTTTAATAGCAACGTTCTAAGCAAAAAATAATTGAGTACCAAGCATCCTGACAGCAGGTGATCATCCTGATACCTGCTGCCAGAGAGGCCCTCCTGCCAAATAGAATATTCTTCCTGAATTTATTTTAATATTAGAAAAACCTTTGTTAAATTTGTTTCATTCCGGTGAGTAATTCCGGTTAATCCTTCAATAGTTTTTCCACATCCTTTAGAATTTCCTGCATTTTATTGTTGTTATAATGTTGTACCCGGTCATTTAACATATGCCGTCGAACGATATTTCCATACATGGTCAAGAGAAGTCATAAGAGATCTTTTGGACGATCTTTCTATAACTATATCCAGGGACCTGTTACTATTAGCCGTATAGAACACTCAATACTATATATATTAATACCCCCGGGCATTTTTTTGGTGTACCGGTATTATTAAAAACTTAATGTGGGGCGGGCAGCATTGCCTGTCAGGTCCCATGTTTTCAGTAGGTGTATTCGGTTAATAGGAAGAAGGGGCGAATTCTTTCGCCCTTTCGCTTTTTGTTTTTAACTTGTGCCTATTACCCTGGCTGTTGCATGGCGAAACAAGTACCTTACGTTTTACTCTTTTTGTTCCTGGGGTTTAAAGTGGACATTTCATTTGCACAGGATTCTTCCTTCATTTACAGAACACTTGATTCTGCCCGGAATCTCCGAGGAGATACCACTAAGGTCAACTGGCTGTTAGATAAAGGGAAAACCTTCAGTCGTTTTTTTGACAAACGCAAAATTGAAAACCCCTTTTTCCAGGAAGCTGTTACCCTTGCTCAACACCTGAAATTTGCAAGGGCCCTGTTTAATGTTTATAATGAAATTGGTACCGCAAAAAGGAATATCTCTGAATATATCCTGGCTGCGGATTACCACGAGAAGGCTATCAAATATGCAGATGATACCAAAGACGATCATCTGCGCGCCATCGCCCGCAACAATACCGGCGTGGATTACCGGCGCATGGAAAAACCCCTGAAGGCATTTGAATATCACTTCAAGGCCCTCCAACTGGCTGAAAAAGTGAATGATGTACGCAACATTTGTGTTGCAATTAATAGTATTGGTAATATCAACCTCTCCACCGGCAAATACGAAGATGCCATCAGTCATTTTAATAAAGCCCTGGTCCTGGAAAAAGAAAACAAAAATGACCTTGGTGTCGCCATTAACCTGGGCAACCTGGGATACGCTTACCAGTACCTTGGTAAACTGGACCTCGCCATCGATTATTATAAAAAGTCGCTCGCGGTGAACATGCAACTGGACAATGCCATGGGCAAAGCCATTTGCTACAATGCCCTCGGCGACGCCTACAAGGAAAAGAAAGAATACGCCCAGGCGCTCGATGCCCTGAACAAAGCACTGGAAGTAGAAGTGGGGGTGGACGATAAAATACATATTGCTGAGAGCTACTTACATATTGGTAAGTGCTTTAGCCTAATGGGCAAACATGACGAGGCCCGCAAATACTTTCAGGAATGTATAGACCTGAGCCAGCACTGGCGCTTCAATTACATGCTGCAGGAGGCTTACAAAGCCCTGGCGGCAGACTATAAAGCCAGTGGCGATTTTCGTCGCTCTCTTGAATGCGCTGATAAATCACTGGTATACAAAGACAGTATCCTGGACGAAAAGGCAGCCCTTGAACTTGCCCAGATGCAGGCTATTTACGAAGTAGACCGCAAGGATAACCAGATCAAAATGCTGGAACATGATAAGCAACTGAATGAACTCCGTACCCGTCGCAATGTCGTGTACATGTTGTCTATCGGTGGTTTCCTGATCATGCTGGCCATTGGCGGGTTCTTTTATATCCGGCACCGTAACCTGGAAACGAAGAAACAGACCTTACAACTGGAACTCCGTTCCCTGCGTGCCCAGATGAACCCTCACTTTATCTTTAACTCACTCAGTTCCATTCACCGTTTCATCTGGAGCAATAACCAGGAGGAGGCGTCCGACTACCTGACCAAGTTCTCCCGGCTGATGCGCATGATCCTTGACAATACGCAGTATACCTTCATTTCACTCAACAAGGAACTGGAGTCCCTGCGGTTATACCTGGACCTGGAACAATTACGTTGTAATAATATCTTTGAGTACAAAATCATAGTGTCCGACGACATTAATGAAGAAGAGGTAATGATTCCTCCTATGATCATTCAGCCCTATGTCGAAAATGCGATCTGGCATGGACTGGTACATAAATCCGGGAAAGGCTTACTTGAAATAGCTGTATCCGTGAATGAACGTACCCTGACCTGCCTGGTCACTGACAATGGGATAGGCCGTAAAAAAGCAATGGAGATCAAAGAAAAGAAAGGACAGACACACCGTAGCATGGGGATGAAAGTAACAGCCGGCAGGATAGACCTGATCCGTAAAATCAATAATACCAAAGAAGCCACTGTAAGGATTACAGACCTTGCAGACCACGAAGGCAAAGCAACAGGAACAATGGTCACACTTGTGCTGCCTGTAGAATTTATATTTTAAACCCTGGATTTTTAAAGCATGAGCGAAATTAAAGCGATTATCGTAGACGATGAACAGCATTGTATAGATGCCCTGCAAACCATGCTGGCCAAAAAATGCCCGGAAGTAACAGTGCTGGGTGGTGTCAATAGCGTAAAAGCGGCGAAGGAACTGATTGACGAAGTACATCCCGATGTTGTGTTCCTGGATGTAGAGATGCCTCACCAGAATGGGTTTGAACTACTGAAACTCTTTGACAAAATCAATTTCGACATCATATTCACCACCGCTTACGAGCAGTATGCCCTGAAGGCAATCAAGTTCAATGCACTTGATTACCTGCTCAAACCATTTAGTGTGAAGGAGCTGCAGGACGCCGTTCATAAATGTATAAGCAGGAAAAGCATGCAGCAATCGGAACCCGGCAATTCTCCGCTGGATGTGTTCCTGCAGAACATGAAAACCTTGCACCAGACGCATAAAAAAATCGCTCTTCCGACTCTTAACGGATTAGTTTTTATGCCGGTACAAAACATCGTACGGTGTGAGTCCACCGGAAACTATACAAGGATCTTTTTTACAGACAAAAAGAACCTGATGGTGTCGAGACCGCTGAAAGAGTTTGAAGAATTGCTGACGGATGTAGACTTTTTCAGGGTACATAATTCTCACCTGATCAATTTGCAGCAGATGCAATCGTATATACAGGGTGAAGGTGGTTTTGCGCTGATGAGTGACGGTACACAAGTGGAAGTTTCAAGAAGGCGAAAAGCAGATTTTTTGAAAAAAGCGATGCAATTCTAAACCAGATTTAATGCGTTTTACGCCACTTACCCCGAATTGCATACCGGATAATAAATGTGATTTGTCAGCAGGGGTGGAAGAGATTACTTTTGATTCAGGTTTAAACTAATTACGATATAAAACTTTTTTTCTCTGCATTACTAGCATTGATTAGCCCCAAAGAAAAAAGACACCGTCAGGTGTCTTTTTTATTATTTGTAATTTTCAATCACCTTCTCTATTTGTTGCTCCAGTCCGTAAAACGATAATAACCTCCTTATTACTGCTTCGACCAGGGCATCGGGACAACTTGCTCCACTTGTCATCATCACTGTCACCACATCTTTCTCAGGCAAAAATACATCACTGTTTAATTCCTGCTTATGATGGAAGTCATAATGTCTGATTTTATTCCTCGAAATCATCTGATCGTCAGCAGCTATAAAGTAAGTAGGCAGTTTTTCTTCGCACAATTCTACCAGGTGAGAGGTATTTGAACTGTTATAGCCACCCACTACGATTGCCAGGTCTGCCTGTTCTTCCAGTAACCCGGTTACAGCACTCTGGTTATCGTTGGTCGCATAGCAGAGGGTATCCCTTGTATCGGCAAAGCGTTCTCCCACATTTTCAGGGGTCAGGGCGTACCTGTCCATAATCACGTTCTTAATATAATCGGCGATTCCCTGGGTTTCTGTAGCCAGCATGGTCGTTTGGTTGACCACGCCTACGCGCTGCAGGTCTTTTACCACATCAAATCCTTCGGAGTATTGTCCTTTGAATCGCTCATAGAATTCAGCAGCAGGTCGTTCGCCGGTAATGAAGGTAGCCAGTATCTGGGCTTCCTGCATATCTTTTACTACTACAGTCGGGGTATTGCTCCGGCTGTGGGAGAAGGTGGCACGGGTTTCTTCATGACCTGGTTTACCATGTACAATCACGGTATATGATTGTTGGCCAATCTGCTCGGCTTTGTTCCATACCCTTTCCACAAACGGGCAGGTGGTATTATATTGTAATGGTGCAATACCCAGGGAACTCAGTTTTGCTTCAATTTCAAGCGTCGTACCAAAGGCTGGAATGATAACAATGTCTTCGGGAGTGAGTGTTTCCCATGGCACTAGCTGACGGCCGGTGGTATCCATCATGAACTGTACGCCTTTGGCCAGCAGGTCGTTGTTAACATGTGGGTTATGGATCATTTCACTGAGCAGGAAAATCCGTTTACCTGGATTTTCTTCCACAGTTTTGAATGCTATCTCGATAGCATTTTCCACACCGTAGCAAAAGCCAAAGTGACGGGCCAGTAATATCTTTAATGGACCAAAGTCAAGAACAGTAGGCGTGAAATCTTTTTTCATGCGATCCTGTTTCTTACGGCTGTTTTTAATAGCTGTAATGAGCGGACTCCGGTAGATGATAGGTACGTTGAACGTTTTCATGTTGTCGACAAAGTTACACATTTTGATGTGGAGAGGCCAAAATGTGTTTACATGCGGGTAGTTTCCGTTTTACTCCTCGCTCATTTTATTCAGCCAGGCTTTCTCTTCAGGACTCAGGCTTTCAAGGCCCTTGTCATTGATTTTGTCAAGTAGTTGGTCGAGTCTGAGCTGTTTATTTTCCTCCGGGTAATTCTTTACTACCTTGAGTGGAGACTTCTTCGGTTTGAAAGAGCGGCGGTTGCGGCTTTGCATCGCCTCGACCCTGACCCTGCGGTTAAACAACCAGATGAGTGGCTGGCAAAGGTCGGTTCCGTTATCCAGCAGTTTAATATAAAGGAATCCAATGAGCGCACCACCCAGGTGTGCCACTATGCCGCCGGTATTACCCTGGCCTATAGCGAGAATATCCAGAACCAGTACGGCGAGTGCCAGCCATTTAAGGCGAACGGCGCCGAGGAACATGAGGCCTACCTCATAGTTGGGTATCTTGGTAGCACAGGCGATCAGTAAGGCCATGACAGAGGCAGAGGCACCCATCAGGGGATAGTCAGTCGTCTTAATAATATTAAATACCAGCAGGTAAGCAAGACCACCCATCAGGCCACCCAGCAGATAAAGTGGAAAAATCCGGTGATTGCCCAGGAAGGAGCGGAATAAGTTGCCAAAGTAATACAGGTTCAGCATGTTGAAGAATATATGAAATATTTCAACATGTGAGAACATATAGGTCACCAGGCCCCACGGTTTGGTAATAAACACAGGGAGAAAGGAGTGTAGAGATGCTTCGTCAAATATCATATTGTAGACGCCGGCTGCAGCGGGTGAAAAGTTAGCAATCAACCGGGGTATATTCAGTACAAGGAAAACAACAATGTTCCAGAAAAGTAAATGGTTAATCGTGTTTCCCTGTCTAAGCCAATATCGTATATCTGATCTGAAAGAAGTTCCGTTCATACATGAAAATTAGTACAAAATCCGCATTCGTTAGTCAACAATTTTAGCCTAAAAAATTGTGCCGGAATTAGCAGTCTGTGGGGTTATAATCGTGTACTGTCATAGTTTCCGGAGGTAGGAGTATCTCAAAATACGCTCCAGGCTGTTAAGAATTGAATTTTAACGCTTTTTTTTTGAAGATTGTAGTATCTTTGCCGTCCACTTAAACCTCGGGGTGTGGAATTCCGGGCAAAAAACTTAGGTGGAATTAAAGTTTTGGCAGAAAACAACATTCCTAACGAACAAAACGCTGAACAACAGGCTCCGGCAGCACAGGCTGTAGAAGTAACAGCGACAACAAATGCACCTGTTGTAGAAACCGCTCACGACGATTTTGACTGGAGCGTAGACAAACGTAACGTTTCTTCTTACAGTAAAGAAGAAAAAGCTAAGTACGACCAGACTTACGAAAGCACCTTCAAGGTGATCGAAGAAAATGGTCTGCTCACTGGTACCATCGTTGGTTTAACCAAGACCGATGCTGTTATCAACATTGGCTTCAAATCTGACGGTCTGATTTCCCTGAACGAATTCCGTGATATTCAGGGTTTGAAGGTAGGTGATGATGTTGAAGTATTAGTAGTAGAAAAAGAAGACCGCGATGGTAACCTGCACCTGAGCCGTAAACAAGCTCGTCAACAACGTGCATGGGAAAAGATCGTGGAAGTGTACAAAACCGGCGAAGTTGTTACTGGTACTGTTACCAGCAAGACCAAAGGCGGCTTGATCGTAGACGTTTATGGTATGGAAACGTTCCTGCCAGGTTCACAGATCGATGTGAAACCAGTTACCGATTACGACCAGTTTGTTAGCAAAACAATGGAATTCAAAGTGGTTAAGGTTAACGAAGCCATCAGAAATGCAGTTGTTTCTCACAAAGCACTTATCGAAAGCGATATCGAGCAGCAGAGAGTGGATATCATCAGCAAACTGGAGAAAGGCCAGGTCCTGGAAGGTACCATCAAAAATATCACCGATTTCGGCGCATTCATCGACCTGGGTGGTCTGGATGGTCTGCTGTACATCACCGACATCAGCTGGGGCCGTATCTCTCATCCAAGCGAAGTACTCCAGATGGATCAGAAGATCAATGTGGTTGTACTGGACTTCGACGACGAGAAAAAACGTATCAGCCTCGGTTACAAACAACTTACTCCCCATCCATGGGATACCTTACCAGCTCACATCACTGAAGGTGCGCGCGTGAAAGGTAAAGTTGTGAACATTGAAGATTACGGTGCATTCCTGGAAATTCTGCCTGGTGTAGAAGGTCTGGTACACGTATCTGAAATCTCATGGGCTTCTACTCCAATCAACGCTAAAGAATTCTTCAAATTAGGTGAAGAATACGAAGCAGTGGTAGTTACCCTGAGCAAGGATGAGCGTAAAATGTCTCTGTCTATCAAGCAACTGACTGAAGATCCTTGGGCTACTATCGAAACTAAATTCCCGCTGGACAGCCGTCACAAAGGTATTGTGAAAAACATCACTCCTTATGGCGTATTCGTTGAGCTGGAAACTGGTATCGGTGGTATGATCCACATCTCCGACCTGTCCTGGATCAAACGTTTCAACCACCCAAGTGAGTACACTAAGGTAGGTAGCGAAATCGAGGTAGTTATACTGGGTATCGATAAAGAAAACCGTAAACTGAGCCTTGGCCACAAGCAGATCGAAGAAGATCCTTGGAACACTTTCGAAACTATCTTCCCAATCGGTTCCGTACACGAAGGTACTGTAGTGAAGAAAGATGATAAAGGTGCTACCGTTCAGCTGCAATACGGCCTGGAAGCTTACGCTCCTGCCCGTCACCTGCGCACTGAAGATGAGAAACCAATCAGCGTTGAAGATGTGAAAGAATTCATGATCATTGAATTCGATCGTAGCGAAAAACGTATCCTGGTATCTCACACCAGAGTTTGGGAACAAGCTAAGAACGAAGAGAAAGAAGCTGTCGCTAAAGAGAAGAGAGCTGATGCTGACAAAACCCGTAAGGCTGTGAAAAATATCCAGAGCAAGGTAGAAAAAGCTACACTTGGTGATCTGGGTGCACTGGCTGAACTGCGTGAGAAGCTGAAGAAAGATGAAGGCGACAAGAAAGATGGTGAATAATCATTTTTTAGGTTGTTGAAATAATAGGAGGCTGTTTCGAAGGAAACAGCCTCTTTTTTTTATTTTTCACCTATGAATAAAGTTTATATCACTGCCACGGGACAATACCTTCCCAACACCCCGGTAGCCAACGATGAAATGGAATTGTACCCCGGTAGCATCAACAACACCCCATCCCGGGTGAAAGACATCTTTCTCCGCAAAAATGGAATCTATGCCGCTACTATTATGGATTGTCCGGAGAAGCTGACAGCATTAAATAATAAGCACCCTATGATACCCCTACCTATGGCCGGGGCTGCCTTCAGGTTATTGCTGCATGGGTTTTCGACAGAAGTACTGCATGCTTTATTGGTCCAGGCTAAGCTGGAACAGGCAAAAGAAAAGTAAAAACAGGAAAACCCGGTTTTGCCATCAGGGCAAACCGGGTTTTATCTTGCTTTCGCCGTCTTTATTATAACTTTCCTAAGATATCATCGTTGAAATCCTTCAGGCTGTTCAGCGTTACATCTGCCAGTGCATAACGTTTGTTATGCCTGTTATGCCCTTCAGGTACTGCTACCACCTTCATTCTGGCTGCTTTTGCCGCCGTCATACCCGTTACAGAATCTTCAAATGCAATGCAGTCCAATGCATTACTACCCAGTGCTTTGGCGCATGCCAGGTATACAGCCGGGTGCGGTTTGCCATGTGATTCAAACTCTGCAGAAGAGATCACCTGGAAACGGTGTTTAATGCCAAAATGGGTAGTAGCTGCGTCAATCAACCGTAAAGGGGAAGACGATGCCAGCCCCATCTTGAATTTCCGCTTCTCAAAAAAATCCAGGATATATTCCAGCCCTTTCATGGGCTTTCCTTTTTTAATAATCTTTTCAGTCACCGAATCAATAATCTCGTTCGTTACCTGTTCCGTCGATTTTCCCTTCCATTTAAAATAGTTATGCCAGTAATCAACCACCTCTGCCGTACGCAGCCCTGTAGTGTGGCTGGCTAATTCCATAGATAATTCCACTCCGACACTTGCAAATACCTCTCGCATTGCCAGCCCCCATAGTGGCTCTGAGTCAATCAATAACCCATCCATGTCAAATATTACCGTATCGATCATATCTTATTTTTGTCAGATTGCCGGCGCAAAGATAATACAGGGAGTGAGTTCTTTTCTAATTTCTCCGTGCAAAATACCCCCCATTATAACTTTTCATTATGACCCATAACTTTATTTTATGCAAAAATCTTTTGGTTTTCTGCTGTGAATGGATAACTTTGTTATAGTCTACTAAAGTGGTAGGAAATATAGGGTAGGGAAGCTAAATATTGCGCCAATTAAATGGAGCTCGCCTTTTTAACGCTGATCTGATAAGGAAATATTCACTTAATAATTTACCACCAAGAAAATTCATTATATGCAAGGATTTAGAACAGAACTTGAAAATCCCGTCGTAGAGAAGGATATAATAGAACTGGAGAAAAAGATCCGTCTGTTCCGCGAAGGACAGATTCCGGAAGAAAAATTCCGTAGTCTCCGACTGGCAAGGGGCATTTACGGACAACGTCAGGCTGGTGTACAGATGATTCGTATCAAATTGCCTTATGGTAAAATGACGCTGGAACAATGGAAGAGAATTTCCGATGTTTCAGACGAATATTCTACTGGTAACCTGCACCTGACTACCCGCCAGGATGTTCAGATCCACTTCGTAAGCCTTGAAAAAACCCCTGAACTGTGGGCCAAACTGGATGCTGATGATATCACCATTCGTGAAGCCTGTGGTAATACGGTAAGAAATATTACCGCTTCTGATATAGCGGGTATAGATCCTGATGAACCATTTGATGTTACGCCTTATGCTGATGCAGCTTTCCGCTACTTCCTGCGTAATCCTATCTGTCAGGATATGGGTCGTAAGATCAAAATGTCTTTTTCCAGCAGCGACAAAGACACTGCCTGGTCTTTCATGCACGATATGGGGGCAATTCCTAAAGTGCGTATTGTAGATGGAAAAGAAGTGCGTGGTTTTAAGGTGCTGGTAGGTGGTGGCCTCGGTGCGCAGCCTATCCTTGCCCATGTAGCATATGAATTTCTGGAAGCTGAAAAGCTTATACCATATATAGAAGCGGTATTGCGCGTATTTGACCGTCATGGTGAAAGAGCCAGCCGTCATAAGGCACGTATGAAGTTCCTCATTGCCAAGCTTGGTTTTGAAGAATTCACCCGCCTGGTCACAGAAGAATTTACAGCAATCAGGAACAAGGTCTATGAAGTAGATGCAGCAGCATGGCCAGAAACAGCACCGGCTCCTGCCAATGCAGTAGTGCCTGCTTACACCATCAAAGATCCTCAGAAATACGAAGCCTGGAAAGCAACCAACACCTTCGAACAGAAGCAGGCTGGTTACTATGGTGCTTACGTACGTGTACCATTGGGTAATATCAGTTCAGTGATCTCCCGCCAGCTGGTGGAAGCACTGCGCCCGGTAATAGCCAACGATGTACGTGTGACGGCAAACCAGGGTTTGCTGCTCAAATATATACTGCCTGCTCACCTGCCATATGTATTCAGTGCACTGGAAGCAGCAGGTTTTGCAGAACCAGGTTTCAACAGTATCGCCGATATCACTGCCTGCCCTGGTACTGATACCTGTAATCTGGCGATCTCCAGCAGCACCGGTATCTCTACCGCACTGGAACTGGTGATCCAGGAAGAATTTCCTGCGCTGGTATATAATAAAGATATCAAGATCAAGATTAGTGGTTGTATGAACAGCTGTGGTCAGCACGGTATTGCGAGTATTGGTTTCCATGGTAGTTCTATGAAGAACGGTGGTAAAGTACTCCCTGCCCTTCAGGTATTGCTGGGTGGTGGTATCGTAGGTAACGGCGTAGGTCGTGTGGCAGACAAGGTGATCAAGGTGCCAAGTAAGCGTGGTCCTGAAGTACTGCGTACCCTGCTCCAGAACTATGCAGAGAATGCACAGGAGAATGAAAAGTTCAATGATTATTACGATCGTCAGGGCGAACGTTACTTCTACGACTTGCTGAAACCATTGACAGACCTGGCTTCTCTGGTAGATGAAGACTTCATTGACTGGGGACAGGGCGACAAGTTCGCAACTGCTATCGGTGTAGGTGAGTGTGCGAGCGTAGTGATTGACCTGGTACAAACCCTGCTGTTCGAAGGTGAAGAGAAACTGGAATGGGGTAAAGTAGCACTGGATGCAAACCAGTATGCTGACAGCATTTACCATTCTTATTCCACTTTTGTACAGACAGCCAAAGCGCTGCTGCTGGGTGAGGGTGTGGCTTGTAACACACAGACAGGGGTGATCAACGACTTCGACAAACATTTCGTACAAACAGGCAAATGGGCGCTGGAAGGTACTTTCAATGAGCTGGTATTACAGATCAACAAGAACGAGCCATCTGAAGCATTTGCAAAAGCATATTATAAACAGGCAACTGAATTCTATCAGCAGGCACAGGCTTTAAGACAAAAAGAAGCTGTAGCTATTGCTGCTGAATAAAGGATATCGACAGGTCCCTGTGCAAAAGGGGCCTGTTGATATAACGGTTGTGCGACAACGATCACATTTTAAAATAGTACACTATGCAGCAGATTACTCCAAAATTAACCCTGGTGGGCGCGGGCCCCGGAGATCCTGAGCTGATTACTGTAAAAGGTCTGAAGGCCATACAGCAGGCAAGGGTCATCCTCTACGATGCATTGTCAAACAATGAACTGCTGGAACATGCACCCTGCAACTGCCTGAAACGTTTCGTAGGCAAGAGAGCGGGTATGCACGTGTACTCACAGGATGAGATCAATCGCATGATCGTGAAGTATGCCCTTACTTATGGCAGTGTGGTAAGACTGAAAGGTGGCGATTCATTTGTATTCGGCCGTGGACAGGAGGAATTGACTTTTGCCCGTCAGTTTAATATCGATACAGAAGTAGTACCTGGAGTGACCAGTGCCATCTCCGTACCTGGTTTCAACAGCATTCCGGTTACAGCCCGAAATGTAAGCGAAGGTTTTTGGGTAGTAGCGGGTACCACACAGGATGGTGATCTGTCACGCGACCTGGTACATGCCATTCATGCAGATACAACAGTGGTAATTCTGATGGGAATGAGTAAATTAGACGAAATATCTGCAGCCTATGTCGCTCAGGGGAAAGGAAATGTACCCGCGGCTATCATTCAGAATGGTACATTACCCTCACAGAAGATAGGGATTGGCACTGTTTCCGATCTTGCAAACATTGCTCGTCGGGAAGAGCTGAAAAACCCGGCCATCATAATAGTGGGGGAGGTAGTACGCTTCCATGAAACGTTCATAGCAGTGCAGGATAGAATAGCAGAAGAATTGAAAATAGCTGTGTAAATTTATATTAAAGCGGTTCGTATGGAAGAGAATCATTTGTTTCCCGTATTCTTCAAAGTGCATCGTCTCCAGATTTTAGTGGTAGGCGGTGGTGGTATCGGACTTGAAAAGGTAAGTGCCCTCCTGGATAATTGTCCGGAGGCAAATCTCACTGTCGTAGCCACCTGGTTTTTACCGGAGCTGGAAGCATTAGTCAGAACAGCACCCAATGTAACGCTGGTGCAAAAGGAATTTTCCTGTGGCGATATGTTTGGAAAAGACCTGGCCATAGCCGCTACTAGCGACCATGAGTTCAATTATTTTGTCTGGGAAAAGGCAAAGTGCAGCAAAATATTAATTAATGTGGCTGATACCCCGGAACTGTGTGATTTTTACCTGGGTTCAGTAGTTCGGAAAGGTAACCTCAAGATAGCCATCTCCACCAACGGCAAATCTCCCACCATTGCCAAAAGACTCAAAGAGGTATTGCAGGAAGCATTACCAGAGTCGTTGAATGAAATTTTAGATAAACTCCAGTTGATCCGTGACAGGATTAAGGGTGATTTCTCGGAAAAAGTGAAACAACTTAACCAGATAACAGATGTTTTGGTTAAAAAAGACTAATTAATATTTTTTGCATATGATCTTATTTAGGAGGGCATTTCGTCCTTTTAAATGGTATTTTTTATCTAACTAATTAG
This sequence comes from Chitinophaga sancti, assembly GCF_034087045.1. NCBI lineage: Bacteria > Pseudomonadati > Bacteroidota > Chitinophagia > Chitinophagales > Chitinophagaceae > Chitinophaga > Chitinophaga sancti. Next base: position 7,389,643 of record NZ_CP139247.1, on the reverse strand, counting down.
ATATCAGTATACTTGTCTGTTTTCTCTATTATATTGTAAATATAAATATATGTACATTTAACACGAATAGTAGCTAAAAATTAGATAATGATTATTATTTTTATGTTAGAAATCGAAAGTGATAAGGAGATATAGTCAGTTAGATAGATGGTTTGTGAAAATGTAGTTATTTATAATGTGATCATTCCCTAAGTATGCGAATCACGTCAAAGAATAGATTTAGTAGAGTTATCATCAGGAAGGCGCCTTTTGCTAACCTGGGTACCATATTAAAGATAGACACTTCCACTTCAAGAATAGACCAGTCAAAAAATCAATCACCAACCAAAGGAACCGTATCTGTCTATGACAGGAAAATAGTAGCCGGTTCTGCGTTGTAAGATATTGCAATATGCCGAAAGGGCATGTTTGCCACCTAAAAATTAGTAGCGGTAAAAGGCGGGGGGGCTGCCGAGGCTAGGGTCAGCAAAGGTCAGCAAAGCTATTGACCTCGAAGTCCGGTATCAAGGTTTTCCCGCCTTCAGCCGCGCCAATTTTTTGAAGAGATTATTCCCGCTTCCCTGAAGTATATACCTTATCAGAGAGGCCCAAAAGGGGCCTCACTAAGGTATCAATCCGGATGTAGCTAAGAGATGTACATTTTATCAACCAAAATTTAAGATCGCCGGCCGGCATACCTGCATTTAACCATTAGACACAACACCTAAGGCCGGAACACCAACTAGTCTGTCGAAGATTCAAACATTGAAAGGAAAAAAGGAAAAACGAAGAATATCTTAGTGAAGCAAGATCCCTGTTGACTATTCTAATTGCATGCCTGAATACCAGGGAGGAGAGATGGAAAATGGAAAGGAGGTTACACAAGCATTCTTCTCTAAACCCATTTTACACTTTTGAGATGCCTTTTCCGTTTCTCTTTTTCTTCGTTTTTCCTATTTTTTTAGCCCCATTCCCCTGCTTATATTTGATCTTATGACGCAAGATCAACTGATAGACAATACCGTTGCCTATGTAAAACAGGAATTAGCCCATGCCGAAGGAGGCCATGACTGGTGGCATATTCACCGGGTTTGGCATACTGCCGGCGAAATTGCTGCCAAAGAACCTGTCAATCCATTAATCGTATCACTGGGAGCCCTGCTCCATGACATTGCCGACGCCAAGTTCCATGGCGGCGACGAGACGATCGGCCCTGCCAAAGCCCGTCAGTTCCTGGAATCTCAGGGAGTGGAGGAGGACGTGATCACACATGTGATCGCCATTGTCGAAAATATCTCTTTCAAAGGAGGGCATAATGAAGGAAAATTTACCTCGCCGGAGCTGGCAGTAGTACAGGATGCAGACAGACTGGATGCTATCGGGGCCATTGGCATCGCCCGCGCCTTTAATTATGGTGGGTTTAAAAACAGGCAGTTGTACGATCCGGCTATACCACCAGACCTGCAAATGAGCAGGGAACAGTACAAGAACAGCACTGCCCCTACTATTAATCATTTTTATGAAAAACTGCTCTTATTAAAGGATAAGATGAACACCACTACCGGAAGGGCACTGGCAGCCGAACGGCATGCCTTTATGGAGACTTTCCTCGAACAATTCTATAAAGAATGGCATTAAACGAATAACGCTTTCAGCTCTTCAGCATCCTGCGGCTTCATTTTTCCACCCAGGATCAGACGGAGCTGTCTGCGGCGCAGTGCACCCTCGTACAAGGTTTTTTCCTCTTCAGTTTCAGCAATAATAGGAGGCACCGGGCGGGGATTACCGTTTGGATCCAGGGCAACGAATGTCATAAAAGCTTCGTTGGATTTGTATCGGTACTGCTGTACAGGATCCTCGCCCCATACTTTCAGGTGCACTTCCATACTTGAGTTGAATGCACGGCTCACCTTCGCTTCGATGTGAACGGCATTGCCAAGACGGATGGGATTTTCAAATGAAATGTTGTCTACCGAGGCTGTAACAGTGGGGGCAGCGCAATGTTTCATGCTGGCAAGGGCAGCGGCGATATCCATCCAGTACATCAGGCGACCTCCCATAAGGTTGGTATATACGTTGGTATCATTGGGCAATACCAGCTCAGTCATCTGGATCAGAGATTCCTGTGCACGCTTTGGCGTTAGAGTCATGTTTGATAATTATTTCGGATCGCAAATTTACAAATAAATCAGCGGCCTGCCGCAGTGATTAAATTTATAAGCCTTTTATATGGCTTAATTGATTTATAAACATACTATTACATGTATGCACTCAGTAAAATGTGAAAATCCGTTTTGGGTGCGCATTAAATTTGTGTAACTTTGCATGACCTTCGGAAGTTACATTTACTTGACTGGTTACACCATACGTCGTCCGGCACTTCCCTTTTAGGTCAAGTATTTCTACAGAATTTTTAGATTTTATGGCAAAATATATCTTCGTTACGGGAGGTGTTACATCCTCATTGGGTAAAGGAATTATAGCAGCTTCACTTGCAAAATTATTGCAGGCACGCGGCTTTAGAGTGACTATTCAAAAGTTCGATCCATATATCAATGTGGATCCGGGAACATTAAACCCATATGAGCATGGGGAATGTTTTGTAACTGAAGATGGCGCAGAGACTGACCTGGATCTGGGACACTACGAGCGTTTTCTGAACACTCCTACATCTCAGGCCAATAATGTGACCACAGGCCGCATTTATCAAACCGTTATTAATAAAGAACGTGAAGGCGCCTACCTCGGTAAAACCGTTCAGGTAGTTCCGCACATCACCGACGAAATTAAACGTCGTATTCTCCTGCTCGGCAAAGACGGTAAATATGATATCGTGATCACCGAGTTGGGTGGTACCGTTGGCGACATCGAATCTCTTCCTTATATAGAGGCGGTTCGTCAGTTACAATGGGAACTGGACGAACAGGATTGTCTGGTGGTTCATCTGACCCTCATTCCTTACCTGCGTGCTGCTAAAGAGTTGAAAACCAAGCCAACTCAGCACTCTGTGAAGATGATGAGCGAAAATGGTGTGCATCCTGACGTGATCGTGTGCCGTACCGAAGAGCCAATGTACAACGATCTTAAAAAGAAGATCGCCCTGTTCTGTAACGTAACCGTAGACGCCGTGATCGAAGCAACCGACATGAGCACCATCTACGAAGTGCCGCTGGAAATGCTGAAGGAGAAACTGGACATCATCTGTATGAAGAAACTGGGTATTCCTATCGAGAAAGAACCAGACATGACCAAATGGCGTGGTTTCCTCGATAAACTGAAATATCCTAAATCAAAAGTAACCATCGGTTTGATTGGTAAATATGTAGAATTGCAGGATGCTTACAAATCCATCCTGGAATCCTTCATCCACGCAGGCGCGATGAACGAGTGTAAAGTAATCGTTCAAAATATTCATTCTGAATTCCTTACATCTGAAAACGTCGCTGAAAAACTGCGTAACCTCGATGGTTTGCTGGTAGCACCAGGTTTTGGCCACCGTGGTATCGAAGGTAAGATCACTGCTATTCAGTATGCCCGTGAAAACAAGCTGCCATTCTTTGGTATTTGTCTGGGTATGCAGATGAGCGTTGTGGAATTTGCCCGTAACGTAATCGGCTGGAAAGATGCACACTCTACCGAAATGAACCCTGATACTGGTCACCCGGTGATCGGTCTCATGGAAGAGCAGAAGAAAATCACAGCGAAAGGTGGTACAATGCGTCTGGGTGCTTATACCTGTGACCTGACTCCAGGTTCCAAAGCTGCCAACATCTACGACAGCATCAAAATTAGCGAGCGTCACCGCCACCGTTACGAGTTCAATGGTCAGTACCTGGGCGATTTCGAAAAAGCGGGTATGATTGCTTCCGGCCGTAATCCTGAAAGCGGACTGGTGGAAATGGTAGAATTGCCAAACCATCCGTTCTTTGTGGGCTGTCAGTTTCACCCTGAGCTGAAAAGCACAGTGGAAAGACCAGCACCACTGTTTGTTCACTTCATCGGCGCTGCCAAGCAGTATGCAGAAGATAAGACAAACAAAACAAAGTTGGCTGAAGAAGTAGCACAATAATAATATTAAGGGCAAAAGCCCACCAAAAGGACTATTTTTTAGGTCATTGCACCACAATGACCTAAAAAATAGTCCTTTTGGCATTTATACCCCCTTATTTTGCTTACCTTCGCTGCCTAAATTTTAATTGTAATTTCAATGGACAGAAATTCGGTCATTGGTTTTAGCTTACTGGGTTTGTTGCTGGTAGGGTACATCTTTTTCAATACCAGACAGCAGCATGCAGCAGAGTTAGAGAAAGCTCGTCAGGATTCTATCGCTGAAGCGAACAAACCTAAGGTAAACACAGATACCACTGCCTCCTATGCCACCAACGCAGGTGCGCCTGATTCCACCAGGCTGGCAGGCCAATACGGCGCCTTTGCTGGTGCTGCTACCGGTACTGCACAAAAAGCCGTTTTGGAAAACAAAGTGCTGAAAATCACATTCTCCAGCCAGGGTGGACAGCCTGAAACTGTAGAACTGAAAGCTTTCAAAACATTTGCAGGCACTCCTTTATTACTGGCAAACAGTTCTTTTAACCGCATCTCTATGCAGGTGCCGGCTAGTAACAATACATTATTAAATACTGCGGACCTCTTCTTCACCGGTGGCAATGTACAACAGCTGGCTGATGGTAGCCAGTCAGTGGTATACCGCCTGGCGACCAGCAATCCTGGTCAGTACCTGGAATTTGTGTATACCCTGAAGCAGGATAGTTACGCAGTTGATTTCGATATTCACGCAGTAGGTCTGGAAAGTGTGATTCCAGCTGGTCAGAAAACATTGGCCCTCCAGTGGGATAATGAAAATGACAAGCAGGAGCAGGATATGACGAACGAGCGCATGAACAACCAGGTACACTACAAAACGGCTGATGGTAAGCATGATTACTTCACCCTGCAGCGTACCGCTCATCAAGACCTGGAAAGCAAAATCCAGTGGTTGAGCGTAAAGCAACAGTTCTTCAACACGACTTTCATTGCTAAAAAAGATAAGAGCTTCGAGAATGTGGATGTAAATACCAAAGTACCTGAAAGCGGCAACATCGTAGGCCAGACTTTCGCTACTTTGCAGATCCCTTACGACAGAGCACATGACTTTAGCTTCCCGATTGAAATCTATTATGGTCCTAACCATTATAAGACCTTAAAATCTTATGATATCGGCCTGGAAAATATCATCCCATTGGGTACAGGTATCTTCGCTTTCGTAAAATATGTGAATAAGTGGGTGATTATCCCTGTGTTCAACTTCCTGAGCGGATTTATTCATAACTATGGTGTGATCATCATTCTGCTCACCCTCTTCATTCGTTTGCTGATAGCACCGTTCACTTACCAGAGCTATGTATCTTCGGCGAAGATGAAGGTACTGAAACCTGAGATCGACGAACTGCGTAAGAAGCATGGCGACGACCAGCAGGCATTCGGTATAGATCAGATGAAACTGTTCAAGAGTGCAGGTGTGAATCCTTTAGGAGGTTGTTTACCTGCAGTGATGCAGTTGCCGATCCTGGTAGCGATGTATAGCTTCTTCCCGTCTTCCATCGAGTTGAGACAGGAGAGCTTCCTGTGGGCGAAAGACTTGTCAACGTACGATTCTATACTGAATCTGCCGTTCAATATTCCGTTTTATGGTAACCATATCAGCTTGTTCACCCTGCTGATGACGGCTACGAGTTTGATGCTGGCGTTCAATAACCGTGGTATGGCTGATCAAAGCAATCCGGTGATGAAGTATATGCCTTATATCTTCCCGATCATGCTGTTGGGTATCTTTAACAAACTGGCATCCGCACTGACATTCTATTATTTCCTGTCAAACGTGATCAGTATCCTCCTGCAGTGGGTGATACAGAAGTTTATCATCAATCATGATAAGATTCACGCACAGATCCAGGAGAATAAGAAGAAGCCGGCTTCGAAGAGTAAGTGGCAGGAACGACTGGAGGATATGCAGAAGCAGCAGCAAGGCAGAAAAGGAAAATAACGAATTGATATAAAAAAAGGGCCTTCCATTTGGAAGGCCCTTTTTTTATGCTTTTTACCCATCCAGATTACATGTTTTTTTCATGTAATCTGTCCCCAGAATCAAAGAATCGATGTAATAATTTTTTAATCATCAAACCTGAACCTTATGTTTGTAAAGTGATAAATAACCCTATATGAAGCCGATACAACTGAGTGTACTATTCTTTTGTCTGTGCAGCACTGTCCGTTTGCCTGCACAGTCACTCAGACTATCCGTTTCAGGCAAAATAACCGATACCCTCAGCAACCAAAATCTGCCATTTGCCATGGTGTTATTACTCACGGATACCATCAGGCAAGCTACCCAGACTGACAAAGAGGGTAATTTCAATTTCGAAAACCTGAAACCGGGTAGCTATAGCCTCCAGGTGAAATACCTCGGCTATCGCGACAAAACGACCGGCCCGTTTCAACTGAGTACCCAATCCCTGGTGCTGCCTGCTATTGGCATGCTATCGGTCTCTTACGATCTGAATACCCACCAGGTGACGGCCCTGAAGCCACTCATTGAGCAGACAGCCGACAAAATGATCATCAATGTAGCCGAGAGCCCACTCGCTACCGGCAATACATTGGAGGAACTCCTCCGCCGATCGCCAGGTGTGAGACTGGACGATGATGGTTCCATTACCCTCAACGGAAAGAAGGTGATGGTTTACGTCAACGATCGTCCGTCTTATTTTACCGCTGCTATGCTCAAAAATCTATTGCTCTCCACTGCTTCCAACGCGGTTGACAAAATAGAACTGATCGCTAACCCTTCTGTAAAATACGATGCCGCCGCTTCGGCCATCATCAACATAAAGTTGAAAAAGTCAGGTAAATCCGGTACCAACGGTAGCCTGAGTGTAGGAGGAGGGGGAGGTCGTTACGGTCGTTACACCGCTGGTGGAGACCTGAACTACCGCAATGATAAGGTGAACATTTACGGAAACTACAATTACCAGCGAAACGAACAGTTCTACGACGTTCATACGGCCCGTATCCTGGATGCAGAATACATAGATGAGGGAAATTACGAAGTGCGCAAAAAGGACATCCATAATGTCAATGCGGGCATTAGCTATACAATCGATAAAAAGAACAATATAGGCCTGGATCTGAAGGGGAACTTCCTGGGCCGTGAAAGAGATGGCATGGACCAGACCATGTTCCGCGCCAGTCAGTCAGCCCCTTTTGATTCCCTGCTGAATATGCATACCCTCGGGCATGCCAATATCAATAACTATTCAGCCAACCTGTTTTACCAGCATAACTTTGACAGTACCGGCACCCAGCTCTCCATCAATGGTGACTATGCTTATTACGATCAGCGCTGGAATGACAATTTCAACACCGCCTACCTGGATACCGAGATGAAGGTATATCAGATGCCTTATGTGATTCGCAACAGTTCTCCCGTATCTGTGGCCATCCGTTCCGTATCGGCTGATTTTACCCGACCTACTAAAATAGGCGTCTTCGATGCCGGTTTGAAAACCGTCTTTGTAAAAACAGACAGCGACATCCGTTGGGAAGTGCTGGATAATGATACCTGGGTGAACGATGCCACCAAGACCAACCATTTCATTTACGATGAAAATGTCAATGCAGGGTACATCAATTATCATAACCAATTTAAGAAATGGGTGTTGCAGGCAGGTGTGCGGGTCGAGAACACCCATGTAAAGGGAAACAGTATTACGAATTCAAGTGTGTTCACAAAGGACTATACCGGGGTTTACCCCGGTTTTACCCTGCAATACAAAGCGTCTGCATCGCAGCGGTTTGGTCTGTCTGTAAGAAGGAGTATTGACAGGCCCCAGTATGAATATGTAAATCCGTTCCTGTTCTTCCGGAGCAAGTATTATTACTTCCAGGGCAACCCGGCCCTGAATCCACAGAATAGCACTTCTGTAGAGTTATCACATTCCTGGAAACAGCGGTTATTTACAACACTTAGCATCTCCCGTACCAACGATGTGATTGCCGGTGTGTACGAAGCGGGGCCTAACAAGGTGCTGATTACCACTTATCAAAACGTGACTCGTTTTGATAACTACAATCTGAGCGTTACATATTCGACTGCTTTGACGAAGTGGTGGAATACGATGAACTCTGTTCAGGTCTACTACATGCACTACGATTACAACGACATCACATTGCCAAAGTCAAAACCCGGAGCATATGTGATTTCAAATAATACCTTTAGTATTCCCCGTCTTTTTACGCTGGAGCTGAATGCGATTTATTCATCCAGATCTAATACGGGCCTGGGTGCGCTGACCAGTTATTTTGTGTTGAATACAGGGATACAAAGAAATGTATTGAAGAACAAAGGAACGCTCAAGCTGAGTGTGAACGATATTTTCAGGGGACAGCAATTTACATTAGCGTCGGATTACCAGCAGGTAAATATCCGCCAGCATTTTTTATTTGACTCCCGCTTTGCGATGCTGAGTTTTACATACCGGTTCGGTAATAGTAAGATAAAGCCAAGAACGGAAAGACAAACGGGTATTGAAAAAGAAAAGAAACGGATTCAATCAAATTAATGGGGGACGATCCGTTTTGAGGAGGTCGTCAATTAAGTACCGAAAAGGGTGTATCAAACTTTTGATGCACCCTTTTCATTTGGATATCTGATGGAAGTAGATTCCATTTATTCTTTTTGAGCGATTTTACTTTACCCCGTATCATATTTAGTGAAGGGGCGTTTTTAAAGTAAAATACCCGCTTACTTATTGAGTTTGATCATATCAAAGAAAGGTTGCTTGAACGTAATGCCGATTGGCAGGGCCACCGTTTGCTGATCTGGTTTGCGTAGAATGACCTGGTTGCCATCTACAGAAACGATCCTGTTCAGGGAGATGATGAAGGAGTTGTGAATCCTGGCGAACTGCCGTGGGGGCAGGGTTTGCTCCAGGTCTTTCATCTTGAGCAAGGCCAGAATCTTTTCCTTATCACAATGAAAAGCGACATAGTTTTTCAGTCCTTCTATATAATCGATATCGTTGAAATTGACTTTGATCTGTTTACCCTTATGTTCTGATTTTACAAACAGGTAGTCTACTTCGGGTTCTACCTTTTCATTGTTTTCACCTTTGCTCACATACATGGTTTGGAACATGTTCAGTGTTTTCTGCGCGGCTTTCAGAAAGCGCTGGTAGGTGATGGGTTTGAGCAGGTAGTCGACTACATCGTGTTCATAACCGTCCATGGCGTATTCGCTGTAGGCGGTAGTGAGAACGACTTTGGTCTGGTTGTTAAAGATCTTGAGCAGGTCGATACCCGAGATGCTGGGCATGTGAATATCCAGGAATACCAGGTCTACTTTTTCATTACTGATCACTTTGATTGCATCGAGGGCTTCGGTGGTACTACCTACCAGTTTCAGGAAGGGGGTACGTTGTACATAACCCGTTAGCAGGTCTATGGCGTGTTGTTCGTCGTCAATTATATAACAGTTGATCATGTAGGGTAATTTCGGTGGTAGCAATATGTAAAGACAGGCTATAAAACAGGTCCGTCTCTTTTATATCAAAGGAATATTTTTTAGGATAGGTGTTGTCCAGCTGGCGCTGCACGTATTCCATGCCGATGCCGTTGGATATTTCTTTTGGACCTATCCGTTTTTTGTTGTTGATACAGAAATAGAGGCCATTATCATCTAAAGTGAGCTTTATTTTCAGCGGGTAAGCGGCATTGTGCAGTTCACCATGTTTGAAAGCGTTTTCTACCAGTGTGATGAGTATGTGTGGTAGGATTCGTTGGCCGTGCAGGTTGTCAGGTCTGCTGTATTCAATATGGATATTGTTATTGAAACGCATGTAGTAGATGCTGATCAGGCTTTCGATGTGTTCGATTTCTTCTTCTAATGAAACCATGCCATCGGGGCCTTTTTTCTTCAGGGAAGAGCGCATGATATTGGTGAGGGCGGCGATGCCTTCGGCCACATCCGGGTGGGAGTTGGCGGTTTTATTGTAGAAATATCCAAGGGTGTTGAAGAGGAAGTGTGGATTGATCTGGGCGCGCAGGTAGGCGACTTCGAGTTCCAGTTTTTCCTGTTTGAGCTGCAGTTGTTCTCTTTCCTTACGGTTGATTTCTTCTCTTTGTAAGCTGGTTTTTCGTTCTCTTTTAATGGATAATTTGTAAAACCAGTATGCGGTAGAAAGTGCAACAGCATTAAACCAATACCAGATCGATATGTTGATCAGTATGCGCCATTCAACCTTAGGAGTTGGAAGATGAACCACAACAGGATAAATTATGTATAAAATAAAATATCTGTTAAGTATATTATAGACAAAGAAAACTGCTAACCCTACCAGCCAGAGGGCCTTTTTACCTTTTTCCAGTGTTCGAGGTAAAAGCCACTCTGCATTCACATAAAAAATGACAGATAGAAATGCAAATACTATACTGGTGATAATTATGACAGGCCACGGGTTCGGTATCTGAATAGCAGATCCACTTACCTGCACCAGTGCGTACAGTATCCAGAGCCCTACATGTGTCAGTACAGTAGATAGCTTTTGTCTGAATGAAATTTTTCTATTTTGAAGAATTGGCAATTTTAATCTCCAGGTTTTCCAGGTATTGCTGCGCATAGTTGATCCAGTTCTCATGATGAGGGATTTCAACGTCTGGCAAAATACCAATGTTATCAATAGGATGTTGTGGCAGGCTGGCTAATCTGGCAGTGGGTATCCAGAGTAAAAAACGGGAGCAGGACAAAGGTCTCGGTGCTACCAGGTTTAAGTAATCCACTACGCCAGCTGACCGCTTTCCAAACAAAGTTACTTTTTTACTTTGTTTTGCGTCCAAAATTAATAATTCTGTGGCACTGGCGCAGCCTTCATCCATCAGGAAACCTACTTTTTCAGGTTGTGCATACACCTTTGGAAAAGTGGTTGTGTCCGCCGGAGGCTGGAAATAGCCGCCCTTATGCTTTTTAAGATTTTTGACCATCCTGATAAAAGGGGGTTTTTTGTCCTCAGGAAAGAGTGAACTTTTAAGCATCTGCTCATACAAACGGATATTTTCATCTGTTGCCTTTACGACTGGTCCCTGTGTTATTATTGGATCCGTATAAAGCAGGGGGATTAGTTTTTCGAAGCAAATGTTGAATCCTCCATAATTTCCGCGTATGTCCACAATGAGGTTGGCAGTATGAGTGATTGTATGAAAATTTTTTGTTATCAGGCTGTCAATGAGCGATTTATAAGGTAATTCAAAGCTAGGTAACCTTAATATGGCATTATTACTATCAGTTTTTGAAAAATAGAAGCTATCTGCGGGGATAGATTTTTGACTGGTCTGGCCCGGGAAAGTTTTCTCCCATTTATAGCTCTTGAGATCCATAATAAAGGACTGTTCATCGACGTATGCAGTGAAGGTATCCTTCATATGATACTGGTTATACTGGGCTGCTTTCCAGTAACCAATTTTATAAGGCTGTAATTCAAATTTAACCTGTCCTGCTTTCCAGTATTTACCATCTCCCTTCAATATGACGCCCTGGTAACCACTATCCTTTTTAATAACGGCCACTTCATACATTCCACTCAGGGTCCATATTCCTTCCAGCGGGTAGTCAGGAGCGGTAGCCCATTTCTTTAGCAGAGAGTCTTTAGACAAAGGAAAGCTTTTGCTATTGGAAAATATTTCGTCGATAAGTTCCTTATTTTCTGGAATGTCTTTAAATACGAGTGCAAGATGTCTGTCTTTAAAATAGCCTGTCCAGGTTTGCAAAATAGAAAAGCAGGTAACGGAATTGGCTGTATCAGCCACGTTTCTGAGACTGTCAGTAAATAGTCTGTAAGCAGCTTCATTAGCTGAAGTGATCTTGATAGAATATCCCGGATAGTTATGCTCTACTTTAGCAACCACTTCGTTAAAGTTACTCCTGCAATTACAGGACTTGATTTGTGCGTGGGCAAGCGGAAGACAAAACAGGTTCAATAAAAGATATAGACCAAACAAGCGGATTAACGTAAGGTAATAAAACATGTATTATTTAATGGTTTATTATAGCACAGGTACAAAAATAAAAAAAAAGGCTGTCCTAAAATAACCTTCGACCAGAAGGAGTTTTAGTTCAGCCTTGAAAATTAATCAAAATCCGGAATTACAAAACCGTTTTTTTATTGTCCTCGTCCCCCCTTGTAATTACTTTGTTACTGTCAGGGGGCAGTTAACAGAAGTGGTTGTATCGATCACGGATGTAAAATGGAATTTATTTCCATTTTTTGGGTTAAAAACGTTGTTATTAAACATAGATACTGTCACCTTATTCAGGGTCAACGTCTTTTTTGGGGTGTTCTTTTGGGTCTGTTTCATATTTCACAATTATTAGGGATTACAGTGACAAAATTAGAGGGTAACTGCGCAGGGAATCTACGCAGGACGTGGATTTCAAAAGATTTTTTCTATCGCAACCGCGTATACGGAAATGGCAAAAAGGTAACCCTATAAAAACACCAAATCCGTCCTTCTAAAACCTAAATCCGTGTATCTTTTTTCCCCACCCCCCACATACTTTATAAGTTTGTTAAAAGCATTCAGGAATGGTAAAGGAACCGGTAAAAGTGGAGAGCCTCCTCGCACAGCTTCATCAGCTCATAGATCAGCACACCGTTGATAATGACACCCTGATGAGCGGAGGTAAGCTGGGCCTGATCGTGTACTATCATTCCCTATGGCAGGGGTACAGGGACAATACTTATTTAGATAAGACGTATGCGCTGCTCGACGAGGTATTGGATCATATGAATAAAGGAACCCTGGAACTGGATGGGCCTTCCCTGGCAACCGGTATCTGCGGCCTTACCAGTGTGATCAACCTCCTGTACAAAGACGGCCTTTTGAATATAGACATAGATAAGGAACTGGCCGGATATGACGACTATCTCTACCATCAGGCTTTACAACTGATCAAAGATGATAAACAGGATTATCTGCACGGTGCGTTTGGCATCATCAAGTACTTTACAGACAGGCTGCCACAGCCTAAAATAGCGATATACCTCAGGGAGATCATCCGTGTGTTGTACGATAAATGTGTAGTGACCAAACATGGCGTCTGGTTCAAGAATATCTTTTTATTTGGTACTGGACAGATCAACTTTAGCTTATCGCAGGGACAGGCAGGATTTTTCTCCGTACTTACTGCATTGCATGAAGCAGAGATAGACGCATTAAAGACTGGATACCTGCTACAGCAAGGCATCCGCTTTGTACGACACCAACTGCGCGAAGTGGACCTGATCGGACAGGACTGGTCATTCTTCCCACTCACTACCAGTGAAGCAGAAGATGAAAAAAACTATAATAACCGTCTCGGATGGTGTTATGGAGATCTGAACCAGGTATCTCTTTTTTACAAAGCATCCTTTGTATTACAAGACGAAAACCTTAAGCAGATGGCGGATCTCGTGGGCGGTAGCTCACTGATGCGCAAAACCTGCGAAGCTACCCAGGTCGATGATATTTACTTTCTGAATGGCACCGCCGGGTTAGCTCAGTATTATTATTCGTTGTACCGTTATAGTAATGAAGAAAGTTATCTTGAAGGATGGCATTACTGGATCAATGAAACAATAAAAAGATTGGAAGTAGTGCTGAACGAAGAAAGCTTCAAAGGCCGCGAAACCCTCATGCTGGAAGGCTTGACAGGCGTGGCACTGGTTCTGTTGGGGCACCTGATCAATGAAGAACTTCCATGGACTGATCTGTTGCTTTTATAATAACTAAAACTAAAATCGAATGGAGACTATTTTCGACCTCAGGTGCATGCACCTGAACACACAAACAAATAGCCGGCCTTTCATCGTTGTGAGATAATAACCCAATCACCTGCAAAAGACTTCCGGATATGATCAACAGTCTGATTCCGCAGCGCAAAAAACATCCATTTCCCCACTGTAAACAGCAGGGCAAAACGGACGATGGTCCTGCCTGTTTGCACATATTAAGTACACACTTTGGAAAGAATCTTACACATGAATATGTAAGGTCTCTGTGGGCGACTGCTGAAAGTGGCAGCCCGCTGCAGGACCTCGGCGATGCCGCCGGAAAAATTGGTTTTGGTACTTTGGGGGCAAAAGTTTCTCTGGCTGACATTCTATCACTCGACCTGTTACCCTGTATCGGGTACTGGTATCAGCGCCGTTTTATTGTCATGTATAAAATAAGGGGGGACAAAGTTTATATATCCGACCCTACGGCTGGACTGATCACATTAGACAAATTAGATTTTCTGAGAGGATGGACACAGGACGGCGAGCATGGTATTATGCTGTACCTGGATCCCTCTCCACCTGATTTTTAACCCCTATATGCTGTACATTGTACAATTGCCCCCTCCTGCGCGAGGGGGCTTTTATTAACCTCATAGTGATACATATTTAACCTTATAAATGGCACATTTGTGATATGCCCATGTAAATGTTATCACGTAGTTTTGACCTTATATTATTGGAAACAGCCCTCCGCTTGCAAAAGTAAGGGCTGTTTTTTTTTGGTCTCATCATATATCATATCCTAAATGAAGCGATTGTTATTGTTGGTGTTCAGCACCTCTTGTTTTGTGAATGCTTTTGCACAGGATTACATGCCTTCTGAAGCACGTATCCGTAGCACTGTCAACTACCTGGCATCCGATAAGTTAAAAGGCCGTGGTACCGATGAAAAAGGTGGTAGAAAGGCGGCTGCATGGGTGGAGAAACAGTTTAAAAAGTTGGGCTTGCAACCAGCAAACGGGACCAGCTATTTTCAGGATTTTACTTTTGATCGTAAAGAACATCATGATATTCCAAGCAGAAATGTGATTGGATACCTGGATAACGGAGCCCCCCGTACGATTATCATCGGCGCTCACTATGACCATATCGGTACTGCACTTTTGTTTGATGGAAAGTACCCGGAAGGACAGATCCATTATGGAGCCGATGACAATGCCTCCGGCATCGCTGGCTTACTGGAATTTATCCGGTATTTCGCGAAGAACGGACTGAAGGAACAATTCAATTTCCTGTTCATCGCTTTTGGTGGTGAAGAGATGGGATTACAAGGTTCTAAGTACTATGTAGCTCATCCGGTATTTCCACTGGAAAAAGTACATTTTATGCTGAATATGGATATGATTGGCCGTTACAATGCAGAACGCGGTTTAGGTATCGGCGGTTATGCTAGTGCGGAAGAATGGCCGGATGTATTCAAAGGTGTTGCGCAACCAGGTATTAAGTTCTTCACTGATGGGGCAGGCAAAGGGCCTTCTGATCACCATAATTTCTATATCAGTGGAGTACCTGTTATTTTCCTCCATACAGGGCCACATGACGACTACCACAAACCAACTGATACCGCAAAGAAAGTAGAGGCTAAAGAGGAGTCAGATGTGCTTAAACTGGCCATTCAGTTGATCAATAATGCCATGAAGTACAAAGAGCTGCATTACGTAGCTGACAAATAAAAACGAAGGCCAAATAATAGCAAACTCAAATAATAGCCAGCTCAAATAAAACCAAACTCAAATTAGAACAAGCTCAAATAAAACCAAACTCAAAAAAAAACGCTTTTGCCGAAAGACAAAAGCGTTTTTTTATTTAATTATTTTTCGGAAACACCGCTTTCGGCGCCGGTTGATTATTCTCTTTCTTCGGCTCTTCCTTCGGTTTCTCAGCAGGTTTCTCAGCCGGCTTCTCTCCATATTTACTCACATCAATTGCTGGTTCATCACCCCCATAATCACTTGCAGAACCATTGCCCTGATCCTGCGCTTCTGCACCCGGAGGCAAACTCTTATCCGTATTCGTATAATCCTGGCTATCTATTGACGCCGGAATCGCAAACGTCGCATTCGGATCTATCTTCAAGGTAGGATCTGCATATAATTTCTGGAAGAAATATGCCCAGATCGGTAACCCCGTATTCGCACCCTGACCATTCGCCGTGGTACTGAAATGCAGGAAGTTGTTCTCACAACCTACCCATGCACCTGCCAGCAATTGTGGTGTAAAGCCCATAAACCAACCATCAGTATTATCATTCGTAGTACCTGTCTTTCCAGCTACCTGTCCTTTTATACCATAACGGAAACGTAAACGTGCGGATGTACCTCCCGGACCAGTCACTCCTTCCATCATCTTGGTCATTACATACGACTCATTCTCACTGATCACCTCCCGTTTTACCGGTGCGGTCGTTTCCAGGATGTTCCCATTTCTATCTTCTATACGGGTAATGTAAATCGGTTTGGTGATGATACCGCGTGCCGCAAACATGGTATACGCCTGCAACATATCATACAGCGGGATCTCCGGTGTACCCAGACAAATAGAAGGATAAGGAGGAATCTTCACAGAGAACCCGATCTTTTCATTCGCAAAGTCCGCTACTGCCGCCGGGCCTAACTGCTTGATCAGGTATGCTGACACCAGGTTCAGTGACTTGGCCAGCGCACCTGCCATAGAGATCATACCACCCACACTACCTTCTGAGTTACGACTCAGGGTATAGTTATATTTAGGGAAGGTCACTGGCTCATTCGGTAATGATGTAGCCGGAGACATGCCGTTCATGATCGCATAGCAATACAGGAATGGCTTGAATGTAGAACCTACCTGGCGCTTGCTCTTTAATACGTGATCATTCTTGAAATAACGGAAATCAGGTCCGCCTACCCATGCCTTCACCTCACCACTCTCAGGGTCCATCGCCATGAAACCTGCCTGCAAAATTGCACGCATGTAGCGGATAGAATCCATTGGTGTCATTACCGTATCGATCTCATTCAGCTCAGGCTCAGTATAGCTCCTCCAGGAGAATACTTTCATTTTGGTAGGGGTATTGAATGACTTCTTAATTTCGTCTTCTGGAATTTCTGAAGCCACCATGCTCTGATAGCGGTCAGATTCTTTCATATACCGCTCCAGGAAGTTTTCATGACCTTTCCATGCAGCACCAGACTTAATATTTGCCTGTTGGGCAAATACCTTTTGCAGGTCTTTCAGGTGATGATCTACTGCTTCCTCAGCATATAACTGCATACGTGGGTTGATGGTTGTATAAATCCTCAGACCATCACGGTACAGGTTATATTCAGAACCGTCTGATTTCTTATGCTCTTTACACCATTGTTTCAGTTCATCTCTCAGTACTTCACGAAAGTAAGGAGCAAGACCTTTGTTATGGTCTATCTTATTATAGCGCAGTACGATTGGCTTGCTCTTCGCCGCCGCTTCTTCTGCACTGGAAATGAATTTATTTTTCGCCATCAGCTCAATCACCGTGTTGCGGCGATCCAGCGCTGTTTTCGGGTTTCTGCGGGGATTGTACAAATTGGTACCCTTCAGCATACCGATCAGGGTGGCAGCCTCTTCGATGGAAAGGTGACCGGCATCTTTACTAAAGAATGTGCGGGCGCCATTTTCAATGCCATATACGTTATCACCGAAAGGTACGGTGTTCAGGTACAGGGTAATGATTTCCTCTTTCGTGAAGTTTCTTTCCAGCTTTACGGCAATCAGCCATTCCTGCATTTTCTGGAAACCTCTTTCAATTATATTTTTAGAACGCTGTACACCGGAATTATCCGCCTGCAGGTTCAGCGCTAACTGCTGGGTGATCGTACTCGAACCTCTCTTTTTACCGATTGCGAGGTAAAAAGGGATGGCCATCGTACCATATGGGTCGATACCAGAGTGATCATAAAAGCGTACATCTTCGGTAGCTACCAGTGCATTGAGCACATTTTTGGAAATTTCATCATAATCAGAGCTGGACCGGTCTACCTGGTAATATTTACCAAGTATAGTACCGTCATCCCCAATTACTTCAGAGGCAAGGGCTGCCCTGGGGTTTTCCAGGGTCTCCATGGATGGCATGTTGCCGATGATACGGAAATTGATCAGCAATAAAAGCAAAATGAACACTCCCGTCAGCGATAACACAGTCAGCCACAATATTTTAACTGATTTTTTCATACAAGATTTTGAATTATAAATGCGTCAGCCCGCATTGCTCGTCTGTAATAGCAATTTACGGGCCTTTTTTGCCGGAATCAGGTGTAACAGCAAGACAAAACTATTAAAAAAAATTTTATTACCTCCCCATTAGCAAAATCGCCTTTGCCAGCGGCAAAAGCGATTTCCAGCGTCATTGAGTTTATGTCCCTTATTGTTCTATTATATAATTGTCTCCGAAGAACTTTTTATATCCATCCAGGTCTCTCCTGGTATTCATCAGGATGAAGTTGTCCCTGGAAATGATGAACATGGTGTAATCGGAAGGTCGCATCTGCGGAAGGATCTTTCCTGCCCCCAGCCTGATCTCATCAAAATAGTCCAGCGCCCTGTCTTCATTGTCGAACAGCCTGAATATCAACAATACTTCTGTTTGACTCATGACATAACTACCCACCTGGATCTTCTGGTCAGGATGATGTTCCTTGTTGTATTTGGTAAAGATTTCTACCGATTCATCCACTGCTTTCTTCGTCAGTTTATTAAATGACATCACGACAAAGTGAGGAGCGTCTGCTACCAGTTTGTAGATCACCTTCGGTTTCATGGGTGGTGGCAGTGGTGCAATTTTCAGTTTTGCATTGTCTGCCGCCAGTTTGATTGAATCTGCCGTGGCTGTTTTTAACTCAGCATTGTTCAGTTCCGGGTGAGGTCGCTGCCATGGATAGATCATGGTGATGTCTTCATCCAGCAGTGGTGCCTCCGGTTTCCTTTCTATTTCAAGCATAGAGAGGTATACAACCAGCGCAGAGCGGTTATCCAGCGCATCCAGCAGTTCTTTGGACCTCGCATAGACCTGGTCGTCATTCTGGTATTTGTTCATCACCGCTGTAAGTGGTTGTTTACCAAACTCACAGGTATCCATTTTCGCAATGATCATGGCTTCCAGCAGGTCAAATTTCGGCTGCATAAAGTTGAGCCCAAAAGTGGAATCTGCTTCCTTCTTCATCCGCAAAGCCGTTTCGTAGTTACAATCCAGGTATGCGCCATATACATGCTCGTAGGCGGAAGAGATCTCTTTTTTCTTACCGATATTCTCATCCTTCAGACCACCGAAACGGATAATGCTGGCAAACTTGGAATCTCCGTAGTTGCTCATGATCTGCTGGCGGAAGCTGTTGGCCAAAGCAGTATGGTTCAGTTTATTGTGCCAGATATACAGGGAGTAGATCACCTCCGTTTTGTTCGGGTGATGTGGATATCTGTTCAATAATGTATCGTAAGTTTCAATACCCAGGTCTAAATTATCCAGGCCGTCGCTGTATAGTTTACCCAGGTCATAGAAGGCTTCTTCTGCGATGATGTTGGATTTCAATAATTCGTCCGGTGTCAGTGGCAGGTTGGCCGCCAGGGTTTCGGCAGTGGTGCTGTCTGCTGGTATGGCTTTCTTTTTCGCCTGACCATCAGCGCCTATAGGATTGCCATTTTCATCCACTGGTTCCAGGTTTTCTTTTACGGCAACGACACCGTTCTGGCTACGACGCCAGTTATCGTTATTACCACGGTTGCCCCATTTACGCTTAAACTCCTGGAAACCTGATGCTTTGCTGGCAGTATTATAGAAGTACCAGTCACCCGCCTCTGCTTTCTGCCCGGTTTTAGTATTCATGCCATTGTTGCTGAACGGGTTGTTGGTATTGGCACTGGCCATGGCTTCGGCAAGGGCGGCAGCGGAATCAGCCCTCGCTTTCTTTGCGTTTTCTTCGGCGTCTTTACGGATTTGTACCGACAGTTTCGTTAAGAATATTTTCCGGTCACTTTCCGGCATGGCAGCAATGCGTTGTAAGCTGTCCTGCAACTGAATGGCCTCTATTCTCATCGCTACATCTGTTAATACTTTCTTACGTTTATTCACTACTGCAGAGTCCTGGAATTCCAGTGGCATCACCGAAGCGGTGCTGTCATAGAAGCTCTTGGCTGAGCGATATGTACGCTGATCATAATAGATGTCGGCAATCAGTTTGTAAGTGAGTGCCTTTTGCATGGGGTTGGGCGTCAGACTTTGAGCGCTTGCTTTCAGTGACTGACGCAGGTAACCGAGGGCTGCTTCCTTGTCGGTAGGCAGCACCAGCTGTGCCATGGTATAATAAATAGCATCGCGGAAGTTCTGGTATTTTTCTTTCTTCGCCATCTTGGCCAGGGTAGCAAGGCTTTGTTCCAGCGAACCGCCTGGCATGGTAGCTTTCAGCTTATTGATCGCAATCCTTGCCTGGAATTCCATCATCTGGTCAGGCTTGGTTTTGATCACATGGTAATACATGGCGATGGCAGAATCCGGCTTGTTGTAGTTAGTGTACAACTGACCCAGGATGTAGGCCATACGTGCTTTTTCATCCCTGTTTACCTTTTTGTGTTCTGCAATTTGCAGGGGTTCGATGGCTTCCTGGAATTTTCCCTGTTTGTACAGGCTGTATGCTTTTACTTCTGCCAGTTCACCATCCAGTCGTTTTGGGAAGTAAGGATCCTGATCGAGCACGTTGATGATAGAGCGGGCTTCGTCATAATTATTTTCTTCGATCTTGGTTTTCGCATTCCATACAAAGGCATCATTTCTGGCAAAGGTGTGCTTGAACCAGCCGATAGGAGGTTTCCGCTTTTCTCGGCTGGCGATGGAGATCTGATCTTTCTCGACAGAGCCTACGACAGATTTATATTCATTCTTCTTTTTAGGAAGGTAGTTGGTATTGATAAAGTTGAAAGTACGGTTAGCCTTATCCCATTCTCCCTGGAAGAAGTAGGCTTTACCGATCAGCAGGTAACTATCATCCATCCATTTACTACGTGGGTCATGGATCTGGATATTGATAGAAGCCTTTTCAATGACAGAGTCGAGGTCTCCTTTGCTGAGGCCCTGGTTTGCTGCACTGTAAGGGTAGAAGGGGAGTAGGTAGTTATAGTTGTCCTGGCCGGTACGGCTTACATTGTGTGTGACCAGGCGCAGTTTCTTCTTCGCATTGAAATAGTAGTTGTAACGCGAAACGGTATTTTGCACCAGTTTCCGCTTAATTGTCCATTTCTTCTTTGCCAGGTCTTCTGAGGGTGGATGCCTGTCATCTGCCTTCGGGCCTATGGGCCTTTGAATCGTTTTTGTCTGGGCCTGGGACTGGGGATTCCGGGTGGTACCGCGCGAATTCACATTAATGCTGTCCTTACGCTGGGCCTGTGCCTTTTGCACACTGGATACGCATAAGAGAAATAATACCAGGCCGGTGTATGATATATGTTTATAAAATGATCTGCAAATATTCATGGATGCCAGGGTGTATAGGCTGAACTATATATAACTAAGATGTTAGGAATTTTATTTTTAAAGATAGGATAATTATTTTTCATAAGGATTTTCACTGGAAGGCAGGATTGGTAATAGTTCGGAATACAAACGATTCCCTCCCGTCCACCACAATTACCTTTTCTCCCTGTTTTCAGGCAAATTGCATTTTTTTGCATAGTAAATAATATAAATGTTTAACTTTAGCCGGTTGATTATCAGAAATTATATCAAGTTCTATTGCGGATATGGCTAACAAGCGCGATAAAAAAGGCAGAAATGTGGGACGGGTCGGCAACAAATACCGCCTGGTGATTATGAACGACAATACCTATGAAGAGGTAACCTCTTTCAAACTCTCCCGGATGAGTGTATACGTTGCGTTAAGCACATTATTCGTATTACTGGTAACCATTACCGTAGCCACCGTTGTATTTACACCTTTACGTTACTATATTCCAGGTTATGGAGATTTGAAACAACGTCGTGAGTTTATTCGGCTCAAGATGCGCACAGACTCTCTGGAAACTGCTATCAACGCGCGTGACAAATATCTGGACGATATCAAACAGGTAATCGGTGGCGATTTTTCAACCAGCAAGCTGGACACCACCACCTTGAAAGTGCCAAAAGTAGATAACAGTACTTATTAAAGTAGAAGAC
The DNA here is from genome assembly GCF_034087045.1 of Chitinophaga sancti. NCBI lineage: Bacteria > Pseudomonadati > Bacteroidota > Chitinophagia > Chitinophagales > Chitinophagaceae > Chitinophaga > Chitinophaga sancti. The sequence goes on along the minus strand of NZ_CP139247.1, from coordinate 7,367,647 downwards.
TAAAAAATTAGAGCATCCTTATACGCTATGGGACACTACAACCGTTAGGAGAAAATGTGAATAACTTCTTATACGAGGTGATTTGCAGGCACTAATAATACGTAAATAAATAAAACTATCTTACAATCAGTTAAAAGCTGACAAACCTTAAATCCTATGTTTAGCAACAACAACCGCAACACAAGAAGCGAGAGCAAAACAGTAATGCCTACTTCCAATGTAAACATTATTGGTAGTGGTACTTCTATTCAGGGAGATATCGTATGCGAAGGGGACATTCGTATTGACGGCCAGGTAAACGGTCTGGTTTCTACAAAAGCTAAGATTGTCGTAGGACCAGAAGGTGAAATCACCGGTGATCTCATTTGTAACAGTGCAGACATTCTCGGAAAGGTAACAGGTATCGTCAAGGTAGAAGACCTGCTGTTCCTGAAAGGTAATGCACTGGTAAAAGGAGATTTATACACTGCCCATTTTGAAATGGAACCAACTGCTAAGTTCAATGGCCGTTGCTATATGGAGCCAGAAGACGTAGCAGCAGTAGCTAACCAGAAAGAAAAGCATGGAAAATCCGTTGTCACAGAAAAAGCTTCCGAAAAAGCTTCCGAAAAAGCCTAATCAACTCTATCGGTATGCTGGACTTGCATTTCAGATGATGGCCTCCCTTGGATTGGCCGTATTTGCCGGTTATAAACTTGACCAGCGAACGGGATGGCGTATTCCTGTTTTCATGATCATTTTTTCTTTACTGGCTTTAGCGGTAATTTTGTGGCAAATCATCAAAGATACCCGCAGGAATGACTGACAGGTTTTATTATAGGCTCATAGGCCTCTTTATCATATTGAATGGCGCGCTTATTTATTTCAATGCCCGGTTGCTGGAAAAAGGGTTACATATAAATGTAATACTCATTGGCAACCTGGCGTTAGCCGCTATTACCGGACTCTCTTACAGCATGAATCGCAAAGGCATTACATCTGCCGACAACAATGCATTCGTGCGCAGGGTGTATGCTTCTACGCTAAGCAAAATGATGCTATGCCTGGTGGGTATTACAGTTTATGTAGTATTGAACCGTGCTCATACCAGCAAAGAGACTATTTTCATACTCATGTTCCTGTATGTGGTGTATACGGTCATAGAGACCTTAAGCCTGCAACAGCTGACGAAAAGGAAAAAGTAAGCGGTCGTGAAGCACGAACATCCCCTGCAAGCATTATCGGCTTACCTGCCCGAAGGAACCTTTGAGCAGGTGCTGACTTATATCCAGGAATTTAAGGTACACCTGACTATTACCCGCGAAAGGGCCAGTATACTTGGCGACTACCGGCATCCCGATTCCCGGGGCGGGCACCGCATCAGTGTCAACGGCAACCTGAATAAATACGCATTTCTTATTACTTTATTGCATGAAATGGCACACCTCACTACCTTCAATTTGTATGGTAACCGGGTGTCTTCGCATGGAAAGGAGTGGAAACACCAGTTTTCAAATATTCTCAGGCAATTTGTGGGAAAAGGGTATCTGCCACCTGATGTGGAGGGAGCCCTGAGGCAGAGTATGCAGAATCCTGCTGCCAGCTCGTGTGCGGATGATGACTTAATGCGGGTGCTGACCAGGTATGATCGCCGGAAGGAGAATCATTACCTGGTGGAGCAGTTGCCGCTGGATCAATTGTTCAAAACAAAGGATGGAAGGATATTCCGAAAAGGTGAAAAAGTCCGAAAACGCTATCGTTGTGAAGAAGTAGCGACTAAAAGAATGTATTTGTTCAGCCCTGTTTACGAGGTGGAGATCATCGCTGCTTAGCGTACCACCATCATCCTGTTTTCATACTCTCTTTCTCTCTTTTCAATTTTCTCTTTTCTGTGTATGATGAACGCATGTTCATGTGCCTCCAGCAGATCATCGTATGGTCCGCGAGGAGAGATCAGTTTTACAAATACCGGTGCTGTTTCGATGGTAATGAACAGTAAGGTGATAAACCAGTTCGCCCACCTGACAGGGGTACTCCTTTCTGTGAGATGCCCAAGTGCATCCAGCTGAGAAGCGAGACCATCGATGTGTGTGCGGTCCAGTTGTGCGACTGTTGCTTTGAAAGTAGAATCGATACCTGCCAGTTCCCGTCTTTTGCTGGCAATGAGCGCACCGTTTTCAGCGGTGATCTTTTGCAGGGCCATGCCTGCGCTGTCAGCATCTGCTTTCTTGGCTTTGTAGATAGGGCCAAGGTTTTTAACACGTGAGCCACCGGTGCCATCTGCTTCTTCCTGGGCAATTTTTTGCAGGGTATCCCTGCGGAGAGCCTGTGTTTGAATGCCGTGTTCCAAAAGAGCGATTTCCCCATTTAGCTCAGTCATGCGTTGTTTGTAGCGGGCAAGCACATTGTCCTCCTGGGTTTTGAACACCTGTTGTTCCATGATGATGAGTTCCTGCCTGATTTCTTTGCCAAAGACCTGTAGTTCCAGCGGTTTTGAAATCACGATCGCAATTAGGATAGCCAATACAATACGAGGTAATGCCATTAAAAACTCACTGCTGAATTTATTACGCTTTTTCATACCCGATACAATGTAACGGTCTAAGTTAAAGATCATCAGGCCCCAGATCAGTCCGAACAATAAGGTAGACCAAAGCTGACCAAATACACTCCATAGTGCATAGCCTCCGGAAAAGGCCGCCAGCAAACCTGTAAAGAAAATAGTTGCCCCAATGCCTCCATATTTGTTGGTTTCCGTAGGTGCATGCCGAAGTAAAGGCACGTGTGCACCGGAACAGAACAGGAAGAAATCGCCAATGCGTTTCATTGTTTTGACTGAATTTAATAGGTAATAAAAGATGTGTACCTGCGGGTTTCAGGTAATATGAGGATGGATAATAAAGGTAGGGAATTTTGGGGAAGGTAAATTGGAAATGTGATGGGACCCTGCAAAAATGTGATCAGGTGGAGTAAGGAGTGTGGTTAGAGGGAGTGGTAGGAATGGGATTACGTAGAGTGGTAGGAATGGGATTACGTAGAGTGGTAGGAATGGGATTACGTAGAGTGGTAGGAATGGGATTACGTAGAGTGGTAGGAATAGGATTACGTAGAGTGGTAGGAATGGAATTACGTAGAGTGGTAGGCTCCCCCACGCGACCATGCTATCAAATATAAAGCTCGTCCTGAAGGGACGAGCTTTATATTTGGTATAGTGAAGAAAGCCCCAGGTTTTCACCAGGGGCTTTCTTCACTATTGCTATTTAGTCATTTTTATTAACTCACCGCCTTATTCACCAGCGCAGCTGCTTCGCTCAGCAAAATAGCAGACTGTACTGTCAAACCACTCTCTTCAATCAGTTTCTTCGCTTCTTCAGCGTTTGTACCCTGTAAACGTACAATGATAGGAACTGTGATGTTACCAATTGATTTGTATGCATCGATTACACCCTGTGCAACACGATCACAACGAACGATACCACCGAAGATATTGATCAGGATCGCTTTTACCTTTGGATCTTTCAGGATGATACGGAAACCAGCTTCTACAGTAGTTGCATTTGCAGTACCCCCTACGTCCAGGAAGTTTGCAGGCTCACCACCACTCAGCTTGATCATATCCATAGTCGCCATAGCCAGACCAGCACCATTCACCATACAACCTACGTTACCATCCAGTTTCACGAAGTTCAGGTTGTACTTACCTGCTTCTACTTCTGTAGGATCTTCTTCAGAAATATCACGGAGTGCTTCCAGGTCAGCATGACGCATCAGTGCGTTGTCATCCAGGCCTAATTTACAGTCAACTGCAATGATCTTTTCATCGCTGGTTTTGAACAGTGGGTTGATTTCCAGCATAGCTGCATCCAGACCTACATACGCATTGTACAGGTTGGTTACAAACTTCACCATATTTTTGAAAGCTTCACCGCTCAGACCGAAGTTGAAAGCGATCTTTCTTGCCTGGAAAGGCTGCAGCGTTGTGTTAGGCTCAACCAGTTCTTTAAAGATCTTTTCAGGCGTCTTGTGAGCAACCTCTTCAATGTCCATACCACCTTCAGTGGAGTACATGATCACGTTCTTACCTTTTGCACGATCCAGCAGGATAGAGAGGTATAATTCTTTAATTGGGTTAGGACCAGGATAATAAACGTCCTGTGCCACCAATACTTTATTTACCAGTTTGCCGGCCTCACCGGTCTGGATGGTTACCAGGGTGCCGCCAAGGATATTTCCGGCAATTGTTTTTACGTCTTCCGCATTTTTACCAACAGCAACACCACGCTGGTCTTTACCACGAATGGTTCCTTTACCGCGTCCACCGGCATGTATCTGTGCCTTCACCACTGCAAACTCATTACCATACTGTACCTTCAATTGTTTGTACGCTTCAGCCGCCGCTTCCGGAGTATCAACCGGAATCCCTTCCTGTACCGGAACATTGTATTTCTTCAACAGTTCTTTAGCCTGGTATTCATGTAAGTTCATCTGATAAAAATTTGCCGCTAAAATAGGGCATTATGATTTAAATATAAAACCCTAGCGTTTTGTGAATTTAAAAATAACTTTGCGCAACCCTGTCGAAAAGGTAACCATCAGCATAAAACACCGCAGTGGGCCTGACAGCCGTTTCTGACAGCCGTCAGCCGATTGAGTGCGAATCATTGGATATCATACAGTTAATTACTATGTGGCCCAGTTTCAAAATGATCGTAACCTTTTAAAAAACATGATAGGGATCAGCACCATAAAACTATAATTATTTTTAAAAAATGAGTGATCTGTTACAACAAATAGCTGCTGCTTCGGACTATATTAAGAGAATATGGTCCCTGACACCTGAAGTAGGTATTATTCTGGGAAGTGGATTGGGTAACCTGGCAGGCGAAATCTCGGAAGCCATCGAAATTCCTTACGAATCCATTCCGCATTTCCCTACCTCTACTGTCGAAGGGCATCGTGGCCGCCTGGTTTTAGGCAAAATGAATGGTCGTCCCGTGGTAGCTATGGCAGGTCGTTTTCATTATTATGAAGGTTTCTCTATGCAGCAGGTGACCTTTCCGGTACGGGTTTTCAAGGCATTGGGTGTGCATACCCTGCTGGTATCCAATGCCGCTGGTGGTATGAACCGCGCCTTCAACGTAGGTGACCTCATGATCATCCGTGATCATATCAACCTGCAACCTGAACATCCCCTGCGTGGCCCAAATATTGCTGAATTAGGTCCCCGTTTCCCCGATATGAGCGAGCCATATTCCAAAACATTGATCGCCAGGGCAAAGGAAATTGCTGCAAACAATAACATTCCTGTACACACAGGTGTATACGTAGGTGTACAAGGCCCTACCTTTGAAACCAGGGCTGAATACAAATATATGCACACCATCGGTGGCGATGCTGTAGGCATGAGCACAGTACCCGAAGTGATCGTGGCCATGCACAGTGGGATGAAGGTATTTGCTATGAGCGTGATCACTGATATAGGTATCCGCGAAGAGGAAAATGTGATCACTCACGAAGAAGTGCTGGAAGCTGCAAATGCAGCAGAACCGAAATTAACACTTATTTTCAGAGAACTGATCAGCGTGTTATAAGGTTTTACATAAATTGCACACTTTTCAGCTAGCACAAAAAGAAGCAGGAAACAAATCATAGAATGCGGTCATTAATTATTACGTTTTTATTGTTGGTCATAATGTCGCAGGTAAAGGCGCAGTCCTCCAGCCGTTTCAGTAACCTGGGCAGCGGTGGTAGTTCCTCCAAGACGACAAAGGATTCCGGCTCTACTCATCAGGTACCGGACACACTGACCATCACTTACCGGAGATTGGGAGAACCTACTGATTATAGAATAGACTCCTCGATCTCCGATTTCAATGGCCCTTTCCTCAGAGTGCCCGCGAACTACATCTACCTGGGTAACAATGGCTCTCCGGCACGCCCGGTGGCCTTCACCCCCCGTATGACGGCAGGTTTCGACGCAGGGTTTCATAGCTTTGATGCCTACGGGTTCAATCACGATAACGCCAGGATCTACTATTCGAACCGCCCATATACGGAACTGAATTATATGATTGGTAGTCAGCAGGAACAACAGCTGGGCGTACTGCATACCCAGAACCGTACTGACAAGTTCAATTTCGGATTTGAATACCAGAAGATCTATGCCCCTGGCTTCTTCCGCGCGCAGACCACGAATCATAACATTTACCGCCTGACAGGACGATACAACTCTAAGGATAAGCGGTACAATGCCACCCTCAGTTACTTCTATAACAAGTATGCGAATGGTGAAAACGGTGGTATCAGGAACGATGACGACCTGGATAATCCCCGTTACAGCCAGCGTAAAACCATCGATGTAAACCTGGGTAACGATGCCAGCACTACCAGCAGTCTTTTTAACTCCACCATCCCGGTAAAGAGTTCGGTCGACCAGGCAGGCTTCCTCTTTATGCAGTCCTACGACTGGGGAAAAGGAGATACGATCCATGTAAACGATACGACAGATGTATATAAATTCGATCCGGTATTCAGGGTGCAATACACATTCAAACTGAATACAGACCAGGTAGGGTACCTGGATCCAACACCGGATACCTTCTATTATACCACGCATTATAACTGGGCATATTCCGGCGATACCATCAAGGCACAGCACAATTTTAAAACGATCTCCAACGATATCTCGCTGGTGCAGTTCCCTATCAGGGGTAACCAGGCACACTTTATCACAGCAGGAGCGAGGATCGAAAATACCACTGGTACCTTCCTGGATGCGGACATCAAGTTTAGCAACCTGGCCCTGCACGGGGAATACCGCAATAAGACCCGGAACCAGAAATGGGACTTCCAGGCCATAGGAGAATTGTATATGGCGGGTCAGAACAGCGGGGATTATAGCGTGAGTGGTATGCTGAGCAGGTACCTGAATCCTACATTAGGAAATGTAAGAGTGGCGTTTTCGAATGTGAACCGGGAACCGTCGTATGTGTACAAGTACTTTGCAAGTAACTACGATAGCTGGTATAACAATTCGCTGGCAAAGGAGAATATATCCAAAGTACAGTTCACTGCAGACAATCAGAAGCTGAAGTACAACCTGACCGTGAATTACTACATCATAGGCAACTATACCTATATGAGTAATTACTATACAAGTGCACAGGCAGAGGCAATATTCAATATGCTGGAAATCATGTTCAGCAAAAAGTTCACCTGGAAACACTGGAACTGGTACGCTGATTTCACCTTCCAGCAGATACATGGTACGGCCCCGGTGAATATTCCGGCATTTTGGACCCGTCACCGTATTGCTTACGAAAACAGGCTGTTTAACAACCTGAACCTGATGGTAGGGGTGGAAGCGAAATACATGACATCTTACTATGCAGACGATTATTCTCCGGTAGTCGGTCAATTTGTGTATCAGACTACCCAAAAAGTTCAATATCATGCACCGGACCTGGCCGCTTTCCTGCATTTCCGTATCAAATCATTCAATGCATTTATCAGAACAGAGAACCTGAATACGTTTTTTGCAACGAATAATTTCGCCGGACCGCACTATCCTTACAATAACTTCCAATTCAGACTGGGATTACGTTGGTGGTTCGTTAACTAAAATTAGTAATAATGTAATAGGTTGATAATTAATATATTACTAAAATAAGGGCCTAAACCGTTTTAGCGTGTTTAGGCCCTTATTTTTTTGCCTGACTGTGATCATCTGGCGTAAACTTTGTTTACCTTAATAGCAAAATGAAGAGATTATGAAGGCATTTACCGTAGTTTACAATAGGAACAGATATTCCGTTCAGCCCATTAATGGTCATTCCCCGCGCTTTAAGGTGAATCTCAATGGTAGTGATGTATTTTTTGAACACGATCTCGATGGCCATGTACGTGCAGAAGCTACTAAAGTAGCCAGTATGTCTCTGTTATTAGCTATCGCCGATCAGATCGAAGAGAACCACGAAGAGAAATAGTCATTGCCACCATTAGAAGATGAATCCTGACCCTTTTTGCCCCATACCATCTCCTATGAAATAAATAGATCCTCGATTTCCGCGTTAACTTGTTATTGACTTTTTGAAAAGCAGTAATGTGGTAACCTTGTCGTTTGTACAAGGTTTATCGTTACATTATTTGCTTTCGGATCCTTGTTTGACTTGGACTAAAAATCAAACAAGGTTTTTATTTTAAAGTAATACCTTTGCAACGAAGTTCGAATTCATTTTTTGAATGCAATAAAGAAGAAAAGATGAAAGTAGTCGTGTCAATATTAAAATTCATACAGTCTTTGTTTGTGAAGAAAAACTGTTGCAAATAATTCTGCATTTTTAAAATTAACCCTGGAATATGTTAGCACTAATTTTGTAGAATAATTACGACCCCGGCAATATCTTCTATGAAAATATTTTCAAATACGTACCTTTAATTAATTGTTTCAAACGCCAATGAAGTATAAGTTTGTAAGGGACATCGTGCTATGTCTTGTAGCATCGTTTGCATTGTTCTCCTGTCATCAGAAACGGGAACTCCGGAAAAGAGAAATAGTGAGGGACGTAAAGCAACTGGGTGAAGTGATTCCGGAACAAATAGGTGAGCGACTCAGCTACACGGCTGATAACAAAGCCCTTGAGGATAAAGTACCGGTGCACAGCGTATCTGCGTTACAGTACTTTTATCAGCTCGCAGCCAACCAGGCCAAATGGTCTGTAGACGGGCAATTGCTGCCGGCTGCAGATTCCATGTTGTATTTCATTGACCACGCTGACGAAGTCGGTTTACCAGCAGGTATTTACCACCGTAGTGCACTGGATTCTGCTATGCAGCAACTCCATGCTGCCACCGGTTCCGGCAGGGATGCCGCGCTGCTTGCGGAGGTAGACGTTATGATGACCGATGCATTTATGAAAATGGCTACCCATCTCCGTTATGGTATTGCTCCCCGTGACAGCATCACGCTTCGTCCTGATTCTGTAATGACAGATACCACACTGGTTCAGCTACTCACCACCGCGTTAAAAGACAACAACATCTCCGGCACCTTTCATCAGCTGGAACCAGCTTACGAAGGTTATCATTCGTTGAAAGCCGCCTTGCTGAATTTCAAAGCAAAGTATCAGTCCTTACATTGGGATTCACTGCCTACAGCCTATGTAGATACACCTGCATTCAAACAACTGGTGTTGAACCGGTTGGTACAGACAGGACATGTGGATACTGCCAATGGACATGGTGCAGATACTGCTTTACTGAGAGAAGGTGTGAAAGCTTTCCAGCATGAGTTTAATTTATTTGAAGATGGACAGGCAGGTAAGAAAACCATCCAGGTAATGAATAAATCATTTCATGACTGGATGATACAGGCCGCTGTAAACCTGGATCGCTGGCGCAAATGGCCGGATTCATTACCGCACCGTTACATCTTTGTAAACATACCGGGTTATCATATGATGGTGTGGGATAGTGGTCAGGTGATCCTCGACTCCCGTGTGATTGTAGGTGCGCCCCGTACCCGTACACCACTCCTGAATTCAAGGTTGTCGAACTTTGTAATGTATCCTTACTGGCGTGTACCGTTCAGTATTTCTATCAAAGAAATGCTGCCTGCTATCCAGAAAGATCCGCATTACTTAGCAAAGAAAAACCTGGAAGTAATAGATAAAGATGGTAATGCCGTGAACCCGGATAGTGTACCTTGGAAAAAGTTCAGTAAAAATTATTTTCCTTATGTACTCAGGCAAATGGATGGTCTGGAAAACTCATTAGGGATTATGAAGTTTAATTTCTTCAATAAATACGCTGTATATCTGCACGATACTAACAACCGTGGTTTATTCAGAAATGCCTATCGGGCTATGAGTCATGGTTGTGTACGTATACAGCAATGGGATAGTCTGGCAATGTATTTAATTAAGGATGATAAACGTTTCAAGCGTGACAGTGTACGTGCCTGGTTAGATAAAGGGCAGAAGAAGCAGATTGATTTGTCAAAAGGCATTCCTATCTATTTACGTTACTACACAGCCGAAGGCAGGGATGGCCAGATGATGTTCTACGAAGATATCTATGGCGAAGACAAGATCATGAAAAAACTTATGGCATTATAACTGGCTTTCGCATTTCCAATCTGCCCCAGCGTTTGCTGGGGCAGATTGGCGCTCAAAAAAATGAGGCTTTTTCCGAAGGGAAAAGCCTCATTTTTTTGCCCAATTCATAGCAAACTTCCCTAAAGTAACAACGTCCTCCCAAAAGGAAGGACGTCGTCTCATATCAGTATTGCAAACGTGTGGCTAATTATTTACCGAGTTTCACCTTCAGTGCATCATCCAATGCCGTCAGGAATTCCTCAGTGTAAAGATAATGCTTTCCGTGTTCAACTTTATTACCGTGAATACAAACAGCCAAATCTTTCGTCATCTTTCCACTCTCCACAACCTCTACGCAAACCTGCTCCAGTGCATGACAGAAATCAATCAGCGCCTGATTAGAATCAAGACGACCTCTGAATTCCAGACCTCTTGTCCACGCAAAGATAGATGCAATCGGGTTAGTAGATGTTGGCTTACCAGCCTGGTGATCACGATAGTGACGGGTTACAGTACCATGTGCTGCTTCTGCTTCCATTACTTTACCATCTGGTGTAACCAGGGTAGAAGTCATCAGACCCAGTGAACCAAAACCTTGTGCAACAGTATCAGACTGTACATCACCATCATAGTTCTTACAAGCCCATACAAAGTTACCATTCCATTTCAGTGCGCTCGCCACCATGTCATCGATCAGACGGTGCTCATAAGTCAGACCGGCAGCATCGAATTTCGCTTTGAATTCTTCCTGGTAGATGTCTTCAAAGATATCTTTGAAACGACCATCATATTTCTTCAGGATAGTGTTCTTGGTACTCAGGTACAAAGGCCATTTTTTGATCAGCGCCTGGTTGAAACAAGCACGTGCAAAACCCTTGATAGATTCGTCGGTGTTGTACATAGCCAGTGCTACGCCATCGCCTTTGAAGTTGTATACTTCATGCTCGATCACTTCACCATTTTCACCTTCAAACTTGATAGTCAGTTTACCTTTACCTTTTACTACGAAGTCAGTAGCGCGGTACTGGTCACCGAAAGCGTGACGGCCTATGCAGATAGGAGCAGTCCAGTTTGGAACCAGGCGAGGTACGTTTGAAGTAACGATTGGCTCACGGAAAACTGTACCATCCAGGATGTTACGGATAGTACCGTTTGGTGACTTCCACATCTGTTTCAGATTGAACTCTTTTACACGAGCCTCGTCAGGAGTGATGGTAGCACATTTAATACCTACACCAACAGCTCTGATCGCGTTCGCGGCATCTATAGTAACCTGGTCGTTAGTAGCATCACGGTGCTCCATGCCAAGGTCGAAGTATTGGATATCAACGTCAAGATAAGGAAGTATCAGTTTGTCTTTAATAAATTTCCAGATGATCCTGGTCATCTCATCTCCGTCCAGTTCTACGACAGGATTTGCGACTTTAATTTTTTCTGCCATTTTCGGGTTTGATTTTTAATTAGTTACGAGTAATCGCGAAATATACAATAATGGGGCAAAATTTACAAGTTTTTCGGTTTTAAATCAGGGCTACTGGTTGATCTAGTCACCAAGGGCTGGTTAAAAAGCAATGCGCTTTTTAACCAGCCCCTTAAAAACTTATAAACAGACCTTTGTTACAGGTGCTTAATTACTTCATCAGCAAACTCACTGGTTTTTACCAGGGTTGCATCGTCCATCAACTTGTAGAAGTCGATCGTTACACGCTTACGTGCAATCGCTGTGCTCAGACCATGAACGATCATGTCTGCAGCCTCTGTCCAACCCATATATTCCAGCATCATTACACCACTCAGGATCACGGAGCTTGGGTTCATGGAATTGGTATTGGCAAAGCGCGGAGCAGTACCGTGTGTAGCTTCGAACACCGCATGACCTGTCAGGTAGTTGATATTCGCACCTGGTGCGATACCGATGCCACCTACAGCTGCTGCCAGGGCGTCAGAAATATAGTCACCGTTCAGGTTCAGGGTGGCTACAACTGAGTAATCCTGTGGAGCCAGCAGTATCTGCTGCAGGAAGTTGTCTGCGATCACATCCTTCACGATCAGTTTTTTAAGAGCAGTAGCTACGGCCAGTTCTTTATTTGCTTCCTCTTCACCTTTCTCTTTCTTGGTAGCTTCCCACTGTTCCCAGGTATACACCTGATCGCCGAACTCGCGCACAGCCAGTTCATAACCCCATGTTTTGAAACCACCTTCGGTGAATTTCATGATATTACCTTTGTGAACCAGTGTCAGTGAAGGCAGTTTCTTTTCCAGTGCATACTTAAGGGCTGCACGTACCAGGCGCTCAGTACCTTCTTTAGAAACTGGCTTGATACCCAGGGAAGAAGTTTCAGGGAAACGGATTTTCTTAACGCCCAGTTCTTCCTGCAGGAACCTGAGCAGTTTTTCAGCTTCCGGCGTACCATACATATATTCGATACCGGCATAGATATCTTCCGTGTTTTCCCGGAAAATGACCATGTCTACTTTCTCCGGGTGCTTAACAGGAGAAGGCACCTTGTCGAACCAACGTACAGGGCGTACGCAGGCATACAGGTCCAGTTCCTGGCGCATGGCTACGTTCAGGGAACGGATACCACCACCAACAGGTGTAGACAGCGGACCTTTGATAGAAACCAGATATTCTTTGAAGGCGTCCAGCGTTGCTTTTGGCAGCCATTCACCTGTCTGCTGGAAGGCTTTTTCTCCTGCCAGTACCTCTTTCCATTCTATCTTTCTTTTTCCACCATAGGCCTTTTCGACAGCGGCGTCAAATACACGCACGCTGGCAGCCCAGATATCCGGTCCGATACCATCACCTTCAATAAAAGGAATAATGGGATGGTTAGGTACCGATAACTGGCCATTGGTCATTGATATTTTTTCTGCCGGCATAAAACTAGTTTCTTTACGTGTTCGTAATTTTGATAAATTATTCGAGCGCAAAGGTACTAATTAATGACCGAAACGTAATGTTAAAGCAGGGATTCTTCATCGTAACCTGCCCTAACAGTTTAAAAACTATTCCTATGTACAAATTATTTTTAATTTGCTTTTTGTTACTCACCTTACAGATTAAAGCAAATTCCATGACGACTCCAAATGATACGACCGTATTTACTTACTTAGCCCTGGGCGATAGTTATACCATTGGCGAAGGAGTAGGAGAAAACGACCGTTTTCCTGTTCAGACTGTTAAAATTCTGAAAAACAGTGGGATAGAAGTAGCGGACCCAAAAATAGTGGCCAAAACCGGCTGGACCACCATCGAACTGAACGATGCCCTGAATGCAAACCCTATCAACGAAACGTATGATATCGTTACCCTCCTGATTGGGGTGAACGATCAGTATAGGGGCTTTCCGGTAGAAAGTTATAAACCCTGGTTTACTCAATTGTTGGAAAGAGCTATTGGTTATGCTGGTGGAAAAGCCAACCATGTAGTGGTGATTTCCATTCCTGACTGGGGGGTGACCCCCTATGCCGAAGGCCGTGATCGTGATGACATAGCAGGGCAGATAGATCAGTATAACGAAGCGAATAAGGCGATTGCAAAGAAGCATAAAGTGAAGTACCTGGATATTACCCCCGATACCCGCGATGTAATGCAGGACCCTAAGGGCTTAATAACCAGCGATGGGTTACATTATTCCGGGCAGGAAATGGGTATGTGGGCGGCAAAGCTGTCTATTATTTTTAAAGCCATAGTAGCACCGCCACCAGCGTATTAAATTAAGCAGGTCCCGCCGTCTTACTAAAAGAACGTCTTTAAAAATCGGCCACCTACCTGCCGTCTTACTAAAGACACCTCTTAAAAGCCGGCCGCAGGCCCACCACCCGAAAAAAAGCGCTTTCGCCGAAGGTGAAAGCGCTTTCTTTCGCTAATAATTAAAATCCAGAAATTTCACCGACCTTTTCATGCCGCTTACCGCCCTCCCCCCAATTTTAACCTAAACCCCCTTCCATAACCCACGCCTCCTTCTTAAGTTTGTATCGTTAAATGAGAACAAACAATGCGAAATAAAGACATATACGGACGAAGAAAACACGAAAAGAACGGAGCTTTCAGAGGTGTTATCATCCTACTGGTAGGTGTTTTTCTCCTATTCCATAACCTTGATCTCGATATTCCCGAATGGATTGTATCCTGGCAGATGCTGATTATAGGTATAGGTATTATGATCTGGATTAAAAGTGAGTTCAGGAACGTTGGAGGGGTGATTATGATCTTACTCGGTTGTGTTTTTATGGTAAGAGAATATTTCTACCTGCCATATGATGTAGATCGTTTCATCTGGCCAGGGTTTTTAATCATCATTGGTTTACTCTTTATCGTTTTCCGGCCCAGCTCACACAAAAAATACCTGGATGTAGAAGACGAGCCCAAAGTAGTCCCGGATCTTTACCCTGCAGATGAAGATTATATCAATGCAGAAGTAGTATTCAGTGGCGAAAACCGGCTCATCGTATCCAAGAAATTCAAAGGTGGCCGTATATCGGCAGTCTTTGGTGGTTGTGATGTCAACCTTTTACAAGCCGATTTTGATGGTACGATCGTATTGAATTGTGACTGTGTGTTTGGTGGTGTAGAACTGGTGGTGCCTGCAAACTGGGAAGTGAAGATCATGACCAGCAGTGTATTTGGTGGCGTAGAAGATAAACGCCCGATAGAACTGATCGGCGCCAACCCAAACAAGGTGCTTATCATCAAAGGTAGCTGCGTATTCGGCGGCATTGAAATTAAAAGTTATAGCTGATTTTAAATATTACAATTATGACATGGTTTGTAGCCAAGATCGTTTATCAGATCATCAGTGGTGCCGGTGCACACACACCGCAGTTCGATGAACAGCTACGTCTGATCAGTGCCGGCAGCAAACAGGAAGCCTGGAAAAGAGCTTGTGATCTGGGTAAACAGGAGCAATATTCTTTTAGAAACCAAAAACAGGAACTGGTAGAATGGCGCTTTATCAACGTACCCGAAGTGAATAGCCTGGAAACCCTGGATGATGGAATGGAACTGTACTCACGTATAGAAGAACCCGGAGACCCAAACGCTTATATCTCATGGTTGCAGGTAAGAGCAGCGCAGTTGAATGGAACAGATGTACATGCTAACTGAATGTAACATTTCACAAAAAGGATGTACCTACTAACAAACACAATAATTTGGCAAGTCAACTCATATCAGATAAATCGTTTCGCTGGTCATTCGCTGCCACGGGTTATGTATCGCTGATCGTACAGGCAGTACTGCTACAGTTCTGGTTTCATTTTCCTGATTCCATTGCCTGGGTAGATAGTGGTATCCACATTGGTTTTCTGGCGCTGGCAGCATTGACTATCAGTTACAGCCTGGCCTATTACCGGCCGCAGAAAGGAAAGACTTTTTTCGTGCTCTGTTTTTCCACTTCCCAGGCCCTGATCTGGATTTCACTGAGCACTTGGGCACTGCAATATACGTTTCAGAATAATCAGCCTTACCTGGAATGGATTCACCTGGCAATGCCGGTCAGGTTCCTCTTCGGATGGTTACTGATTACAGGCATAGCGTTCAAAAGCCTTTACTGGTATGACCTGGAAGAACAGCGGCAGGAGTTGAGCAGAAAACAGGCGACAGAAAGATTAGCCCGCGAAGCAGAATTGTACAAACTCAGACAACAGCTGCAACCGCATTTTTTATTCAACAGTCTGAACTCTATCAATGCATTGATTGCATTGCGCCCACAGCAGGCAAGAGAGATGGTACTCAAGCTCAGTGATTTTCTGAGAGGTACCTTGAAGCGTGAAGACCAGCAATGGATCCTGCTCCCCGAAGAACTGCAATACCTTCAATGGTACCTGGATATAGAAAAAGTCCGCTTTGGTCATCGTTTAACAACCGAAGTCAAAGCAGACGGAGAAGTAGAAAAGATGATGATACCACCTATGTTATTGCAACCCGTAGTAGAAAACGCCATCAAGTATGGATTGTATGATACCACAGAAGCAATCACGATCACCATACAGGCATGGTCAATAGAGGATCTGCTATACATACAGGTACAGAATCCATACGATGCAGACCTGTCACAAAAGCCGACTGGTACAGGCTTTGGATTAAACTCAATTCGTAGAAGGTTGTACCTGCTCTTTGCAAGACAGGATCTGCTGGAAACGGAAGCAAAAGACAACATTTACACAACTCTGATTAAAGTGCCACAACGCTATGATAAAAGCAGTAATAATTGATGATGAACCACTGGCCAGGGAAATCGTAAAAGAATACCTCGGAACTTTCACACAGATCCGGGTTCTGCAGGAATGCAATGATGGGTTTGAAGGATTAAAGGCGATACAGCAACACCAGCCGGATATCATTTTCCTGGATGTTCAGATGCCTAAGATCAATGGATTTGAGATGTTGGAACTGGTAGAAGAGCTGCCTGCAGTAATCTTTACGACTGCTTTTGAAGAACATGCGATCAGGGCTTTTGAAGTGAATGCAACTGATTATTTATTAAAGCCATTCTCTAAAGAACGATTTGACAAAGCATTGCAGAAATGGCTGGATAAGCGGCAGGAAATAGTACCTGTGCCATTGCAGGCAGATGCATTGCTGGAAACGGCGGCAGCGAGTCCATTGCAGAGTAACAGGGTAGTGGTGAAGATCAATGGGAAGATTAAGATAATACCCGTACAGGATATTCATTATCTCGAAGCAGCGGATGATTATGTGAAGGTAGTGACACAGGAAGGTGCGTTTTTGAAAAATAAAACAATGGCATTCTTTGAGAAGACTTTAGATATGCAGCAGTTTGCGAGGGTGCATCGTTCTTATATTCTGAATGTAAACCAGGTGACGAGGATAGAGCCATATGAAAAGGAAAATCATTTGGCGATGTTGAAGAGTGGGGCGAAGGTGCCGGTGAGTAAGACGGGGTATCCAAAACTGAAATTAGCACTGGGGTTGTAGCCAAAATAGCGGCATTAAAATCGGGTAGTATTAAAATTTGTTAGTTTTTAAATTCACCCGCATTTAAAGCCGGCCTCTATAACGGGGTTGCGAAGCAAGTCCGCCAAAAATATTAATCGGATTGCGAATTATGTATTACGATTGCCTTTTTTCATCGTAGTACGTAGTTCGCAATCCGTTTTATATTTACTGCACTACCAACACAGGTATCTTCACCTTATGTCTCACCTGGTTAGTCGTCTCACCGTAAATCCAATCCTTAATCCCTGTATGACCATGTCCACCCAACACTAAAAAATCCGCCTTTTCTGACTTCACGATCCGTACGATCTCTTCCGCTCTGTGTCTATATCCCAGGAACCCTTCCGCCTGCAGATTCTTACTCTTCAGCAACCTCACATATGTATCCATCTGCTCCTTGTCTTTCCTCGTTTCAAGATCATCCGATTCTCTTCCTAAATACTTCGCCGATGCACTCTCCACGATATGGATCAGCAGGTATCTTGTATTGTCATTACCATGTGCAATCGCATTTGCAATGATTGCCTCATCATCCTTACTAAAATCAAGTGCCAATGCAATCCTGTTATACTGAGGTATGGTAATATTCTCCAAAGACACTGCTGTAGCAGGATGTATATTCGTCGTGCTCTTTGCAGCATACTTTGTAGCCAGTGGATAAAACACAGTAATAAACAACAACACCACAAATCCAATAGCGAGTATTGAAATAAGAATATCTATCCAGATAGAACCGCCTCCTTCTATATAATGCATGGCTTCTGTAAACACCATGCGTGTATTCAGATACACCAGCACTGCCGTAATTAACCAGCTTAGTATCTTCACAGGTATGTTCACTGCAAATTTCCCCATCGTCTTTTTATCACTCACAAAATGTATCAGGGGAATCACAGCAAAACCTAACTGTAAACTCAGTAACACCTGACTGAATACTAACAGGTCTCCCACCTTATCAGCACCTGCAATTTGTATGACCAATAGTGCGGGTACAATGGCCAGCAACCTTGTCAGTAATCGTCTCAACCACGGATTGATACGTAGTTTCAGGTATCCTTCCATCACAATTTGTCCGGCTAAGGTGCCTGTCACTGTAGAACTTTGTCCTGCCGCAATCAATGCGACAGCAAACAGGATGGGTGCCCATTTATTACTTAACAATCCTTCGAGTAACTGATGTGCATCCTGTATCTCTGCCACACTGGTTTTCCCTGATTTAAAGAACACCGCAGCAGCCAGGATCAATATCGCTGCATTTACAAAGAACGCTAAGTTCAATGCAATAGCACTATCAATAAAATTCAATTTCAATGCTTGTCTGATGCCCGCCTCATCCTGCCTTATTTTCCGCGTCTGCACCAATGCAGAGTGCAGGTATAGATTATGTGGCATCACAGTGGCACCAATGATACCGATGGCAATATAGAGCGCAGTATTATCGGGAATGCGGGGTACAAAACCGGTGATCACTTCACTCATCACAGGCTTAGCCATAATCAGTTCAACCAGGAATGATATGCCTACAATGGCCACTAACATGATGATGAAAGCCTCCATTTTCCGGATACCATATTTTTGCAACACCAGTAATAGAAAGGTATCGAAAACGGTAATGCTCACACCCCATTGCAAAGGTAATCCAGTTAGTAACTGGATACCGATGGCCATCCCCAGTACTTCTGCCAGGTCAGTGGCGGCAATGGCGATTTCCGCCAGTATATACAAAACGAAATTAACACCTGGAGGATATGTTTCTCTGTTTGCCTGAGCGAGGTCACGTCCGCGAACAATGCCTAGTCTTGCGCTGAGTGATTGTAGTAGTAGTGCCATGAGGTTACTCATGAGCAGTACCCATAGCAGGGTGTACCCGTATTGGCTGCCGCCGGCGAGGTCCGTGGCCCAGTTGCCCGGGTCCATATAACCTACGCTCACGAGGTAAGCAGGTCCAAAGAAGGCAAACATTTTTTTCCAGCGGTTTGGGTGGTCTGCAGTAGTGTCTACACTTTGATGTACTTCGCCGAGGGATGTGTGCTGATGGTTCATAAAATTAGCTTAAATCTGCTTTACCATGATATTTTTCGCTACCTGTTCACTGATGGTAAAGGCAGGTTGGTTCTTTATTTTTATCTCAATAGAGTTGTCAAATTCGTATCGTTCAATGACGTCCAGTTGTGTCCCTAACCGCACGCCTTTAGTATTCAGAAATTCCAGCAGGGCGGCCGATTTATCGGATACTGCCATGACTTCGAGCCGGTTGGCTTTTGATTTATGGAGGCTGGTATGTAACCTGGGTTTACCCATTTTGCCCTGTGCATCAGGGATGGGGTCACCGTGAGGATCAATCTGCGGGTTGCCGAGGAATTCGCTGAGGCGGTTGGTGAGTTTTTCGCTGCGTACATGTTCCAGTTCTTCGGCCAGTTCGTGTACTTCTTCCCAGCTGAAACTGAGTTTTTCCACCAGGAAACATTCCCAGAGGCGGTGTCGGCGAATGATTTGCAGGGCGGCCTTTTTCCCTTCGCTGGTGAGGTTGATGCCCTGGTATTTCTCATATGCAATGAGCTTCTTTTCTTTTAGCTTCTTTGCCATGTCGGTCACCGATGCGGGTTTGGTATCCAGCTCATAGGCCAGTGCATTGGTGCTGACAGGTTCCTGTCCTTCTTCTAATTTATAGATTGATTTGATGTAGTTCTCTTCTGAGATCGACAAATTCATATTGATAAAAATAAAATTTAGGTAAATCTAAATAATTTATTGGAGAAATGCAAGTAGTTCCCTCAAACCGCCCGCTGGTACCGGATATTACATAAGGATGTCTGAAATTTACTTAAATAGTCGATAAAAAATACCAATTTTGCGCTTCACTTTTGTTCATATCAATTTTTTCTTTAACTTTTCGGCCATAATAAACAAGCAAATACGCATGAATAAGCTGTTGATAGCAGCATTAGCATTTGGACTTTTCGCCTCCTGCAAGTCGGGCGGTAAAAAATCAGGCGCTGATGCGATTACTTTTAAAGAATTCCGTCAGTCATTTGCTGACAGCAAACTGCCTTACAAGCTGACTCCGGAGCTGCTTACCAGCAATACTGGTGATTCCACTGCTATCGACACCGCCCTTATCCGCCGGTTTTTGGTCGATACGCTGGCGAAGGCTGACTTCCCAACCGGCAAGGTGAGTTATTATCCATTAGTATCCCTGACGGGCAAACAGATCAACTATCTTGTGATCAAAGCTGAGGACAAGAATACGACAGCTGCATACCTGTGTGTGTTTGATAAGAAGGACCATTACCTGAGTCGTGTGCAGGTAGCTTTGTTAAATGGAAAGAGTAATAAAAAGGAATACTTCTCTATCGATAGTAAGGAGATGGTGAAGATTACGACAGAGACAGAAGTAACGCCTGGTCATACGGGTACAATTGAAAACTTCTATTCAGTAGAAGCGAATGGCAGCACTACGCTGATCATGACTAACTCTACTGGTGAAGCGGCGCCAGGTCAGTTATTTAATCCGATTGATACGCTGCCAAAGAAGAATAAATTTAGTGGTGATTATGCTGCAGGTGAGAATAGTATAGTATCAATTCGTGATGGAAAAGATGCGAAGTCATTTTTGTTCTTTATTTCATTTGCGAAGGAGAGTGGGTGTAAAGGAGAGATATCAGGTACGGGGCATTTTGCAGGTGCGAATAAAGGAGAGTTTACGGATAGGGATACGGAATGTGGGATAGCGTTTCAGTTTTCTGCAGGCAAGCTAACGATAAAGGAGATTGGAGGTTGTGGCGCGTATAGAGGGATCAGGTGTTTGTTTGAAGGAGGGTTTACGAAAAAGAAATAGTTTTTGGAATTAAAATAGATTGGAATAATAGGGTTGGAATTTACTTCCGACCCTTTTTTTATTGTAATGGGTATCATTCCCGTTGGTGAATAACCTCTTTCATGAATGTTTTTATTGAAAATGGGTGTCATGTCTGTTGGTGAATTCTTTTTTCATGGATGTATTTATTGAAATGTTTTTTATGTCTGTTGGTGAATTCCCTTTTTCATAAATGTGTTTATTGGGATTAAATTTCAAATAGTCGTTAGTTCAAATAGTCGTTAGTGTTATATTTAATCAGGATTGTATTATCTCCAAAAACTCATCCCGCCCAATAAACCTCGCACCCAACGACGCCAAATGCTCCGTAAACACCTGGCAATCTATGATCCTCAACCCCATCCCCTTCGCCTTCTGCACAAACGTTATAAACGCCGCCTTCGACGCATTACTCACCTTCGCAAACATCGACTCCCCAAAAAAACACGCCCCCATCATCACCCCATAAAACCCACCCACCAACTCTCCATCCTGCCAGCACTCCACCGAATGCGCATACCCCATCTTATGCAATGTTACATACGCTTCCTCCACCTCCGTTGTAATCCACGTACCATCCTGCCCCTTACGCAGCGATTGTTTACACCCCGCTATCACCCCTTCAAAATCTTCATCAAAGGTGATCTCAAACACACCCTTTTTCAGCACCTGTTTCATACTGGCGCTGAGCTTTAACTCTTCAGGAAATAATACAAAACGGGGATCCGGACTCCACCATAAGATAGGTGGTTCATTATACCAGGGGAAAATCCCTTCCTGGTAAGCCAATAATAATCGTTCGGCAGATAGATCCCCTCCATAAGCAAGGAGACCGTCTTCATCTGCTAAATTAACAGGAGGGAAAATTAGCTCATCTGTGAGATAAAAGACAGGCATTATCTTTCAACAGCTTCTTCTAAAGTTGCACTGATTCCTCTATCCAACAGCGCTTCGCACATAGGACGCAGGTCGGTAAACTCACCCTGCTTCACAGCATACTTGCCATTATGATGAATGATCAGGGCACATTGCTCAGCCTGTTCCTGCGAATGGCCGCATACTTCCATCAGGGACTGAATGACCCAGTCAAATGTATTTACTTCATCGTTCCACACGATGAGGCTGTATGGAAATTGTTCATCCTCTGCTACCAACACATCTTCCCACTCTTTGGTGTGTGTGCCTGTTTGCTGACGCTGGCTCATATCCGGAAATGTATATTTGCACAAAAATACAGCTTACAATCGTGATTTTAAATTAAACTCCCACCCATTTTATCCGGGGTGACAATCTCACTGATTATCATTATTATTGTGAACATCGAAAACTGGAACTATGATAGGATTGAATGGCACTAAATTATTGATTGATATCAGTTTACCACTCAAAGATCCGGTACCGATTTTTGCCCTGGTACTGTTCATTATCCTCCTGGCGCCAATTATCCTGCGTAAGTTCAGGATCCCAAGCATCATCGGATTGATCATTGCAGGCATGCTTATTGGTGATCACGGATTTAAAATCATTGAGAAGGGAAGTATAGACCTGTTCGGCAAGGCCGGACTACTATACATTATGTTCCTCGCTGGCCTGGAACTCGATATGACGGAGTTTCGTAAAAACCAGCATAGGAGCCTTGTATTTGGGGCATTTACGTTTTTTATCCCGCTGATTTTAGGGTTTGTGGTCTGTCACTACCTGCTGCATTTCAACTTTATGGCTACACTGTTGGTTTCCAGTATGTTCTCTACACATACACTGGTAGCTTACCCGCTGGCCAGCCGGTTGGGGATTACCAGAAATGAAGCCGTGATGGTCGCGGTCGGAGGTACGATCATTACGGATACCGCCGTACTCGTGATCCTGGCCATCATTACCGGGGCTGCTGCAGGTAACCTGAATCAGCAGTTCTGGATCAGACTCAGTGTGAGCCTTACCGTATTTACGGTATTGGTGCTGTGGATCTTCCCCATGATAGGCAGGTGGTTCTTTAAGAAAATCAAAGACGACAAGACTTCCCATTTCATCTTTGTACTGGGCATGGTATTCCTGGCCGCCTTCCTGGCTGAGATGGCCGGGGTAGAGGGCATTATTGGCGCATTCCTCGCAGGACTGGCATTGAACCAGCTCATCCCGCATACTTCACCATTGATGAATAGGATTGAGTTTACCGGAAACGCATTGTTCATACCTTTTTTCCTGATCAGTGTGGGGATGTTAGTCGATCTGCGGGTATTGCTCAGGGGGCCGGAAGCTTTGCTGATTGCAGGTGTGCTCACAGTGATGGCGTTGGTGAGTAAGTACCTGGCGGCGACTTTTACACAGCTTGTATTTAATTATAGCGTACCACAGCGGAATGTGATTTTTGGTTTGAGTAGTGCACATGCTGCGGCCACGATCGCCATTATCCTCATCGGTTTCAATATGGGGATTATCAATGAAAATGTACTCAATGGTACAGTTATCCTTATTCTGATCACCTGCCTGGTGGGTAGTTTCGTGACGGAAAGTGCCGGGCGTAAACTGGCCATCATAGAATCGGATAAACAACCGGAAGCGGAAGAAGTGACAGAGCGCATGCTCATTCCTATTGCGAATCCAGAAAAGATGGAGGCCATGCTGGACTTTGCCGTGATGATCAAAGATCCCAATGCCAAGACGCCGGTATACCCACTGGCAGTGGTGCAGGACGATGAAGAGGCAAAAGCCCGTATGACCCAGACAAACAGAATGATGGAAGCTGTGATTGCACACGCTGCCGCTACTGAAAGCAAAGTACAGGTAGTGACGCGCATCGATCTGAACGTCTCTGATGGTATTGCCCGCGCCTCTAAAGAACTGGGTATTACAGATGTGATCATCGGCTGGACGGATAAAACGAGTACTACAGACAGACTCTTTGGCTCTATCTTCGGTACCACCCTGGACAATGTAATGCAGAGTGTATGGGAGAACCTGTATGTATGCGATTTTTCTTTTCCACTGAATACAACACGCCGTATCATGCTGGTATTGCCACGCAATGCCGAATTGGAAATAGGATTTGCTCATTACATGCAAAAACTGTTTTTGCTGAGTAAGCAGTTAGGTGGTAAGCTGATGGTGTATTGCGAAGGCGCCACTCAGCGGTTCCTGGAAGACCTGATCCAAAACCTGAAGCAGACGGTTGATATTGGTTTCAAACTCTGGCATGACCTGGTAGATCTGCCGGCGCTGGCGTATGATACCACGAAGAATGATCTGCTCATTATCGTTTCTGCCCGCAAAGGTACATTGTCTTACAGGCCTTCGCTGGAAGGGTTGCCCTCCCGCATCAGCAAGCATTTTACGCATAACAATGTGATCCTGATTTATCCTGAACAGACAGAAATTGAGTATATCGAAGCAGGTATTCAGCCAGAAGATCTGACGCTACGGCCTATTCAGGAACAGCTAGCCAATCTCTCGAAACTGGGTAGGTTCATGAAGAAGATTTTCAGGAAGAAGTAAGCCCTAAGGAAATGAGTTCTCCGGCAGCAAGTTCTCCGGTAGTAAATTCTCCGGCAGTTAGTTCTCCGGCAGTAATTTCTCTGGCAGCAAGTTCTCCGGCAGTAATTTCTCCGGCAGTAATTTCTCCGGTAGTAATTTCTCCGGCAGCAAGTTCTCCGGTAGTAAATTCTCCGGCAGTTAGTTCTACGGTAATTTTTTCTCAGGCCATTTTTTCTCAGGGAGTATCTTTTCAGGAAATAATTTTCCAGAAAGCAATTTCTCCGGATGCAGCAGATGTTCAGGAATCAATAGATTTTTTATCCCGTCTCTTTTCTTTTGAGGCGGGATATTTTTTTTAGCAGGAGGCAGCTCCGTTTCCTGCACGATGGGCATTTTATATGCTTCCTTTACCGCCATATTAAACGCATTTTGTCCCGGGCCGGCTTTTGCCGCGAAGGCTGCTTTTACATCTGGGTCTTTGATCATTTCTAATGCCAGTGCTGCGGCAATTTTCATTCTCAGGCGCGCTAATAATTGTTTGGAAGAAGGAGGGAGGGTGGATGGCCCTCTTTTCTTTGCCATGATGATTTGTCCGTTTCGGACATAGATGGTGATAATGTCCCCCAGGCTACCGTTGACGAGCTGAAGGAGGATGTTGTCTTTGACTATTGCCATACAATTGTTTTGGGCAATATTAGGGGATAGGTGGTGGCGGTGCGAAAAAAGTCGTTGACGAAGCGATAAAACTTTTTGGCGAAGCGATAATGAGGGGTTGAGTGAAATAAAGCCTGGGTAAAATTGGGGTAAAGCTTCAGTAATTCTTCGGCAAAGCTTCGGTAATCCTTCAGCAAACGTTCAGTAATTCTTCGGCAAAGCTTCGGTAATCCTTCAGCAAACGTTCAGTAATTCTTCGGCAAAGCTTCGGTAATTCTTCAGCAAACGTTCAGTAATTCTTCAGCAAAGCTTCGATACAACTTCGTCATCACTTCGCTATCTTAAGGTCACCAAAAGGGCATTTCATTATCCCTGGGATATTGAGGTGACCTTTTAGTGACCTATTAGTGACGAATCTATACCGAATCTATACCGAAGTTATATAAGACACTTCCTGGACATTTTAAGTAAGCTAACCCCCCCTTACCTGTTTTAAAGCCATTATTTACCCCCCGCTAGCCTAATTGTCAGCCCCACCCCCCATCTCCCTGCCACCTTGTCCCCAATTTCTTCAGGGTAAGATATTTGATGTCCTCCTGACATGGACACATATTCTCAGGTAATTATTTCTGCCGTTGAAAAAGCAAGTCCGGCGGTGGTAAAAATAGAACGCCTGGAACGCAGCCCACGCGGTGACGTTGTGGGAGGATCTGGTTCCGGGTTTATTTTCTCCTCAGATGGATACCTGTTTACGAACAGCCATGTCGTAAAAGGCGCCAACTATCTGAGGGTAATGTTGCAGGACGGGAGAACTTACCCCGCGTATCTTGCGGGGCAGGATGCAGCAACAGACTTAGCTGTATTGAAGATTGAAGCAGGGGTGATGACAACAGTGCCCTTTGGAGACGCTGATGAATTAAAGGTGGGACAACTCGCAATTGCCATCGGCAATCCTTTAGGCTTTCAGCATACGGTAACAACAGGGGTGATCAGTGCCTTAGGCCGATCATTAAGAGGTGCTGATGGAATGATGATGGATGCATTGATTCAAACAGATGCCGCCTTGAATCCTGGTAATTCAGGAGGTCCGCTGATAAATGGCGATGGGGCCGTAATTGGGGTCAATACAGCGATTATAAATGGTGCACAGGGTTTATGCTTCGCTATTAGTATAAACACGGCTAAATCGATCGCAAATCAGTTAATTCGTTTTGGAAAGGTGAAGCGTGCGTATATCGGTGTGGCTATGCAGCAGGTAGACCTGGTGCCGAGGTTGAGAGCCATTCATGAAGTAAAGAATCGGCAGGGATTGTTTGTCACACAGGTAGAGAGAAATAGTCCGGCGGCAAAAGCTGGTGTGTTGAGTGGGGATATCATTGTGGGATTTGCAGATATGATGGTGGAGACGGCGGACCAGTTTTTTAAAATGATGACGGAGGAGAAGATCGGGCAGTGGCAGTTTTTGAAAGTGATAAGAGGAAGTGAGATGAAGGAGGTGAGGGTGACACCGGTAGAAAAAGGAGATTAAACAAAAAAGCCTTAGCAATCGCTAAGGCTTTTTGTGGGAGTTGACGGATTCGAACCATCGACCCTCTGCTTGTAAGGCAGATGCTCTGAACCAGCTGAGCTAAACTCCCATTACTTAAATTACCATTAAGAAGAACGTTTCAAAAAATGTGGGAGTTGACGGATTCGAACCATCGACCCTCTGCTTGTAAGGCAGATGCTCTGAACCAGCTGAGCTAAACTCCCAATTAATGGTAATGTGAAAGAACTTTTGAAGAGGTGGGAGTTGACGGATTCGAACCATCGACCCTCTGCTTGTAAGGCAGATGCTCTGAACCAGCTGAGCTAAACTCCCTTTTTCGTTTGTTGCCCTCTCGTCTGAGAGGATTGCAAAGGTAGAAAATTGTTTTATTTCGCCAAATTTTTTTTAGAAATCTTTCGAAATTATTTTCTTATTCCTCTGAAACCCGCTCTCTATCTGAGTTTCCAGTCGATAATATTATTCGCCCATTCTTGTCTTACCGGGGTTGTTACCTTGATGTAATTGTCTGTATACCCTTCCATCATGCCTTCTTTATGGAATTTTTCAAACAACACTTTTCTTGTCTCTCCCACATACTGCTCCGCAAAGTATTGCGCCTTCTTATGACTCAGGTTACGCAGCACCTTATTCCGCTCGTTCCGCACGTGCACAGGCACTACTGGCTGGATTTCCAGCGCTGCCGTATTCGCTCTCTCCGAGTAAGTAAAAACATGTAAATAGCTCACATCCAGCGCATGTAAAAAATCATACGTTTCCTGGAAATGTGCATCCGTTTCTCCCGGAAAACCTACTATCACGTCAACCCCTATACTACAATGCGGCATAAACTGTTTGATCAGCCCTACTTTTTCTGCATACAACTCCCTGCGATAACGACGACGCATAGCCCCCAGTACCTCATTACTACCACTCTGTAAAGGAATATGGAAGTGCGGCATAAACCGCTGACTGTTCGCTACGAACTCAATGATCTCATTACTCAGGAGGTTCGGTTCGATAGATGAAATACGATAACGATCTATACCTTCTACCTTATCCAGCTCCTGTATCAGTTCATAAAATGTCTCTTCTCTTTTCTTACCACCCTGCAACCCTTTCCCGAAATCTCCCAGGTTGATCCCGGTTAGTACAATTTCGCGCACATCGCTCTCCGCAATCTGCTGCACCTGTTCCATCACGTTCGTAATTGAATCGCTACGACTCTTGCCCCTTGCCATCGGAATGGTACAGAATGAACAGGTATAATCGCAACCATCCTGCACCTTCAGGAAGGTACGGGTACGGTCGTTCATAGAATAAGATGCATGGAAAGTATTTACCTGCTCAATATCACAGCTGCATATTTTTGCACTGTCTCCCTTGGTCAGGTTCTTCAGGTGCTCCACCAGGTTGAACTTTTCAGCAGCCCCCAGTACGAGGTCTACCCCTTCGATCTCAGCAATTTCTTTTGGCTTGAGCTGTGCATAACACCCGGTGATTACCACCCTGCTTTCCGGCGCCCGGCGCTGAATACGGCGTACCAGGTAACGGCATTCCTTGTCGGCATTATCTGTCACAGAGCAGGTGTTAATCACATACACATCTGCCTGCCCTTCAAAATCTGTTTGCACAAAGCCATCCTGCTCCAGCAACCTGCTCAAGGAAGAGGTCTCGGAGAAGTTCAGCTTACAGCCGAGTGTATGGAAAGCTACTGTTTTCGCTGTTGTCATCGTTTCAATTACTTTGTCCACTAAGGGTATGAGCCGGAATGGCCTGTTACCGAACCCGCAAAGGTAATTCCTTTTTATGAGAGTTGAAAAGGGGTAATTTTTAAGGATATTTTGCTAAAAATGTATAGCTTGCCTCTCCAAGATGCAATCTTTCAGCAATCTGTGAGACACTATGAGATCAAAAGGTAAGTACATTCCAATGTTGTTGTTGGCGCTGCTACTTGTTTTAGCCTGGCAGCAGCAATGGTGGAAAGGTCCATTGCACCGCCCGCAGGTAAAGGGTAACGGCACTGTGGAGCGACCATTACCCAACCCGGTCAATGACCCATCGAATCTTGACAGGCACGCACGCCTTACCTACACCAAACACGCCCGTTGCCGCATGGATTGCAGGCAGATCACCGAAAGGGAGGTGGCGGAGATCCTGGAAACAGGGCAAATCAATACTGAAAAGTCAAATCCACGCGATTTACCTTGTCCTACCTACGCACTGGAAGGATATTCCGACGATGGTCAGCACCTTCGGATCGTATTCGCTCCCTGCAGCGGC
Organism: Chitinophaga sancti; assembly: GCF_034087045.1. NCBI lineage: Bacteria > Pseudomonadati > Bacteroidota > Chitinophagia > Chitinophagales > Chitinophagaceae > Chitinophaga > Chitinophaga sancti. Next base: position 7,338,824 of record NZ_CP139247.1, on the reverse strand, counting down.
GAAACCAAAGTAGTGACCTGTATAGACCTGGATAAAGAATGGCAATGTGATTGCCATTGATTATCATTTGGTTGTATATTTAACGGAGGCTTTCCACCAGCCTTCCGCGGGAATTATCATAAAATAAATATTCGCCATCTTTACACAATTAATGTAATTTTCAGGCTCGCATGTGACTAAAAACAGACAGGCATTTATCATGAAGCTTTTGCTAAAACCAATTCAATGGGTGTATACCATATATGCCTCCATTATGTTTATCGGTATAATGTTGCTCATTCTTCCATTTATCTTCCTTGCCAGCTTTTCAGGTAGAATCAGAGGTGGTAATATTATTTATTATTTCCTGTGGTTCTGGTCACGCACCTGGTTCCCTGCTGTAGGCATCATCGTTAAAAGAATTTATAAATACGATCGTACTGATAAAACGCCATTTATTTATGTTGTAAATCATGCCACCTACCTCGATGCCGCGCTTGCTGTAGGTGTAATGCGCCTCCCTTTCCGCCCCCTGGGCAAAATCGAAATGCAGAAAATACCACTCTTCGGTTTTATTTACAAACATGCTGTCGTACCTGTAGACCGTTCTGATGCCAAAGCCCGCTCCAGAAGCGTACGCGAACTCATTGCTACCATCAGGGAAGGAGTATCCATCCTCATCTTCCCTGAAGGTACCACCAACGATACTGATAAGCCCCTCACTACATTTCACAACGGGGCTTTCCGAATTGCGATCGAGACACAAACGCCCCTGCAACCCATATTGTACCTGGATTGTAAGGATCGTATGCCCCGTTCTAAATTACAAAGACTGAACCCTGGCCGTTGCCGCATCGTTTACCTGCCTCCTGTAAATGTAGCAGGTATGACCATGGACGATTTGCCAGCGCTGAAACAACAGGTGTTTGATATCATGGAAAAAGAATTATTAAGTTACTGATGAAATTTGCAGACGTCATACTTCCATTAGCACTGCCTAAGAACTACACTTATGCTGTGCCCGATCATATGCTGGATAGCGTAAAAGTGGGCAGCCGCATTGCTGTACAATTAGGCCGGCAAAAGAAGTATGCCGGTATTGTAAAGGCTATTCACGAACTCGCACCACCTGATTATAAAACAAAACCGCTGCTGGACGTACTGGACAAAGATCCGGTCGTGTATCCCACACAGCTTGCCTTTTGGGAATGGCTGGCGGCTTACTATATGTGTAGTGAAGGAGAAGTGCTCAATGCCGCCCTGCCTGCACACCTCAAACTTTCCAGCGAAACAGTATTGTTGTTCAACGATGACTATGGCGATGATTTCACCGCCCTGGATGATGATGAGTACATGATTGCAGAAGCACTGCACATACGCAAAGAACTCCGTATTGAAGAAGTACAGCTCATTCTCGACAAGTCAGAAGTATATTCTGTGATCAAAAAACTGATCGAAAAGAAAGTACTGCTGGTGTACGAAGAGCTGAAAGAAGTATATAAGGAGAAGAAGGAAAACTACGTACAACTCCATGCCCGCTACGAAGCAGAGGAAGAACTGTCCAACCTTTTCAATACGTTGGGCAAAGCACCTAAACAAATGGAATTGTTGCTGGCTTACCTGCACCTGGTAAAAACACAGGGGAGTGTGCTGCAAAGTGAACTGCTCAAAAAATCAGGCGCCTCCGCTGCACAACTGAAAGGCCTTGTTGATAAGGAGATTGTGTGGATTGAAAAAAGAGTGGTAGACCGCGTACCCGGTGGTGGCAAGGTAGATGTACAGATCGACTTTACGCTCAGTCCTGCCCAGGATAAGGCCCTGCAGGAAGTGAGAAACAGCTTTGAACAGAAACCGGTCACCTTATTGCATGGCGTCACTTCCAGCGGTAAGACCCAGTTGTACATCAAGTTGATTGAAGAATATATTGCCAGCGGCAACCAGGTGCTGTACCTCTTGCCGGAAATTGCATTGACTACGCAGATTGTACGCCGTTTGCAAAAACATTTTGGTAATAAGATCGGTATTTATCACTCCCGTTTTAGTAACAACGAGCGGGTAGAAATATGGCATAAGGTAAAGAGCGGTGAGCTACGCATCTTGCTGGGCGCACGTTCCAGCCTGTTGTTGCCTTTCCGCGAACTGGGATTGATCATACTTGATGAAGAACACGACCCTTCCTATAAACAACAGGATCCGGCGCCACGCTATCATGCCCGGGATGCGGCTATTTATTATGCCGGTCTCTTTAAGGCTAAAGTATTGTTAGGTTCTGCCACGCCTTCACTGGAATCTTACTTTAATGCTACGCAGGGCAAGTATGGATTAGTTGAACTGAATGAACGCTTTGGTGGATTGGAAATGCCGGAGATTGAGATTGTAGATGTGAAGAAAGTGCAGGCGGAAAAGCAGATGCAGGAAAATTTCTCACCACAACTGATACAGGCCGTTTTTGCGACCATCGCACAAGGCAAACAGGTGATCCTGTTCCAGAACAGGAGAGGGTATGCACCTTTCCTGATGTGTACCACCTGTGGCTGGATTCCGACATGTAAAAATTGTGATGTGTCGCTCACGTATCACAAACATCAGGACCTGTTACATTGTCACTATTGTGGCACCCGTTATCCTTATGTACATACCTGTGCTGCCTGTGGTAGTCAATCGCTGATACCAAAGAGTTTTGGAACGGAAAAGATAGAAACTGATTTGCAGGAATTGTTTCCGAAAGCACGCATTGCCCGTATGGATATGGATGCCGTGAGGAATAAGGATAGTCATAATAAGATGATCCAGCTGCTGGAAAACCAGGAGATTGATATTCTCGTGGGTACACAGATGGTAGTGAAGGGATTGGATTTTGATAATGTGAATCTGGTGGGGATCCTGAGTGCGGATAACTTGTTGAACTTCCCTGATTTCAGGGTGAATGAAAGGGCGTTTCAGCTCATGGAGCAGGTAAGTGGGCGTGCGGGACGAAAGCATGGAAAAGGGAAAGTGTTGATACAGGCTTACCGGACGCAGCACCCTATTTTACACTTTGTAACGGTACATGATTATAAGGCGATGTACGCATCGGAGATTGCTGAGCGGCAGAACTTTGGGTATCCGCCATTTTTCCGTTTGCTGAAGTTGACATTGAAACATAAAGACCAGAAGGTGGTGGAGCAGGCAGCGCTGGTATTGGCGAACTGGCTTAGACCACATATAGGCCCACACCTGGTTGGGCCGGCGGTACCATTGGTAGGCAGGGTAAGGAATTATTATTTGCAGGAGATGATGATCAAGTTGCCCAGGGATACTAAAATAATTGCGCAAACGAAGCAGTTGCTCAGAGAGCATTTTATAAAATTACTGGCGGAGAAACAATTCAGGAGTGTGTTTATTGTGCCTGATGTGGATTATGTATAAGCTCTTTTGAGAGATTGCCTGTTCTACCATTTCAGGAGTGTGTTATCGATTCGCCTTATAGGTTCTTTCTTTCTCTCTTTCTGCCATTTCCCTGATTTTATCTGACTCATAAATATGCGCACCATCCGGCGTATTCACCGCAGCATGAATCATTGCAAGTGCTACATTGCTGGCTTTGATAGGCCGGTACTTCTTCCATTTTCCCAAAAGGAAGAAATAAAATAACCCCGTAAGGATATACCCAAACCATTCACCTAACCTGAAATCTCTCCGAAGTCCCACTAAAATAGAAGGACGGAAAATATGATATCCGGGAAATGCCAGCGCCATCACCCCATTTTCAGTCTCCCCTTTGGTACGCAAATAAAAATTACGTGAGATGGCGGAGGCACCGATACTGGACATGAGCAGGAATTGCTTCATCCCTTGCCTGCGGGCAATGGTGGCACAACGAACCGGGATATCGTGATCTACTGCCCTGAACTTTTCCTGGCTCCCTGCCTGACGAATGGTCGTGCCGATACAACAAAAAACGACATCGCCTGTAAGTGCCTGTGCCAGCCCTTCTTCGTCGTTGAAGTCAACGATAATGGGTTCCAGGCCTGGGCGCAGTTTCAGACTGGGCGTACGCAGCAGCACTTTTACCTTGCTGAAGCGATCATCGTGCAGGAGTCTGGTGAGCAGGTGACTACCCGTCAATCCGGTACCTCCTATTACTACGGCTGTTTGAGACATGCTTTTGTTATCTTTGTCAGTAATGTGTGTTTATAAATTTACGACCATATGCTGATTTCTGAAAATGTTTTGCTCCGGCCTTATAATACGTTTGGCATAGCTGCTCAGTCCAGGTACTTTGCTGCTTTTTCTTCTGCTGATGAGTTGCGGGAGCTGTTGAGTGCTGCGCAGTTCAAAGCTTTGCCCCATATGATATTGGGAGGAGGGAGTAATGTGCTCTTTACAAAGGATTTTGATGGGGTGATATTGAAGAATGAGATGAAGGGAATTGAGGTAGTGAAGGAAGACGACCAGTATGTATATGTGAAATCAGGGGCAGGGGAGAGCTGGCATGGGTTTGTAATGGAGAATATTAAGCAGAACAGGGCGGGGTTAGAGAACCTGTCATTGATTCCTGGTAATGTAGGAGCGAGTCCGATGCAGAACATCGGGGCATATGGTGTGGAAATTAAAGATACCTTCCATTCGCTGGAAGCGTTGCATCTGGAAGAGCAGACGGTGGTGACTTTCTCTAAAGAAGAATGTGCATTTGGGTACCGTGAGAGTGTGTTTAAGCATAAGTATAAGGGGCAGTTTGCCATACTGTCTGTGACATATAGATTGAGTAAGCAGCCTCATTTTAATACCAGTTACGGGGCTATAGAGACGGAATTAAAGGAAATGGGGGTGCAGGAGCTGAGTATACAGGCGATTAGTCAGGCAGTGATAAATATCCGGTCTTCTAAATTGCCTGATCCGGCGAAGATTGGGAATGCGGGGAGTTTCTTTAAGAACCCGACCGTTTCAGGCGCAGTATACGAGCGTATTAAAGGAGCCTTTCCCAATGTGGTGGCGTACCCGGTAGATGGCGGGCAGTTTAAGCTGGCTGCCGGGTGGTTGATAGAACAGTGTGGTTGGAAGGGGTATAGAGAAGGGGATGCAGGTGTGCATGCAAAGCAGGCGCTGGTGTTGGTGAATTATGGAGGGGCGAAAGGAGGGGAGATTTATAATTTATCTCAAAAAGTGCTGGATAGTGTGGAAGAGAAGTTTGGTGTATTACTGGAAAGAGAAGTAAATATTATATAATCTGCACTAACTAATCAGCGTGGGTAGCTGCGGCCGGCGCCGCAGCTACCCACGCTGCCTTGCAAAAAATAAGGTCAGGCGAAGCCTGACCTTATTTTTTGCGCTGAATATGCGCAATGATCTTATCCGCATGATCCCTTGAATTCTCTATAAACCACACCCCGGTATCCATTCCACCACAAACGACTCCTGCTAAATACACCCCGGGCACATTCGTCTCCATTGTATCCGGATTATATTTCGGACGTTTCCATTCATCATCTGACAACTGGATCCCCGCTTTTTCCAGGAAACTAAAATTCGGCTGATACCCCGTCAACGCCAACACATAATCATTCTCAATCGTTACCATCCCCTCCGGCGTAAGAATATCAACTTCCCTTTCCCTCACAGCTTTCAGATTAGAATGATAATACACCTTGATAGACCCTTCAGCGATACGGTTCTCTATATCCGGTTTTACCCAGTATTTCACACGTTTCCCAATCTCTCCCTCCCTGATCACCATGGTTACATCCGCTCCTTTACGATACGTTTCCAGCGCAGCATCCACAGAGGAGTTATTCGCTCCTACCACTAATACTTTCTGCGTAGCATAAAAATGAGGATCCTTATAATAGTGGGATACTTTCGGCAGATCTTCGCCGGGAATATTCAGCAAATTCGGGATGTCGTAAAACCCCGTAGCGATAATGACATTATCCGCTAAATAAGTCTCCTTACTGGTTTTGATCGTATAACCGGGTGTGATACTTTCTACCTGTTCGAACAGGCGTACGTTTAGTTTATTTGACACTGCTACCCTGCGGTAATACTCCAGCGCCTCCGGGCGTATTGGCTTTGCACTGATAGACACCCAGGGAATACCTCCGATTTCCAGCTTCTCCGAAGTGGAGAAGAAAGTCATATATAGCGGGTAGTTGTAGAGCGAGTTGGTTAGGCAGCCTTTTTCCACGATGAGGTAGGTTAATCCGGCCTTTTCTGCTGAGAGTCCACAAGCCAGTCCAATAGGACCAGCACCAACAATCAGGATATCGTACTTTTCCATGATTGCAAAGGTACGAAATTAACAATGGCGGTAGGTTATTCAGACAATAGCCATTTAATTCAATAGCTACTTACAGAAAAGAAATCCCTCAGATTCAATCGCCATTTCCCTGAATTACTCCGTCAGCGATCTTTCAAATATAATCGGCATCTACGAAAATGTCCTTTTGGGTAATTTATTCATTCAATACTTAACTCCCGCCAAATAATCCAGGACCCCATACATCAACTCATTATTCTCCGGTATAAACTCTGCCAGATCCAGTATTAATGATTGCTCCTGCACATAAGGCGCCGCCACTAATTCCTCTACTCCATGCTGCAACATGCTTTCCAGGCTCTCCTGTGTCACTTCAAAATGAAACTGCAACGCTATCACCTTCTCCTTATACACAAATGCCTGATTGGGTGTCGCCGCCGAAGCTGCAAACCCACCAGCGCCTGCTGGCAAATCAAAAGTATCCCCATGCCAGTGAAACACCATTGCCTCCTGTGGCAGCACTCTGACCGGAGAAGACGGGCTGAATTGCACCGGGTACCAACCGATTTCGCGCTGTTCATTGGCATACACTTTTGCACCTAATACATGTGCAATAAGCTGTGCACCCAGGCAAATACCCAATACCGGTTTATTGTCCTGGATCGCTTGTCTGATAATAGCCTTTTCTACAGCCAGCCACGGATATTCGCTTTCATCATGAATACTCATAGGCCCTCCCATTACAATCAAAAAATCAAAATCAGTTACAGCCGGTGGGTGAGGGTGGTTGTACCAGTGTGTGTAGGTAACTTCGTGAGTATTGGAGTTAATCCAGTCAATAATACATCCCGGGCCTTCAAAAGGCACGTGCATGAAGATTTGTATATGCATAACGTTATTTTACTACGGCCATTACTACCCGATAGTATTCCAGTCCATTCAGTTTGTCAGCGCTTTTGCCAAAGGACGTATGCCTGTAGGTATCAGCATCAACGTCGTACAACAGTTCCATATTATAACCTGCAAGGAATTGTTTCATTTTGGAGGGGGCCATTCCAAAGTTCCAGAATTCCTGTTGCTGGCGTAACTCTTTGGGAGAAATCGCTGTGCCTAAGAAAGATTGGGTATGGGTAAGAACCTTTTCATCGATGTAGATGAATATGATCCTCGTGCCGCTTGTAAATTTACTGAAATATTGGAAGAGCTTATCAGCAATTGGAATTGTGAGTGAATTCGTCACACCTTCCCATATCAGTAATGTCTTGTAATGCTCTTTGAACAGGTGGTGAGGGATGGTGGTTTCCAGCTGTTGATTGCTGAAATCTACAGGGATATAGTCAATAAGTTCTTTAGGTTTGTTTTTCAGGTGTTCGAGTACCTCTCTTTTCGCTTCCTGAAGGTAGGGATGATCGATTTCGACAAACTGTACTTTGGTTTTCTGGTCTTTAGGGTTGAAATCGAGGCGGTGAATGCGGCAATCGTAGCTTGCGCCAAAGATAATGAGCTGATTGATACCGTAGTTATGGATGGTTTCGAGTACCATGACATCGATGAGCCGCGTTCGGGCCAGGCAGGAGGTGAGGGCGCCGGCGAAACGGGTATCAAGGATTTTGCTGATGGCGTAGTTGAGGCCAGGGATAGCAGAAAGGTTAGCAACCATGCGAAGGGCAGGTGGCAGAAAATATTTGGCATAAGGGTCATGGAATAGATAACGCCGTTGGCTGGGTAATCTGTTAGATGCTATGGCACGGAATAGGGCCAGGTAAGCGGCGGATCTGCTGGCAAGGACCAGTCTCATATAAATAACAATTTAGAATAATGACAATCGTGGAATACTAGTATTCGGGTCACTCAAGATCTGGTTGAAATTTTCAATTTATAAATGTAAAGAATATTTTCATTATGATATTTAATTGTGCAAAATTAAATTGGGAATGTCATGCGACCGCCCACCGCTATCATTAAAACCAATAAAAAAGGGTGACTGGATTACCAGTCACCCTTTTCGTATAACAAGCAAATACTTACATAAAATGATATCTTACAAAAGCTTCCATCGCTGCATACTTCTGCAAACCTAACTGATCATACAGATTCGCAGTGTCCGCATTACGATCTTCTGCTCTTTCCCAGAACTCACGGCTGTCAGTACCCTGGAATGGCACTACGTCCTTCTGGCTCTGGTGAATAAAGATACCCAGGCGTTTTTGTCTTACCTGGTCAGGGCTCATTGGTACAGCCATTTCGATCTCATTGATCTTCCATTCCTGCCATGCGCCTTTATACAACCATACCCAACAATCCTTCATCCACTCTTCGTGTTTCAGCTGATCCAGTGCTGCGAAGATGATTTCCAGACATACTTTGTGTGTACCATGTGGATCCGCGAGGTCACCTGCACAGTAAATCTGGTGTGGTTTAATTTTACGGATCAGCTCTTTGGTGATATCGATATCAGCCTGGCTGGCAGGTGCTTTCTCAATCAGACCTGTTTCGTAGAAAGGCAGGTTATTGTAGTGGATATTTTCTTCAGGAATACCTACGTAACGACAGGTAGCTTTTGCTTCACCACGACGGATCAGGCCTTTGATAGCACGGATTTCAGGCGTATCCTTCTGGGAAGGTTTTTTGCCACCGAGGAATGCTTTTGCATCCGCCAGTACCTGGGAGCTCTTGCTACGGTCAATGCCGAACATATCTTCAAAGCCTACTGCGAAGTCGATGTAACGCAGCACGAATTCATCGGTAACAGCGATGTTACCGGAAGTCTGGTAACCTACGTGTACATCATGACCCTGTTCGTGCAGGCGGATGAAGGTACCACCCATAGAGATGATGTCATCATCAGGGTGTGGAGAGAAGATCAGCACACGTTTTTTCAGTGGCTCGGAGCGTTCAGGGTGGCTAGGCAACTGTGCACCTGGCTTACCACCTGGCCATCCGGTGATGGTATCACGGAGACCGTTGAACTCTTCGATATTCAATTCATATGCAGAACCGTATTGTACGATCAGGTCGTTTAAGCCGTTTTCATTGTAATCCCTGTCAGTCAACATCAGGATTGGCTTGTTCAGCTTTAGGGCGAGGTTGGTTACCGCTTTGCGACGCAGTTTTGGCGTCCATTCGCAGTCACCTGTCAGCCATGGTTCTTTGTTACGGGTCAGGTCTTCTGCTGCCTGCTCATCGATTACGAATTTGCAGTCAGGGTGCTGTTGCAGCAAGGAAGCTGGCACCTGGTCAGAGCTATGACCTTCTACAGAGCGCTGAACGATTTTTGATTTATGAGAACCCCATGCCAGCAGTACTACACGTTTCGCTTTAAAAATGGTACTTAAACCCATTGTTACAGCGAGACGGGGTACCAGGCTCATATTGGAAAACTCGAATGCGTTAGCCATTCTGGTTGAGTTGTCCAGGGTTACGAGGCGGGTGTGAGAGTTGATAGCAGAACCTGGTTCATTGAACCCGATATGGCCATTCGTACCAATACCGAGAATTTGCAGGTCAATACCACCGGCAGCTTCAATTTTTGCTTCATATTGAGCTGCGAATTCTTTCACTTTTTCCTTTGGAATGGTACCATCTGGTACGTGTGTGTTTTCTGCAGGAATATCAATGTGGTTAAACAGCTGTTCCTTCATGAACCTGTTGTAGCTCTGCAGAGCATCTGGTTCAATTGGATAGTACTCATCCAGATTGAAAGTGATCACGTTTTTGAAACTCAGGCCCTCCTCTTTGTGAAGGCGGACAAGTTCAGCATAAAGATACTTTGGAGTAGAGCCGGTAGCCAGGCCTAATACTACCTTTTGGTTAGTGGCCTGTCTTGCTTTGATCAATGCTGCTATTTCCTGTGCCACTGCTTTGGAACCGTCTTTAGCGGTAGGATATATATCCACGGCTATTTGTTCGAAACTGTCAATCAGTTCAATTTCCTGATGATTTAGCGTCATGATTGTTAATTTGGATTAGATGCGGTTTAAAAACGAGACCGAAAATTAAAAAAAATCTCTTTATTCTAATAGAACTTTTGTGTTTGTTTAAGAAGAAACGACAAAAATCATAAATGTATCGGGTACGCTTGTAGCATTTGTATTGAAAAAAGTGAAAAAGGTATCAGAACGTCCATATCTGGAATATTTAAATACTTAAATAGGTAGTGTATCAGGTTCAATTTTCTTAAAAAAATCTACCGGATCTCCTGTGCAGTTGCCGTAGGCAACTGCACAGGAGATCCGGTAGGTCCTGACTAAATTCAATCTGATACCCTAGCCTTAAATATTATAGGTGGAGTTTTCATTCTTCTTAATTAATTTTAGCGTTCGTTTAAACTTAGACTACAACAAATCAGGGGAGCAGGGTGCAATGATAGAAGAGGCAACTATACAAGTGTTAGCCGGTAGGGTCGCAACAGGTAATGAAGATGCTTACCGGCAATTATTCAGGTTATTTTATAAACCGCTTAGCAAATTTGCATTTACTATTGTTAAATCAATAGAACAGGCGGAAGAAATTGCCTCAGACGTTTTTGTGAATGTCTGGAAGAATCGTGAGCGTCTGTTAGAGATTGCCAGCCTGAAAGTGTACCTCTATGTTGCTGCGAAAAACCTTTCACTGAACTACCTGAACAGGCAAAGGTTAGAACACTTTAGCCTCGATGAGCTGGAAGTGGAAATGACTGCCCAGGACAAAAGCCCGGAGCAACTGATGATTTCCGGGGAAATGGCTAAAAAGATCACCGAAGCTGTGAATAACCTGCCACCCAGGTGCAAAATCATTTTCAAACTGGTCCGGGAAGACGGATTAAAATATAAAGAAGTGGCCCGTATATTAGACATATCTGTCAATACGGTGGATGTGCAAATGGCGATTGCCAGCAAAAAAATCAGTGAATCTTTGAAATTATACCTGTCTTTCAGGTGATAACCTGGAAAATATAATTTTCTTATTATCTTATACAAAGTGTTGACAGGCAAATGTTAACGTGGATTTTCCGGCTGGTTTTAACCTTGTCAATGACCCGGATCTCACTTTTTTTTAAAAAAAGTTGCATTTCCTTTAGTGGAATCTTTCTTTTTCAGTGTCCTGTTTATTGAATGCCTTTTAAAATTTGTATGGATCAAAGTAGAATCTGGTTATTACTGGCGAGAAAAATTTCCGGGGAATCAACTCTCGATGAGTTGCGGGAACTGGAAATGTTACTGAAGGATGAACCGGCTTTAAGCTATTACGCTTCCCTGATGAAGGAGATAGAGCTGGTAACTCCTGATCCTGTTACAGATGTTGAAATGGCATTGGAAAAGCACCTGGAATTGATATGGGCTCCCCCGGTACAGGCAAAACGGTCAAAAAGGGTTCTCCTTTTCCGTAGCATGGCGGTTGCCGCCAGTGTGCTGATCGCCGGTGTTGCTATATGGGGAATCTGGTCAAACAGGGGGCAGCGTCTCTCAAAACAAGACCTGCTTGTCAGTGAAGTTTTAACCAAACACGGCTCCCGCTCAAAGGTTACCTTGCCGGACAATTCTATTGTATGGCTAAATGTAGGCAGCAAATTAAATTATGACTATGGCAAGTCTGACAGCCGCGAAGTCATATTGGAAGGAGAAGCATTTTTTGATGTACAAAAAGATGAAAAGCGGCCGTTTCTGATCCATACCCGCAAAATGGACATCACGGTTTTAGGTACTTCGTTCAACGTAAGAGCATACCGGGAGGATAAAACAGTTGAAACCTCCCTTATCCAGGGTAAAGTAGAAGTGACGATCAAAGGTGATAAACCTAAAAAGATCATACTGACGCCCAATCAGAAAATTGTGTTGCCAAACCAGGAAATCACAATAACTGCTCCGTCCAATGCACTGTCAACCGGAAAAGAGCATTATTTATTGAGTGAGGTACGTGTCAATCCACAGGACAGCCTTGTAGCTGAAACCGCATGGAAAGAGAACTATCTCATTTTTAACAATGAAAGATTTGAGGATATAGCCATAAAAATGGAACGTTGGTTCGATGTAAATATCGTATTCCAGGATTCCTCCGTAAAGAATTATAGATTTACCGGCACCTTTACTAATGAAACAGTTGAACAAACCCTTGATGCATTGGAGTTTTCATCCAGGTTCCATTACCAGATTGATAAAAAGAAGGTTATTATAAAACGATAGAATAAGGTTAATATCAACCAAATTTGCTTATAACTATTTGAACTTTAGATCATATAAAACTAATCCGCCGTATGCATTTTTAATGTAAACACATACCCGTTTCTTATTACAACATGAAATGAAAAGGGGAAATGAGATGAACATTCCCCCTTCAACCAAGATCATTACAGTTTCCGGCTGCTTCATTTGGCGATGAGGCTGGTCCTGTATTTTATTGACCTTTAACAATCTAAAAGTATGGAAAAAACCAGACTTCTGTCTTTTTTACCTAAACCGAAATCTCTTTTAAAAGTATTTTTTGTCATGAAACTGGCTTTTACAGTGATATTGCTGACCTGTATGCAGGTGTCTGCGAATGTTTTTTCGCAGCAGCGTTTCACATTAAACCTGGAGGATGTAAAACTGGCCAGGCTGCTAAAGCTGATAGAAAAAGAAAGTGATTACCGATTTGTATACAGCAATGACCTGATTGCCACTGATGAGAAAGTAACTGTCAATGTAAATGATAAACCGCTGGAAACATTGCTGGAACAGGCATTGATACATACCGGACTCACTTTTAAAGTGATGTCAGGTAAGCTGGTTGGCATTGCTCCCGGCTCGCAGATGATTACTGACGAACCGGTGAAAGGTCTTATCACAGATGCATCCGGAGCACCGTTACCAGGTGTAAGCGTACGCGTGGCTAAAACAAGCAAAGGAACTGTAACAAATGCCCGTGGTGAATTTCAGCTGGAAGCGCCTTCTACCGGTACCCTGGTAATTAGTTATGTAGGTTATATAGACCAGGAAGTACCAGTTAAGGGTCGTTCTAACCTGAGTGTAACGATGGTGGTGGATACAAAAGGTCTGAATGAAGTAGTGGTTATTGCATTTGGTACTGCGAATCGTAAATCCTTTACCGGTTCCCTGGCACAGGTAGAAGGTAAAACATTGGAAAGCAGGCCTGTAACAAATGCATTTAATGCACTTGAAGGCGCTGCACCTGGTATACAGGTAAATGCAGGTTCCGGTCAGCCCGGAGATGGTCCAAGTATCCGCATCCGTGGTATCGGTTCAATTAATGCCAGCAGCGATCCGCTGTATGTGGTAGATGGTGTACCTTACTCTGGTGATATTTCCAGCATCAATGCCAACGATATAGAAAGTATTTCTCTTCTGAAAGATGCCGCTTCTTCCGCATTATATGGTGCCCGTGCCGCAAACGGTGTCGTAATGATTACTACCAAAAAGGGTAAGCAGATTGGCAACCATATCAGTATCAGGGCTATGCAGGGTGTAACCAGCCGTGGTCTGCCTGAATACAACCGTGTAAATGCACAGGAATATTATCCGCTCATGTGGGAAGCTTATCGTAACTCACTGCTGAAAAGTAATTCACTCAGCGATGCAAATGCAATCGCTGCAGGTCAGGTATCGGGAAAAGAAGGCATTTTTGAACAGCTGGCATATAATCCATTTAATGTAGCCAATAATGAAATTGTAGGTACAGATGGAAAACTTAATTCAAATGCCAAATTGCTGTATGCAGAAGACCTGGATTGGGAAAAAGCGATTCAACGCACCGGAAGCCGTGGTGATTACAATGTTAATTTCAATGGTAACAGTGAAAAGAGCGATTACCTCATTTCCCTGGGGTATGTGAAGGAAAAAGGATTTGTTATCAAATCTGATTTCCAGCGTGTAACCGGTCGTATTAACCTGAATACACAACCGCTGAAATGGTTCAGAACAGGTATCAATGCAAACGGTAGTTTTATTACTTCCAACCAGGCAAATACAGATGGTAGTTCTTCTTACGTGAACCCATTTAACTTTACCCGTAACATGGGGCCTATTTACCCGGTTCATGCACACGATCCAGCCACAGGCGATTACCTGCTGGATGATAACGGCAACCAGATGTATGACCTGGGTAATATGACGGCATATGGTCTGAAAGCGCGTCCTGGTGGTGCAAGTCCTGGTCGTCATATCATTGCTGAAACACAATACAACGACAACTATTTTAAACGTAATAACGTTTCTGCCAGAACATTTGGCGAAGTAAGCTTTCTGCGTGATTTTAAATTCACTACGAATGTAAGCGTGGATATCACCAATACCATGTATGGTACTTATGATAACACCGTTGTGGGTGACGGTGCTCCTGCGGGAAGAGCTTCCCGTGAAACCCTGGCGAGAGTCGGTTTTACGATGAATGAACTGTTAAACTACGGACACTCATTTGGTAAACATAGGGTAGAAGCACTGGTAGGTCATGAAAATTATGACCTGACAAGAGACTTACTGTATGGTTCCCGTCAAAACATCATACTGGATGCAGGTAACTCTGAGCTCATTAACTTTACAACTACCAATAGTCTTTATTCTTACCAGATAAAATACCGTACTGAAGGTTATTTATCAAGGGTGAACTACAGTTTTGATGATAAATATTTCCTCTCCGGTTCCTTCCGTCGCGATGGTACCAGCCGTTTCTCACAGGACCTGCGCTGGGGTAACTTCTGGTCAATTGGTGGTGCATGGAGAATGGATGGTGAAAACTTTATCAAAGATATCACCTGGATTGACCTGTTGAAATTACGTGCTTCCTATGGTGTAGTTGGTAATGATGCGCTGCTGGATGGTGATGGCAATTCTATTTACTATGCATGGCAGGCATTATATGAACCATATTCCAATGCAAGTGAAGCAGGTATGCTGCAAAGCTCAATTGGCAGTACACTGCAATGGGAACAGAATAAGAGCTACGACGTGGGTGTGGACTTCGGTATCTTCAAACAACGCATTACCGGTAGTGTGGAATATTTCCATCGTCAGTCAAGCAACCTTCTGTTTAGTGTGCCGCTGCCATTGTCCAGCGGTGTGACCGAACAGTATGCGAATATTGGTACCATGTACAACCGTGGTATTGAATTGAACATTGGTGCAGATGTATTGAAAGTAAAAGATTTCAAATGGAGAGTAGATATAAACGCTACTACCTATAAGAATAAAGTGACCAAGCTGCCTAGCAGTGAGATTATCAACGGTACAAAGAAACTGACCGAAGGTCATGGTATGTATGATTACTGGCTGCGTGAATACAAAGGTGTGGACGAAGCGACGGGTTCTCCGCTGTACCGTGCCCAGGTTTTAACTGATACAACCAACACATGGGCATTAAAGTCTGGTGATACGGTTACGACGAACATCAATAATGCTAAATACCACTATGCAGGTTCTGCTATCCCTGATGTATATGGTGGTATCACTAACACTTTCACTTATAAGAATTTTGAATTATCATTCCTGTTGAGCTATCAGATAGGTGGTAAAGTATATGATGCAACCTATGCCGCACTTATGCACCAGAGTACCTATGGTACTGCATTGCACAAAGATGCACTGAAACGCTGGCAGAAAGCCGGAGATAAAACAAATGTACCAAGAATGGATGCTTCAGAAACAACCAACCTGGCTGGCAGTACCTCTGACCGCTGGCTCACGGATGCTTCTTTCCTGAATCTGAGAAGGGTATCGCTGGGGTATACATTGCCTAAGCGGGTTACTTCCAGGATGCACCTGGCTGCTGTAAATGTATTTGCAAGTGGTGAGAACCTGGCGCTATTCTCTGCCCGTAAGGGTATGAATATCACCCAGTCATTTACTGGTGTGACTTCTAATGGGTATGTGCCATCCCGCATTGTGACTTTTGGTATTAATGTTTCACTCTAAAAACAGGATTGACTAATGAAGAACTTACTATATACACTTTCTGCTGCAGCTATATTTATTTTTTCAGCGTGTAAGAAAGACTATCTGGATACAATGCCTACAGACAGTTATGCGTCTGACCAGGTATTTACAACGGTGGATAATGCGTGGAATGCCATCAATGGTATTCACCGCTCTCTCTACAAACAATATGATTCCCAGGATCAGGGCGGTCAGGGTAGTATGATGATCGTGAACGATATGCTGGGGGATGACCTGGTAATGACAGCTGCCGGAAATGGTTGGTTCAATACAACTTACAAGTGGACCATGCATCGTAATTCCTCTGCAACTTTGCTGGAATACAGTTACCTCTTTTATTATAAGATTATTTCCAATGCGAACATGATCATTAATAATATTGACGGGGCAACCGGTTCAGAAAGTGACAGGAAAAATATTAAAGGACAGGCTTACGCTTACAGGGCATGGGCCTATTTGAACCTGGTACAATACTTTGGTAAACGGTACGATGCCTCCGGTACGAATACGCAGCCAGGAGTGCCTGTGCTGACGACAAATACCACTGTGGGTCAACCAAGATCGACTGTAGAGCAGGTATATACACAAATAAACCTGGATGCTGATTCTGCCATCGCTGATCTGACAATAGCTTCTGCTCCTAATAACAAGTCGCATATCAGTCTGGCGACTGCAAAAGGTATCAAGGCCCGTATTGCACTGACTCAGCAAAACTGGGCGGTAGCTGCAAAATATGCGGCTGAAGCAAAGGCTGGGTATACACTGATGACCAATGCCAGTTATCAGACAGGTTTCAATGACTATACCAATGGAGAATGGATGTGGGGTAGCCATCAGATATCCGAACAGACCAGTTACTTTTATTCATTCTTCGCTTATATGTCCAGCAACTTCAATTCTACAAACATCCGTACTAATCCGAAAGCGATTAACAAAACACTATATAACCAGATCAGCGCAACTGATGTACGTAAAAAAATGTGGAGTGTGGATGGTACTGGTGTAACTGTGCCTTCAGGTGGTGTATTAAAAGCTTACATGAATAAGAAGTTTCTGGCAGCCAGCTCCAGCAGCAGTATCGGGGATGTACCGATTATGCGCGCGGCAGAAATGTATCTCATAGAAGCTGAAGCGGATGCAAGAATGGGACAGGATGCGGCAGCGGCAGATGTATTGTATACTTTAGCTGTGAACAGGGATCCTTCTTATGTAAAAAGTACCAAAACAGGGAATGACCTGTTGCAGGAAATTCTTGTTCAGCGCCGTATTGAGTTGTGGGGAGAAGGGTTCAGGTTCTTTGACCTGAAGCGTATGGATGCTGCATTGGATAGAACAGGTGCTAACCATAGTACTACCCTGACTAACGGGTTGATGACAATGCCGGCAGGGGATAAGCAGTGGCAGTTTTTGATTCCTCAGGATGAGTTGAATGCGAATAAAGCGATTGAACAAAATGAGTTATAAATCACTATAGCCGCCAGCAGGTAATTAAAAAAAAAGAAGGGTATCAAAAGTAATTGCTATCCGATTTTATTCGGGTACCAGATGATGAGATTTATCACTTAAGAAATTTACAAGTCCATCAATTTACTTTTGATACCCCTCTTTTTTTTATCCTGCTAATTCCAATATTTTTTTCACCTCATCCACCTGCGTCTGAGAGATGCCATATTCCGGTACTCCCGGTATACCTCCCATACTCACATTTGGATTTCTGTACACCATTCTACTCTCATTATATCCTTTAGCAGATGTATGAAACTCTGTAGCACCTGTTTCTTTCATCAGCGTAGCGATATTGTTCGCTCTCACCCCGGAACCCACCATAATAGCAATACGCCCTGCTGCTTTTTCGACCAATCTCTTCAGCAGGTCTACGCCTTCAACCGCAGTATTCCGTTGGCCGGAAGTAAGTATACGCTCACATCCTGTACTGATCACATCTTCCAGTGCCTGCAAAGGATCTTCCGTCATATCAAAGGCTCTGTGAAAAGTCACGCCCATGGGCCATGCCAGTTCTACCAGTGCTTTTGTACGGGGTACATCTACCTTGCCATCTGCTGTAAGCAAACCTATTACCACGCCATTACAACCCAGTTCTTTACAGAGCTGAATATCTTTCTGCATCGTGGCAAATTCCAGATCATCGTACAGGAAATCACCTCCACGTGGGCGTATAATAGGATACAGGTCAATATTCACCTTTTCACGTGCCAGTGCGATAGTGGCATAGCTGGGTGTAGTACCGCCTTCCAGCAGGTTATCACACAGTTCTATTCGTTTTGCCCCACCTTCCTGGGCCGCGATACAGGATGCTACAGAACCCGCACATATTTCAAGTGTAATCATGTCTTATTTATAGTAGCTTTTGCCGTCAATCAGCACGTTATTTTCTTTTTCAGAAAGTACTGCGTAGTTGAAGCCTTTCTGCAGGCAATAAGCGCCGTGTTCTCCTTTTTTGTTCACTGCGAGGAAACCTACCTGCAGGCCTTTAGACCTTTCAGGACCTTTCTTCACAATGCGCTCTACGGCTTCTTTACAAGCCTTTTCAGGTGGATAACCCTGACGCATGAGTTCTACTACCAGGTGACTACCAACAATGCGGATCACTTCTTCACCTACACCTGTAGAAGTAGCAGCGCCAATTTCATTGTCTACATACAAACCAGCACCGATGATAGGGGAGTCGCCCACACGGCCATGTAGTTTGTATGCCATACCACTGGTGGTGCATGCACCGGATAGATCGCCGTTTGCATCGATCGCCACCAACCCGATGGTATCGTGGTTATACTGGTTACCAGGCAGCATCCGAGGACTAAAGGTAGTTGGATTATTACCCTGGCCATAAGAGGAATTTTCAATGTTCATGAGGGGCTTATACTCGGATTTTTTCAGCCACTCTTTCCATGCTTTTTCAGACTCGGGCGTGAGCAGGTTTTCCTTTTTAAAACCCTGTGATAGTGCGAATTGCAGGGCACCATCACCCACCAGCATCACATGCGGTGTTTTTTCCATCACTGCACGTGCTACAGAAATAGCATGTACAATGTGCTCCAGGGAAGCTACGGAGCCACAATTGCCTTTCTCATCCATGATACAGGCATCCAGTGTTACACGGCCATCACGGTCGGGGTAACCGCTGAAACCTACGGTGTGGTTATTAGGATCAGCTTCCGGTATTTTTACACCGGCTTCCACTGCATCCAGTGCGCGACCACCTTTCTTCAAAATCTCCCATGCGGCCAGGTTAGCGGCACGGCCAAAATCCCACGTAGATAATACGATAGGCTTAGTAGTTCTGTCTTTTTTTACAAACGGCGCGGCATGTGTACTCTTTACTCCGTCTAAAGACAAAGCAGCGGCACCGAGGGCCGCTGCTTTTAAAAAATGTCTGCGATCTTGCATAATGTTTAAATTACAAGTGCTTTATGTTGGTATTAATCTTTCATCTCCCATGCCAGTGCGCTCGCACCTAATATAGCAGCATCGCTTTCTTTCAGTTCGGAGAATACCAGCTTGACCTTATTCTGGAAGATAGGCAGCAGGTTCTTTTCCATATGCTCACGAACTGGTTTCATTAACAGATCGCCGGCTTTGGTCAGACCACCGAACAATACGATGGCTTCAGGGCTGGAGAACATGACGAAGTTCGCTAATGCCTCACCCAGCACTTTACCGGTGAACTCATACACTTCCATGGCCAGGGGATCGCCCTTCATGGCAGCTTCATAAATTACTTTTGAATTTACTTCTTCTTTTTTGAATTCACGCAACAGACTTTGTGTATTCGGACGTGTTTCCAGGAATTCCAGTGCAGTATTGGTCACACCTGTAGCAGAAGCGTATGCTTCGAGTGAACCATGCGCCTTGGTTCCAGGGTGGAAACGACCACCAGGAATAACGATACAGTGACCCAGTTCGCCGGCAAAACCGTCGTGACCATAGATCAGCTGACCATTTGCCACGATACCGCTACCTACACCTGTACCCAGGGTGATGACGATAAAGTCTCTCATACTCCTGGCAGCACCGTACATGAATTCACCCAGTGCAGCTGCATTTGCGTCATTTGTTAAAACAGCAGGGACACCAAATTTAGCTTCCAGCAATTTCGATAATGGAACTACTCCCTTCCAGCGAAGGTTTGGAGCGTATTCAATATTTCCGGTATAAAAGTTTCCGTTAGGAGCTCCTACGCCAATTCCTCTGATGTTTTCCATGCCTCCAACCTGTTCGATCAGTACGGACAGGTGTCCGTGCAACTCGTCCAGGAAAGCGTCTACGTCTTCGTGTTGGTTCGTTAGCATACGACCATCACACAGAATATTACCTCTGCGATCTACTATGCCAAACTTTGTATTGGTTCCTCCAATATCAATGCCCACCGCTAATTGCTGACTCATAATCTATTCCCTGTGATTTTAAAATAGTTTTAACTCTGAATGCAAAGAATGCCAGATATGCAAAGCATATAACTGGGATAATATAAGAATAATGCGTTCCAATGTTTGGATCATCTCCAAGACCACCCTGTACAGGAGGTACGAGTGAACCACCAAGGATCATCAGGATCAGGAAAGAAGATCCCTGTGCAGTGTACTTGCCCAGACCAGCGATGGAAAGTGCGAAGATACAAGGCCACATAACGGAGCAGAATAAACCGCCGCTGATGAAACTGAAGAGAGAAACATAACCGGTAGTCATCAGCCCAATTGCATTGGCAGCGATACCGAGTATGGCGAAGATCATAAGAGTTTGTGCAGGTTTGTCCTGACCAGCAAAGAAACCTATGATCTGGATCACCAGAATGCCTGCATACGGGTACAATACGCTCACGTCTGTACCTTTTAGGTAGTTGGCGCCTAAAACGAGGCCATAAGCGAAAAATGGCACGATTACGCAGAGAATTTTGCGCATTCTTTCTGACACATTGAATACGGAGATGGCACCTGTCCAGCGACCGATCATCATACTACCCCAGAAGAGGGATACATAAGGATCGATTTCGGCAGTGGTCAGCCCGTTTTCAGTGAGGAAGCCTTTGGTTTCGAGCAGGCCACCCATATTGCTGGCGATGGTAACTTCCACGCCTACATATACGAAGATGGCGATCATGCCCAGTACCAGCTGAGGGTATTTCATAGCACCCCAGCCTTCACCACCTTTCTGTAAGGTGAGATCTGCACCTTTCTGCGAAGTGATCTTTGCATAGAAGAGGACTGCGAGAATACCCACGATACCGATCACGAAGAATGGCAGTTTATTCTCCTGGCCCAGACCCACCATGATGAGCACGAACAATGCGGTGATGGCGGCCAGTGTTTTACTTGCTTTGGGTGATTGTTCAAATGGCTCGTCCGAAGTTTCTTTTGGCATTTTAGAGAACCAGAAGATAGCTGCTGCAACGAGGAACAATACAATCAGCAGGATGTAAAGAGTGTTGATCTTACTGATGTCAGTATCAGCGCTTGCCGAACCTTTGGCAGTACCGAAAAGCAGAATACTCACGATGAGTGGACCGATGGTAGTACCAAGCGAATTGATACCACCCGCCAGGTTCAGACGGTGAGCACCTTTTGCAGGATCTCCAAGGAGGAAGGCAAAAGGGTTTGCAGCTGTTTGCTGTAAAGAGAAACCGAGGGCAACGATGAAGAATGCGCCCAGAATGAGATAAAAGGCATAGGTGGTGTTAGCCATACCGCTACCAATGTTTACTGCGGCAATGAGCGCCACAGCACCTACGACAGAAATGAGGAGGCCGTAGATGATACCTTTCTGATAACCGATCTTGTTGAGAATATCAACGCCTCTGAGTGCTGACAGGAAGTACAGCAGCAGGGAGCCGATAAAGTAAGCACCATAGAACGAGAAGTCAATCAGCTGAGATTCCAACTGATTCAAGTGGAAATGTGACTTACAGAAGGGGATGAATATGCTGTTCGAAGCAGCAACAAAACCCCAGAAAAAAAATACAAGTATCAGTACAAAGAAAGAGGGATGTGTACTTTGCTTTGTTTGTTGAACCATAAACGTGTTAACGTGTTAAATTACTGTAATCTTTGCAGCGATAAATGTATAAATTATTTTTTGACAATTCCTAAAATATTATCAAAAAAATCCCGATTTTTCTGATGCAAAAACGTTTTAGCTAATATGGTATAAAATATCTATCTAATTCATTTAATAGTTGACAAAAACCAAAGGAAGGGTTGAATTAACATACTTTTTAACCCTTTTAGCGTGGAAATTTAGCATTCATCTATTAACAATAGCCAAACTATCGTTGTTCATTATGAAATGCGGAAATTGTTAAGTATGTTCGCAAATATCAATCAAAGTGTTTAAATAATATATAAAACAGCAGTATGGGGAACTCCGCTACATCTATTAAAGAGCCTTTACCTATGCAACCACAACAGCAGGCCAATTATGGCAAAGCAATGGGCATCATCGGCACTTTATTTTTCATTTTTGGATTTGTGACCTGGTTGAACAGCGTGCTGATCCCTTTTTTGAAGCAGGCCTGTGAAATATCAGACTTCGAGGTGTTTTTCGTCACCTTTGCCTTCTACATTAGTTACCTGGTGATGGCAATTCCGTCATCTGCCATCCTGAAGAAGATCGGTTTTACAAAAGGGATGTCTCTCGGTCTGCTCATCATGGCTGTAGGTTCCATGATTTTTATTCCTGCTGCTTACGCACGTAGTTTTCCATTATTCCTGTTAGGATTATTTGCACAAGGTACTGGTCTGACGCTGCTGCAGGCGGCTTCTAACCCGTATGTAACGATCCTTGGACCTATTGAAAAAGCGGCACAGCGTATCAGTATCATGGGTATCTGTAACAAGGTAGCGGGTATGATCGGCATTTTCGTACTGGTACAGTTGTTATTCAGTGATGCGACTGAATTGTCTGCTAAGATCAACACCCTGACAGGTGCTGCAAGAGAAGCAGAGCTGCAGGCGCTGGCACAGCGTGTGGTGGTACCTTACCTGGTGATGGCGGTAGTATTGTTGGCACTTGCATTTATGGTGAGAAAGTCAGAACTGCCTGAAATCAATACGGAAGAAGAAGATACTGCTGCTGACGAAGCGGGTGTTAAGAAAGGCATTCCACCGCATTTGCTGCTTGGTGTGGTTTGTATCTTTGCTTATGTGGGTGTGGAAGTATTAGCGATCGACTCACTGGCATTGTATGGTGAGTATAGCGGTCTCGAAAAGATGGTAGCGACGAACCTGGGTATTTATAGCCTGATTGCGCTGACGGTTGGTTACCTCTCCGGTATCGTGCTGATTCCAAAAGTGATTTCCCAGAAAACGGGTCTGATCATTTGTGCATCACTGGCGCTGATCCTCTCCGTAGGTGCGCTGGCTACACATGGCTGGACTTCTATTATCTGCATCATTCTGCTTAGCTTAGCTCATGCACTTATGTGGCCTGGTATCTGGCCGCTGGCAATGAACAAAGCAGGTAAATATACCAAGATCGGTGCGGCTTTCATGGTGATGGCGATTTGTGGTGGTGCGATTCTGCCATTGATCTATGGTGCGATTGCAAAGGGTTCTGACAGGCATATTGCTTATGTGGTAATGCTGCCTTGCTATTTGTACATCCTGTATTATGGTCTGAGTGGGCATAAGGTGGGGTTGAAGAAAGCGTAAATAAGACATTTATTATCTTTTTTGTATAACTGCCTCATAATGAGGCAGTTTTTTATTTTATGGGAGAGTAGGGTATAAGGCCATTTACTTTTTCTCATAAGTACAAACCCTATTACTATTTACTATGAAACGAATTCTTTATCCTATTCTATTTTTGCTTGCCGTGGCGTGTGCCAAGGAGGGCGAAACTGCGCGTACTACGGAAACGACTGTTGTTGATACCAGTTCCAGTTATGTTTGGTTACCCACGGGTGTCTACACCTATTGGGATTATACTGCTGATACTACAACGGATTATGGACGTTTTGACTCCCTTTATTATAATTCAGACCTGCAAATTGTAAAGGTGGTTTCTAAGATTTATATATATTCCAAACCTTACACCACGGTGAATCAGTTTGTGTATAATGCAGATGGAAGCATTGATAGTATGAAGGTAACAAGCGACTATGATAATGGTTTCAGCGTAAATTACCTGTTTTTTTATGACAGCAATGGCCGGTTAGATAGTCTCGCAGGTACTTATCCTGACGGTGATTATACCCAATTGTACTGGACTTTTTATTATGATGCAAGTGGACATATTCAGCATGTGCATCATGATAATAGTTATAATGCTTATCCAGCAGATGCCTATTATCACAGAAATGCTAATGAGGAACTGGATTCTGTGGTACAGGATCTGAGTAAAGATTCAGATCCAATCGGTCATATGGTGATTCGTCCTGTCGGAGCGGCGTTGCTGGATGCTTCAGGAATTGACAAGGCTTATCTTTTTATGATGGCGTTGCAGATTAGTTATGGCAATTTTGTGAATGCTTCAGTCAATCCTTACTGGCACCAGTACATCAACCCGGATATATCATTGTTCAGAAGCGGTACGTGGGGATGGATTGGCACATATGGAACGCCTGTAGTTCCGGTGTTGGATTATAATTGTTCAGAAATATTAAATGTGGATGGTACCATTAGGTGGTTGATGGTGAGTAAGGATTATACAACCGGTACTATGTACGAGCGAAAGGATAAATTTATTTACAATAGAGTACTTAACACAAAAGCCGTCTATAATTAGACGGCTTTCTTTATATTGGGTTCTGCTAGTTTGGTCGGCGCTTATTTTTTATGCATCGGCAGATACTACAGGTGTATGGGAATGATCAATATTAAAAAAAGAAGGCCGCTCACTGAGCGGCCTTCTTTTTTTAATATTGATCATCCAGCGCAAAGATCGGTTTTCGATTAATCCATTGCCCTCTCGTGAAATCAGGTATATACTGTACACTCCCTCCTTCTGCTACCGAAGCTTCGCTCAATGGCGTTATTGCATACATCGTAGCCAGATCATACACATCCTGTGCATAAGGCGCACCTCTCTTTATACTTTCTACAAAACTATTAATCACATACCAATCCATTCCTCCATGTCCTGCACCTGCTGAACTCTTGGTATATCTCTTCCACAGCGGGTGATCATATTTCCCCATATAGCTGCCTCCATCTTCCGGCTCACCAGCTTTTTCCCACTCATCATAAGGGCTCTTGCCTTCCACATACACACTTGCTTTATCATCCATCCACAAACCATTCGTTCCCTGCACCCTGAAGTTCAAAGAATAAGGTCGTGGTGAATTCGTATCGTGCGACAACATGATCGTTTCTCCATTGCTGGTGCGGATCAAAGTTGTCACAATATCACCAAGGTTAAATTGAACCTTCGCATTCGGATGGCTCTCACTACTATTGTCAACAATATATTTATGTAAGCCACGTGACTTTGTCGCCACCGATGTGAGCGAGAGCAGACGATTTCCTCTGTTCACATTGATCATATTCGCAACCGGCCACAAACCATGCGTAGGGTAGAGGTCGCCATTACGATGTACGCTGTGATTGGTACGCCAGTGTGCTTCGGAAAGTCCTTTCTCACCAAACTCAACACCACCGCCATAAATCTGCTTCCCATCATTGAATTTTACTTTCCGCAGATCATGCTGGTAGCCTCCCTGCAGGTGAGTCAGTTCTCCAAAGAGACCTTGTCTCACCATGTTCAGCACCGCCATGATATCACGACGATAGCTTACATTTTCCATGGCGAATACAGGCACGCCTGTTTCTTCGCTCACATTTACAAGTTGCCAGCATTCACCAACATCAGTTGCGCCACACACTTCTACTGCTGGTGTTTTGCCCGCCTTCATGGCGGCTACTGCCTGTGGTGTATGCCATTCCCACGGAGTGGCGATGATTACTGCATCGATGTCATCTCTCTTCAGCAGGTTGTGAAAATCTCCAGGTCCGTTTGTGTACTCTGCTACTTTTCTTTTGCTGCCGTAGATCTTGTCAATGAGTTTTCTTGCGCCCGGAATTGCCCAGTTGGTGTCAGGATCGGCAATCGCGACTACTTCTACGTCTGTACGGTTTAAACATAACTCTAAGTGGCCTTGTCCCCTGGCACCAACGCCAATGAGGCCCATTCTGACTTTTTCTTTTTTTACGTTAGCGAATAACCTGGAAGGAGTATCCAGCAAGGTAAGGCCGACTCCGGCGGCCATGGTGTTTTTGAGAAATGTTCTCCGGTGTAAATGCTGCTTTTTCATGTTTCATTTTGGTTTTGCTCTTGCAGATAACATGATTGAATGGTGTATTGTATTGTGTAGCTGGTCGTTAAATGTAATGTAAATGAATTGCAATTGCAATTTTTTTCATTTATGGTGGAAGAGGTTATTCCTACTATTTTAACTTTGACTTCCTTTATTTTCTCTGCTGATAGCAGTAATCCTCCTCTTAATGGTATTCACTTCGGAGACCATGATATAATAGAGTTCCGTCGTATGCGTGAGCAGGTATTTAAAAAGAACCTGGCCCTGAATGCCAAAGTAACCGCTTCCAGCTCCAGAACGCAGGTAAAACCTGCCAGTCTGGTGGATGGCGATGCCGGCACTTACTGGGAAAGTACTGACTCAGCACTGACACCGGTGATCACCCTGAACTTCAAAAAAGCCGTGACTTTCAACCGTTTATTATTGCAGGATTACATTGCGCTGGGCCAGCGTGTAAAAAGTTTCAGGGTAGAAGTGCTGGATCACGGCCAATATAAAGAGATAGCGAACGAAACGACAATTGGTCATAAACGGATATTATTGTTGCCAGACACGAGGACGAAGGGACTCCGCATCACCATCACAGCAGCGAAAGCCTGTCCTGTATTGAGTGAGGTACAATTGTTCCGTGCGCCCAAAAGTTGATGTATACCTATACCTACAAACAATTAAACTTAACACAACTACGAACACAGGGAGCTCTTTTCAGGGCTCCTTTTTTATAATACATTGTATATCAGCTAAAATATAAATTGAGAAAAAATATTTTCTATAAATCTCTGTTTGGCGCGGCTTTTGTTTATCTAGCATTGGAAATTTAACAGTAAGTCCGAAAATTTTTTGGCCACATTGAATAAATAATATTATAACTTTGCGGTTGATTTATTAAAGACAGTTTTTAACAATTTAATGCTGAACTGAAGTTGGAAAACTTTGCGGCCCATAACCTTTCTCCTTTTCACCCTTCCCTAATGGGAGGTGAGTACTCCATTGGGTTCAATGTCTTTAGATACCTATCCCGACGACCTCGTATTTGATAGTGCCGCCTAGCCAGCCCGCTATCGCAACCTTAATGCCTCCTCACAAATTCATTAAGGTATTTTCCCCCACTCAAAATGGGTAGTAGATTCAATTTATTTATTGTAACGTTTTCAATTGACAAGATTGGAAAATCCGAATATTATCGTACGGGTAGCCACCGTTGACGATCAGCATTATGGTAAGACAATTACCGACGAGATGGAAGCTTCGGCCAAGGCCAGAGGGACAGGCATCGCTAAGCGTTCTCCTGAATATGTACAGCATAAAATGGAAGAAGGCAAGGCCGTGATTGCAGTCACTGACAAAGGTGAATGGGTAGGCTTTTGCTATGTAGAAGCCTGGGGCCATGAGAAGTTTGTGGCTAACTCTGGTTTGATTGTCAACCCCGCATTCCGTGGACATGGTGTGGCGAAAGCCATTAAACATAAAGTGTTCGAACTCTCCCGGGAGAAATATCCTGATGCCAAGATCTTTGGTCTGACTACAGGACTCGCTGTGATGAAAATCAATTCCGAGCTGGGCTATGAGCCCGTAACGTACTCAGAACTGACTGACGACGAAGAGTTCTGGAAAGGATGCCGGAGTTGTGTTAACTTTGACGTGCTGACCAGCAAGAACCGTAAGAACTGTTTGTGTACTGCTATGCTCTACGATCCTGTAGAGAAAGCAAAAGAAGAAGCCGCAAAGCGTGCAGCCGCAGCCGACCATTACAATGTAGTGATACAGCCACAGGTGATGGTCGCCGCAAATGGTACTATACAGCATTCACAGCGCAAGCGTAAGTTCTCTAACAACTTCAAGCTGTTCGAACGCTGGCTGCGGTATAAAAGATTCGTACTGCTCAAGAGCGGTAAAGAAAAAGAAGGAGGAAGCGGTGGCGGTGGCGCTGCTGCAGCGAGCAAGAAAAGATTCTTCCTGTTTAATTTTTTATAGATAGACAATATTATTATCAACAATCATTATCACTATAAGTAAATGAAAAAAGTAGTACTGGGATTTAGCGGAGGACTCGATACTTCCTATTGCGTTAAATATCTGACAGAAGAAAAAGGATATGAAGTGCATTCTGTAATCGTGAATACCGGTGGTTTTTCTGAAGAAGAACTGGCGGAAATTGAAAAGCGCGCTTACAATTTAGGTGTGAAGAGCCACAAGACGGTAAATGCAGTACGCTCTTATTATGATAGTGTAATCAAATACCTCATCTTCGGAAATGTACTGAAGAACAACACTTACCCACTGAGCGTAAGTGCTGAGCGTATGAGCCAGGCACTCGCTATCGGCGAATATGTGAGAGAAGTTGGTGCAGATGCTGTAGCACACGGTAGTACCGGTGCCGGTAACGACCAGGTTCGTTTTGATATGATCTTTAATATCATGATCCCAGGTGTTGAAATCATCACCCCGATCCGTGATATGAAACTGAGCCGTGAAGCAGAAATTTCTTACCTGAAAGAAAAAGGTGTGGAAATGAACTTTGAAAAGGCTGCATACTCCATCAACAAAGGGATGTGGGGTACATCCGTAGGTGGTAAAGAGACCCTGACTTCCAACGGTTTCCTGCCTGAAGAAGCATGGCCTACACAACTTACCAAAGAAGGTACTGAGCAGGTGAAACTGAAATTTGTGAAAGGTGAACTGACTGGTGTAAACGACAAGACTTTTGCTCACCCTTCCGAAGCCATCCAATACTTGCAAACCATAGCAGGCCCATTTGCCATTGGCCGCGATATACACGTAGGTGATACCATCATCGGTATCAAAGGCCGCGTAGGTTTTGA
This sequence comes from Chitinophaga sancti, assembly GCF_034087045.1. Classification (NCBI taxonomy): domain Bacteria; kingdom Pseudomonadati; phylum Bacteroidota; class Chitinophagia; order Chitinophagales; family Chitinophagaceae; genus Chitinophaga; species Chitinophaga sancti. The sequence continues at coordinate 7,309,619 of NZ_CP139247.1, read as the reverse complement.
AGCTGCCGCGCCTGTTATCATTATTAAAGCACACCATGCACTGGAAAAACACGTGCTTACAAAATGGCAGCTGAGCTGGAAAGATCAACTGGCTGCATTCTATGGCAACTGGATGCATGAAGGTCAGATCATGGACCCTGTAATGCGCGACATCGAAGCGTTCTTACAGCACAGCCAGGAAAATGTAACCGGCGAAGTATTTGTAACATTACAGCCTTACCGCTTCCAGGTAACTGGTATCGAATCTGCCTACGATCTGATGAGCAGCAAATTCGGTAAATACGGTGAGATGAATAATGGCTGGAGTGGCGAAGATGTAAGAGGCTTCAGCAAGATCTTCGGTAACCAGACTATGATCTGGCATCAGGTAACTGAGAGCGCCAACGGCGGCAAATAATTAAGAATGGCAACTGAGAAAAAAATAAATGCAGGGATCGTAGGCGGCGCAGGTTATGGTGGTGGTGAAATGATCCGTCTTTTACTCAATCATCCCAACGTAAATATATCATTCGTACACAGTCGCAGTAATGCCGGCAATCCTTTGTATGCCGTGCACGCTGACCTGCTGGGCGAAACTGAGCTCACCTTTACTGGTGAACTCAGCAATGATGTGGATGTGATCTTCCTTTGCCTGGGACATGGCGAAGCAAAGAAATTTGTGGAAGACAACGACATCCCTGCACACATCAATATCATCGATCTGAGCCAGGATTTCAGACTCGGTGAAACAGCCAAAGGCCGTGAATTCGTTTATGGTCTCGTAGAGCTGAACAAAGAAAAAATTGCCAGCGCAAAGAACATCGCCAACCCGGGCTGCTTTGCCACTGCTATACAACTCGGCTTGCTGCCACTGGCAAAAGCCGGTAAACTGCAGGAAGTACATACGACCGGTATCACTGGTTCTACCGGTGCCGGACAAAGTCTGCAGGCAACTTCCCATTTTACATGGAGAGCCAACAATGTAAGCACATACAAAGTGCTGAGCCATCAGCACCTGAAGGAAATACGACGAAGCTTACAGCTGTTGCAACCTTCTTTCGGAGGTGAGATCAATTTTGTACCTGTAAGAGGTGACTTCCCAAGAGGAATCTGGATCACTTCGTACCTGAACAGCGATCTGTCAATCGAAGAAGCACAGCAGCTGTATAAGGACTATTATGCAGATGCACCGTTCACACACGTGAGTGATAAACAGATTGACCTGAAACAGGTGGTAAACACCAACAAGGTCCTGATCCAGTTAGAAAAAGTGGGCAACAAACTCGTGATCCACTCTATCGAGGACAACCTGGTGAAAGGCGCCTCCGGACAGGCCATTCAGAATATGAACATCATGTACGGACTGGATGAAACTGCAGGACTGAAGCTGAAATCAATCGTATTTTAAATCTTAAGATCCTTCTTAACAATGAATTTATTCGACGTATATCCCATCAATAATATTACTATTGAAAAAGCCTTAGGTTCCAACGTTTGGGACGATCAGGGCAACCAGTATCTTGACATGTATGGCGGTCACGCTGTGATCTCTATCGGTCATACACATCCTCATTATGTAAGGCGGCTCACCGAACAACTGAACAAAGTTGGTTTCTATTCCAATTCTGTAAAGATCCCTATTCAGCAGCAACTGGCTGAAAAACTGGGACAACTGAGCGGTAAACCTGACTACCAGCTGTTCCTCGTGAACTCTGGCGCAGAGGCAAATGAGAATGCACTGAAACTGGCTTCTTTCTACAATGGTAAAAAGAAAGTAATTGCTTTCAAAAACAGCTTCCATGGTAGAACCAGCCTGGCTGTTGCGGTGACAGACAATCCTAAGATCGTAGCGCCTGTGAACCAGACTGACAACGTAATTTTCCTGCCATGGGAAGATGAAGCAGCACTGGAAGCGGCTTTCAAAGCCAACGAAATCTCCTCTGTGATCATCGAAGGTATACAGGGTGTAGGTGGTATTAAAGTAGCCAGCACTTCTTTCCTGCAAAAGATCAGAAGTCTGTGCGATCAGTATAATGCAGTTTTCATAGCAGACAGCGTACAGTGTGGTTACGGCAGAAGCGGTAAATTCTACTCCCACGACCATGCAGGTGTGAATGCAGATATTTACACCATGGCAAAGGGAATGGGTAATGGTTTCCCAATCGGTGGTATCATCATCGCTCCTCATATCAAACCAGCTTACGGCATGCTGGGTACAACCTTTGGTGGTAATCACCTGGCTTGTGCAGCAGCACTGGCAGTACTGGAAACAATGGAGAATGAAAACCTGATTGCGAACGCAGAGAAAGTAGGTAACTACCTGATCAGCGAACTGAAGAAATTCCCACAGGTAACTGAGGTAAGGGGGAAAGGTCTCATGATCGGTATCGAACTGCCGGAGTCACTGAACCATGTGAGAAAAGAACTGTTATTTAAGCATAAGATCTTTACCGGCGAGGCGAAGCCAAATGTGATCAGGTTGCTGCCTTCACTGGCACTGACCATGGAACATGCCAACGAGTTCCTGACTGCTTTCAGCAAAGAACTGAATTAACTTTTATACTATCATCATTACAGCGCCATACAGAAAAAATGAAACAATTTATTTCAGTAGATGATGTGCCAAGTGTCCCACGGTTAGTGGATATCGCTCTGGACTACAAAAAACAGCCTTTTAAAGATAAGAAACTGGGTGAGAACAAGACCCTGGGTATGATATTCTTAAACCCAAGTCTGCGAACACGATTGAGTACGCAGGTGGCGGCAAAGAACCTGGGGATGGAAGCTGTTGTATTCAACATCGATAAGGAAGGCTGGCAACTGGAAATGAATGATGGTGCAATTATGAATGGCAGCACATCAGAGCACGTGAAAGAAGCGGCAGCAGTGATGGGGCAATATTTTGACATCATGGCGATCCGTACTTTCCCCGGTCTGAAAGACAAGGAAGCGGATTACACGGAGAAGTATATTAACCAGTTTATCAAATACGCAGGTGTACCTGTGGTGAGCCTGGAAAGTGCGACCCTGCACCCGCTGCAGAGCCTCACCGACGTTATTACCATTGCAGAACGCTGGCAGCAGCCACGTAAACCAAAGGTAGTACTGACATGGGCACCACATGTAAAAGCATTGCCACAGGCAGTACCCAATTCATTTGCACAATGGATGAATGCATGGGGTGAAGTTGATTTCGTGATCACACATCCTGAAGGGTACGAACTGGACCCAAAATTCAGTGGTAATGCGCGGATCGAATACAACCAGGATAAGGCACTGGAAGGGGCTGACTTTGTATACGTGAAGAACTGGTCATCTTACAACGACTATGGTAAGATCACCTGCACAGATCCCAGCTGGATGGTAGACAACGCGAAACTGATAGGTACGAACAATGCGAAGATCATGCACTGTCTGCCGGTAAGGCGAAATGTAGTGATTGCAGATGAGGTACTGGATGGTCCGAATTCGATCGTCATACCAGAAGCCGGCAACCGTGTATGGGCTGCGCAGGCTGTGTTAAGCGAGATTTTGAAGAATAAATAATATGAAGGCATCCCGCAAGGGATGCCTCCCAATTTTTAAGTAAAATATGATCGATCTTTTTGTCATTAAAGTCGGCGGTAACGTCATCGACAACCCTGTTTTACTGGATACTTTTTTACAAAAGTTCTCTAACATTCAGGGTAAGAAAATACTGATACACGGTGGTGGAAAGATAGCGACAAGAATAGGTGATAAACTGGGTATCGAATCAAAATATGTAGATGGCCGCCGTATTACAGACGCGGATACTATTGACGTAGTGACCATGGTATATGGTGGTTTGGTGAACAAACAACTGGTGGCAAAATTACAGGCAAACGGTTGTAACGCCATCGGCATGACAGGTGCAGACGCCAACATTATCCCTGCTGTAAAAAGACCTGTAAAAGAGATCGACTACGGATTTGTAGGAGACATTAATAACGACCAGGTACAGTCCGCACCGCTGAAAGCATTGCTGGAAGCTGACCTGACACCGGTATTCGCCTCCCTGACCCACGATGGCAAAGGGCAGATACTGAACACAAATGCAGATACCATCGCCAGTGCGCTGGCGATTGCGATGTCGAAAGTATATAACGTAAGACTGATTTACTGTTTCGAAAAGAAAGGAGTACTACACGACGCACAGGACGACAATGCAGTCATTAACCTGATCGACCGTCAAATCTATAACGAGCTACTGGCAGACGGCGTGCTGACAGACGGTATTCTTCCTAAGCTGAACAACGCATTTGCTGCGATTGAGAGTGGGGTAAATGAAGTGCTGATCGGCCATGCAGACGATGTGCTGAGCAATACCTCTGACACAGTAGCCGGCACCTTAATACGCTAACACCTATGTGGAACCAACAATTGTATGCAGACGCTGTTGAACTGTTAAAATCACTGATCGCAACACCTTCCCTGAGCAGGGAAGAGCAGGATACTGCTAAACTGATCGGCGAATTTCTGACTGCGAGAAACATTCCTTTCAACCAGCATCTGAATAACATCTGGGCGCAAAATAAATACTTCGATCCTGCCAAACCAGTGATCGTATTCAATTCCCATCACGATACTGTAAAGCCAAACCCGCAATATACACGTAATCCATTCTCGCCTGATATTGAGGATGGCAAACTGTATGGATTGGGGAGTAATGATGCAGGTGGTTGCCTGGTCAGCCTGATCGCCACCTTCCTGCATTTCTACGAAAGGCAGGATTTAAAATATAACATTATTCTCACCGCTACTGCCGAAGAAGAGATCAGTGGTCACAATGGTATCGAAAGCATTCTCGATCAGTTGCCAGCCATTGAATTTGCGATCGTTGGTGAACCTACACAAACACAACTGGCCATCGCCGAAAAAGGCCTGATGGTACTGGATTGTACAGTGTATGGGAAAGCTGGTCATGCGGCGAGAAATGAGGGCGAAAATGCCCTTTATAAGGCACTGTCAGATATTGAATGGTTCCGCACCTATCAGTATCCAAAAGTATCTGAAACACTGGGTCCTGTGAAGATGAGTGTTACCGTGATCAATACATCGAACAAAGCACACAATGTGGTGCCTGCAGATGTATCTTTTGTAGTAGATGTACGAGTAACAGAACAGTATACCCTGGAAGAAATCCTGGAGATCATCCAGGAAAATGTGAAGTGTGAAATAAAGCCGCGTTCTATCCGTATGCGTCCTTCCGGTATTCCGCTGGACCATCCGTTTGTACAGGCAGGCGTGCGGTTAGGAAAGACCTGTTATGGTTCACCTACCACTTCTGATCAGGCATTGATTCCATCTACTTCTATCAAGATGGGACCTGGCGATTCTGCCAGATCACACACCGCTGATGAGTTCATTTTTGTGGATGAAGTGAGACAGGGAATAGACAGTTATATATCATTGTTGGAAGAGATTATTAAAAACTAATTTGAAATGAAAATCTGGCAAAAAGACAAAGCAGCCCTTGCTGAAGTAGATAAATTCACGGTAGGTAAAGATCGTGAAATGGATGCTTTTCTCGCGCCTTTCGATGTGCTTGGGTCACTGGCACATACGACGATGCTACAGACGATTGGCCTGCTTACAGCAGACGAATTGGCTGTGCTGCAAAAAGAATTAAAACAGATCTACAAAGAGATACAGGAAGGCAACTTTGTACTGGAAGATGGGGTAGAAGATATTCACTCCCAGGTAGAGCTGCTGCTGACCCGCCGTTTGGGTGAGGTTGGTAAAAAGATCCATAGCGGACGATCCAGGAATGACCAGGTTTTAGTAGACCTGAAATTATTCCTGCGTTCGGAGTTGCAAGTATTAGTAAAGGAAGTTAAAGGCCTGTTCGACCTGTTGCAGCAAAAGAGTGAAGAATATAAAGATCGCCTGATGCCGGGGTATACACACCTGCAGATTGCTATGCCTTCTTCATTTGGTCTCTGGTTTGGTGCGTATGCAGAAAGCCTGGTAGATGACCTGACGATGCTGCAGGGCGCTTACAAAGTGGTGAACAAAAACCCATTGGGTTCTGCTGCGGGATATGGTTCTTCTTTCCCGCTGAACCGTACACTCACCACCCAGTTGTTAGGTTTCGACGACCTGAATTACAATGTGGTGTATGCACAGATGGGGCGTGGTAAGACGGAGAAGATCGTATCTTTTGCACTGGCAGGTATTGCGGCTTCGCTGGCTAAGATGGCGATGGATGCGACGTTGTTTATGAACCAGAATTTTGGTTTTATCTCCTTCCCTGATGAGCTGACGACTGGTAGTAGTATCATGCCGCATAAAAAGAACCCGGATGTGTGGGAACTGATCCGTTCTCATTGTAATAAATTGCAGGCGTTGCCAAATGAGATTGCGATGATGATTACCAATTTACCTCTTGGTTATCACCGTGATCTGCAGTTGCTGAAGGAGAATTTGTTTCCTGCATTTGGGGTGCTGAAAGATTGCATCCAGATGACAGGGTTGATGTTGTCTAACATTCGCATCAAGGAGAATATCCTGGATGATGCAAAGTATCAGTACCTGTTTAGTGTGGAAGTGGTAAATAAGCTGGTGCTGGAAGGTGTGCCTTTCAGAGAGGCTTACAAGCAGGTAGGGTTGGATATAGAGAAGGGGAATTTTGCACCTGAAAAAGCAGTACAACATACCCATGAGGGAAGTATTGGGAACCCGGGGACTGCGGAAATAAATAAAATGATGGAAGATGTGTTGAAAGGGTTTAACTTTGTCAAAGTAGATGCAGCGATTGCAGCATTGACTAAGTAGACTTACTAACCTATTTTATTAAAGGGAGCGGAATTATTCCGCTCCTTTTTTATCTCATAATACTTTTTATCTCTTCTACCAGTCTATCAATCTTTTTGGTATTCTGCACCTGCCGGATCATCATATTTTTTGTATTCTTCGCCCCCGGCTCATGGAATATCATATGTACCTCCGTACCGGAATAAGCGCCATTCGTGGTTTTCCTGATCATATGAAAGTTCTGGAAATATTCGAATGGCATTTTCAGATTCCCCCATCTTGCCGGACTGGTTTTTTCTATTATCCGCTGCTTCGTATCGAAGACGATCTTCATGAACAGCGCATTCAGAAATACCGCTGCAAACAGGAAAGGCCCTACCAGCATACCAATACGCAAAGCATTGCTTTTATACATACTATATGCAAACGGTGTACATTCATGAATACCCAGTGCTATACAGGCGATGAATAAGATGACCATAGCCAACCTACGTTGTTTATACGTGTAGATACCATTGCTCTCCGTAAAGTACTGGTATGCTGTAATGATTTCCTTCTGTTCAGGCAGTGGACTATTCATATCCAGGTACCGGTGGATAAGAGGAATCACTTCCTGTGTAAACGTCACACAATTCGGATGCGATTCCTTGTTATAATAAGAGGAAATCGCCACTCCTTTTCCAAACTTATCATTCCTTGGATAGATCCTGAAGTTAAAACCACCGGTGGATTGCTTCATTACATTCACACCATGCAGCTGATCGAATGATTTGGTGACTACGGGCACAACTCCCATCCAGCGCTTCGTCATTTTGAAATTGTTATTATCAAAGACAACATGGGTATACCCACTCGCAAAAAACAACACGATCATGACGAGAAAAAATGGAATTAGAATAGACATGGCTGTACCAAAACTATAAGGTTCCATTACATACACAGCAATAGTAAATCCAATAAAGAGTACGGCAAGAATAACGCTTATGACAAAGTACCATCCATACGGGTAAATCGTGATCCTGTCACTCTCGACAGTCCATCTTGTTTTGATCAGTTCTTTAATTGACATACCAGATTAACATTTAGGGCTCCCGACGAAGATATAAAAAAAATAAGGGAGTGTACCGTTATACTGGTACACTCCCTTTCATAATATGTCCTTTTTAAAATTAGAATCCGATATTGATCCCTGCAAAGAAATTCGTTCCGGCCATTGGGTAATATCCGTTGGAAGAGTATAACTGTCCGCCTTCCCTGTACATATAAGTATAACCATTAGGACTATACATAGCATTCCAGATATTATTCAGCATGAATTGTAATCCCAGTTCTTTAAAGAGCTTTTGTGGTACGATATAATTAATGCGCAGATCATTGGTATAATAGCCATCCAGGCTACGTTCTTTATCGCCAGTATTATCCAGGTACTGACGGCTTACATACTTACCTATCAGGGCTATTTCAAGGTTCTTTACTGGCTTTGCAGTCAATGTATAACCACCTACAAAGGCAGGAGAGAAGGCAATATTACTGCTGCCGGACACGAGGGTATCCTGACCACCAGTATCGTAGTTATCGATATAGCTCACAAAGTTTTTCACTTTATTCTGACTGAGTGCCGCATTCAAACCAATGCTGAAATATCTGCCCAGTCGCTGTGTACCCTGTAATTCAATACCGGTGCGGTAGCTTTTAGGAATGTTCGTGCGGGTATAAGCACCTACTTCATTCAGTTTGCCGGTTTGTACCAGTTGATTTTTGTAGTTCATGTAGTACACGTTCGCCTGCAATACCAGGTGGTGTGTACGCAGGGTGTAGCCTGCTTCTACATCACGCAGACTTTCAGCCTTTGGTGTTTGTAGTTTCGCTGCTTCAAAGTCATCGCGGTTAGGTTCTTTATTTCCAATAGCGAAGGAAGCATATACATCCTGTTGCTCATTGAGTGAATAGGTGATACCTGCTTTGGGATTGAAGAAGTTGTATTTGTTATGCTGGATGAGTGTAGGATTATCTTCAAAACCATCAATGTTATATTTCACATCGCGGTATTGCAGATCAGCAAATACACGGAGGGCTTTGGTCACTTTGTATTCACCTTTCCAGTAGATGTTTGCATCCCGCTTCATTGCATCCAGGTTATAGTATTTATAATCCTTGTCGATGGCATATTGTGCCCAGATAATTTGTCCGTTATGATTGCCTTCGTAACGGTTCCATCCACCACCTACACTCCAGCTGAATTTAGTATCCTGGTAGTTGACAGAGAAGATGCTACCATAGAAATCATTGTCCAGCCATAGCTGACGGATGAGGTCTGTGCTGGTCACTTCTGCATCATTGATAACAGGATTGGCAAGGCCATAATCACTGTATGCCTGCGCTTCTTTGTACTGCTCGTAATACCCTTTGCCTTTGGTATAGTGAGCAGCAACGGTGAAGTTCAGTTTATCGCTGAGGGCCTGATTGAGGAACAACTGGTAGTTGTCCATCTGGTAATTGTCCGTTTCGTTATTATAATAAGAGCCATCCGATTTTTGTCCGGCAGAGTTATAGGTACGGTGGGTAGCCAGGGAATCCTGTGGTACGCCGTTCCATGCCTGGTAAGTCTTTTCAGTGCCTGAAGAAATGTTGAGGCGGATGGCGGTGTTCTTAGATATATATGCGGCAGAAGTATAAAAAGCTTTGAGATTGGAGCTGGCACGGTCAATGTATCCATCGGAGGTGACTCTTGACAGGCGCGCATCTACGGTAAAGTGGCCGTTAATGAGGCCGGTACCTGCTTTGACAGTGTTCTTCCATGAATTGAAAGAGCCGAAGCTGTTGTAGATTTCGCCATAAGCTTTCTCTCTGTAATCGTTGGTGCTGATATTGAGAGAGGCGCCGAAAGCTCCGGCACCGTTGGTAGAAGTACCTACACCCCGTTGCAGCTGAATACTGCTCACGCTGGAAGCGAGGTCTGGAATATCTACAAAATAGGTGCCCTGTGATTCCGCATCATTGACAGGGATACCGTTGTTCGTAACATTGATACGGGTGATGTCCGTACCTCTTACACGCATACTGGTGTAACCAATGCCAGTACCAGCATCGGAGTTGGTCACCACACCCGGCATTTGATTGAGCAGGATGGGCAGATCCTGTCCCAGGTTTTGCTTCTTAATCTCTTCGGCAGTGATAGTAGATTGAGTAAATGGCGCATGCTGGCCTACGCGCAGGCTGGTAATTTCAACAGGTTGTACGAAGAGGCCGGTTTCTTCCATTTGCAGATCGGCATTGGTACGGGTACCGTTTGTATGCACAGAGGTAGTGAGGGGCTGAAAGCCCAGGTAAGTTGCTTTGATAGTAAAGGTGCCCTGTGAAGGGAGTAAAATGCGGTAAACCCCATTGGCATTGGAATGGGCGCCGGTATTGTCGGCAGAAATAATGCTGACGGACACGCCTTCAAGGGGGCGGCCGGTTTTTTTGTCAGTGACTATACCGGTAAGCACGGTTTGTGCATGTACCGAGACTGCGCTGAAAACCAGCCATAACAGTAAGAATTGTCTCATGGACTCAACAGTTTAAAAAGCTACGGTATGAGGGTAGCATTAAGTTTTCTGCTACGCATGTGCGTGCAGCTTGCCATATGTGGGTAAGGAAGAATTGATTCACTTACCTTTCCTAATCAGCATTACCTGATCAGGTTCAACGGGTCTGATCTCAGCCTGATAGTAAGGCACCCCGAGGTGAAGCCGGCTGGTGGTTTGAAAAAATGTACGCTGGTACATACCGGATTCCGGAACAAAGGTATAGAGAAAAATTTTTTAAATGGAAGAAAATTGTTAAATTAGAATTGCATATATATTATCCCCCCTGGAAAGTTTTCACACGTTTTATTTTTTTAATGTTAACCATCAATTTGTAATTGCATGATCAGACTTTCGGTCATTGGCCATCTGGGGCATGATGCTTTGAAAAAAGTCATCAACGGGAAATCTGTGCTGTCATTCAGTGTAGCACAAAATGAACAGTTTAAAAACTTAATGGGAGTAGTGCAGGAGCGTACTACATGGATTAATTGTTCTGTCTGGGAGCGGGATAATCTGGGTCCGTATTTAAAAAAGGGTACGCTGGTGTATGTAGAAGGCCGGCCTGTGTTCAAAGGGTATGCGGGTAAGCAGGGCGAGGTGCTGGCAGGTGTGAACATGAGAGTATCGGAGCTGGCGTTGCTGCCGGGAGCGAGGGGAGTATTGGGAACCGGAAGTGCAGGGGTAGAGGAGGAGCGAAGTGAGGATGAATTAGAAAAGGAGCATGAAGAAGAGGATGATGAAGGTGTAAGAAATGATTTGCCATTTTAATGAATTTCCTTTTTAAAAGGGATAGTTTTCGTCTATAGGTCTGTTCTTTATCCCTGGAGTGATGTCGGCAGTTCATTGATATTGTCAATTTCCTGAATCTTAAAAACTCACTTTTGCCGTTGGCAGGAGTGAGTTTTTTGGTTCATGTAAATGAAGAAAAACAAATATTCAATTATTTTTTGCTCAAAAGTACTGCCTTGAAAGCCTTGATAGTAGTATATTTTATTGTTTGAGTTTATGACCGGGATTAAATGTTAGCAGGATTTCTTTTAAAAAATATTTGGCAGGGATGAATCTTTGTCTATCTTTGCACTCTCATTGCGAGGTAGAGCAGAGGTAGCTCGTCGGGCTCATAACCCGAAGGTCAGAGGTTCGAATCCCCTCCTCGCTACAAACGAAGTCCCGGCTAGGTCGGGATTTTTTTATTTCAGGAAGTTTAGGAAAAAAATTACATGCATAAAGCAGGGTTTGTAAATATCTTCGGAAAAGCGAATGCAGGGAAAAGCACCCTCATGAACGCACTCATTGGCGAAAAGCTCGCTATTGTATCCCCGAAGGTTCAAACTACCAGACATCGCATAACTGGTATTGTGACTACTGATGAATACCAGATTGTATTCTCCGATACCCCGGGTATTATAGACCCGCGTTACCGGTTACACGAAAAGATGATGGGTGCAGTGAAGTCTGCTCTTGAAGATGCAGACGTCGCTTTGCTGATGATGGATGTGAAAGACAATGTAGCTGAAAACCTTGAACTCTTCGATTCGCTGAAACTGAAAGCAAAATGTCTGCTTGTGATCAACAAGATGGACGTGATGGAAAAGGAAAAGCTGGAAGAGATCGTAAAGCAATGTGAAGAATGGGGTAAAGCAACCGTTATCACCATCTCTGCCTTGCAGAAAAAAGGTGTGGATGCACTGCTGAAACAGATCGTCAGCATGCTACCGGAAAGTGATCCTTTCTATCCTGAAGATACATTAACAGATAAATCTACCCGCTTCTTCGTAGCTGAGATAATCAGGGAAAAGATCTTCCATCTGTATGAAGAAGAGATCCCTTATCACACAGCAGTAGTGGTGACGCAGTACCAGGAAAAAACAACACTGACGAAAATCTCTGCGGAGATTATTGTGACGAGAGATACACAGAAAGGAATTATCCTGGGCGATAAAGGAACGGGTATTCGCAGACTGGGTACCATGGCGCGTGAAGACATTGAAAAGTTCATTGGCCAGAAAGTGTTCCTTGAGTTGTTTGTGAAAGTGAGAGGTAAGTGGAGAGATAATGATCTTTATCTGAAAGAATACGGTTATTAAGTGTCTGAATAGAGACGGCTCTCTAACAGAACATATAGGTTTTAAGTTTAGTAATTTTTAAAATATTATGGCTGGATTTACAGTAGCAATTGTCGGTCGTCCTAATGTGGGTAAGTCTACCCTGTTCAACCGTTTGCTGGAACAGCGCAAAGCCATTGTGGATGACGTCTCTGGCGTAACGAGAGATAGACAGTATGGAGTGGCAGACTGGAATGGCAGGTCTTTTAATGTAATTGATACCGGTGGTTTTGTACACGGTAGTGATGATGTATTTGAACGTGAGATCCGCAAGCAGGTAGTGATTGCCATGGAAGAAGCAAACGTGCTCCTCTTCATGTGTGATGCTGCTACAGGCATTACAGATCTTGATGATAATATGGCGGAACTATTGCGCCGCTCTTCCAAACCTGTTATCCTGGTGGTGAACAAAGTAGATAACAACAATCGTATGTTGGAAGCTACTGAGTTTTACAGTCTGGGCTTCGAAAAGGTATTCTTTATGTCTTCTATGAGCGGTAGTGGTAGCGGTGAGCTACTCGATGCAGTAGTAGAACTGATGCCTGAAGAAGAGGTGAGAGATGAAGATGCAGAAGCGAAGGAAATACCAAAGATTGCCATCATCGGTCAGCCGAATGTAGGTAAGTCTTCCCTGCTGAATGCATTGATTGGTGAAGAACGTAATATCGTTTCTGATATTCCGGGTACAACCAGGGATACGATTCACACGCATTACAAAATGTTCCAGAAAGATTTTGTATTGATCGATACAGCGGGTTTACGCCGTAAGTCGAAGGTACATGAAGACCTGGAATTCTATTCAGTGATCCGTGCTATCAAAGCAATGGACGAAGCGGATGTATGTCTGTTACTGCTGGATGCGGTAAATGGTATCACTGCCCAGGATCTGAACATCTTTAGCCTGGCTGCCCGTAAGGGGAAAGCGATTGTGATCCTGGTGAATAAGTGGGATCTGATCGATGATAAAAAGACCAATACTGCCCGTGATTACGAAAAGCAGCTGAAAGAAAGACTGGCGCCATTCAACGATGTGCCTATCATCTTTACTTCAGTAGCAGAAAAGCAACGTATATTCAAAGCAATCGAAGAGGCACTGCGCGTGTACGAAAACCGTCAGCGTAAAGTACAGACTTCCAAGCTGAACGATGTGATGCTGAAGGCAATTGAGGCATTCCATCCACCGGTAGTAAGGGGTATACCTATTAAAATTAAATATGTGACCCAGTTACCTACGTATACGCCTGCATTTGCATTTTTCTGCAACCTGCCGGAAGATGTGAAACAGCCGTATCGTAACTACCTTGAAAATCAATTGCGTACGAACTTTGATTTCCAGGGGGTACCTATTAAATTGTTCTTCCGTAAGAAATAACAATCGTTTTTTTAATAAAATCAGGGTGAAAGTGTTTTATAATTAAAAATAACTATATACCTTTGCCCATCTTAAAATTATCAAAGCATGAAAAAATTATTCTTTTTAGCAGCAGCTGCTGGTATGTTCTTCGTAGCTTGTAACGGTGGTTCTACTCCTGCTACAGATTCTACTGCTACAGCTCCAGCTGTTGATTCAGTTGCTACAGCTCCAGCTGCAGATTCAGTTGCTGCTCCAGTTGCAGATTCAGTTGCTGCTCCAGCTGCTGATTCAGTTGCTAAGTAAGACTAACGTTTTACAAGAAATTTGCCTTCCTGCATGCAGGAAGGCTTTTTTTATTTAGGAAGCTCTTAAATAAAAAAAACGCTGGTGTTGTTGAGACACCAGCGTTTTTTATGATTGATCGTTTTTTCTATGATTAATCGTTTTTCTCTTTATTCAGCACTTCTATAGCTTTCTTCATCATGCCATCATTCTGATTCAGCGATTCCCAATATCCTTCATAACTCCATATCTGTCTCGCAAATATTGCTTTCAACCTGTTTTGTATTTCAACTTCATCATGCGGTTTCAATCCACTCACACCTTTTATACTCTCACGTTCTGCATAGCTCTTGAATGCACTCATAATGCTGGCCGGTACCTGGTACTGGTTCACAAACTGTGATGCATCTTTATATTGTTTGAACTCATCTTTGTGAGCAATGTAATATTGATATACAAAATTACTGAAGGCGCTACGGGAATACATACTTGAAATCACCGGTGAGAAACGGCTGGTATCAAATGGTATGAAGATATCCGGTGTAATACCACCACTGCCATATACCACTCTTCCATTCGCTGTCTTGTATTTAACGGTATCCAGTACTTTGATGCTATCCTGGTTTACAAATTCACCGTGATTGAAACGGTTCAGGATATCTTCTTCATATGCTTCGCGACCATTGGCATAGGACTTCTGGATACTTCTGCCTGAAGGGGTGTAGTAGCGTGCTACAGTAAGACGCAGTGCACCACCATTGCTCAGATCGAACTGTTCCTGCACCAGCCCTTTACCAAATGTACGACGGCCGATGATGGTACCACGATCCCAATCCTGTACAGCACCTGCCAGTATTTCGCTGGCACTTGCAGAACCTTCGTCCGTGAGGATAGCGAGCGCACCATGTTCAAACAAACCAGGTTTCTCACATTTATAATCTGTACGGGGATAGCTCTTCCCTTTTGTATAAAGGATCAGTTTATTATCATCCAGCAGTTCGTCTGCAATACGGGTAGCTGCATCGAGGTAGCCACCTGGATTCTGACGCAGGTCGATCACCAGCTTCGTCATCTTTTGCTTTTGCAGGTTGCGCAGTGCAGCCATGAATTCATCGAAAGTATTGCCACTGAACTTACTTATTTTAATATACCCGATCTCAGGAGTGGCCATATAACTGGCATCTACGCTATACAGCGGAATGATGCCCCTGGTGATCTGGATAGGACGCAGCTCATGGTTACGCATCATGGTCACCATTACTTTGGAACCTTTCGGACCCCGCAGCAACTGACGGATCTTGTCGCTGGTAATATTATTACCTGCTACCAGGCTGTCATTTACTTTGATGATCTTATCGCCGGTCTGTACACCAGCCGACTCTGAAGGACCACCTGCGATGACGGAGATAACATTTACAGTGTCTCCGGTAATGTTGAATTCCACACCGATGCCCTGGAAGTTGCCATCCAGATCTTCATTTACCTCTTCCAGACTGGAAGGGGGGATGTAGATAGAGTGGGGGTCGAGGTGAGTGAGGAGGCCTTCGATGGCTTCCTGTTGCAGATCGCCCAGTTTCAGGGTATCAACATATTTCACTTTGAGAAGGTCCATGACTTCCTGTAAAGGTCCCTTGTCTACCCGGCTAAAGAGGAGCGTTTGCGCCCCGGTGTTAGACCCCGGCATTTTATGGCCCAGATACATTCCCAATGCCAGTACTACGGCTAAAAGTAATGGTAAAAAAACATTCAATTTCCTGTTCGACATAACTTCGATATTAAGATTGCGGCAATGTCCGCTGCGCTGTGGCCATTTTTAGGTAATTTTTACAGCAGTAGTATATATAATCCTGTTTTGTTTAACTTGTGGGGCAAAAATAGTATAATAACATATAATCATCACCTAAACCTCAAACCTTAACGGGCGTGTCATGAAAATAAAGCTAATCGCAGATAGTGGGTCCACCAAGGCGGATTGGTGTTTAACAGGGGGCAATGAGACAGGACATTTTGCTACACAGGGCATCAGCCCTTATTTTTTAAGCGCCCAGCAGATCAGGGAAATCCTTGAAAGGGAGCTGTTACCACAGTTACCGGCAGATGTAGAGATTGCAGAAATTTTTTATTATGGAACCGGCTGTTTACAGCCAAAGAGTGTACAGATCGTACAAACAGCCCTTCAATCTGTATGGCCACATGCTGCTGTCGATGTAAAACATGACCTGATGGGGGCTGCAAGGGCATTGTGTGGCAGAGAACCCGGTATAGCCAGTATTTTGGGTACAGGTTCCAACTCTGGTTTTTATGATGGCACAACCATAGTGAAGAATAATCCAGGACTGGGTTATGTATTGGGTGATGAAGGCAGTGGTGCCGTACTGGGCAAAAAGTTGTTGCAGATGTACCTCTACAACTCATTTGACGAGGAACTGAAGAGTCGCTTTGACTACATGTATAATACGACGAACGATGAAATCCTGGAAAATGTATACCGTAAACCATTGCCTAATCGTTACCTGGCTGGGTTTGCGCGTTTCCTGGGAGAGAACAGAGGTCACTATATCATAGAGAACATCCTCGAGGATGGGCTAAACGAGTTTTTTTTCAATCACATCTATAAATACAGCGAGAGCTGGACACATCCGCTGCACTTCACTGGTAGCATAGCCTGGAACTTCAGGGATATTCTGCAGGAGTTGTGCGAGCTGTATGAGCTGCAGCTGGGAAGGATATTACGGAGCCCTATGGAAGGGTTGCTGGAGTATCATCAAATTTAAAATTTATCATTCGAAAATGTCTTTTCAGAGAACCACTGAACAACCTTCACACTATAGACATCTGGAGAAGATGAGTGTGCAGGAGATCCTAAGTAATATAAACCAAGAGGATAAAACTGTACCCCAGGCTGTTGAAAAAGCGCTTCCTCAGATAGAGAAACTGGTGACGGTGATTGCCGATAAGATGCTGGCTGGTGGCCGGTTATTTTATATGGGCGCCGGTACCAGCGGCAGATTAGGTATTGTAGATGCGAGTGAGTGCCCACCAACATTTGGAGTACCATTTGGGTTGGTGATCGGGTTGATTGCTGGGGGAGATGCAGCCATACGCAAGGCAGTGGAGTTTGCAGAAGATGATATACAGCAGGGATGGAAAGATCTTTCAGCACATAATATTTCCGACAAAGATGTGGTGGTAGGAATTGCAGCGAGCGGCACCACACCTTATGTAATAGGTGCATTGAATCAATGCCGGGAGGCGGGAATTGTAACAGGGAGTATTTGTTGTAATGCAGGTGCACCCTTATCTGCAGCTGCCGATTACCCGATCGAGGTGGTGGTAGGACCTGAGTTTGTGACAGGGAGTACCCGTATGAAGAGCGGAACGGCGCAGAAACTGGTGTTGAATATGATTTCGACAGCGGTGATGATACAGCTGGGACGCGTGGAAGATAATAAGATGGTAAATATGCAGCTGACGAATGATAAACTGGTGGATAGAGGGGTGAAAATGTTGATGGGACAGTTGAACCTCAGTGATTATGAGCAGGCGAAGGCATTATTGTTGAAAGCCGGAAGTGTGAAAAAAGCCATGGAGGACTACCGTTCATAATTGCAGTTTTTTTCAGAAATTTGTGAAAACAATAATTTCAGGAAAATAGCCCATGCACGAGATAGAACCATTTTACAACTGGCGACATTTATATAGTGCCGAGGAGGATGAAAGCTCTCCTTTCTATGGAAGAGAGTACAGTGAATTCACCTTTTCGAACACAGTATATAATTATTATGTTCACCCACAGTGGGATGAATTCGGTTCCAGGAACCTGTATATGAAAGTCCTATATGCTGATTATCAGTTCAATTTCGTCATAATAGAGCTGTTGGGAGAGTGGAATGACGCCATTGAAAACGATATAATGACCTTGAAAAGGGATATTATAGATGTGATGATAGCCACAGGAATCAGGAAATTTCTGTTAATTACTGAGAATGTAATGAACTTTCACTCCTCTGATGATTGTTATTATGAAGAGTGGTGGGACGATATAAAAGACGATGGTGGTTGGATAGTGGCGATGAATATGCCGGTACAGACCCGGCAGGAGTTTGAGAAAGCACACCTGGACAACTATGTACATCTGCTGGATGTTGAGAAATGGCGGCCTTATCAGCCCCAGCATATTTTTAACGAGATCGATAACCTGATGATGCGCAGGTTGGAATAGCAATCGTATCAGGGTAATTCAAAAATTCCACGTGACCTTGTGTCGGGTGAGAAAATTCTTTTCCCTACCTCATTGGATATTAGCACCAATGAGGTTTTGATCCACGCGAAATATGAGAAATATCATTTGGTTTTTATTTTTCCCGCTTTAACTTTGCGCGATATATTCGAATAATTATCATATCATCTTTTAAGGAAGCTAATTTTACTTATGAAGTGGTCACAGTTTTTTAATACCTCTATCGGTAAAAAATTATTAGTGGGTGCTACCGGCCTGTTCCTTTGTATTTTTGTTATTGTGCATCTTGTAGGTAATCTTCAGCTGCTGCTCAATGACAACGGGGAAGGCTTCAACACCTACGCGGATTTCATGGCCCACAACGAACTGATCCAGCTTGTGGCATGGGGTTTAAAAGTCGCGATTATTATCCACTTCTGGGTTGCATTACAACTTACTTTCAGTAACAGAAAAGCCCGTCCGGTTAAGTATGCAGTAAACCCAGGTAATCAGACTTCTTCCTGGTTCAGCCGTCAGATGGCGATCATGGGAAGCATTCTGCTGGTATTCCTGCTCATTCACCTGAAAGATTTCTGGTGGGCTATGCACTATGGTGATTTGCCTAAAGGAAATTTTGGAGGTAAAGAAGTAACTGACCTGTACAGCACCGTGTACACTGCGTTTACCACTCAGCTGTGGCTGGTAATCCTGTATGTAATCGGTATGGTTGGTTTGTCTTTCCACCTGATCCATGGTTTTAAGAGTGCTTTCCAGACCTTCGGTCTGAACCATGTAAAGTACAATGGCCTGATCAATTTCGTAGGTGTATGGGTATTTGGAGTACTGATTCCTATTGGTTTCGCACTTATTCCTGTGATTATCTATTTTAAACATTAAGTAAAGTAAGGAGATATGTTGAACTCAAAAATTCCTGCCGGACCATTAGAAAAAAAATGGGAAGAATATAAGGGGCATTGTAAGCTGGTAAACCCGGCTAACAAGCGCAACATGGAAGTGATCATTGTGGGTACCGGTCTTGCAGGGGCATCAGCTGCTGCATCATTGGGCGAGTTAGGATATAAAGTAAAAGCTTTCTGTTTTCAGGATAGCGCCCGCCGTGCACATAGTATTGCTGCACAGGGTGGTATCAATGCTGCAAAAAATTACCAGAACGACGGTGACTCTGTTTACCGTTTGTTTTACGATACAGTAAAAGGTGGCGACTACCGTGCCCGCGAAGCGAATGTGCATCGTCTGGCAGAAGTGAGTGGCAATATTATAGACCAGTGCGTGGCACAGGGTGTACCCTTTGCACGTGAGTATGGTGGTATGCTGAGCAACCGTTCATTCGGTGGTACTCAGGTACAGCGTACTTTCTACGCAGCAGGTCAAACCGGCCAGCAGCTGCTGTTAGGTGCTTATTCTGCACTGCAGCGCCAGGTGGCTTTGGGTAACGTAACCATGTATACCCGTCACGAAATGCTGGAGATCGTAACGATCGATGGCAAAGCACGTGGTATTATTGCACGTGATCTCGTAAGCGGTAAGCTGGAGCGTCACTTTGGTCATGCTGTATTACTGTGTACCGGTGGTTATGGCAACGTGTTCTACCTGTCTACCAACGCAATGGGTTCTAACGTAACTGCTGCATGGAAGGCCACTAAGAAAGGTGCTTACTTCGGTAACCCTTGTTACACACAGATTCACCCGACCTGTATCCCTGTTTCAGGTGATCATCAGTCCAAACTGACACTGATGTCTGAATCACTGCGTAACGATGGTCGTATCTGGGTGCCTAAAAAACAAAACGACAACCGTAAGCCAGCTGATATCCCTGAAGATGAAAGGGATTATTACCTGGAAAGAAGATATCCTGCATTTGGTAACCTGGTGCCTCGTGACGTGGCTAGCCGCGCTGCCAAAGAAAGATGTGACGCCGGTTATGGTGTAGGTAGCTCCAAACAGGCTGTATACCTCGATTACGCTTCTGCAATCGAGCGTTATGGTAAGATTGAAGCAAACAAAAGACAGATGCACGATGCATCTCCTGCGTTGATCACCAAACTGGGTAAAGAAGTCGTACAGGAGAAATATGGTAACCTGTTCGATATGTACGCAAAGATCACCGGTGAGAACCCTTACGAGGTGCCAATGCGTATCTACCCTGCTGTTCACTATACCATGGGTGGTCTGTGGGTTGACTATGAACTGATGACTTCTGTAACAGGTCTGTATGCACTGGGTGAAGCGAACTTCTCCGATCACGGTGCAAACCGCCTGGGTGCTTCTGCACTGATGCAGGGTCTGGCTGATGGTTACTTCGTAATACCTTATACACTGGGTAACTACCTGGCTGACGATATCAGAACTAAGGCGATCCCTACTACGCATCCTGCATTTGACGAAGCTGAGAAGCATGTGCAGGATACCCTCAATAAACTGATGGACATCAAGGGGACCAAATCCGTAGACTACTTCCACAAGAAACTGGGTAAGATCATGTGGGATAAATGCGGTATGGCGCGTAACGAAAAGGGGCTGACCGAAGCGATCGAAGAGATCATCGCGCTGCAGAAAGAATTCTGGAGTGACGTTCGTATCCCTGGCGAGCAAAATGAGTTCAACCCTGAGCTGGAAAAAGCTGGCCGTGTGGCTGACTTCCTGGAATTGGGTGAACTGATGTGCCGCGATGCGCTGAATCGTAGAGAATCCTGTGGTGGTCACTTCCGTGAAGAATCTCAGGAAGACGGTGGTGAAGCAAAACGTGACGACGAAAACTTCTCCTACGTTTCTGCATGGGAATACAAAGGTCCTAACCAATACGAACTCCACAAAGAGGAGCTGGTATTTGAGGTTTGTAAACCTACTCAGCGTAACTATAAATAAGGTCTTGTCTGGCTACGGCCAGATTATTTACAACAATAATAGTCCAATCAGATATGGAACATTATAACATGAATCTCACACTTAAAGTGTGGAGACAGAAAAATTCAGAGGCGAAGGGTAATTTCGAAAATTATCAGGTAAGTGAGATTTCTTCTGAAATGTCATTCCTTGAAATGTTTGATGTGCTGAATGAGCGTCTCATTAACGAAGGAAAAGATCCGGTAGCTTTCGACCACGATTGTCGTGAAGGTATCTGTGGTATGTGTTCCATGCATATCAATGGCCGTGCACATGGTCCATGGCAGGGTACTACCACATGTCAGCTGCACATGCGCGCATTCAAGGATGGTGATACCATCACTGTAGAGCCATGGAGAGCTGGTGCTTTCCCTGTAGTAAAAGATCTGACAGTACACCGTGCAGCTTTTGACCGTATCATAGAAGCGGGTGGTTTCGTGTCTGTAAATACAGGTAATGCACAGGATGCGAATAACATTCCTGTACCTAAGGATGATGCAGATGCTGCATTTGCTGCTGCTGCATGTATCGGTTGTGGTGCTTGTGTAGCTGCCTGTAAAAACTCTTCTGCTATGCTGTTCGTATCTGCAAAGGTGTCTCAGCTGGCATTACTGCCACAGGGTCAACCTGAGAAGAAGAGCCGTGTACTGAATATGCTTGCACAGATGGATAAGGAAGGTTTCGGTAGCTGTACAAATACAGGTGCATGTGAGGCTGAATGTCCAAAAGAGATCTCACTGACAAACATCGCCCGTCTGAACAGGGAGTTTATCGGTGCTGGTTTTACTTACGAAAAGTAATATTGTCGTAATTAATATCGTCGTAATTGAAATGTGAAAGGATGTACCGAAATGGTACATCCTTTTTTTGTAGCAACAACCATAACCTGCTTTCGGGGGTTGAACTTTTGCAGAAGACAAAGGTTCAACCCCCGATTTTCTTTTATTTTTTGCAGCCATAATTCGTAATTTCCTGTAGTTCCCAAAAAAATTCCGTTATGACTCATCAATCCAGAAGAACATTCTTACGCTATCTTGGTGGCACCACTGCACTCCTAAGCGTACGCCCACTTTCCTCCTTAGCCAACATCTCCCCAAACGATAAGATACGGATAGGCTGTGTCGGTATGGGGATCATGGGTTTTGCTGATGTGCGGGATTCACTTACGCTCCCCGGCATAGAGCTGGCTGGCGTGGCTGACCTCTACACCGGCCATCTTACCAAGGTAAAAGAGCTATATGGTAAAGATATCTTTACCACCCGTGATTACAGAGAACTGCTGGAAAGAAAAGACATCGATGCAATCATTGTTGCGACCCCTGACTTCTGGCATGACACTATCTCTATTGCCGCTATGGAAAAAGGCAAGGCGGTATATTGCGAAAAGCCCATGGTACAGCAGATCTCCGAAGGCCATGCCGTCATTGCCACACAGGCAAAAACAAAAGCCATCTTCCAGGTGGGTAGTCAGCGTGTAAGTAGCATAGGCCTCGCAGAAGCAAGAAACCGCTACCTGGCAGGCGATATCGGCGAACTGGTGATGGTCGAGGCACATATGGATCGTCATGATGCGCTGGGTGCCTGGCAGTATTCTATTCCACCCGATGCTTCGCCCGCTACTGTAGATTTTGATACCTGGCTGAAAGACACTGCCAGAATCCCCTTCGACCCTGTTCGCTTTTTCCGCTGGCGCAATTACAAGGCTTATGGCACAGGTATTCCCGGAGACCTGTTTGTACACCTTATTTCAGGGCTACATTTCATGACAGGGGTAGCCGGCCCTCATCGTGTGTATGCCACCGGCAACCTGAAACAATGGAATGATGGCCGCGATGTACCTGATGTAGTGATGGCCCTTTTTGATTACCCCGGTTTCCAGGTGAGCCTCAGGGTGAACTTTGCCGATGGTGGGGGAGGTGGTGAAGCCACAAAACTAATAGGCACAGAAGGGGTACTGGAACTGGGCTGGGATAGCTTTAAGATCAAAAAGCATAAACTGGCTGCTGCACCGGGTTATGGTGGCTGGGATACTTATAATACATGGCCTAAAGCCACACAGGAGGCTTATGTAAAAGAATACAATGAGAAATATACCCCTGCACAAAGACAGCAACCTGTTCAGGAAGGGGAAAGTGTTTTTAATGCACCTCCCGGTTATGATTCCCACATTGATCACCTGGCTAATTTTTATGAATCTGTTCGTACTGGCAAAAAAGTAGTAGAAGATGCTACCTTTGGATTAAGGGCTGCAGGGCCTGCGTTGCTGACAAATGAAAGCTATTTTCAGCAACGACCTATAAAGTGGGACCCCGTGAAGATGGTAGAGGTGGGTTAATTTTGTACTTTAGTAGTCTCAATTATTACCACCTATGAGGATAGCCGCTGCTTTTTACGTGATCTCAGCTATGGCCCTGTTTGCCTGTAAGGAAAAAAAGAAAGTTATGTCAGCAGAATCAACGACAACGATAGCCGCTCCGGTAGCGGAAAAGAAAGATACAGCGCTTACTATAAACGGAGATACCCGTATAGATAGCTATTACTGGATGAATGATCGTAATGATCCTAAAGTCCTCGCTTATCTGAATGCAGAGAATACTTACCTGGATACCATGATGGCTTCTGCAACACAGCTGCGTAAGAAGCTGTACGAAGAAATGCGTGGCAGGATCATGGAAACGGATGTCAGTGTACCTTACCTGAAAGAAGGGTATTATTACTACACCCGGTATGTAGAAGGGAAAGAATACCCTATCTACTGCCGTAAAAAAGGTAGCTTGGAAGCAAAGGAAGAAATCACCCTCAACGTCAATGAAATGGCAGCAGGGCATGATTACTACCAGGTAGGTGGTATGGCGGTAAGTCCTGACGGACAATGGTTAGCTTTTGGTGTAGATACGGTGAGCCGCCGTCAGTATACTATTCGTATCAAAAACCTGCAAACAGGTGAAATACTTCCTGATGCAATTCTGAATACCACCGGCGGTGCTGCATGGGCCAGCGATAACAAAACCTTTTTCTATACAGGAAAAGACCCTGTTACTTTGCGTGCAGACAGGATCGGCAGACATGTGGTAGGTACTGAAGCAGCAAAGGATAAAGAGGTGTTCCATGAGAAAGATGAGACCTTTAATACCATTGCTTACAGAAGTAAATCAGGACAGTACATCTTCATCGCAAGTGAAAGTACATTGTCTTCTGAATACAGGATACTGGATGCATCCAAACCATTGGGCGATGCGAAAGTATTCTATCCGCGTCAGCATAATCTGCTGTATGATGTAGATCACCAGGACCAGCATTTTTATATCAGAACCAACTACGAGGCGAAGAACTTCAGACTAATGGAGTGCCCGCTGGACAAAACGGGTATCAGGGATTGGAAAGAGGTGATCCCTCATCGTGCAGATGTTTTGCTGGAAGGTCAGGAGTTGTTCAAAGAGCATATGGTACTGAGTGAACGTAAAAATGGTCTCACACAATTGCGTGTGATCAATACACATACTCACCAGGAACATTACCTGCACTTTGATGAACCTGCTTATGTAGCCAGTGTGTCCATCAATCCTGAGTTTGATACAAAGACATTGCGCTATGTATATACTTCAATGACGACGCCTTCCTCCACCTATGATTATGACATGGATGCGAAGACAAATGAGCTGAAGAAAAGACAGGAAGTATTGGGTGGTTATGACCCAAAAAATTATGTAACAGAGCGTGTGTATGCAACAGCTAGAGATGGTGTGAAAGTGCCGATTTCTATCGTGTATAAAAAAGGATTTGAAAAGGATGGTAAGCGACCGCTGTTGCTGTATGGATACGGTTCTTATGGTCACAGTATAGATCCGGGTTTTAGTTCAAACAGGCTGAGTTTATTGGATAGAGGATTTGCCTATGCAATAGCGCATATTCGTGGAGGAGAAGAGATGGGCAGGCAGTGGTATGAAGATGGAAAGTTGTTTAAGAAGAAGAATACGTTCTATGACTTTATTGATTGTGCAGAATTCTTAGTGGCACAAAAGTATACGGATAGTGCGCATTTGTATGCGATGGGTGGTAGTGCTGGTGGTTTGCTGATAGGTGCTGTTGTGAACATGCGTCCTAAGTTATGGAATGGTGTGATAGCGGCGGTGCCATTTGTAGATGTGGTTACGACTATGCTGGATGAGAGTATTCCATTGACCACGGGTGAGTTTGATGAGTGGGGCAATCCGAAGAATAAAGCGTATTACGATTACATGAAGTCTTATTCTCCTTATGATAATGTAGTAGCGCAGGATTATCCAAATATGCTGGTATTGACAGGGTTGCATGATTCACAGGTGCAGTATTGGGAGCCGGCTAAGTGGGTGGCAAAACTGAGAGAGCTGAAGACAGATAAGCATTTGTTATTGTTCAAGACAGATATGGAAGCGGGGCATGGTGGTGCTTCCGGAAGGTTTAAGCCTTTGGAGGATGTGGCTTTGCAATATGCGTTCCTATTAGGTCTTGAAGGAAAATAATTGAATGGAGAAAGACCGGGAAAATTATAACTACTGCCTGTCAAACAAGAATGGTACCATGCTTTTGACAGGCAGTAGTTTTTTACATACCATGATTATTGCTGAAATAATTGCTGTAATTTCTTATCCAGTTTTGCACCCCGTAGTTCTCTTGCTACAATCACGCCTTTGTTGTTGACCAACACATTAAAAGGGATGGCATTTACCTGGTAAAAAACAGGCAATTTATTATTACTGATTACATTTACCCATGGCAGCTGCAGCTCCTTTAGCGCTTTTACCCAGGTGTTTCTGAACATATCCATGGATATAGCATAGATGTTGAATCCCTGGGGATGATAACGGGCATATGCTTCTTTTAAGAATGGAAACTCCTGTCTGCAAGGTACACACCAGCTGGCCCACAGATCTATCAGGGTGTATTTATTTTGCTTTACGGTAGTGATGATATTCCTGGATTGTTTATTCGCATCCGACAGCAGCAGTGGTGAAATACTCCGTCCAACAGCGTATTGCATGGATTTGTCGATAACAGCCTTTACATTCATTCCGCTTGCTGATCGCTGTAATGGTGTATGCAGGTTGTTAAAGAGCTTAGCCGCTGTTTCTGCATCCATCCCATTTTTTATATCCTGCGACAGCACATATAAACTGAAGAATTGCTGGTTATTATGTTGGATATAGACTTCATCTTTCCTGAAGAGGATCTCATTTAAGGAATCTATTTTACTGTTCAGGATAGCGAGTGTATCCTGTGTGGACAACCCTGGGGTTACTTTGTCTTCAAGTTCCAGGTAGTTGAATGTATATGATAAAATCTGATCCAGGAGTGGTTTGTTGTCCTGTTGATATGTGTAATATGCCTGGTTAGTGATGGAGCCGTTGACGACAGATTGACTGATGTTGGTGCTGTTAATATCGAGCGTATAGTTGCCTTTTTCCGAGAAAAAGTAAAATTCATTGTTATCTCCCATAAAGGTCAAGCTAGTGAATTCCGGTTCATCTACCTGACCATGGTACACAAAGGTGCCTTTGTCTACAGGGATTGTATCGATAACAAGGTTTCCCGGGCTGTAACGTTTAAATAGCAATGTATCCTGTTTAATTCCGCTCACCTTTCCTGAGATAGAAAATGGATGGGATGTTTGCTGTGCCTGCAATGCTGTGATGCAGGCGAGCAGGGGAAAAAACAGATAGATCGTTTTGGTCATACGATTCATTTTAGTAGCCTGTGTTTTGCATTAATGATGAATTTTTTATGTCGCTAAGGGGAATAGGAAACAGTGTATATTTCTCGTTCCATATACCAGGTTTAAAACTTCCCAGTACAGTATTGATACTATTATTCCGTTTCAGGCTGATCCATCTGTCTGCCCATTCAAAGCAGAGTTCTTTACGTCTTTCTTCAATGATAGCATCGGTAAGATCCTGCCCATTGAGAGAGGAGGGCAGGTTGTCAATGCCGGCTCTCTGACAAAGCAGGTTCGCATCGTCCAGGGCTTGTTCATTTTGTTGCAGACGTGCATAGGCTTCTGCCCTGTTGAGCAGCACTTCATCCAGTTTAAACATCACCAGATATTCTGCTGGGCCGCCATCGTCATAACCGTTATTCAGGTACTTATTGTTGACAAAAATAAGCGTGCCTGTTCCATCATCTTCCTGCTTAATAAAACGGTCCCTGCGGGCATCGTTTTCATCAAAGGCGCTATACAGACTGCCGTTACTATCATGTGTAACGCCATAGGTTGTGCCTGGGTCATTGCTTGCCTGTCCAACGGATGAAAAATTATATTGGTTCCATAACTGCATAATCGTTTCGCTACTGGATGCATTGAACATATCATTCAGTGAAGCCAGGGCATACCTGTTGTCGTTGAGGACTATGCTGGCGGCATTGATCGCTTCCTGATAATCTCCTTTTGCGAGTGCTACCCTTGCCATAAGGGCATTTACGGCGGCGCGGTTAAAATGGAAGCGTCCTGTTGTTGGGTAATCTTCAGATACCAGAGAATCTGCCAGTTTCAGGTCTGTCATACAATAAGTAAGGATGCTATCGGTGCCTGTTCTTGTATAATGACTGGTGACGGCATAATTCCCATCAGTAACGTAAGGCAATGGACCATAGAAAGCCGCGAGGTAATAATAGAAGAAAGCGCGCCATGCCAGTGCTTCTCCTTTACATTGTTTTTTATAGCTGGCAGACATTCCGGTAGAGGCATCTACACCCGCTATAATACTGTTCGCGTAATAAATATACCTGTAGAAGTTAGTCCAGTAATCGTTGGTCGGTGCGTCTATGGGACGAAGCTGATAGTTGTAAAGCACGTAACCAGCGGAACCGGAAACTGCCTGGTAGCTCAAAGGTTCCATATCATCACTGATGTAAGATAGATCCAGGTGTATACCATAAGAGAGGGTGCCGCTATTTGCAAACTCACCGTAAATTCCTGCCAGCTGTAATGCTGCCAGCGAGTCGTTTGAAAATGCTTTCTCTTCATTGAGAATATATTTGGGTGTTACCTCCAGTGCTTTGTTGCATGAGGTGATAATCCATGACACGACTAACAATGGAAGAAAAGACAAAAGAATATGATGAATGCGATTATTTTTCATAATGACTACTGGTTTAAAATGCAGACCTGATACCTAAAGTGAATGCTCTTAAATTCGGCATTTTCATACCTGTTTCCGGGTCGAAGCCGGGGTTGGATGTAAATGTCCAGAGGTTGTTCACTAATGCATAAATATTTAACCGGGTAATGTGTATTTTTTTGAACCATTTTTCGGGCAGCTGGTAGTTGGCCGAAACGCTTGATACGCGCAGGAAACTGCGAGCGTAGTAGGCCGCAAGGGAGTTGTTATAATAGTAGAAGCTACCGTCATTGTTCCCCGCTGCAGATGCTTTCGGGAATTTTTTTACATCTCCCGGTTGCTCCCATACATTGCCGTATACGATCGCAGGCTGGTTGTAGATGGAGCCGGGTTTGAATTCATAAAACTGTGAATAATCCTGGTTTTTAAAGCTTAGAAAAACGTCCAGTGTAAAGTTTTTGTAAGTAAACCTGTTATCTATTCCTCCTGTATAATGGGGTAGGGAGGACCCCAGATAGGTATAATCATAATCAGGTGAAATAACGCCATCTTTATTGACATCGTCTACAGTTACCGTCCCATCTGCAGGATTTACGACGGCATTCTTGTAACCGAGGATGGGTGAGATAGATTTATTGAGAAAAAACTGTGAACGATAAGGTGAGTTTTCAAGCCCTGGGAAAGCAACGAGTTTATTCCGTGCAAAAGATATATTGAAACTACTGGTCCAGCTAAAATTTTTCTTCTTTACTGGATCTATCTGGAAGGTCATTTCAACACCTGAATTTTCAATAAGGGCATTTAAATTGGCAGCCACATTGTCGTTGCCGACAAATGAAGGGAGTGTATATGCTACCAGTTGATTACCTGACCTATTGCGGAAGTAATCTACTGTCAGCATGATTCTATCTTTCCAGGCACCCAGCTCTAATCCTATATCAATTTTACGGGTGGTCTCCCACTGGTATTTATCATTGAAGAGATTATTAGCATGATAACCCTGAACATTTTCGTAGGGTGTTTGTGAAAGGACGTAATTGACAAAATATTGATAATCGCCAATTGCATCACTACCGGTTATACCGTAGCTGGCTCTCAGTTTTGCAAAACTGATCGCTGGTTTCATCCATTGAAAGAAATGTTCTGATGAGAAGTTCCAGGCAGCGCCGACGGAACCGAAGTTGCCATACTTTCTACCTGGTCCAAAGCGGGATGAACCATCTCTGCGCCCGGTGAGGTTCAGGACATATTTCTCGTCATAGTTATAGGAGACGCGTGTAAAACCGCTCAGGAATTTATAGGTGCCTTCTGCGTAGTAATAGTTGACTGCCTGGGCTTTTGAAAAATCGGTCAGCTCATCATCCTTTGTGAACCCGGTTGCATATTGTGACTTCGATTCGTGAAGGGTTCTCATGTAAGTTCCTCCCAGTAAAACATCCACATGGTTTTTGCCGCTGGTGAAGTTATATGTTAACTGAGGTTCAATATTGAGCGTGTAGGTTACGTTATTCCCTTTTTGTGCATTCGCCAGTGCACCGTTGCCGGGAGGTTGTGCTGCCAGTGGGTTTTTCCCAAATTCATTTAGCTGCATGTGATTATAGCCGGCAGTTATCTTAGCTTCCCAACCTTTACCAAGCAGGTAGCTGGCATTGACGCTGCTGGTGAATGACCGGGTTTGATTGTAAAAGGTACTTAGTTGAGCGGCGATGGGGTTTGCGACAGTATTAGCCAACGACCAGTTAAGGCTACCATCAGCATTGTATAGACTGAAATTGGGAGGTAATGAGATGAAGCTGGTTAGTGACATGGGAATTACATCGTTGTGGTCCGTTGAGTAGCCAAGAACCACATTGGACTGCAGTTTTCCATCTTTTGAGGTATGACTTCCGGAGAAAGAAAAATTCCCTTTGCGAAGCCCTGAACGGCTATTATAGATGGTAGATTGTGAGCCATACCCTGCAGCCAGCCGGAAACTGTTGTAGTTACCGCCAGCACTTACAGAAAACTGAACATTATGCATAAGGGCTGCTTTGTTAAAATATTCTTTTTGCCAGTCATGATTGATGGTAGAATCCCACAGTACCAGGTCGGGAGCATTTGTACTGTCTATATCCACGCCATCATTGGCAAAGCCTTGTCTGCGCATCGCCCTGTATTGTGTAATGTCAAGCATGGGTACATGTTTGGGTATTCTCTGCACGGTAGTGGAAGCATCCAGCGAAAATTGCAGACCGCTTCCGGTATTTTTTTTAGTGGTAATCAGAATGACGCCATTGGCTCCTCTTGCGCCATATATAGCAGTGGCATCTGCATCCTTTAAAACCTGTATGCTTTCGATTGAAGAGGGATCAATAGATTTAAAAGGGCTTTCACTATAGGTGGCAGTGGAAATGTTGGAAAGGGTATTGTTATTAAACGGAATGCCGTCAACAATAAATAATGGAGCAGTCACGCTGTAAGTCCCATTATTGGTAAGTCCCATCGAATTCACACCACGGATGTTGATACTGGAATAAGCACCTGCCAGCCCGCTACTGGGAGTCACTACTAATCCGGGTACCCGGCCAGCAAGTGCCTGTAGTGGGTCCATGGTAGCCGTTTTTTCAATGTCTTTTGCGGTAATTTTAACGCTGGCACCCGTATTCAGCCGTTTGTTAACTGTTTGGCCGTAAGCAAGAACGACTACTTCGTCCAGTGCATTATCGGCAGTAGACATTTTAAACTTCATTTCAGGCTGACTGATAACGGCGATCAACTGATCGTATCCCATATAGTTCAATTGTATGGAGTCACCGGCTTCCATATCAGGTATCGTAATATTCCCCTGTTTGTCAGCCATTAAAAACTTCTGCAGTCGGGGTATATAAACAAATACTTCTGGTATGGGTTGATCATCCTCGTCGGTAATAAGTGCGGAGAAGGTAAACTTTTGCCCCGGTGGAGGAGTCGTAAGTTTTATCACCACATTTTTGTCTATGATTTTGTATTGAATAGGAATAAACTTTTGACAATACTGGAGAACGCCGTACAAGGGTGTATCGTTAATATCTATGTCGAAAATTTTCTTATCCATTTCGTGTGGATCATAGACAAACGTATAACCGGTTTGCCTGGAAACCTCATTAATTACTTTAGGCAGCGTAGTCTGATGTAAATGTAGCGTCACGTTCTGTGCCTGGAGGCATGTACTGAATAGCAGGCCTGCCATGCAGGCACAGGAGAAGAATAGAAATTTCATGAAAGCTTAGATAATGGTTGGTTGATGTTATTGTGCAGGTACAACGATGGTCTGATCTTCTATATAAAAATCAATTCCGTCGTAACGAAGTAATTCACGTAACTGCGATAATCTGATGTTGCGATGTATTTGTCCACTGATGCGTTTATCAGGAATAGATCCTTCGAAACGGATATCAGCCTTGTACCAACGGGCTATTTCTTCCAGAGCATCTTTCACTGGCGTGTTATCAAAGCTGAAAAGGCCATTTTTCCATCCTACAGCCAGTGAGGTATCTGCTGGCACGGCTGTAACGCTGATACGCTGATCCTGGAATACTGTCTGTTGGCTGGGATGTACTACCAGTGCCTCCGTAGGTTTACGCGAATCGTACACCCTGATTTTGCCTTCGAGTAAGGTAGTAACGATACTATCCTCGCTATGGTAGGCATTGATATTAAAATGCGTGCCCAGTACTTCGACATTTTGATGCCCTGTTTTCACTATAAACGGATGCCTGGCATCTGTAGCAATCTCAAAATAAGCTTCTCCTGTTAACAACACCTCACGTGTTTTGCTGGTGAACTGTACAGGATAACGGAGGGAAGAAGCATTATTCAGCCACACGATTGTGCCATCTGCGAGTATGATACGGTATTTGTTACCAGCCTTTGTTTGCAGCGTATGCAAGGCCGGGGTATTGGGAGCGTAGCCTGTAGAGTTGGGAGCATAACGGAGCGTACCATCCGGCGAAGCAATAATTGAGTTATTGCCATCAGTCAGTTGGAGATGCTGGTTTTCCGAAAGCTTTACTTCCCTGCCATCAGAGAGGGTGAGGACTACATTCGCCTTACCGGGCAGCATGTCATTTGCCTGCAAGGCAATATGGGGTAGATCTGATTGCTTACGATGATAGCTGAATATGAGTACAACGAGTAATACAAGTGGCAGCCCTAATAGCATAGCCTGACGGATACGCCGGTTGCGCAAAGGTCTTTTGCGACGGGAGGTCACAGGCTCCTGCAAGGTATGCATCAATTGATTAAATAACATTTCCTTCCGGCTATCTGGCACATCGGCACCAGCATGCGGCCACCATTCATCCAGGGCAGAAAATGTTTCGCGGTTATCCCGGATATCCTGCAATAGCTGATCCCATTCTTCTTTTGACAGGTTACCGTGAATAAAGGCATCCAATAGATTTTTGGTTGATTTTTCCATTTTATCCTCATTAAAAACTAAACGGTCTACCTATAATGACGGTGAAAAGAAGGGCAGTAACTAATGGAATTTAAAAATTAATGGATTTTATGTAAAAAGATCAGGAGGGTGATAATATCCACCTGTAGTAACAGATGGTTGCGGAGGAATTTTTGTGCGTCAGTCAGGTGATTGTTAATAGTGGCTTTGGATAGGCCGGTCAGTTTACTGATTTGTTCATGGGTCATGCCGGCTTCTCTGCTCAGTAGAAATATTTTTTTGCGCTGAGGAGACAGCATGTTGATGGCATTCATTAAAGCGGTATTGAATTCACGCTGGCACAGTTGATAATCTGCCATTTCAGACTCGGTGAGTTCCTGTGAGTGTATCCAGGTTTCATCCTGTATTTCAGGTTTATTGGCTACGGAGCGTAGATAGTCGATCGCTTTATTCCGGGCTATCCTGAAGAAAAAGGCGTCGATATTCTGTACCTGGGGCAGCATGTCGCGTGCTAACCAGATTTTGGTCAATACGTCCATGGCCACTTCTTCCGCAACGGCCGGGAATTTGATAATAGGATTCAGATAACCTGTTAGTTTTGGCAAATAAGCATTAAATAGCCGCCTGAAGGCTTCTTCATTTCCCTGTGCTATCAACAATAATAAGTCTTTGTCTATTGCAGCATCCAATGGCAATTTTTTTTGCGAAACAAGAATTTTCTGAAATCTGTTTAAACCGATCTACAACCTGAAATGCCCCGATGAGGTGCGAACAGCGGGAAAAGATAATTTTGGTGTATCATTATGAGCGCTGGAAATATTACCCCGTGAACCAGCTCTTTTTTTAAGAATGACGTTGAAAAAATGTAATATAACTAATGCCATCAAAAAAAAGTTGGCCTAATTCAATTTTCGAAAAGATAGCGCCTGCATTTTATGTATATGCAGGCGCTGCTATCATCCCAGGAACTCGGTTTTTACCGTTTCCCCGAAAAAGATATTTGTCAGCTTTTCAAAGATAACCGGATCATCTGTAGTAAAGAATCTGCGGTTACCATTTTTACTTAATCTTGTCTCCATTTCAGGATGCCTTTGCAGATAATCCTTCAGGCTATGAGATACGATCTTTCCCTGAGACAATAAAGTAATACCACCTGGTAAAAACTGTCTGATCTTTTTGGTAAGGATCGGATAATGTGTGCAGGCTAATACCAGCGTATCGATATTGGGGGCACTCGTCAGGATTTCATCCAGGTATTTCTTTACAAAATAATCAGCCCCTTCACTATCAGCCTCTCCATTTTCAATCAAAGGCACCCACATCGGACAAGCCAACTGATGTACTTTCACATGTGGAAAGAACTTTTTGATCTCGATAGGATACGATTCCGAGCTCACCGTGCCTTTTGTCGCCAATATCCCTACTTCGCCAGTCTGGGTGAGTGTACCTACCATTTCGGTAGTCGGCCTGATCACCCCTAACACCCTGCGGTCCGGTGCAATGTTCGGCAGGTCTTTTTGCTGAATGGTGCGGAGTGCTTTGGCAGAGGCCGTATTACAAGCCAGCACTACCAAAGGACAGCCCATGTCAAAAAGCTGCTGTACACATTCCAGTGTGTAGGTATGAATGGTTTCAAATCCCCTGTTGCCATAGGGGGCACGGGCGTTGTCGCCCAGGTAGATATAATCGTATTGTGGCAGTGAAGCGATGATCTCTTTGAGCACCGTGAGTCCTCCATAGCCGGAGTCGAATACGCCAATTGGGCCAGTTGTCATTTCTTTATTTTTTCATCAATCCTGTACCAGTCAGATCATAGATTTCCTGAATTTCATGCAGGACTTTTTCGAAATCGATCTTCAGATCTATCAGTTCCCCGTTTTTCAGGTCATACACCCAGCCATGTACGGTAGGGAACTTATTCTGTAGGTAGGATTGCTGTACGGCGGCAGTTTTGATAACATTCACACATTGCTCCTGTACATTTAGTTCTACCAGGCGATTGTAGCGTGCATGTTCGTCTTCGATGTCGTTCAGCTCCTCTTTGTGCAGGCGGTATACGTCGCGGATATTGCGGAGCCATGGATTGAGCAGACCGAGGTCGGCAGATTGCATCGCTGCTTTTACACCTCCGCAGTTGTAGTGGCCACATACGATGATGTGTTTTACCTGCAGGTGGCGAACGGCGTAATTGATGACTGCCATTACGTTCAGGTCAACGTTATTGACCAGATTGGCTACATTTCTGTGAACGAAGACTTCACCGGCATCCAGCCCCATGATCTCATTGGTGGGGACCCGGCTATCGCTACAGCCTATGTAGAGGTAGTCTGGTTTCTGCTCGTTTGCCATTTTTTCAAAAAATTCCTTGTCGGTAGCAGTTTTAGAGGCTATCCAACGTCTGTTGTTCTCGAAGATCTCGTCGTATTTAGTCATGGCGAAAGTGAATTAAGGTGGATCAATGCAGGGGTTAAAATTAATGTATTAGCATGAGAAGAAAAATTACCCATGTAAATGGCTTTGGCTCTTGTTAAAAGTCCTTTGTTTTTGGGTGTTGACCTGCTGCAGGCTTAAATTTTGATTAATGCGATAAAATATTGAAACCGTATATTTTTTCGTAACTTTGCGCCTTAAATTTCTTTAGCCAGCATGATCAGTGTTAAAAACGTATCGCTTTCTTTTGGAAAAAGAGTGTTGTTTGATGAAGTTAACCTCAACTTTACCAAAGGCAACTGTTATGGTGTAATCGGTGCAAATGGCGCCGGTAAGTCTACTTTCCTGAAAATACTTTCAGGCGAGATCGATCCCACCAAAGGAACAGTGGAAATCACCCCTGGTGAACGCATGTCCGTACTGAAACAGAACCACTTT
The DNA here is from genome assembly GCF_034087045.1 of Chitinophaga sancti. Taxonomy (NCBI): domain Bacteria; kingdom Pseudomonadati; phylum Bacteroidota; class Chitinophagia; order Chitinophagales; family Chitinophagaceae; genus Chitinophaga; species Chitinophaga sancti. Next base: position 7,274,054 of record NZ_CP139247.1, on the reverse strand, counting down.
GAGTTTGACGAGGTGACTGTGTTGAATACCGTCTTAATGGGTAACAAGAAACTCTGGGAGATCGCTCATGAGAGAGATACGATCTATGCCAAGGAAGACTTTACCGAAGAGGATGGTATGCGTGCAGGTGAGCTGGAAGCGGAATACGGTGAAATGGGTGGTTATACTGCGGAGAGTGATGCAGGTACCCTGCTGGGCGATCTGGGTGTAAATGCAGATCTGCATGCTGTACTGATGAAGGACCTGAGTGGTAGCTTAAAAGTACGTGTACTGCTGGCACAGGCACTGTTTGGTAATCCTGACATCCTGCTGCTGGATGAGCCTACCAACCACCTTGATGTGGAAACCATCGGTTGGTTGGAGAACTTCCTGGCTGATTATGAAAACATCGTGATCGTGGTATCCCATGACCGTCACTTCCTGGATGCGGTATGTACCCACGTGGCGGACGTAGACCGCGCCAAGATTCAGATCTTCTCCGGTAACTATACCTTCTGGTACGAGTCTTCCCAGTTGATGGCCCGCCAGATTGCCGATAAGAACAAGAAAATGGAAGATAAGCGTAAAGACCTGATGGACTTCATTGCCCGATTCAGTGCGAACGCTTCCAAAAGTAAACAGGCGACCTCCCGTAAGAAAGCCCTGGAAAAACTGGTTATCGAAGACATTCAGCCTTCTAACCGTAAGTACCCGGGTATCATCTTCAAGCAACAGCGTGAGGTAGGTAACCAGATCCTGAATGTAGAGAAACTCGAAAAATCTATTGAAGGCAACAAACTGTTCGGCGATGTTACCTTTACTGTGAACAAGGGCGATAAGATCGCTTTCCTTTCCAAGGATCACGTAGCGCTGAGTACATTCTTCGAAATCATCAATGGTGAAGATAAGGCTGATGGTGGTAAATTTGAGTGGGGTACAACTGTAACCACTGCCTACCTGCCAAATGACAACGCCCAGTTCTTTACTGATAACAATATTAATCTGATGGACTGGCTGCGTCAGTTCGTGCCTCCGCATGTAACAGATGTGGATGAGCCGTTCCTGCGTGGTTTCCTGGGTAAGATGCTATTCAGTGGTGATGAGATCATGAAGAAGACCAGTGTACTGAGTGGTGGTGAAAAAGTACGTTGTATGACCAGCCGCATGATGCTGCAGGATCCAAACGTAGTCATACTGGATGAGCCTACCAACCACCTGGACCTGGAAAGTATCCAGTCATTCAACGAAAGCATGATCAACTTTAAAGGTATCGTGTTGTTTACAACCCATGACCATACGTTCATGCAGTCCGTAGCAAACCGTATCATCGAAATTACGCCGAAGGGTGTGATTGACAGGCTGATGAGCTTTGATGAATACCTGGCTGACGAAAGAGTGAAGGCGATGAGAGAAGAAATGTATGGTGGTAAAGTACAATTAGCTTAATCACAACAGATTATAAAGAGAAACGCCGGCAGAACGCCGGCGTTTTTTTATCGTATTGTCCATTCCATAATCTGGTTCAGGTCCTCAGGCAAGTACATCGGTGATCACTTTCATCTTCATCGGGTCTAAGGGCTTGGTAATGTAGGCCATTAGCTCAGGTGTGCGTTGTACTTTTTGCATATCCCGCATGTCCATAGATGAAGAGCACATGATGATGGGAATATGTTGATTGAGGGTCGGTATAATCGTTTTAAAGGCTTCAATGAAGTCCCATCCATTCATACGTTGCATGTTCATGTCCAGGATGATTAAGGAAGGCAGCATGTATTTTGGCTGGTCTTGTAACTGAGCCAGCGCATCTTCTGCGCAGAGGAAGCTGGTGATTTCCAGATTGTCGGCTTGTTGTTCCAACATCTTTTTCAGGATGAAATGAAAGATCTCATCATCGTCTACGACGTACACCTGCTTCGTGTTTTCCTGCATAATCGGTTCCTGTATTTTAACACTGTTTGTTGAACTCAATCCCAATAACATACACTATAAGATAGGAGGGGGACACATGGTGATGCAAGGTTATGCATTCCCCGGTTTTCACATGAAATTGCAACCTTTTGGGCATGGGTTTCCATCTATACCATAAAAGATTAGTGCAAAGATGGGGGAATTAATTAGAATTTTATATATGTCTTTTTCCAAATAACTAATCATTAACAAAATGATTGTTGTGTTAACTTGGAAAGGAGTGCTATCTTTTTCTTAAATAAAAAGTCCCGGCATCATAAGACACCGGGACCCATTTAATAATATATAGAAGAAAACTACTAGAACAGTCCGCCTTTCTTCAGCGTTACTTTACCCTGACCGATTTTGTAACCATCATGGTAGATTTCAACACTGTAATCACCAGGTTTGAAATCGGAGTTTTGTTTCCAGTCCATTACCACGGTCTGTTTCTGACCCAGGGTATAGGCTACAGTTTTCTTTGCAGTATACAGTTTTTCTGTACCATCGTCCAGTGTAAATCTGCCTGAGCCAAGGGCTTCAACAGCCAGTGGTGTACCATCAGGAGCGGAGATAGCAACATACAGTTCTTTGTTACCGGTTGGAGCAATTCTGTTCTCATCCAGGTCAAAGGTCACACGCATCATATCAGCGCGTTTTGCCTTGGATGTTTCTACTTCTTTACCATTCTTTTTCAGCATAATTGGCTGTAAATGAATGTTTGAAGCGTGTAATACGGAACCAAGATTTACTTTCTTGTTCAGGCTATCTTTGATAGAACCTACAGAGTCTCTTTCTTTACGTGCAGTATTACGTTCATCGGTAAGTACCAGTTTCTCACCTTCCAGTTTTTCGATCGTTTCCTGATAAGAACTGATATTTCCTTTCAGTTGTTCGATCAGACGACGAGCTTCAGCCAGCTGAGCCTGGGTAGCATTTTTGTTGGTCAAAATGCTATTGATTCTCGATTTCATGTCTGCAATTTCCTTATCTTTTGTTTTCACCAGACTATCCATACGGGTGTTCTGGGAGATCAGGTCATCGAGACGAGCGTTGGCTGCATTATATTCCTGCTGGAGTGCATCCCGTGAAGAAGAAATGGAATCAATCTGCGCAGTTTGTTGCGTTTGAATTTCGCTGGATTTATTTTTGTCATACAGCATGTAAATCCAGGTACCGGCCAGTGCTGCAATTAAAATACCATATATCAGTCCATTACGGCTTCTTGGTTTTTCAGATCCGGGAGAGCCCGAAGCAGGTTTGTTAAATGTGTTCTCAGTCATAGTCGTTATTATTTATTTAAGTTTAATTGTTATATGGTTAAAACTGATTATACAAATGTAAGCGTTAAATATACTTTAATTATAAAAATTTATAAACTGTTTTTCAACCGTGTTACCGAATATCGCATTAGATCAATTACTGCTGCTCGACATCGAGACAACACCTGCTGTTAAGGCTTTTGACTGTCTTCCGGAAAACATGCAATCGCTTTGGCTTGACAAAATCGCAAAAACTGCGCCAGATTCAGCCGGGGGGGAAGACCTATACGCTGACCGGGCGGGGATCTATGCCGAATTTGGAAAAATCGTGTGTATTTCTGTTGGATTTTTTACCGTAGAAAATGGTCGTTATCAATTACGTATCAAATCAATTTATCATGACGATGAAAAGGTTTTATTAAGTAGTTTTTTAGAATTGGTAAATAAGTTCTATATAAAAAATCCCAAATTCCAGTTTGCAGGTCACAACATCAAAGAATTTGATATTCCTTTTATTTGCAGGCGGTCTGTGATCCATCAGTTATCTTTGCCACCTGCTTTACAACTGCATAACCTCAAACCCTGGGAAGTACCTATGTTGGATACGATGCAGTTATGGCGGTTTGGCGACTTTAAAAACTATACTTCCCTGAAGTTATTAACAGCAATACTTGGTATACCGACGCCCAAAGATGATATCGATGGAAGTATGGTGGCAAAAGTATATTATGAAGAAGCCAATGGACTGGAAAGGATCGTTACCTATTGTCAGAAAGACGTGGTAGCGGTAGGTCAGCTCCTGATGCGGTTCAAGGGAGTGCCCCTGATGGAAGATGGGGATGTCGTATATATTAAATAATTTAGGGAATGGATTATCAGGATATAATAAAAGACTGGAAACAAAAGAAATTCAAGTCGTTATACTGGCTGGAAGGAGATGAAGACTTCTTTATCGATCAGGTGACCAACTATGCGGAGCATCACCTGCTGGATGAATCAGAGAAGGGATTCAACCTTACTGTTTTATATGGTAAGGAGACCTCCTGGAGTGCAGTGGTCAATGCCTGCAGACGGTACCCTATGTTTGCCGAAAGGCAGGTAGTGGTGCTGAAAGAGGCGCAGGCCATGAAGGATATCCTGAAACTGGAGGCGTATATCGATAAACCACTGGATTCCACCATTTTTGTGGTGGCACATAAACAGGGTAAGATCGATGGGCGCAGTAAGATGGCAAAACTGATAAAAGACAGAGGGGTACTACTCAGTACCAAGAAGATGTATGATAACCAGTTGCCGGGTTGGGTAGATGCATATGTGAATGGATTGGGCAGAGCCATCTCTCAGAAAGCAGGTATTCTGCTGGTAGATCATATTGGTAATGACCTGTCGCGCATGGCGAATGAGATTGAAAAACTGCTGGTGAACCTGGCGCCTGAAAAGAAGATTGATGAGAATGATATTGAGAAGTATGTAGGCATCAGTAAGGAATACAATGTATTTGAATTGCAGAATGCAATCGGCCAGAAGGATATGGGTAAGGTGATGCGTATTATCCAATACTTTGCCGCCAATCCGAAGGCAGGGCCTATACAAATGGTATTGCCGGCATTGTATAATTTCTTTAGTAAGATGAGCCAGCTCTTTGGTGTGAAAGGAGGGGAGAAGGAGATTGCAGCGGCGCTGGGCGTACATCCGTTTTTTGTAAAGGATTATATGGCGGCGGCAAGGCAATATGGGGTAGAGGGAACGGAGAAGGCGATATTGCTTTTACACCATTATAATCTAAGGAGCATCGGTATCAACGACAGTGGGGTAGAGGATGGAGAATTGATGAAAGAACTGGCGTATAAAATAATGAATTAAGCTGCATTCAGCATTAAGCCGGCCGCAGGCCAGGCCCAGAATCAAAACGCTTTTACCGAAGGTAAAAGCGTTTTGATTCTGTAATTTTTATCTTAACAATGCTTTCGCCTCGGCACTATCTTTATCCATTTGCGCTATCAGCGCTTCCACATTATCAAACTTCTGATTCGCCCTGATATAATTCACCATCTCTACCTTAATCACCTGATCATACAAATCCCCCTTAAAATCAAATATATGTGACTCCAGGCGCAAATCACTCCCATTAAAAGTTGGTCTTGTTCCAATACTCATCACCCCATTAAGAGATTGATCCTTCACATGTACCCGGATCGCATAAATGCCCTGAGCAGGTATCAGCTTCCGCTGATCTGGTAATAGGATATTCGCCGTCGGATACCCTAATTTCCTGCCCATCTTATCTCCATGCACCACCGTTCCTTCCAGAAAATACTGATAACCAAGCAATTCATTTGCCAGATGCACATTCCCTTCCTGCAAACTCTTCCTGATTTTGGTAGAACTTACTGTCAGATCATGCACAATCTGCTGCGGAATCTCAATCAAACTAAATCCATACTGGGTCTGTTCCGCTTCCAGCAATTCCAGCCCACCTTCGCGGTTATGCCCGAACCGGTGGTCGTAACCAATGATAATCGTATGTGGTTTGAATCTTTCTATCAGAAAATCCTCAAGGTAAGCCTGTGCCGAGAGCTCAGAAAACTCGCGGGTAAAAGGAACAATCACCAGGTGATCAATCCCCTGTGCCGACAGTAAAGCAATCTTTTCATCTAATGTGGTCAGGAGCCGGACAAGATTACTCCCCGGTTGCAGCACCTCCCTTGGATGAGGATCGAAGGTGACGATCACTGTCTCACCATCGCAGGCAGTGGCAGCCTGTTGTAATTGCCGGATGATGTGGCGGTGTCCGGTATGAACGCCGTCAAATGTTCCGATGGTAATAACTGCCCGCTTAAAAGCTGGCAATTGGGTAAGGTCCCTGTGTATGAGCATAATACGCCTTCGATATAAATATCTATGCAAATTACAACATTTCGATATAAATGATTGAAAGGGGGCGGTGCATTTTGATTATTCCTCCCGCCTGTTTTGATTATTCCTCCTGCTCCTGCGGCCTTTTTGAAAGTGAAGGGTTTGCGCGGGAAGGGGGAATCCGTTACTTTTGCACTTTGATTAATCACATTAAAATTAACTGGTGGATCAGAATATCTACGCCCAGCGCGGTGTTTCAGCTGGAAAAGAAGACGTGCACAATGCGATAAAGAACATTGACAAAGGCCTGTTTCCAAAAGCGTTCTGCAAAATTGTACCCGATATTCTCGGTGGACAGGCAGATTACTGCAATATCATGCATGCCGATGGTGCTGGTACCAAATCTTCTCTGGCTTATACTTACTGGAAAGAAACAGGTGACCTTTCTGTATGGAGAGGTATTGCACAGGATGCTATCATCATGAATATTGATGACCTGCTGTGCGTAGGTGCAACTGAAAATATCCTCCTGTCTTCTACCATTGGACGTAATAAAGGACTGATACCTGGTGAGGTGATTGCAGCCATTATCAATGGTACGGAAGAAATCCTGGAAGAACTGAGAGGGTATGGTATCTCCATTTTCTCTACAGGTGGTGAAACTGCGGATGTAGGAGATCTGGTACGGACCATCATCGTGGATTCTACCGTGACCTGCAGAATGAAGAGAGAAGACGTGATTTCCAATCATACCATTCAGGCGGGTGATGTGATTGTGGGATTGGCTTCTTATGGTCAGGCTTCTTACGAAACGGCTTACAATGGCGGTATGGGTAGCAATGGTCTGACTTCTGCCCGTCATGATGTATTTAATAAAACGATAGCGGAGAAATATCCGGAGAGCTATGATCCGGGCATTCCCTATGACCTGATATTCAGTGGTAAAAAAGCCCTGACAGATAAGGTAGAGGTACCGGGTTTTGGTAGTATTGATGCGGGTAAACTGGTATTGTCTCCAACCCGTACCTATGCACCGGTGATTAAGAAAGTGCTGGAAGGATATCGTGCACAGATACATGGTTTGGTACACTGTAGTGGTGGTGCGCAAACGAAAGTGTTGCACTTTGTTGACAACGTGCATGTGATGAAGGATAACCTGTTCCCGATTCCACCGTTATTTAGTCTGATACAGGAGCAATCAGGTACAGGATGGAAGGAGATGTACCAGGTGTTTAATATGGGACATAGAATGGAATTGTATGTACCTGAGGCAATAGCAGCGGATATTATTAAGATTAGTGAGGGCTTTAATATAGAAGCGAAGATAGTAGGAAGGGTAGAGGCGGCAGAGAAAAAGCAGGTGACAGTGAGGAGCGAAAAGGGTGAGTTTATTTATCACTAAAATGAAAGAGCGTTCACTAAATACAAGCGTGTTTTCTCAAGTAATATAAAAAAGGGGCTGATTGTGATCAGCCCCTTTTTTATAGAAAATTGAATATACTTTTATCTAAAACATCGGGTATACTTTCTTCTTCTTATTAGAATAGTATTCCTTCAGGCTGAATTCAATTGGAATATTACATTGCGCCGGAACACCCTTCCCATTTTTCATTGCAGGTTTCCACTTAGGCATAGACCTGACCAGCCTGATAGCCTCCATCTCCAAATGTCCACCCAACTTAGGACTTATCGTACTTACATTTTCAATTCCTCCTTCGCCATTGATCGTAAACAGAACAGTGACAGTGCCTTCTATACCAGATTCCAGTGCTTCCTGTGGGTATTGAAAGTTCTTTTTTAAGTACTTCACTAACCTATTATCGCCACCCGGAAATTCCGGAGGCACGTCTACTTTATAATAGACCGTTCCGGTCGAATCTGTGACGGGGGATTGGGCAAAGGTGTTGATAGAAATTGTGCTCAGATACAGAAATAATAGAGGTATGATGTGTCGCATAGTGGCGGCAAACTAAAGAAAATAATTATTTTTTACGCTTAGGAAGTACGAATCATATTTCCACCTCATACCTGATCGGCAAATTAAACACGACACTCACCTTCTTCCCCCCCTGTGCCCCTGCCTCCCATTTCGGCATCGCCTTCACCACCCTGATACTCTCTTCCTCCAACCCATATCCATGCTGCTTCCCCACCGTCTTTACATCATGTATCGCTCCATCCGCTCCCACTACAAACTGCACAAACACCGTTCCCTTTACACCAGCTTTCTGCGCCTCCTTAGGATAATGAATATGCTGCGACAGGTATTTCGCCAGCTCCCCCTCACCACCCTTATACACCGGTGGATGCTCCACAAAAGTAAATACCTCGTCCATGGCAGCAGGGCTGGTTACTGCCATGGTGGGTCGCTGACTACCCATAATCAGCAATAAAACAATAGCTATAGGGATAATAAAAGTCTTCTTTATAAATATGTAATTCGTCTTATCTGCAAGCAACATCGTGATCCTTCTCTTCACCGGCGATTGTCCAAACGTATTCACCCCTGGGAGGGAAGATGTCTGCAAGGCTGTTTGCAACAACAGCTTTGCATAGTCGGCCTGCATATCCGAAGCAGCTGCCTTATCTGCAATGAACTCATGCACCATCGCCAGCTCTCTCTTCATTAAATAAAAGAAAGGGTTGCACCAGCATACCGCACAAACCACCTCCATCCATAATTTATCTATGGTATGATATCCCTGTACATGCGCCAGTTCATGTCGCAATACAGGTTCCTCCAAACGATCATTCAAAAAGATCTGGTTAAAGAAAGAAAAAGGAGACTCCACAGCCGCATGCCGGATCATCCTGTACCCCGAATCCTCTTTTACTTCTCCCTGCAAAGCCAGTCGCCGTAGTTTCCGCCAGTTCAGAACTATGCGGCCCCCCAAAAAACTACCTACCAATATATATAAGGTATATAATAATGTCTCTACATTAAAAGAATCGCCTGATGTTGAAACAGGCCCCGAAGCATACGCCCTTACCTCCAGCATCTTCATCATCATACCCTGCTGTACAAAGGGAAACTGTATCAGCGGCAACACTAATGCAACCATTGGCGCCACCAGCAAAAAGATTCTATTCCATGTATGCAGGGTACTATTCTTCAATGCGATTGCATAATATCCATACAACACCCCTGAGCAGATCAATACCTTAATGATATACGGAAGCATCATTTTTTTTCAGCTTTTTTGATTTGTTCCAGCAGAGATTCTAATTCTAAGATGCTGAGATCGTTTTTTTTCACAAAAAAAGACACCATATTTTTAAAAGAACCCGCAAAGTAACCCTTCGCCATCTGCTGCAGCGTATTCTGACTATATGCTTCTTTGGTGATCAAAGGAAAATACTGATGAGACTTCCCGTACGCCTTAAAATCCACAAACCCTTTATCAATCAGGATCTTCACCAGGGTACTGATCGTATTATAATGTGGTTTGGGCTCCGGAAGGGTTTCAATAATGTCTTTTACAAAGGCAGGTCCTATCTGCCACAAGGCCTGCATAATCTGTTCTTCTGCTTTGGTCAATGTTTTTATCCCCGACATGTCGCTTAATTTATAATGTAAACTAATAAATTAGTTCTAACAATCTAGCATGGATTTAGCTATTTTTGTTATACTAAACCCATTTTCAAAAGTACATGAGCGCAGAACAACCGATTATACAGTTATCAAACGTCAATATATATCAGGGTAATTCCCTGATCTTGTCAGATGTAAATATTACGGTGAACAAGGGTGAATTTGTATACCTGATAGGAAAGACGGGAACAGGCAAGTCCAGTCTGCTGAAAACCCTGTACGGGGACCTGGCCCTGAAAGAGGGCACCGGGCAGGTAGTAGGGTTTGATCTGAAAAAGATGGACTGGAAAAAGGTACCTTACCTGCGTCGTAACCTGGGAGTGGTATTCCAGGACTTCCAGCTGCTGACGGACAGAAATGTGCATGACAACCTGAAATTTGTGCTGCGTGCCATTGGCTGGGAAGACAAAAATAAGATGGAAGAAAAGATCGACGACGTGCTGGAAAAGGTGGGCCTGACCACCAAAGGCTTCAAAATGCCCTACGAACTGAGTGGGGGCGAGCAGCAGCGTGTGGATATAGCCCGTGCTATGCTGAACTCGCCTAAGCTGATCCTGGCAGATGAGCCTACCGGCAACCTGGATCCTGAAACATCCGACGGCATTATGCAGTTATTATTCCGTATCAGCCGGGAAGAGGGGGCAGCAGTAGTGATGGCTACGCATGACTATATATTATTACAGAAATTTCCGTCAAGAGTGTTGAGAACGGAGAACGGGCGTGTGTCTGACCATGCCACCGTCAACTTTGTATAAAAGAAACAGCTTACAATCCGGGTGTAAAATTCCTAGCCGGGGGGCGACAGCCTCTACACCGGAGGGAATATTTTTACTTATGATGGTTAATTAATAATTTTATTCTACCTTTGCCCCGGAAAAATAGCGACTAATAACCTTTATCATTTTATTATTTATTACAAGATGTCTTACTTAACTGTTGAAAAGAAAGCCAATATTTTTAAAGAATTTGGTGGAAGCGAGAAAAATACAGGCTCCGTAGAAGCACAAGTTGCACTGCTGACTGAGCGTATCAACAGCATTTCCAGTCACCTGAAAGAAAACAAAAAGGACTTTTCTACACACCGCGGTTTAATGAAAATGGTTGGTCAGAGAAAGCGTTTGCTCTCTTACCTGTCTAAAACAAACCTCACAGGGTACCGCGCACTGATTGAGAAGTTAGGTCTCAGAAAATAAAACTGAAACTTTTTTATAACGCTATTCCCAACTTATAAGGTTGGGAATAGCTTTTTTTTAGGTATACCATTTTAATCTTCACTTTATTATGAATCTGACACCTAAATCAGTTAATTTCGATATAGGAGATGGCCGCATAGTCACTCTTGAGACTGGTAAGTTAGCCCGCCAGGCTGATGGTGCTGTTACGGTTCGTCTGGGAAATTGTATCCTCTTAGCTACTGTTGTAGCCAACAAAACACCCAAAGCCGGACAGTCATTCTTTCCCCTAACAGTTGATTATCAGGAAAAATTTGCTTCTGCTGGTCGTATCCCTGGTTCTTTTTTCAAGAGAGAAGGGAAATTATCCGACTACGAAGTTTTAATATCACGTTTGATCGACCGCGCACTGCGCCCTTTGTTCCCGGATAATTATTTTTGCGATGTACAGGTATTGGTTACCCTGATATCTTCTGATACTGAGGTAGTTCCTGATGCGCTGGCATGCCTGGCTGCATCTGCTGCACTCGCAGTATCTGATGTACCTGTACAGGAAATCATTTCTGAAGTAAGGGTTGCCCGTATTGAAGGGCAATTAGTTATAAATCCAAACCGTTCCCAGCTGGAAAAAGCTGACATGGACTTCATCATCGGTGCTACTGAAAAGAACATCATGATGGTGGAAGGTGAGAGCAAGGAATGTAGCGAGGAAGATATTATTAAAGCAATTGAATTCGCTCACGAAGCAATCCGTGTTCAGGTGAAAGCGCAGGAACAACTGCGTGACCTGGCTGGCATAACTGCTAAACGTGAATATACCCTTCCTTATGAAAATGAGGAACTGAAAGCGAAGATCATTGCATTTGCTAAAGACCGTATCCTGGCAGTAGCTAAGTCCGGTTCAGGCAAACATGAGCGTGGTGATGCTTTTGAGAAGATCAGTGAAGAACTGAAAGAATCTCTCGGCGAACTGTCTGATGAAGATGCAGCACTGGTAGGCAGATATTTCCATGACCTCGAAAAAGAGGTGATCCGTAACATGATCCTGGACGAAAGCGTTCGTCTCGATGGCCGTAGCCTCGATCAGGTTCGTCCGCTGAACATGGAAGTTGATATCCTGCCTTCTCCTCACGGTTCTGCCCTGTTTACACGTGGTGAAACACAGTCACTGACTACTGTTACCCTCGGTACTCCGGATGATGAGCTGCTGATCGAAAGCGCTGCTACTTCCAAGTATTCTAAATTTATCCTCCATTATAACTTCCCTCCGTTCTCTACAGGTGAAGTAAAGCCAATGCGTGGTCCTGGCCGTCGTGAAGTAGGTCATGGTAACCTGGCTATGCGTTCCCTGAAGCAGATGATGCCAGGTAGTGAGTATGCTTACACAGTACGTGTAGTATCCGATATCCTGGAATCAAACGGTTCTTCTTCAATGGCGACTGTTTGTGCTGGTTCCCTGGCGCTGATGGATGCGGGTGTACCTTTGCCTAAACACGTATCTGGTGTGGCAATGGGTCTGATCTCCCGTGCTTCTGATGGCAAATGGGCAGTATTGACAGATATCCTCGGCGATGAAGATCACCTGGGTGATATGGACTTTAAAGTAACTGGTACCCGCGATGGTATCTGTGGTATCCAGATGGACATCAAGGTAGACGGTCTGAGCATGGACGTAATGCGTAAAGCATTGGAACAGGCTCGTAAGGGTCGTCTGCACATCATCGATGCAATGTACGGTTGCCTCGAAGGTGCCCGTCCTGAACCAAAACCTCATGCTCCACGTATGGAGAAACTGATCATCGACCGCGAATTCATTGGTGCTGTAATAGGACCCGGTGGTAAGGTGATCCAGGAGATCCAGCGCGAAACCGGTACTACCATCAACATCGAAGAAGTTGGTGAAACCGGCGAAGTGAGCATCTTCTCTGCACAGAAAGAAGGTCTGGAAAAAGCACTCACATGGATCAAAGGTATCGTTGCGGTGCCAGAGATCGGTGAAGTGTATGAGTCTACTGTAAAATCAGTAATGCCTTACGGTGCATTCGTTGAATTTCTGCCTGGTAAACAAGGCTTGCTGCATATTTCTGAAGTTTCATGGAAACGTCTGGAAAATATGGAAGGCGTGCTGACCGAAGGTGAGAAAGTGAAAGTGAAACTGGTAGGTACTGATCCAAAGACCGGCAAATTCAAACTGAGCCGTCGTATCCTGATGCCAAAACCAGAAGGTTATGTAGAAAGACCTGAAGGTGACCGTCCGGAGCGTAGCGACAGAGGTGACCGTGGCGATCGTCGTGATGGCGGTGATCGTGGTGGCAGAGGTGGCGACCGTGGTGGTTTCCGCAATGATCGCGGTGGCGATCGTGGTGGTGACCGCGGAGGAAACAGAGGCGGCGGCGATCGTGGTGGTTTCCGTGGTGACCGCGATGGCGGTGATCGTGGTCAGCGTCCACAACAGGATCCTCCAATCTCTTCCCAGGCCGATGAGCCAATGGAACCAATGTTTGACGAATAGTTTAGTCTATATTTTTCAAATAAATCAACAGGTGTATCAGGAAACTGGTACACCTTTTTTTTTGCTTATCCCTCCCCATTGACCGCTCCTAACATTTATATCCCATTATCAGATATTCTATTATAATTTCATAACAGATTGAATTTATTATGAAGATTCCACAAGTATTGAGAGACGCCCGCTATTTCTTAAACGGAAACAATTTTAATGTGCTTTGCCTGTTCTTTTTTCTCCTGCCCTGGATGACACAGGCACATCCTGTACCACCAAAAAAGGAATTTTATAGTTTGCTGGTATATCATCTGAAAGATAAAGGGCAGGAGGCCAGACTGGACACCTATTGCCAACAGGCACTGATCCCATTTTTACATAAACAGGGATTTGGTAAGATCGGGGTGTTTAAGCCTGTAACAGGCGATACTACTCTTTATATACTCATACCTTCAACAAATCTGGAAAAGCTGCTGAAATGGCCTGAAAATGCCTTGAAAGATGCTGCATACCTGCAAAACGGAAAGGACTATGTAGAAACGGCCTGGGATCATCCCATTTATAGCAGAATGGAAACGATCGTGTTAGAAGCTTTCCCTGAAATGCCTCAGCTATCTGCACCTGAATTAAACGGACCTGACACCGCCAGGATCTATGAATTACGCAGTTATGAAGGGCCTACAGAGCGCTTATACCAGAACAAGGTAGAGATGTTCAATAAAGGGAACGAAGTGGGCATATTTAAGCGCTTAGGCTTTAATGCAGTGTTTTATGCCAGTGTACTGAGTGGTAGCAAAATGCCCAACCTGATGTATATGACGAGTTTTGAAAGCAGGGCGGAAAGAGAGGCACATTGGAAAGCATTTGGTGCAGATGCGGAATGGAAGAAGTTAATAGGGGATACTTACTATGCACATAATGTATCTCACCAGGATATTACTTTATGCCATGCCACCCCTTATTCAGAATACTAAAAATGGCACCCGGTAAGGCGCCATTTTATAATAAGCATGAATATTTATCAGATACGGATTAGTTAGCTTTTTGACAGCTGCTCCAGGTAGAAATTACTTTCCCTGAAGATGATCTTGCCATTCGGTAATTTATAGATCTTGTACTCTCCTCCACCAATATATTCGTAGAAAATCGAGTACTGGGGTACGCGTACTTTCGTAGCATTCTCCACTACAGCCAGACGGCCATCCACGAGCAACTGTGACATCATATCTTCGATATATGGTAACAGGATGCCTTCGCCCTGTGTCCAGAACAATGTGAATTTATCAGTATTGAAATTGTACTCAGTATGGGTGGAATCGGCCAGCCATGCCTTGGCTGCTTTGAAATGGTTTTCTACATCAAGGTTGGTCAGGTGCGCGAACTGGATGTTACGGAAACTCTTCGGATCGTAACAATTGTTGAACAGCATGGTATCCATTGTCTTAAAATAGTTCACCAGGTCCACTTTGTTGATCACAATGGTGGTGGTTTTGTTCGTATAAGTAATTGAATCCACCATGGTATCATCATGGAACAACTTCACAACGTCTTGTGCCTGGGTCATGAGGGAAAGAAAGAGAGCAGCGATAGCAAGTAAACAGGTCTTCATAGGATGCAAATTTTATATTAACTATTATGCAAATATAAAATTAACATATTATGTGTTATATAGCTGTAAACAGGGATATTTTACCATTAACATTACAATAACATGAAAATGAGGGTTTAAGGTGTTACCATCATATACTGGATTTACTGATTTTAATATATTTGCTACATGACACATACAGCTATCACCATTACCTGTACCAATGAAATAAAAGATATTCTTATAGCTGAGTTATCTGAAAAAGGGTTCGACGGGTTTGAAGAACAAGGTGCTACACTGGTAGCCTATATACCTGAAAGCAATTTTGATGAGGGAGCAGTAAAAGACCTCACGACGAAGTATGGCGTAACGTTTACTAGCGAAAGGGTAGAACAGGAAAACTGGAACGCCGTATGGGAAAGTAATTTCCAACCTGTACTGGTTGACAATTTCTGTGGCATACGGGCTTCTTTCCACGAGCCATTTGATCCTGCTCCGCTGCACGAAATCGTTATCACCCCCAAGATGTCTTTTGGCACAGGTCACCATGCGACCACGGCTTCTATGATAAAGCTGATGCATGGCATAGATTTCCTTGGCAAAAAGGTATTTGATTTTGGTACCGGTACCGGTATTCTTGCTATCCTTGCTGCCAAAATGGGCGCTGCCGTAATTGATGCGATCGACATCGATACATGGTCTGTAGAAAACACAAAAGAGAACATTGATAATAACAATGCGCTCGCAGTAAAGGTATGGCAGTCAGATACCCTGAAAAATATTAGGAATACTTATCATGTAGTGTTGGCGAACATCAATCGCAATATTTTGTTGGAATTCATGGCCGATATGCGTAGTTTACTGGAAAGGAACGGTATTTTATTGCTAAGCGGCATCCTGAAAGAGGATGAAACAGCCATTTTAGAAGCCGCCAGAAAAAATGGTTTAGTCCTGGAAACCATACTAGATAAGGATAATTGGCTGGCAATGAAATTATTAGCCAGGAAATAAGTTATATGTTATAACATGATTATATAATAAGGGCTGATAATCCAATGTTCGTGTTAATGTAAATTTTAATATTTTCTTAACTTTAACAGACTTTAACAGCGAAAAATACTATCTTAGCAAAACCTAACTTATTGTATGACAGAATTATTGTTGCTTTTTTGTGCTTATCTGATCGGGTCCATACCTACAGCAGTATGGGTGAGTAAAGGCGTATTTGGTATGGACATCCGGGAATATGGTAGCGGCAATGCCGGTGCCACAAATACCTTCCGTGTCCTGGGTCCAAAAGCCGGTTCATTTGTGATGCTCGTGGATATGGTAAAAGGAGTATTGGCAGTACGTCTGGCATTATTGGTAGGTTACTATCAGAATCCTGAGCACCTGACTCAGTTGGTCAACTTACAGATCGGCCTGGGGCTGGCAGCTGTAGTAGGACATATCTTCCCTATCTGGGCAAATTTCCGTGGGGGTAAAGGTATTGCTACCCTATTCGGATTAGTGCTGGCTATTCAGCCACTGGTAGCTATCTGCTGCGTAGCTGTATTCCTGCTGATCCTGTTCCTGACAAGATATGTATCTCTTAGCTCAATCATTGCAAGTATTGCTTTCCCGATCCTTATCCTCTTCATCTTTAATGAGCCTGAGACATTCTATCGCATATTTGCTATTGCTGTCGCACTGATGGTGGTACTCACCCATCAGAAGAACATCTTCCGCTTACTGAATGGTAACGAAAGCAAAGTGCCTTTGTTCAGGCACAGAGACAGGAAATAACCCTGTTCTTTCTGGCATATCTCTTGCACACTATCACAAATTATTATAATCTTTGATCATGATTATTACGACATTCGTAATAGTCGTGATCATATTCTGTATTTATACTGTAGCATTCGAGGGACGCCCCCTTTAAAATTCAAATTTGTATCAGATGCAAAAAAAATTCCTGTTTATTGGAGTAAGTGTAGCAATGATGATGAGCTGTGCAAAAGTGCCTATCACTGGTCGCAAGCAATTGAACCTCATTCCTGAAAGCACCATGCAGTCTATGGCGCTGACAGAGTATCAGACATTTCTGACAGAGAACAAAACTGTCTCCACTGCCGGCAACAAAGATGCTGACATGGTTAAAAGGGTAGGTGCACGTATCAGTGCCGCCGTAACCCAGTACATGACCCAGAATAACATGGGAAATGAAGTAGCGAGTTATAAATGGGAGTTCAACCTGGTGGATAATAAAGAGGTAAATGCATGGTGTATGCCAGGTGGAAAAGTAGTGGTGTATACAGGCCTGCTGCCGGTTACACAGAACGAAACTTCACTGGCCTGTGTAATGGGCCACGAAATTGCGCATGCGATTGCAAGGCATGGTAATGAGCGTATGAGTCAGCAATTGGTTTCTCAGGGTATTGAGATCGCAGGGTCTGTAGCTTTGAATAAGAATCCGCAGGTACAGAATATCTTCTTACAGTCTTTTGGTGTAGGTGGTAATTTAGGGATGCTGGCGTTTTCAAGACAGAATGAGCTGGAAGCAGATCATTTAGGGGTGATATTTATGGCGATGGCAGGGTATAATCCGCAGGAGGCGATTCCTTTCTGGCAGAGGATGGCTTCAGCCAGTGCAAGTAGTAGCAAACCAATGGAGTTGATGAGTACACACCCGAGTGATGAGCGAAGGATTGCACAGTTGCAAAGTCTGATGCCAGAGGCGATGAAGTACTACAAACCAGTTAAGTAATTAAATAAGATAAGTCCAAACGCTTTTGCCTCCGGCAAAAGCGTTTGGACTGGATCCAAAAAATGAGGCGTGCTGAAAGCATGCCTCATTTTTTGTTTTTTCAATTTCTGAGGACTACTGTAAGCAGTCCTCAGAAATTGATTTTTTATGCATTTATCTCCATCACCTTCTTATTCTTCTGCGCCTTCATCTTCTCCGGCACATGTGCCAGTATCTCCTTCTTAAACGCAGCAATCAACGCCTGTTTTACAAAGAACCTATGCGTTACCAAACTAATCTCCCTCACCGGTTCGGGCGACTTAAAAAACCTCACCATATTCATCTGCCTCGCAGACAGATCCTGCAATGACAACTCCGGCAAAATCGTATATCCTGCATTCAAATCCACCATCCGCTTCAACGTCTCCACACTACCCGTATTATATTCCAGATTCTTATATTCCCCCATCGTAAACTTATCCCTGCATATATTCAACACCTGGTTCCGCATACAATGCCCCTCATTCAATAACCACACCTCCCTCACATCTATATCTTCCGGCCGCACAATCTTCTTCTCAAACAAAGGATTCGTCTTCGCCGCATATACCACGAAAGATTCATAAAACAGCGGTTGCTCTTCCAGGTTCGGATTTTCCAGCGGCGTCGCCAGCAACCCGCAATCCAGTTGCTCCAGCTTTAACTGCTGTACGATCTGTTCTGTCGGATACTCCCAGATCTCTAATTTAACCTTTGGATATTTCTTCATGAAACCCGTGAGAATACGGGGTAGGAGGTAAGGCGCCAATGTAGGAATGATACCTACGCGCAGATTGCCCTGTACCTCTTTTTTATGCCCGGATACGATCTCTTTGATCCGGCTGTTTTCTTTCAGTATGATGCGTGATTGCTCGACTATTTCCACCCCTATTTCGGTAGGTACTACCGGTAGCTTACTCCTGTCGAATATTTTCACCCCCAACTCATCTTCCAGCTTCTGAATCTGCATACTCAACGTAGGTTGCGTAACAAAGCATTTCTCGGCGGCGACGACAAAACTGCGGTAGGTGTCCACGGCAACGATATATTCTAGTTGAACTGTAGTCATACACAAAAGTAACGTAATAAAAACTCCCCGAAAATTATTGGTAATAATTCCGGGGAGCGTGTCTGCATCATAAAATGCGGATGTTAGAATATTCTGTAACGATACTTGATCTTATCCGTATTGTTGTACAGTTCCTTGATATTGATGGAAGCCTGAATTTCTTTCACTGCTTCATCCTTCAGGTTACGGAACTCAGATTGTTTCGCATCAATAGTCGCTTTATCAGCCAGACCATTATCCTGTGCAATCTTCAGCGCATTCGCTACTTTACCATAGTATGAATCCAATAGTGTAAAGTATTCATTGTACAGGTTCTCAAAGCGTTTGGTCTGCAATACCAGGTCTTCCAGCTGGTTATTCACCTCTTTCAGATTTGGATTTTCACGCAGCAGTGCTTCGTAATCTACTTTCTTGCCTTTGGTATATTTATTCTCCAGGTCATCGAAGAACAATACTACTTTCTCTTTCTTGAAGTCAAAGAAGAAGTCGTTCAGTGTTTCACCGAGTGATTTGTTACCACGTTGTGGCAGGTTGAATTTCAGTGCACTGGCGGTGAACATGATGTGATCATACAGGTTATCGTGCAACAGGTTGAGCTGGTCTTTGTTGAAGTTCAGACCATATTCAAACTTATTGTTCGCATCGTTCAACGCGGTATAATACACTACATATTTGTTCAGTTCTTTTTCAAACTCTTTCAGTGTCTGCTGATTGATTTCCTTATTGTTGACACTCACACTGTGCAGGAAGTTCATCACAGAGTTAGCAATTGCTAAAGGAGGCGTCAATGAAGTAAAGCTCTGGAAAATAGGAGAAGCGATGATAGACTTCGTCGATTCTACGATCTTGTTACTCTTGTCATCGTTTTTGTCCTTCTTACCTTTCAGCACCACTTTCTCTACCAGTTCTACGATACGATCACTCAACGAGAAACCCAGTTCTTTACTTTCAGGGTTGTTCAGCGATGTGATGAATACATCGAGATTGTTGGTAGTGGTACGTGACTTAAGGTCAATGATTTTTTTGTTTAACAGGTAGTAGGTTTCGCTGGCGTAAACAATGTTGTTCCTGATCAGCTGGTACTTGGTAATGTTGTCAATTTCCCGGCCCTGCAGTAATCCCTGTATAGCGCTTGAATTCGATTGATCGCTTGCCTGGATCTTCTGCAATTCTTCCATTATTCTGCGAATGGTAGTGTCCTGGCTCCTAACTTGTGGCATCACCACATTTTTTAACTCAGCGTTAGGATCCGTTGGTTGTTGAGGCTTAGGTTCCTGAGCCATGGCAATTTGAGTGCCGGCAAGACAGATCAATAATAGTGTCAGATATCTCATAGAATTAAAATGCATGATATTGGCCTGATTTGATTTGCAAATTGTTCACTGTCAGGTACAATCTCCTCCTAAGGTTATAAAATCAATAACCAGCAGTTGAGACCTGTAAGTGAATTAGCATGCTATTAGTAGCATTTTGGAACTATATCAACCTAAATGTTAAGAAAATATGGTGCCAAAATACATTTTGGCACAAAGATAACAATTTATACTAAGTTGAAATTGTCAGTCTTTCAACTACTTTATTACCTTTGCGACCAAATTATCCACTTTCATGCTGAATAATAAAAAGATAGTGGTGGTATTACCTGCCTACAACGCTGCATTAACACTGGAAAAAACTTACCAGGAAATACCATTTGAAATAGTTGATGAGGTAGTACTGGTTGACGACGCCAGTAAAGATGATACCGTCGCCGTTGGAAAAAAGTTGGGTATCCAACATATCATCCGCCATGATAATAATAAAGGATATGGCGGTAACCAGAAATCCTGTTACAACAAAGCGTTGGAATTAGGCGCGGATATTGTAATCATGTTGCACCCTGATTACCAGTACACTCCCAAGCTGATTCTTGCCATGAGCTCAATCATTGCCAATGATGTTTACCCGGTAGTGCTCGGCTCGAGGATCCTTGGAAAAGGTGCCTTAAAAGGTGGAATGCCAGGTTATAAGTACTTTTTTAACCGGTTCCTGACCCTGTTTCAGAACCTGCTCATGAACGAGAAACTCAGTGAATACCACACCGGTTACCGTGCATTTTCAGCGACCGTACTCAGGGATATCAACTATATGGCAGACAATGACGATTTTATCTTTGACAATGAGATGTTGTCCCAGATCTTTATGAAAGGATACGAAATAGGGGAGGTAACCTGCCCTACCAAGTACTTTGATGAGGCGTCCAGTATCAACTTTAAAAGAAGCAGTATATACGGATTAGGGGTATTGCGCGTATCATTGCAACACCGCCTTCATAAAATAGGGCTGATCCGGGCGAAAATTTATTAATCTGATGAATGTACAGTGGCAACTTGTTAAAAAATACCTGAATTACTACTTCACAGCCGGTAACCGGCATGATGTGCACTCTCCGTTTGTGTACGCAATGATAGAAGATGTACTGAGGGATAAAAGCCAACCTGCGGATTATAAAGCAGTAGAACAACTGCGGAAAGAGCTGTTAAAGAGTAATGAAACCCTGCAGGTCACCGATCTGGGAGCAGGGTCGCTCATGAATGCCGGCAATGAGCGGGCAGTGAGAGATATTACAAAGCATGCGGCCAAGCCGCCTAAGTTCGGGCAGTTATTTTACAGACTCATTCAATATTACCAGCCAAAGTATTTACTGGAACTGGGTACTTCTATGGGTTTGTCTACTTCTTACATGGCAAAGGCAGCCGCACCGGATGCGAAAGTATATACCATAGAAGGATGTCCGAATATCGCGGCCAAGGCAGGGAAGAATTTTCAGTCACTGGGGTTACAGAATATCACCCAGCGGGTAGGAAATTTTGACCATGTACTGGCAGGTGTGCTGGATGAGTTGCCGCAGGTAGACTATGTGTTCATTGACGGGAACCATCGCTCTGTACCTACACTGGAATACTTTGAACTGTGTCTGGCCAAAGCCCATGATCGTTCCATTTTTATTTTCGATGATATTCACTGGACGGAGGACATGGAGAAAGCATGGAAAACGATCCAGGATCATCCACGGGTAACCTTTACGATCGATTTGTTCTTTATCGGTTTGGTGTTTTTCCTGCCGGATATGAAGATAAAACAACACTTTATATTGAAATATTAAGAAAAAGGGGATCAATCGATCCCCTTTTTTATTACTTTAGTTGCATAACGTTTATTCCATGATGAAAACAATTTGTACCCTGCTGCTATGCATAATAGTATCTTTCGCCAAAGCACAGACACCCGATTACAGCGCATACAGTTACGAAGAATATATTCACAATGGTGATACCCTTCGCTACCGCATGCTCACACCTTTACACTATGATATCCACAAAAAGTATCCCCTCATCGTATTCCTCCATGGATCAGGTGAACGTGGCCGTGACAATGCCGCCCAACTCACCCATGGTGGCGCATTATTTCTCAAAGACTCCATCCGTGACAAATACCCTGCCTTCGTCATCTTCCCGCAACTACCCAACGATTCTACCTGGGGACCGTTCGAACGCTCAGGTAATGGCCGTATGTTCCCCGCTGATGCACCTCCTACCGCATCAGGCAGATTAGTAGGAGAGTTGGTAGACAGTTTAAATAAATCAGGAAAGATCGATACTAAAAAAGTCTATATCGGCGGCTTATCGCTGGGAGGCATGGGTACATTCGACCTGCTGGCACGCTACCCGCAAAAGTGGGCGGCTGGTTTCCCCATCTGCGGGGCTGGTAATGTGGAAAATGCAAAGAAATTTAAAACGGTGCCTGTCTGGATATTCCATGGAGATGCAGATCCTGCCGTGCCTGTGCAAGGTTCAAGGGATTATTATGCAGCACTGAAAGGATTGAAAGCGGAGGTAAAATATTCAGAATATCCGGGTGTAGGTCACAATAGCTGGGACAATGCTTTTGCCGAACCGGATTTAATACCATGGTTATTCTCACACAAGCGTAAATAAAAAAAACGCACAAGTGTAAATAAAAAATAAACGCCCCGACTTGACCGGGGCGTTTTTCCACTCTGCACAGGATTTGAATTGTTAACTATTTCAAGGACGCAATTGCGCTTTTTGCGGCAGCAATTGTTTCGTCCAGATCTTCGATTGTCAAAGCATTACTTACGAACCAGCTTTCGAATGCGGAAGGAGGCAGGTAAATACCTTTTTCCAGCATAGCATGGAAGAAACGCTTAAATAATTCGTTGTTTGCGCCAGAGGCTGCGTCAAAATCAATAATAGGATATTCTGCGAAATGCACACTCAGCATTGAACCAATGCTATTTACCTGATGAACGATGCCAGCCGCATTTAATACTGATTGTAAACCACCTGAGAGGTATGCTGTTTTTTCTGCCAATTGCCGGTAAATGTCTGGATTGTCGTTTAACGTCTGCAACAATGTATAACCAGCTATCATGGCTATAGGATTGCCGCTCAATGTTCCAGCCTGATAGACTTTACCAGCTGGTGCTACATTTTCCATGATTTCCTTACGTCCGGCGAAAGCACCTACAGGCATTCCTGCGCCAATTATCTTGCCAAAGGTAACCAAATCTGCTTTAATATTGAACAGTTCCTGCGCACCTCCTTTGGCCAAACGGAAACCTGTCATTACCTCATCGAAAATGAGCAGGATATTGTGCTCGTTGCAGATGTAACGAAGGCCTTCCAAAAACCCTTGCTGGGGAAGGATACAGCCCATGTTGCCCGCTACAGGTTCTACGATAATTGCGGCTATCTGATCAGGATATTCCTTCACTAAATTTTCCACAGCCGGTAAATTATTGTAAGGAACGGTCAACGTATCTTCTGCAACAGTTTGCGTAACCCCAGGCACAGATTGTATACCTAAAGTAGCCACTCCACTGCCTGCATTTACCAGAAATGCATCGGCATGGCCATGGTAGTTCCCTGTGAATTTGATGAACTTATTGCGGCCTGTAAAACCTCTGGCTACACGCATGGCCGACATACAGGCTTCTGTACCTGAGTTCACCATACGTACCATTTCAATATTCGGTACCATGCGCACGATCAGCTCCGCAATCTTAGTCTCCAGTTCTGTCGGCGCACCGAAAGAAGTGGAATAGCCCGCATATTCCTGGATGGCTTTTATGACTGGTTCATACGCATGACCCAGGATCATTGGTCCCCATGAATTGATATAATCAATATAGCGGTTGCCATCTACATCGTAGAGGTAAGCTCCCTTAGCACTCTTCATAAAGATAGGCGTACCGCCTACACTTTTGAATGCGCGTACCGGAGAGTTTACACCACCGGGAATGACATTTTTAGCGTGTTCGAAAAGTTTCTTGCTTTGCTCGTACATGGTAGTAGTTAAGCTGTTTATTGTAATAATTTAGCTGCGTCTTTCGCAAAATAAGTAGCAATCAGGCTGGCTCCTGCACGCTTGATGCTGGTTAGTGTTTCCAGTATGGTCTTGTTTTCATCCAGCCATCCTTTTTGTGCAGCTGCCTTGATCATGGCGTACTCTCCACTTACATGGTAAGCACTGATCGGTACATGTACATTATCCTTCAAAATACGGATAATATCCAGGTAAGCCAATGCCGGTTTTACCATTACAATATCCGCGCCTTGTTCTATATCCTGCATTGTTTCCAGGATCGCTTCTGTGGAATTTGCATAATCCATCTGGTAAGTTTTCTTATCACCAAAGCCTGGTGCAGAATCAAGTGCATCGCGGAACGGGCCATAGAAACAGGAAGCGTATTTGGCACTATATGCCATGATACCTACCTTGGTAAAATTATTTTCTTCCAGGATGTTGCGGATAGCCAGAATACGGCCGTCCATCATATCACTTGGGGCTACAAAATCGGCACCTGCCTGCGCATGGCTAAGGCTCATACGGGTCAGTACTTCCACAGTTGCATCGTTTACGATCTGCTCATTCTCTACGATACCATCATGGCCATAGATGGAATAAGGATCCAATGCCACATCCGTCATCACTACGATACCAGGAACTGCCTCCTTGATGGCTTTGATACTACGCTGCATCAATCCATCCGGATTTACCGCTTCTGTACCTTTATTATCTTTCAGGTTATCAGGAACCATTACGAACAGCAACACACTCTTAATACCCAGGCTCCACAATTCTTTTACCTCTTCTACGATCAGATCCAGTGAATACCGGAAATAACCCGGCATGGAAATGATCTCTTCCTTCACATTTTTCCCCTCTACAATGAATAAGGGGGCAATGAAATCGCTCGGCCTTAAAATCGTTTCCGCAACCATAGCACGTATGGCGGGAGTAGCTCTCATAATTCTGTTACGGCGAATCATAATATCTCTGTTTTTGTAGTTAGCAATTTATGCCCATTCACGTGGTTGCAGGTATTCTACCATCCTGGCTTCAGCACTACCTGGTTCCGGGTGATAATCATACTCCCATCGGGCCCTGGGCGGTAAGCTCATTAAGATAGATTCAATTCTGCCATTGGTTTTGAGACCAAATAAAGTACCTCTGTCATGGATCAGGTTGAACTCTACATAACGACCTCTCCTGTATTCCTGCCAGTCTTTATTGGCAGTGGTGTAAGGTAAATCTTTTGTTTTTTCCACGATGGGCAGGTAAGCGGGAATAAAAGCTTCCCCGGTAGCTTTGGAAAAAAGATATAAGTCTTCCGCAGTTCTGCTGGCATCAGGGCGGAGGTAATCGTAGAAGATACCGCCTATGCCGCGTGTTTCATTATTGCGATGCTTGTTTACAAAGTATTCATCGCATTGTTTTTTATAGAGCGGATACAATGCTGCTCCAAAAGGATCGCAGGCATTTTTAAATGTGCGATGGAAGTGTTTGCCATCTTCTTCATCCAGGTAATAAGGCGTGAGATCCGCACCACCACCAAACCAGCTATCTTTAATGTTACCCTGTGCATCGTACAGCTCAAAGTAACGCCAGTTGGCATGTACAGTAGGTACATAAGGGTTGAGCGGATGGATCACCAGCGAGATACCACAGGCCATAAACTGACCGCCGGTTACACCAAACTGTTTCGCCATTACTTCCGGCAATTCTCCTTCTACGACCGAAGTATTTACACCACCTTTCTCAAACACATTACCATCTACGATCACGCGGGTTTTACCACCACCGCCACCGGGGCGTTCCCAGCGATCTTCGCGGAAGGTCGCTTTCCCATCAATCTTTTCCAATGCTGTACAGATATCATCCTGCAGCTGGTGTATTAAGGAAATGAATTTTTCTTTAACGCTCATTAGTACGCTTTTACAGTCTCAACAAATGCTTTTGCATGGTCTACCGGAACGTTTGGCAAAATGCCGTGTCCCAGGTTGGCAATGTGTCTGTGTCCACCAAAGCTTTTCAGCATGTTCTTCACTGCTTTTTCTATTTCCGGAATCGGTGCCAGTAATTTGGCAGGATCGAAATTACCCTGCAAAGTTACGTTCGGACCTGCAAACTGTCTTGCCAGTTCCGGTTTAATGCACCAGTCTATACCGAGACCATGGGCGCCGGTTGCAGCCATTTCTTCCAGTGCGAACCAGGCTCCTTTTGCAAAGAGAATGGTAGGACATACATCTTTCAGCGCAGCTACGATCTGGCGCATATATTGGAGAGAGAAAATTTCGAAGTCTTCAGGGCTCAGCATACCACCCCATGAATCAAAGATCTGTACGAGGTCAGCACCGGCTTTTACCTGTTCTTTCAGATAGATGATCGTGGTATCTGTGATCATTTGCAGTAGCTGATGTGCCACTGCTGGTTGCTGATAGCAGAATTGTTTTGCACCATCAAATGTTTTGGAACCACGCCCTTGTACCATATAGCAGAGCAGGGTCCATGGTGCGCCTGCAAAACCGATCAAAGGAACAGCACCATCCAGTGCCTGTTTGGTCATGCGCAGGGCATCGAATACATAACCGAGTTTATCATTTACATCGGGAACGCATATCCTTTTCATGTCTTCCACAGTTCTGATCGGATCTGGTAAAACCGGGCCGGTTTTTTCGATCAGTTGTACTTCGAGGCCCATAGCCTGTGGTACCACGAGAATGTCGGAGAAGATAATGGCAGCATCAACGCCTACCTGGTGTACAGGCATCACAGTGATTTCTGTAGCCAGTTCAGGTTTCATACAGCGTTCAAAGAAGGAATATTTTTCCCGCAGCTTGATATAATCAGGGAGATAACGGCCGGCCTGGCGCATCATCCATACTGGTGTACGTTCCGTTTTTTCTCCGCGTAAAGCTCTCAGTAAAAGGTCATTCTTTAATGCACTCATTAGTCTCAGTTATGATTTTTAAAATAAGTTATTGCAAGTTGTAGCAGGTTCTTTGCCGATGGTTTTTCTTCATTCATCACGACCACCTTACTGGTATATGCTTTCAGCGCATCGCCGGTAGTCTGTCCGATAGCGAAGCAAACCGTGTCAGGTGCCAGTTGATTATACTGAAAATAAGCTTCTACGCCACTGGGGCTGAAGAAAAGCACCCCATCAATGTGTCCCTCAATGGGAACCGGAACAGGTATCGTTTCATATACCACGACTTCCTTCAGATCGATATGATGTTGTTGAAGCAGATCCGGCAATGTATCACGACGTTTGTTGCCGCAGAAAAAAACAGCAGAATGGATATTGCGGGTGGCGATCATTTGATTGGCCAGTTCTGCAGCATGATCGGCAGTGGCAACGATCGTAGCATTTGGAAATATTCGTTGAACAGTTTCGAGTGTATTGCCTGACAGGCAACAGATCTGTGCGGGGGCAGTAACACCTTTAATACTTAACACAGCATTTGCGCTGGTAAAAACGGTGACATTGCATGATTGTATCAGCTGATTGATGGCCTCCTGAAATTCAGGAGAAATGAAAACGGGTGCTATCTCTACAAAATTATGTATGCGAAGCAGGGCACCATTTTCCTCAGCTAATTCATGAAGAATAGCCGGTAGCGTTTTTGTACTTAATATGTTGTACTTATTTGCCATTTTTTATCTGCGCTACAATTTTATCCCCACCTTGTGTGAGAATTTTTTCAGCAGCACGCTTCCCAATAACCGCGGCCTCTTCCAAAGGCGCACTATCAGCAATACTCAGCAACGTATCCCCATTCAGACTACACAGCTCACCATTGAATTCCACCACTCCATTTTTAATAGATGCATATGCACTGATCGGGGTGGTGCAACCACCCATGAGCGTACGTAAAAAGTCGCGTTCAATACGTGTGCACAATGCAGTCGACAGATCATTCAGTGCTTCCAGTGCCTGACGGCAGTAATCATCATTCTCACGGCATACAGACACTACAGCTCCCTGTGCAGGTGCCGGCAGCATCCAGTCTATCTCTACAGAAGTAGGGGGGCGTACACCAATTCTTTCCAGGCCGGCAGCAGCAAAGATGGCGCCATCCCAGTGTTCAGCAGCCAGTTTCTGCAGGCGTGTATTCACATTACCACGCAGGTTATGCAGCTGATGTTGTGGGTATTTACGCAACCATTGTGCTTTACGACGTACGCTACTGGTAGCGATATTCGCAACATATTCCGGTTGATCCAGGAAAGCGGTATCTGTTTTATATACCAGCAGGTCTTTTACAGGGCCTCTTTCAAGAACAGCGGCCTGTATAATACCTGTAGGCAGTTGAGTGGGAACGTCTTTGAGAGAATGTACGGCGATATCAATTCGTCCGTTCAGCAATGCGATATCAAGGCTTTTGGTAAATATGCCTTGTACGCCTATCTCATACAGTGGAGTGACGAGGTCTATATCGCCTTCGCTTTTTATAGGCACCAGCACAGTGGTGTATCCCTGTGCTTCCAGGAGGTCTTTAACTTTATTAGCCTGCCACAGTGCGAGCTGGCTTTCCCTTGTGCCGATCTTAATTTCTTTACTCATTATGATTAATCCTGCTTAACTCCTGCCTCAAATATATCGTTGATCATCGCGATGTACTGATCACTTTTATCTGTTTCACGGCGCACCTTTCCAGCCATCAGGTTGATCATTTTCTGGATGATACGCGACGAGACAGCTTCCATATCTTCCAGTTTATATTGTGCGCCGTTTTTTTGCTCCCGGATCTCTTTGGTATGGATTTCCTGTAGCTTATCTTTTACGGCTTTGAGTACGACTGCATGCTTACGCATTTTGTACCAGTAGAGGAACTCGTTCATATGCTCTTCTATGATAGAGAGTGCTTTTGGCACTTCCTGCTGGCGCATCTGCAATGTTTCGTCCTGTATCTTAGACAATTCATCTACGTTTACCAGGGAAATATGTGGGAGTTCACTGACTTCCGGTGCCACATTGAAAG
Organism: Chitinophaga sancti; assembly: GCF_034087045.1. Lineage (NCBI taxonomy): Bacteria > Pseudomonadati > Bacteroidota > Chitinophagia > Chitinophagales > Chitinophagaceae > Chitinophaga > Chitinophaga sancti. The sequence continues at coordinate 7,244,991 of NZ_CP139247.1, read as the reverse complement.
GAATAGAGAGGTCGATAATTAGTTTAGGACCTGCACCTTCAAAGTGTTGTTTGAGGATATTGGGTTCCGGTGCATTGGAGGCTACCAGAACAATATCGGCTCTGTTCAGCTCTTCTGCCAGGTGCTCGTAGGGAGCGTGGCGTAGCCCGTGTTGTCTGGCGAATTCTTCGGCAGTAGCGAGTGTCCTGTTCACCAGTGTCACATCTGTTACCCCGAGGTAATCCATCATATTCTTAATAGTATTGCGTCCTATCTTTCCGACACCTACCAGTAAAATCTTTTTATTGAGAATGTCCGGCACCTTATATTCCAGCATACGTACAGCGGCAAAAGCGACAGATACGGTACCGGCGCTGAGGGCGGTTTCATTCTTAATCAGTTTTGATACCTGCAGTACACTATTTACAAGTCGCTCCTGGAAACCGCCAAGGCATCCGTTGGTTTTTGCAAATCTTGTAGCGTTGCGGATCTGACCGATGATTTCATAGTCACCCAGGATCTGAGAATCGAGACCGGTACCTACCTGGTACAGGTGCTTGATAGCTTCTTCGCCCGATTTAACATAGGAGAGCTGGCTGAAAAGATTGCAATCGCCATCAGTCTGACGACACACCATTTCTACCAGTTGTTGTGGATCTTCAGCAAAGCCATAGATCTCTGTTCTGTTACAAGTGGAAAGTACGAACACATCATCGAGGTACGCAGTTTTTGCCTGCTCGAGCAATTGCCCGTATTGTGCCTGATTGATTGCGAACGACCCCCTTATAGCTGCATCTGTCTTTTTATAGTTGATACCAACTATATGATAATGGGCTATATCCTTTGATTGACTACCCTGCATTGTTTATTATAAGCTTCCGGTGCAAAAATACATTCATACTATGCAACATCAGGCATCAGGCTGTCATTAGTTAGTCATTTCCACTGATGGTGATCAGGGTTAGCAGAAAAATGATTTTTATCAGTTTGCATGTTAATTCTGGTCAGATGAGCCTTAATCTGTTATTTCAACAATTGTATGACATTTTCAGGGCACCAAACCTATTACATTTGCATCAATTTTTAAAGAGTCTAATGGAAGCTAAATCTGATATAGGAATCATTCTGATGAACCTGGGTTCACCGGATTCTACCGCAGTACCTGATGTGAAGCGATATTTAAATGAATTTCTGATGGACAAAAGGGTGATCGATTACCCTTACCTGTTCCGTTTATTGCTGATCAAAGGTATCATAGTACCCCGGCGTGCGCCGAAGTCCGCTGAGGCATATCAATCCATCTGGTGGCCGGAAGGCTCTCCCCTGATCGTGTTGACAAAGCAATTGCAGAATGCTGTACGCCACGACCTGGATATGCCTGTAGAAATAGCCATGCGTTATGGTAATCCCTCTCAGGAAGCGGCATACGAAAATCTGTTAAAGCAGAATCCCAACCTGAAAGAAGTGGTATTACTGCCGCTGTACCCGCACTATGCCATGTCATCTTATGAAACGGCGGTGGAGCATGCGAAGAGTATACATAAAAAGAAGAAGTACCCGTTCAAACTCACGGTCGTACCTCCTTATTATAAAGAACCTGATTACATCCATGCACTGGCAGAGAGCATGCGTCCTTACGTAACTAAGGACTTTGATCACCTGCTGTTCAGTTATCATGGAGTACCGGAAAGGCATATACACAAAGGCGACATTACAGGCAAACATTGCCTTCAGGTAGCCGATTGTTGTCATGTAGATTCACCGGCGCATGATTATTGTTATCGTCATCAGGTACATATTACTGCAGAACTGGTAGCAGAAAAACTGAAAATTCCACGGGAGAAATGGAGTGTATCTTTCCAGTCCAGACTGGGTAGGGAAGAATGGCTCAAGCCATACACGGCTGTAAAACTGGAAGAGTTGCCAAAGCAAGGTGTAAAACGCCTGCTGGTAGCCTGTCCGGCTTTCGTATCCGATTGCCTCGAAACGCTGGAAGAAATAGCGGTGGAAGGAAAGCATTCTTTTATCAGTAGCGGTGGAGATAGTTTCACTATGATCCCCTGTTTGAATATACACCCACTATGGGTGCAGGCAATCGTGAAGTGGATGGGGGCGTTGCAAGCCAATAATTAATCATGGATACACAACAACCTGTTATCATTGTAGGCGCCGGTATAGCCGGGCTAAGCATCGCCTACGAGTTACAGAAAAAAGGAATCCCTTATCAGATACTGGAGGCAGGAGATAAGGCCGGAGGCGTGATCCGCTCTTTGCATATTGATGGCTATGAGCTGGATGCAGGACCTAATTCTATTGGTGCTACACCTGATACCTTGTCGTTTCTTGAAGAGATCGGATTGAAAGATGTAGTGATGGAAGCGACGGCTGCCAGTAAGAATCGTTTTCTTGTAAGGAACGGACAGTTACATGGTATCTCGCCCAACCCGGCTAAGATTATCAGTTCGAAATATGTAAGCGGTGGCGCCAAGTGGCGATTATTCACAGAGAGTTTCCGCAAAGCAGATAAAACGACAACCGAAGAATCGGTTACTTCTTTTGTGACCCGTCGTTTTGGTACGGAGATCATGGAGTATGTATTTGAACCGGTTTTGTCTGGTATTTATGCAGGTAATCCGGATAAATTATCGATACAGGAAGTGCTGCCCACATTGCCAAAGTGGGAAAAGACCTATGGTAGTGTGACCAAAGGAATGATGAAGAGCAAAGGTGAAATGGGGGGGCGTAAGATCATTGCTTTCAAAGGTGGTAACCAGGTATTGCCTGAGCGATTGGTATCGCTGTTACAAACAGGGGTACAATTGGGGTGCAGGGTAACCGGTATTACCAAAGGAGCTAATGATTACATTGTGCAGTATGAAGAAAATGGACAAACACAGATGCTGAATGCGGGGCAGGTGATCTTTACCACGCCATCTTATGCGACAGCGGATGCCATTGCTGGTTTGGATGCTGGTTTGTCTGCTACATTAAAAGATCTTCATTATCCACACATGGGTGTATTGCACCTTGGTTTTGGACAGGAAGCAAAGGACAAAATTCCTGAAGGCTTTGGTTTCCTGGTACCACATGCAGAGCATAAACATTTCCTGGGCGCTATTTGTAATTCAGCGGTATTCCCATCAAGGGCACCGGAAGGAAAGGTCTTATTTACAGTATTCGTAGGCGGTGCACAGCAGGAAGCTTTGTTTGAGCAGATGGGAGCAGTACAATTGCAGCAAACTGTGGTAAAAGAATTCATGGCATTGCTGGGATTGACCACGCCGCCTGAATTACAAAAATTCAGTGAGTGGCACAAAGCCATTCCGCAATTGAATGTAGGCTTTGCAGCCACCCGGCAACAAATAAAAACATTTGAACAGCAAAATCCGGGAATAATAGTAGCGGGAAATTATGTGACGGGTGTATCTATCCCCGGAATCATATCAGGGGCGAAAGCCATTGCAGAGCGGATTTAATTTTAAAAAAAACGTAATCACTTATTTCAATTTTTTAAGCCTGCTGCAGGCCATCTTTTAAAGCCGGCCGCAGGCCATCCTTTCCCGCCGTTTATTGCTGATGCCTGTGACATCAGTAATAAACGGCGATTTTTTTATAAAATGCGTTTTTGTTTATGGCAAAAAAGAACCGTACATTCAGTACATAAATTCCACTGAATGATTATAGGGGTTCTAAAAGAACAGCTACCAGAAAAAAGGGTTTCTTTAGTACCGGACATAGTAAAGCAGCTGGGAAAACAGGGCGGAACTGTTTGGGTAGAACCAGATGCGGGCGCAGCTGCTTTTTATGCCGATGATACCTATATACAGGCCGGGGCCGCTGTCAGACCCAGGCAGGAAATCCTGCAACAATCCGATCTGGTATGCAGCATACAGATTCCGGAAGATTGGCAGTTACTCCGGGCCGGCACTATCTTAGCCGGTGTTTATCAACCATTGCATCACCACGAATTAATGCAGCAATGGGCTGCGCATGCTCTCACTACTTATAGTCTTGACAACATACCCCGAACTACGCGTGCACAATCGATGGATATACTGAGCTCACAGGCGAACATTGCCGGTTACAAAGCAGTATTGATAGCAGCCGTCTCGTATGGCCGTTATTTCCCCATGTTCATGACAGCAGCAGGAACTATTGCACCTGCCAAAGTATTGATACTGGGCGCCGGCGTAGCAGGGTTACAGGCCATTGCCACTGCACGCAGACTAGGAGGGGTGGTCGAAGTATTTGATACCCGACCGGTAGTAAGAGAAGAAGTGATGAGTCTCGGCGCTAAATTCATCTCCGTAGAAGGCGCTGCCGATGCCTCGCATGCAGGTGGTTATGCAGTAGAACAATCAGCTGATTACAAACAACAACAGGAAGCCCTGATCGCCGCCAGTATTGCGAAAGCAGATATCGTGATCACTACCGCACAGATACCCGGAAAACGCGCACCGGTATTGGTATCAGAAGATATGATCAACAGTATGCGTGCCGGTAGTGTGATCGTAGACCTAGCCGCAGGTACAGGGGGAAACACCGCCCTGACCAGGGACCAGGCCACCATCCTGCACAATGGTATTACCATCATTGGTGATTCCAATCTTGCAGCCAGTATGCCTGCTGATGCCAGTAAACTGTATGCTAAGAACGTATTCAATTTCCTGCAACTACTGATCAAAGACGGTCAGTTAGTCAATAACCTACAAGACGATATCGTAAAAGGGGCCTGTATCACCCACGAAGGTGCAGTGACCAGTGAAAGACTACAGGCCGTATTAAAATAATAGCACAATGGACCTTTTTTCGTTTTTCGAACAACATATGGAGATGACCTATGTGGTGATACTCTCCGTTTTTCTGGGTATAGAAGTTATTTCCCGTGTACCGTCGGTATTACATACACCCCTGATGAGTGGTGCCAATGCCATTCATGGGGTAGTGATTATTGGTGCTATCATCGTGATGGGAGAGGCGGAGAAAGATAATTACCTCGCACTGATCTTAGGTTTTCTCGCTGTCATCTTAGGCACACTGAATGTAGTCGGTGGTTTTGTGGTGACGGACCGTATGCTGGAAATGTTCAAGTCAAAGAAAAATAAATAGTTCATGTTATCATTGATATACCTGATTGGCTCTGTTACATTTATTGTTGGCCTGAAAATGTTAAGTCATCCCGCCACTGCCCGCAAAGGCAATCTCATAGCCGCGGGAGGGATGACGATCGCGATACTGGGTACGATATTTTTATATACGCGCAATGGGGAACACCTGCATAATTTCTGGTGGATCGCAGGCGGATTATTGATAGGAGGGGTGATTGGATTGGTGTCTGCAAGGAAGGTGAAGATGACGGCTATGCCGGAGATGGTAAGTATATTCAATGGGATGGGAGGGGCGTGTGCGGCATTGATATCGATAGTAGAGTTTGAGCATGTAAATGCAGCAACAGGAAGCCTGCATTTACTTATCATTATTGCAGGATTAATAATTGGCAGCGTATCATTTGCAGGATCCGTGATTGCATGGGGAAAACTAAATGGAAAGATCAAAGACATTGCCTTCAAAGGTCAGCATATTTTCAACATATTCTTGCTTGTGGTAATTGTAGCCGTCGCTGCATTCGTAATAGGAGTGCAGCCGGTTACAATGTTGTGGTGCATGTTGGTCGTGCTACTATTATCGCTGTTATATGGAGTGTTTTTTGTGTTGCCGATAGGAGGTGCGGATATGCCTGTGGTGATTTCATTGCTGAATTCATTTACTGGTGTGGCAGCGGCATGTGGCGGGTTTTTGTATGATAATCCCGTGATGCTGACAGGTGGTATATTAGTAGGTTCTGCAGGAACGATTTTAACGATCCTGATGTGTAAAGCAATGAACCGTTCCCTGAAGAATGTATTGATCGGCAGTTTTGGTGGAAGTAATACTACTAGCAGTCATAAGGAACAAGGCGCATACAGGGAGATCAGTTTGTCAGATACCGCAGTTGTATTAGCTTATGCACATAAGGTAATGATTGTACCCGGATATGGATTGGCAGTAGCACAGGCGCAGCATGCCTGTCATGAATTAGAAGTATTGCTGGAAGGAAAAGGTGTAGAGGTAAGATATGCCATTCATCCGGTAGCAGGACGAATGCCGGGACATATGAATGTGTTGCTGGCAGAAGCAGATGTACCCTATGAAAAATTACTGGAAATGGAACAGGCAAATCCCCGGTTCAATACAACCGATGTAGTGCTGGTATTAGGTGCTAATGATGTAGTGAATCCGGCCGCCAAAAGTGATCCTGCCTCGCCAATTTACGGCATGCCGATATTAGAAGTAGAAGGTGCAAAAACAGTGATTGTCAATAAAAGAAGTATGAAGCCTGGTTATGCAGGCATAGAGAATGAATTGTTTTTCAGGCCAAAGACAGCGATGCTGTTTGGAGATGCGAAAGCTGTGATGCAGCAATTGATTGCGGAGATAGCGCAGGTGTAGATCACGGAGATAGCGTAGATGTAGATCACGGAGATAGCACAGGTGCGAAATAATTATAACTTACGGCCTGAACTATATTTAATTAGCCCTTGAAAAACACTGTCATTACTGTTGGCATTCGGTCCGTTCGCTGGGAATGCGTTCGATCCGTTTAACTATTTTAGCCGTTGATCTCTGTGATTTCAGCATCTATCCGTTCGATCCGTTTAACTATTTTAGCCATTGATCTCTGTGATTTCAGCATCTACCCGTTCGATCCGTTTAACTATTTTAGCCGTTGATCTCTGTGATTTTAGCATTTACCCGTTCGATCTGTTTAACTATTTTAGCCATTGATCTCTGTGATTTCAGCATCTACCCGTTCGATCCGTTTAACTATTTTAGCCGTTGATCTCTATGATTTCAGCATTTACCCGTTCGATCTGTTTAACTATTTTAGCCGTTGATCTCTGTGATTTCAGCATTTACCCGTTCGATCTGTTTAACTATTTTAGCCGTTGATCTCTGTGATTTCAGCATCTACCCGTTCGATCCGTTTAACTATTTTAGCCGTTGATCTCTGTAATTTTAGCATTTACCCGTTCGATCCGTTTAAATTTATCTGAGCCGATCATACCTTTATTTTCTGTATTTTGCCGCAAAAAGCGGGTTGGATCTTCCAAAAAAATTTACTGATAGTCTGATTTCGCTGCCTGAAATGGATTTGGCAGCTTTTTTGCGTGTACATGCGGCGGAAGAAAAGGTGACTTCGCTGCGTATTAATCCGAACAAGATAAAGGATAGGGACACGACAGAAAAAATACTGGGAGAATTGGCTACCAATGGGTATAGCCGGGTCCCATGGACGACTGACGGGTATTATCTGGCTGAAAGGCCGTCTTTTACATTTGATCCATATTTTCACGCAGGGGCTTACTACGTTCAGGAGGCTTCTTCCATGTTTCTGGAACAGGTATTACGGCAGGCATGTGACCTGACTGCTCCCCTCAAAGTGCTGGACCTCTGTGCTTCACCGGGTGGTAAATCTACATTGTTGCAGTCTTTGATCAGTCCGGAGAGCTTGTTGGTATCCAATGAGGTGATCAAAACCCGGGCTGCGCTGCTGGGAGACAATCTTTCCAGGTGGGGAGCTGCCAACGTGGTGGTTACAAACAATGATCCCCGTGATTTTGGTCGGTTGCCGGGTTTCTTCGATGTGATGGTGGTCGATGCGCCTTGTTCTGGTTCAGGATTGTTTCGCAGGGAACCGGAGGCGATCAATGAGTGGTCAGAAGAAAATGTGATGTTGTGTAGTCAGCGACAGCAAAGGATCCTGGCCGATGCCATGCCGGCGCTGAAAGAAGGAGGTATCCTGATCTACGCCACCTGCTCTTACAGCAGGGAAGAAGATGAGGAGATCATGGACTGGTTACAGGCTAATTTTGAGCTGGAAAATATACCGGTGCCTTTACAACCTGACTGGCACATTGTAAAAACCGCAGCAGAAGGATATCGTTTTTATCCTGATAGAGTAAAGGGAGAGGGGTTCTTTATTACCTGCTTCCGCAGAAAATCAGGAGAGGAATATAGCACTAAGAAACAGCGGAATACACTCACAGCAGTCGATAAAAAAGACAGGGATAAGGTGACCCCGTGGTTACAGGACAGTGACGGTATCTTCATGATGGCGCATCAGGGCGAGGTACTATTATTCCCTGAAATGATGCAACCAGCTGTCTCCGTATTGCAGCAGCACTTATATTTGCGAAAGGCTGGGGTCAAAGCAGGTCAGTTGGCCGCAAAGGAACTGATACCTGATCACCAGCTGTCCATGAGTCCTTTGGTGGCAGGCGATGTGCAAAAAGTAGCATTGACCCGTGAACAGGCATTGAAGTACCTGAGAAAAGAGGATCCTGCCATTGATGTAGCTATAAAAGGATGGGCATTAATGCAATATGGAGAAATGTCGCTGGGCTGGGCCAAGGTATTGCCAAACCGTATCAATAATTATTATCCTAAGGAACTCCGTATTCTGAAAGAAATTCAGGCTTGAAATCAGGTATAGGTTTCAAACCATAAAATATTTATAATTTAGTTGCCCGAAAGGTATAAACAGCGAAGTATGGTAAAATCGTTCATGACATTAGCGGTACTTGTATTATCAGTAGCAGGCGCGTATGCACAGGATATCATCCAGGTGCAGGGAACTACTCCTGACTTGTATGTATTGCACACGGTGAAAAAAGGTGAAACTTTATATAGCCTGGGCAGGACATTCAGCCTGCCTATCAAGGATATAGCGGCGGAGAATAACATTTCGGCCGATAAAGGGCTGCAGCTGGGACAGAATGTCAAGATCCCGCTGAATAGTACAAACTTCTCGCAAAAGGCGGATGCCGCAAGTGGTGGTGCGCCATTGTATCATAAAGTAGAAGCCAGCGAGACATTGTATCGCCTGAGTCTCAATCATAACAAGGTACCGCTGGATAATATCCGCCGTTGGAACAACATGTCTGGCGATGGGTTGAAGAAGGATACCTATGTGATCATTGGTTACCTGAAAGGCGGCGGTGGTGGAGCGGTTGCTCACAATCCGACACCAGCACCAGCTCCTACACCATCTCCTACACCATCTACGCCGGCGCCAACGCCTGCTCCGGTAAATAATACGCCGGCACCTACACCGACAGCTCCGGTTAGTAATAATAACCCTGCTCCGCCAGTAGAGTCTAATCCGGCACCATCTACACCAGCACCGGCTCCTGCTCCTGCAGAAACAACCAAGCCAGTGACAACCGCAGGTTCTACATTTGAATCATTGTATTTACAGCAGACGGGCAATGGTAAAAATGCTACTACAGAAAAAGGGCCTGGAGGTTGGTTCAAGAGTAATGCAGCTGCAGGTAAATATTATGCATTGCACAATACAGCGCAGCGAGGTACGATCATTAAAGTAACGAACCCGCTGAATGGAAAGTATATTTATGCGAAAGTGTTGGAGACGATTCCGCAGATCAAGCAGAATGCTGGTTTGATTATTAAATTGAGTGATTCAGCGCTGGAAGCATTGGGTACAAATGATCCGAAGTTCTACTGTGAATTGAGCTACGAGAATTAGAAACCAAGAACTAGTTACTAAGAACTAATAACTAATTCTTAGTAACTAAGAACAAAGCACAAAGAACCGCAATCTTATACCGAAAGGTGTTGCTTTTGCGACAGCAAAAGCAACACCTTTCGACTCACAAAAAAAAGCCTTCATCGAAGATGAAGGCTTTTTTTTGCCTATTAATTTGAGCATTCATTCACTTATCAATTCGCCCTAAACCCTCGTAAGAACGCCTCAATATCCATCCGCTTTTTCCCCTCCATTTGTATCTCCACCAAACTCAAATACCCATCACTCGCCGCTATTTTTAAATAGCTCTTCCCATCCGTCACAAACTCACCGGGAGCTACAGAAGGAACCGTCTTCTCCTTCGTCGCTTTAAATATCTTCACACTCTTCCCCTGCAAAGTCGCCCACGCAGTAGGATAAGGACTCAATCCCCTAACGAGATTATAAATATGATCAATTGAACCCTCCCACTTAATCTGACAATCTTCTTTAAATATCTTCGGCGCATGCTTAATATCCTCCGCCTTAATATCCGCCTGCGGCACCTCATGCACATCTCCCTTCGCAATAGCCGTCACCGTTTTCAACAACAGCTCAGCCCCTGTCGCCATCAATGCATCATGCAATTCTCCCGCTGTTTCATCCTCTCTTATCGCCACCGCCTGACTAAACATCACATCGCCCGTATCAATTTCATGCTGCAACTTAAACGTTGTCACTCCCGACTCTTTCTCCCCATTAATAATCGCCCAGTTAATCGGGGCCGCCCCTCTATAATTCGGGAGCAAAGACCCATGCACATTGATCGTCCCTAATCTCGGCATATCCCACACCACCTCCGGCAGCATCCTAAACGCTACCACCACCTGCAGGTCTGCGTTCAACCCCCTCAACTCTTCCAGAAACTCTGGATTCTTCAACTTTTCCGGCTGCATCACATGCAATCCTTTACTCACCGCATACTTCTTCACCGCACTCTCCTGCAGTTGTAACCCACGGCCCGCCGGCTTATCAGGCGCCGTAATTACACCTACCACATTAAATCCATTCTGTACCAGTATATCCAGTGACGCCACTGCAAAATCTGGTGTACCCATAAATACGATCCTAAGAGACTCACTCTGCATATAGTAAATATTTCTTCCTGATAGTTTTAAAATGACTCAAAGCCGGTTCCCAGCTCTGGCGAATAGCAGCCTCGCTCAAGCCTTGTTTGATTTGCTGCTGCAAGGTAGTATTCCCTGCTAACCTGTTGAAACTGCTGATGAAAAATTTATCCTTATTCGGGAACAACTGATAAGCCTGAATGAGCCATTTCAATTGTACCTGGTTGTTCATCTTCGCTCTACTCTCTGCCGGTGTACCCGTCAGGTTATAACCATAGCAGGTTACATCCTTCAGCGGAGGTTCTTTCGCACCTTCTGTAGAATGCGGTGTAAATGAGTACAGGTTCTTAGGAAACTCAGGACTCCCAAACACCTGGAAAGGCAGGTCCGTACCTCTGCCCAGACTCAGTGCAGTACCTTCAAAGAGGCACGTACTTGGATAGAGATAGATAGCTGCCATGTTAGGCAGGTTGGGAGAGGGTTTCACGGGCAGTTCGTAGTAGGTGTGGTGATCATACTGTTTGCAGGTGATCACAGTGAGTTTACATTGCACACCGTTCTTCAGCCATTTTTCACCATTCAGTAGTTTTGCATATTCACCCACAGTGAGGCCATGTACGATAGGGATGGGTTGCATGCCGACAAAAGAACGAAGCGCCGTATCCAGAACAGGGCCATCTACATAATGACCATTTGGATTTGGCCGGTCCAGAACAATGAGTGGTTTATTATTTTCACCAGCAGACTCCATCAGTTCCTGTAAAGAGGAGATGTATGTATAGAATCGGGTGCCTACATCCTGGATATCAAAGATGAGGATGTCTACATCTTTCAGATCATTGGCATCAGCTTTTCTATGTTTGCCATAGAGCGATACAATGGTGAGACCAGTGGCGGCATCTTTGCTGTTGCCTACTTTTTCGCCGGCGTCTGCCTTGCCTCTGAAGCCGTGTTCAGGGCTGAAGATCTTTATGATATTCACCTTTAGTTTCAACAATGAATCTACGAGGTGCGTATTGCCAATCGTGGCTGTCTGATTGACCAGGAGAGCGACTCTTTTGCCTTTGAGCAGGGGAAGATATTCCGCTGTCCGGTCTGCCCCGGTAATGACCTGTGCCTTTGCCGGCAGCAGGAAAGAGGCCGAAATAATGAAGGAGAGGAGGAATTTATACATAGGATCAAAAATAGTAAAATTTACAGGCTAAATTTCCTATAATGCAGACAGAATGCAGCTAACCTCTTGGCACTTTAATCATTTTTCTTACCTTGCAGGTAATAAAATTCCTAAACACTTAACAATTTATTTTTATGCAAGCAGTTAAAAACGGAGATACGGTGCGTGTGCATTATCATGGCCGTCTGACCAACGGAACTACATTTGATTCCTCCGAAGGCAGAGACCCGCTGGAATTTCAGGTTGGCGCCGGTATGGTTATTAAAGGCTTCGACAGTGGTGTGGTGGATATGATACCAGGAGATAAGAAAACCCTGAATATTCCCGTTGAAGAGGCTTATGGCCCTAAAAACGACGAGTTGATCATGGATTTCCCTAAGCAGAATATTCCGGAAGACCTGAATCCCCAGGTAGGTATGGAACTGCAGATGAGCAATCCACAGGGTCAGGTGTTTCCTGTAAAGGTAACTGCTATCAGCAGCGAATTTATCACTTTGGATGCGAATCATCCGCTGGCTGGTGAGCCATTGGTCTTTGATATTGAACTTGTAGAGATCGTATAATCAAGGATATAAGACAAAAGGGTGTTTGCCGGCAGGCAAACACCCTTTTTCTTTTTATGTGGTAAGCACCTTCTTTTTTACACCATTTATCGCTTAAATAATTGTTCTTCTTTGTATTTCTTTTTCATCTCTTCCATACAAGTGGCGCAAAGGCAGCCTAGATAGTGTGCTGCAATAAATAATCGTTCTTCTTCATTAAGCGTAACCTCCTGGCATTGGCAGCGAAGAATAGAGCCGACCCGGCATTCGAATGTATTGTTACAGCGTGGACAGCTGACGGTTTCATGTTCTGCCATAGCATAAAGGTACGAAAAATATAGTGATTGTCTGGAATGCTTGCAGGGAAAGCATTCCAGACAATAGCATAGCAGCATTACGGAACAGCAAAGCTGTTCCGTAATGCTGCTCAGTGAAGTAACCCGATCAGTGAAGTAGCCCGATCAATGAAGCAACCCGATCAAATCGGCTGTTTAATAGCCACCCTCATCTGCTGCGCAGCACTCACCATATTCCTCAACGCCTGTTCCGTTTCCGGCCACTTCCTTGTTTTCAATCCGCAATCCGGATTTACCCATATATTTCTTGCGGGCAGCAACTGCGCCGCTTTATCAAGCAATGCCGTCATTTCTGCTACAGTCGGTACTCTTGGGGAATGAATATCATATACACCAGGGCCAATTTCATAAGGATACCTGAATGTGGAGAATACTTCTAACAATTCCATTTGTGAACGACTTGTTTCAATCGTAATCACATCTGCATCCATCGCTGCAATACTATCAATGATATCATTGAACTCACTATAGCACATATGTGTATGGATCTGCGTCGCATCTTCCACGCCGGAAACGGCTACCCTAAAGGCTTTTACAGCCCACTCCAAATACGCTCCCCAATCTGCACGACGCAGTGGTAAGCCTTCTCTTATAGCAGGTTCATCTACCTGTATTACCCTGATACCCGCTTTTTCCAGGTCATTTACCTCATCCCTGATGGCAAGTGCAATTTGTAAAGTGGTATCTGCACGTGGCTGATCATCTCTTACAAAAGACCATTGCAATATCGTCACAGGCCCTGTCAGCATGCCTTTCATAGGCTGCCTTGTCAGCGATTGTGCATAACTGCTCCATGCTACAGTCATTGGTTCAGGACGGGATACATCACCATAAATGATAGGTGGTTTTACACATCGTGAACCATAACTTTGTACCCAACCATTCTTTGTAAAAACAAATCCTTCCAGTTGTTCACCAAAATATTCCACCATGTCATTCCGCTCAAATTCGCCATGCACCAATACATCCAATTGCAAACGTTCCTGTAACTGTACAGATTCACCAATCGCTTTACGGATGGCTATATCATAATCATCCTGTGTGATCACTCCTTTCTTTACATCAGCACGTAGCTTACGGATATCTTCTGTTTGTGGAAAGGAACCAATGGTGGTAGTAGGGAATAACGGCAATTTCAGCACTGCTTCCTGTGCCTGCTGACGAATGGCAAACTCACTTTTACGATTGGCATCGTTTGCTGTTAATGCCGCCAGACGCGCTTTTACAGCTGGTTTGTGAATGATGGTAGCCGTGGCTCTTTCCTGCATAGCAGCTTTATTGGCTGCGAGAATCGCATGTTCACCATTCCGAATTGCATTATCACTATCCAGAGTCGCATGCTCACCATTCCGAATCGCGTTATCACTATCCAGAATCGCATGCTCCCCATCCAGGATTTTTCTGATATCCACCAGCTCATACACCTTTTGCTTCGCAAACGCCATCCAGTTTTTCAACTGTGGTGTCAGCTCTTCCATATCCAGATCATACGGTGAATGCAGCAATGAACAGGAACTACCAATCATCACTCTCTCTTCACCCAATACGGCAATCGCTTTCTTAATTAATGCCAGGCTATCCTCATAATTATTCTTCCAGATATTCCTTCCATTCACCACACCCAATGACAGTTGCAGGTGTTTGGGCGCATGCGCCAAAACAACTTCTAATTGCTCCGGTGCACGCACCAGATCAATATGCAATGCATTTACCGGCAGCTTTAAAGTCAACGCAGTATTATCCTGCAGGCTACCAAAATATGTGGTCAATAACAATTTGACGGATGAAAGGACGGCTGCAATCTTACTATAAGCATATGAAAACATTGCTTGCTCCTGTGGTGTCAGATCCAGCACCAGCGTAGGTTCATCTATCTGGATCCAGGTAGCTCCTGCATTTTCCAAAGACTGTAACAGGGATATATATACAGGCAATAATTTATCCAGCAAATCTGCCACCTGCAATTTTTCATCTTTGATCTTACCCAACAATAAGAAGCTCACAGGCCCAATGAGCACTGGTTTGGTATGGATCCCCAATGCTTTGGCTTCTTCAAATTCTTCCAGGGCTTTATTATAAGTTAAAGCAAATTGCTGTGTACCATCAAACTCAGGGACGAGATAATGATAGTTCGTATCAAACCATTTCGTCATTTCCATCGCCGTCAGGTCAAACCCATTTTTCTGGTACCCACGCGCCATACCAAAATACAACTCAGGACTACTCGCTGACACCTGTGTAGCCTGCAATGCCTGAAACCTGGCAGGAATCGTATTCGTCATCAAACACATGTCCAGTACCTGGTCATAATAAGAAAAGTCATTCGAAGGGATCAGATCAATCCCGGCATCACGGAGGGTTTCCCAGTTCTGACGGCGAAGCTGTCTGGCAGTCATCTGCAATTTCTCCAAAGAGATCCTGCCTGCCCAATACGCTTCGTTTGCTTTCTTCAATTCTCTGTTGCTACCAATGCGCGGATAGCCGGGAACATTCGTTTGCATACTTACATTATTTAATAGGGTGAAAAAATATCTGCCTGCGACAAGTATCTGGCTTCATGACAGCATAGGTCATTTACAGTTGCGCGTCAGCCCGTGATTTGCACACGGTTCCATGCCGCAGCACAAATTTCTACACAAACCTATGAATAAAGGTTAAATGAACTATTTGTATTGAAATATTTGGTGTAATGTTCTTTAAAATAAAATAAAACTATGTATATGTCCTGATTTTAGTACTATTCCCAGTAACAAATAGTAAATTTTACTTTTACCAGTATTTCTTACGTTTGCACTATGTTCACTAATTACAAATACACCGTTACCGAGCGCTTCCTGCGCTATGTCCAGATAGACACACAGTCCGATCCACTGAGCAAAAGTTTTCCTTCTACAGAAAAACAAAAAGACCTTGGCCGCCTGCTCATCCAGGAACTGCACGAAATAGGCATCACCGATGCTGAGATGGATGAACATGGTTATGTATTCGCCACCATCCCTTCCAATACTACCAAAGAGGTGCCTGTGATCTGCTTCTGCTCTCACATGGACACCAGCAGTGACTGTAGTGGTACAGGTGTAAAACCCATCATACACATGCATTACGATGGCGACGACATCGAACTGCCTGAAGATAACACCATCATCAAAACCGCCCTTCACCCATACCTCGCCTCCAAAAAAGGCGATGATATCATCACCGCTGCCGGCAATACCCTGCTGGGTGCCGACGACAAAGCGGGTGTAGCCGAAATCATGGATGCCGCCCATTACCTGGTGGCGCACCCTGAAATCAAGCATGGCACCATCCGCATCCTCTTCACACCAGATGAAGAAGTAGGGCGGGGCGTAGAAAAACTGGATATGTCTAAACTCGGCGCCACCTTTGGTTACACCCTCGATGGCGGTGAACTGGGTTCCCTGGAAGATGAGAGCTTCAGTGCCGATGCAGCCAAAATCGTAATCGAAGGGGTGAGTGTACACCCGGGCACTGCAAAAGATAAATTGGTGAGCGCCATCAAGATAGCTTCGGAAATAGTAGACGCACTGCCCAAAGACAGCCTTTCTCCTGAAACCACCGAAGATCGTCAGGGGTTTATTCATCCTGTGAGAGTGAGTGGGATCGTAGAACATGCAGAAATTGATTTCATTCTTCGTGACTTCGTCACTGCCAAACTAAAAGACCATGCGGGTTTCCTGCAGCATATACTGGATGCCGTGATGGCAAAGTATCCGACTGCGAGTGCGAAACTCACCGTTACAGAGCAGTATCGCAATATGAAAGAGGTGCTGAACCTGCATCCGCAGGTCACAGAGTATGCGGAAGAAGCGATCCGCAGGGCAGGAGTGGAGCCATTGAAAATGATTATCCGTGGGGGGACAGATGGTTCCCGTCTTTCTTTTATGGGTTTGCCATGTCCTAATATCTTTACAGGTGAGATGGCGCTGCACAGTAAGTATGAATATGTGAGCATACAGGATATGCAAAAGGCGGTGCAGACGATTGTACATTTGGCGCAGGTGTGGGAGGAGAAGAGCTGAGGCAGGTGTGGGAGAATGAGGGAGGTCTCCATTCAGCTACAGGAACCTGACCACATTCGGTGCACGAAAAAGCAGCTGACCACATCTGGTGCACGAAAAAGCAGCTGATTCACATCCGGTGCACGAAAAAATACCTGATTCACATCTGGTGCACGAAAAACACCTGACCACATCTGGTGCATGAAAAAACACCTGACCACATCTGGTGCACAAAAAAGCACTTGATTCACATCTGGCATAGAAATGGCTGCAAGAGGAAGTGCATCATCCACTTATGATGCATGGGGATAATATTTTAGGGACATATACGTTAAATGTTTACATAATATTGGTATCTTTCCCTGCTTGTTGCATTTGATGTAATACTTTTGCAAGGTTAAATTTTTATTCATGCTCTTAGGATTAGTAACATTACTCCAGGATTCCTTATTATCGCCTAAGCCCGATACAGTGGCTGCCGGCGCAAGTACCGTCGCCGCTGCCGATCAGCATATCAGCTTATTAGACCTGCTGGCAAAGGGTGGTATTCTCATGATCCCTCTCGGGATCCTCTCCGTTATCGCTGTTTTCTCTTTTGTAGAAAGGTATCTCACCATCTCCAAAGCAGGCAAACTGGAAGATAACTTCATGCCGATGATCCGTGATCATATCTCCAATGGCAACATCCAGGCTGCCCGTTCTTTATCAAAGAACACCAACAGTCCTATAGCCCGTATGATCGACAAAGGCATACAGCGCATAGGTAAGCCTATTGAGAGCATCGAGAAATCAATGGAGAATGTAGGTAAACTGGAAATCTATAAAATGGAAAAGAACCTCGTGATTCTTTCCATCATCTCCGGTATCGCACCTATGTTCGGATTCCTGGGTACCATCGCCGGTATGATCCAGACCTTCTTCAATATCTCTATCACTTCCGATATCACACTGGGCACCATCGCCGGTGGTATCTATGTGAAGATGATCACTTCTGCATCTGGTCTGATTATCGGTCTGGTGGCTTATATCGGCTACAGCTTCCTGAACGCACAGATAGACAAGACTATCAATAAGATGGAAGCTGCTTCTGCTGAGTTTATCGATATTTTACAGGAGCCAACCAGATAATCAAGCTTATGAACTTACGCAACAGAAGAAATAAAAATCACGTGGAGATGCACAGCGGGGCGCTGAATGACATCTTGTTCATTCTGCTGCTCTTCTTCCTGATCGTATCCACGCTGGCCAATCCGAATGTAATCAAGCTGACTTTGCCAAAGGCAAAGAGCAATACCAAGTCTAAGCAGACTGTGGTTGTCAGCATCAACGATAAAAGAGAATTCTTCGTAGGTACCAACCAGGTAGCCTTTGGAAGTCTGAAGCAGATGCTTGCCGCATCTATTGCCCGCGATTCAAAGGAAGTAGATCCTACCATCGTGGTGAATGCAGAAAAGTCAGTTCCGGTAGAGGATGTGGTGTCTATTATGGAGATTGCGCGCGAAATAGGTGCCAAGGTTGTATTGGCGACTACAAAACCGCCTGAAACTAAATAGGGGTAACGGCTTTGGCAACTGCTACGACTGGCAATAACGGATAGGGGTAACTACTATACCAATACGAAATTCAAACGGCTCCGGACCACTTAAGTTCCGGAGCCGTTCTTTTGCCAATTGGAAGTAATAATAAAAAAGTTAGCTCGCATGCAGGTTATAGACTGCTGCTATAAAGACCCAACATTGCTACCCGGGTTTAATATCTGTAATGTTAAAATTTAGAAATCCGGAATATGATCGTTGAATAACGGGTTGGTTAAAATTTAGTAACCCGGAATTCCAGCTTTTAATAGCCTGTAAGGTTAAAGTTTCGTAGCCTTCACCATCCTATCCTTGCCATAAAGATCCTGTTTCAATACCACATCGACATACCCCTGCTCCTCCAGCAAACTCACCGTATCCTTTCCATAGGCCTCATTAATCTCAAAATACAATCCACCACCCGCAGATAACTTCTCCTGCCCTAACAGACCTATTCTGCGATAAAAACGAAGCGGGTCATTATCCGGTACAAACAGCGCAATATTTGGCTCATAACTCACCACCTGCTCCTGCATACCCGCGCTCTCATGTTCACAGATGTAAGGTGGATTACTTACAATAATATCATAAGACGGCAAAGCCGCAGTGGCATTGGCATCCAATACATCCACCAATGAAAAACTAATTGCCAGTGATAGTTTTTTCGCATTTTCCATTGCGATCTTCAATGCCCCCGAACTTATATCAATAGCGCTAACAGTAGCCAAAGGCAGATTTTTTTTAATCGCCAGCGGTATCGCTCCACTCCCTGTGCCAATATCCAATATTCCTGGTTGCGTGCCGGCCTTCCGCACATCCTCAATAATCCATTCTGCCAGTTCCTCCGTTTCCGGTCTGGGAATCAACACATCTGGTGTTACCTTCAATTCCATCCCATAAAACCAGGCCGTTCCCGTCACATATTGCACCGGTTCATTTCTCAACATGGCTTCCAGCGCAATGCGTAATTGAACTTCCTGATCCTCAGTAAGTTTTTTATCTTTATAAACGATCCTGTCCATTCTGCCAAGACCGGTAATATGCTCCATTAAAATATGAGCAATACTGGCAGCCTCCCGATCGCCATGGATGGGGGTTAGCGCGGAGATGATCTGTACAAATGCTGCCTGAATGGTCATAAGCTCTGGTATAAAAAAGGGAAATTCCCTGCGTAAACGATATTTTTGCAGGCAAAAGTA
This sequence comes from Chitinophaga sancti, assembly GCF_034087045.1. Taxonomy (NCBI): domain Bacteria; kingdom Pseudomonadati; phylum Bacteroidota; class Chitinophagia; order Chitinophagales; family Chitinophagaceae; genus Chitinophaga; species Chitinophaga sancti. Next base: position 7,225,456 of record NZ_CP139247.1, on the reverse strand, counting down.
AAGATACAAACACTGACAAGGATGTTATTCCTGAAATCCAGGGTGATATTTTTTGCAGGCAAAAGTAAAGATACAAACACTGACAAGGATGTTATTCCTGAAATCCAGGGTGATATTTTTGCAGGTAAAAGTAAAGATACAAACACTGTCATGAACCGCCTTACAGATGAATTTTTCATGTCCCGTTGCATTCAGCTGGCTACCCTGGGAGCAGGGTATGTAGCCCCGAACCCTATGGTGGGAGCGGTGTTGGTGCACGAAGGCAGGATAATAGGAGAGGGATACCACAGGGTATACGGGCAGGCGCATGCCGAAGTGAATTGTGTCAATTCTGTAAAAGATGGGGACCGGCACCTGGTTCCTGCAGCCACCATGTACGTGAGCCTGGAACCCTGTGCTCACTATGGCAAAACACCTCCCTGTGCCAACCTGATCGTCTCAGAAAAGATCCGGGAAGTGGTCATTGGCTGTGTGGATACCTTCAGCGCCGTAGCCGGAAAAGGGATCAGCATCCTCCAAAATGCAGGGGTCACCGTGCGGACAGGTATCCTGGAAGCCGAATGCAGGGCACTGAACAGCCGCTTTTTTACATTTCATGAGCAACAACGCCCCTATATAATTTTAAAATGGGCCCAGTGCCAGGCAGGGTATATAGGTACTAAAGACGGACATACTGTTCGTATCTCCAATCAATACTCCGACAGACTGGTACATCGCTGGCGTAGTGAGGAGGCAGGCATCCTGGTCGGCAGCCGTACTGCCGTAATGGATAATCCCCGGCTCAATAACCGGCTGTGGACAGGCAAAGATCCTTTGCGCATTGTGATAGACCCCCACCACAGGGTACCCAAAACTCATCACCTGTACGATGGCAGTCAGGAGACCTTCTTTTTCAGAGGCGATAGTCAAAACCACCCGATACCTGAAGCTGATCAATTGTACGATGGCAGTCAGGAGACTTTCATTTTCAGAGGCGATAGTCAAAATCACCCGATACCTGAAGCTGATCAATTGTACGATGACAGTCAGGCAACCTTCTCCTTCAATGGCGGCAGCCTCACACAACTCATGCACGAACTGCACGAACGTCGTATACTCAGTGTACTGGTAGAAGGCGGCGCCGCCACGCTAAACAGCTTTATCGAAGCCGGATTGTGGGATGAAGCAAGGATAATCAGGGGATCCATCACACTGCCAGGAGGACTCCCGGCACCGCTGTTAAAGTATGCAAAGATAATTTCTGAAACCCCGCTACTGGGCGATCATATTTATATTTACCACAGGGAACAATAACATGTACAAATTCAGGGCACCTATATGCATATGGATATTCATTCTTTACTCACTGCAGGCAGTAGGCCAGGGTGATAAATGGACCGGTACCTGGCATATGGATTACACCCCCACAGGCAGCTCCAAAACCATCAGTATGGAATGGCAGATCAGCGAACCTTCCAACAAAATGCTGTATCCGGCCCTCCTCAAAATTGACTACGGCTCCTTTTCCGGTTCATACGAAGTGTTGTTATGTAAAAAGAACGACCACGAACTCGGCATTGGCAGAAATAAATACCCCCTCTCTGAAACGCCTTTTAAACTCGCCGCCTGGATGCTGTATCTCAATGGTACACTGGATTTTAAACCCAATGGCATTTCTATTGAACGTATGTGGATCAACTCTTTCGAGTTGTATATGCAGGGGTTTTATCATGACGATGAAATCTATGGCATGATGAAGGATTACCTGCGGGAACTGCTATCGAAGAAACCGATCTTATTAAAAAAGAAAGATAACATTCCCTGGAAAAGTCCGGATACCAACCGCATGATTCATCCCGAAGGTGATTCCATTTATTTCGGTGTATATGATAAAGTGACTGTCTACGATTCCATCATCCCCGTCTTTATCAGGGACGAAGATGTAGATGACAAGGATACCGTGACCTTTACACACAATGGTAAAACATTGCTGAACCAGCAGTATGTAAGTCCCGGTGGCTCCCTCTTCCAGGTAAAGCTGGATACAGGTATGAACATATTGGGATTCTTTGCAGACAATTTCGGCAGGCTCCCCCCAAACACAGGCTCCTTCAGGATCAAGACGGATAGTGTGGATGCTATTTACGATTTTCTTGATAAATCCAATTACTATTCTACCTTCCTGATAGCACAGGTATACAGGAAAACTAAACCGCAGCAACCCTTACCCACAGTAGATAACAGGTTGACGGAAAGGCGTAACAACCTGCTGGACCAGATCACGGTGAACACCGGTGATGTAGTACTGGAATTGTGGGATGATGCCGCCGAAGATGGGGACAGCATTTCCATTCGCCTGAATGACAAATTTATAGTCAGTGGATTTCCCGTATTAAAACGCAGACAAAAATTATCAGTTACACTCCAACCGGGCGAGAACCGGATGATATTACTGGCAGACAATTTGGGGAGTATTCCTCCCAATACTGCCGTGATGAAGATCACCGCAGGTAAGATCAGGAAATACGTGCGCATCAAAACGGATCTGAAGCAGAACAATTTGCTGGTGATCAATTATACCCCTTAACAACTAAGCATGGAAGTTTATTTTACTATAGAAAAATCAGCAACGGCTGAATTTAAGGACAGGGGCAGTAAGTTCCTGGCCTATGCATGGCCGGTGAAGTCGGTAGAGCAGGTGAAAGAATGCCTGCAGGAAGTGAAAAAAGAACACCCCAAAGCTACACATCATTGTTTTGCTTACAGGCTGGGTACAGATGGATTACAGTTTCGCGCCAGTGATGACGGTGAACCTTCAGGTACAGCCGGAAAGCCTATACTGGGGCAGATAGACAGCAAAGGATTGACTGATACACTGGTGGTGGTAGTCCGCTATTTTGGCGGTACATTATTAGGTGCACCGGGTCTGATCAATGCTTATAAGATGTCAGCTTCTATGGTACTGCAGGTGATTCCTGCGGTGCAGAAAAATGTAGAGGTAAAGTATCATCTCAGTTTTGACTACACTATTCTGAACGATATCATGATGGTGGTGAAACAACAGAACTGTACCGTATATGCACAGGAGTTACAGCTGTTTTGCAGTATGGATATCGGGATACCGAAAGCCGTGCAGGAGTTGGCGCTGTTGAAGCTAAAAGATATTCATGGGTTAGAAATAAAGAAGGCTTAGCGCCTTCTTTATTTATTAAAAACATACAATGATTTATAAAAGCGCTCCCGATGCCGACACGCTAAAAGCCACTGATGCCTAAGCTAATTTATTTAAAACGATCACTCACGACGAGGTCTTTACTCCCTTTCTCATATTTGTAAAATCCTTCCCCACTTTTCACCCCCAGGTAACCCGCCGTCACCATATTTACCAGCAACGGACAAGGGGCATATTTCGGATTCCCAAATCCATCCTGCAATACACGTAAAATAGAAAGACATACATCCAGTCCGATAAAATCAGCTAATTGCAATGGACCCATAGGATGTGCCATTCCCAGTTTCATCACGGTATCAATTTCTGCAACACCTGCTACTCCTTCGTATAATGAACTGATGGCTTCATTGATCATGGGCATTAAGATGCGATTGGCAATAAAACCCGGATAGTCATTGACTACACACGGTACTTTGCCTAACTGGGAAGAAAGGTCAACGATGGTGTCTGTCACACTTTTTTCTGTCGCATAGCCATTGATAATTTCCACCAGTTTCATAACCGGGACAGGGTTCATAAAGTGCATGCCGATTACCTTACCAGGGCGTTTGGTAGCAGCAGCGATCTTCGTGATGGAAATAGAAGAGGTGTTGGTAGCGAGGATGGCATTTGGTTTTGCATACTGATCCAGGTCCTGGAATATTTTCAGTTTCAGGGTAGTGTTTTCAGTGGCGGCTTCCACGATCAGATCTGCGTTTTGTACACCGGTGGCGAGGTCTGTGGTGGTGGTAATATTGCCTAAGGTACCAGACTTTATTTCATTTGTAATCGTTGCTTTTGCTACCTGTCTGTCAAGGTTTTTTTCGATGGTTTGCAAGGCGCGTTCCAGTGCCGGTGCGGATACGTCGATCAGGGTAACTGTAAAATTGTTTTGGGCGAAAACATGTGCGATGCCATTACCCATGGTGCCGGCGCCGATCACGGCAATATTTTTTGATGAAAACATGGAATTGAATTTCATCAAATTTAAGTGAATATGAAATTGAAACTTCAAATTTCAAAATTCAATTGCTTTCAACTTCGAAGGCTAATTAAAGTAACTCAAAATCGTTTTCTTCCGGCGCCGCAGGGTCCAAAACGCAAAGACAAAACCTATTCATCTATCACCGCAATCCCCAACCGTTCTCCCTTCCTTAAAATACAAAACCGGATCAACCACTTCGCGATTGATCCGGTTTTGTCAATATTTTTTAAATACTAATACCCGTATCCGTATTGTTTATTACTTCCACTCTTGAAATCTCCCCGTTTCCACGCCTGTATAAACTGTGCCCAGGCCAGTGGGTTCATAATATTCTGTGGAGGTAACTGACCTGCATAATAGAGGTTCTGCGCCTGCCTGTTAAAGTACATATTGGTTGCCTCTGCGGCATCTGGTGGTACATACCTTGAAATGGCCCTCATCTTCGCCTCTTCCGTATTTTTCCTGGCCAGTTCGTACTGGTCATCCGGCACATCCATACTTACAAACGCCTTCTCAAACTCTTCCCGCGAAGGATAAGGTTTGATGATTGTTACCGGCAGGTAAGTCGTATCATCAACCATCAGCTGCAACAGGGAATATGCATTACCTGGCAGAGTGGTAGGAATTCTAAATTCTTTTCTCTTGTAACCAATTGCAGAAAAGATAAGCGTATCACCTTTAAAAGCCACGATGGAAAACACCCCCTGCGGATTGGAGATGGTACCCCGGTTTTGTCCTTTAATGAGAATACTCACTGCAGGAACGGCTCTTAAACTATCTGCCGTCATAGTAATACCGGAAATCTGTATGATACTATCTTTGAACTGCGTTAATTGTGCTCTCAGCAGAAAAGGTAGAAACAAAAGCGAAAACAGTATGTAGGAAATCTTCTTATGCATGCCGCCTCTAAGATAAATGATTTGAATTAAACATAAGCCATAGGAATGTTTTTCCTGTACATATAGATGGATGAACGGAACCAATTGACAAAAACTATGACAGCGCTGACAAAGTAACTAGCAATTAGGTTAACTTTACAGCCTCGAATTAAAATTAACAACTATTTATGATCACTACGGAACAGATTTTAAAGGCTTTGAGCAATGTGGAAGAGCCTGATCTGGGGAAGGACCTGGTAACGCTTAACATGGTGAAAGACATTGAGATAGATGGGAATAAAGTGACGTTCACTGTTGTGCTTACTACCCCTGCCTGTCCATTGAAAGATTTGATCAGAAATGCCTGTATCAATGCTGTCCATCACCTGGTCAGCAAAGATGCTGAGGTGCATGTAAATATGACTGCCAACGTAAACTCCAACCGTAAGGATGGAAAGAGCCTGCTGCCAGGTGTGAAAAACATCATCGTGGTAGCTTCCGGCAAGGGAGGCGTAGGTAAGTCTACTGTAGCGGCCAACCTGGCTCTCGCCCTGTCTGAAGGCGGTGCCAAAGTAGGGTTGATGGATGCAGATATTTACGGACCTTCAGTACCAATTATGTTTGGGGTTCGTGGTCACCGTCCTATGATGGTGAATGTGGATGGAAAAGGCATGATCGTTCCTTTGGAGAAGCATGGTATCAAACTGATGTCCATCGGTTTACTGATCGATGAGAAACAGGCAGTAGTATGGCGTGGTCCAATGGCCAGCAGCGCCCTCAAGCAGTTCATTACCGACGTATACTGGGATGAGCTGGATTATCTGGTAATTGACATGCCTCCTGGCACTGGCGATATTCACCTGACCCTGGTACAGACTGTACCGGTTACAGGCGCAGTGATAGTAACCACTCCGCAGGATGTGGCACTGGCTGATGCGAAGAAAGGTATTGCTATGTTCAATGGTCCACAAATTAATGTACCGATCATTGGCCTGGTGGAGAACATGTCTTATTTCACACCTGCTGAGCTGCCCAATAACAAATATTACATATTTGGTAAAGATGGCGGTAAGCGGTTGGCGGAAGACCTGGAAATTCCATTCCTGGGTCAGATCCCGATCGTTCAGAGCATTCGTGAAGGTGGAGATGAAGGAGTACCGGCTATGCTGGGTGGAGAGGATGCTACCAAGCTGGCGTTTATGGGCTTTGCAAGTATGGCAGCAAGAAGCATTGCGATGAGGAATGCGAATGTAGCGCCTACGAGAATTGTAGAAGTATTTGTATAAAGAAATCATAACGGCCCGGCATTCAGGCTGGCCGCAGGTCCTGCAAAAAAAGAAGGAGTATCATTGATAAATGAAACTCCTGAGCAACGCATAAAATGGAATCTGGCTCCATCAGGTATCCGCAAAAAAAGAGGGTGTATCTAATTTTTAGATACACCCTCTTTTAATTGCGGATAACTCGCCTGATCATATTATAAAAGGCTTGCCACCTACTATTACCTCTTGTTTTTTCTCATCAAAAGTAGCCTTCATCCCAGTCCTATACGCTGCATTTGCCATAATCAGCGCAATAGAATGTGAATAAGCCGCTTCGATCGGTGCATTTCCCTGCTGTCCCTTTCTTACACTTTCCATCCAGTTACGTACGTGTGCATTCGTTAGTGGATCGCCACCCATATCAGCAGATGTAGCTACGCCACTACTGTTATTGCTCAATGTCATTTCAGGCAGCAGATTCGCATGCATTCCCATTTCCTTTGCTTCGCGTTCAGTCAAACCACCGGTTGGTGAGATCTTGTTCTTATCGATATCGATGGTACCGCCATTAGAGTAGTACATTTCCTTCACACCACCAGCAGAGTTGGAGAAGCGGGAGCTATACTGCACCTGGAAACCGGAGGTTGGATCATTGTCAGGTCCGTACTCAAAAACAGCCGTGATCGTATCTGCATTTTTACGACCATCTTTCCACATATAGATACCACCGTTTGCTACTGCGCTACGTGGGTGTTTCAGATTTGTAAACCAATGCACCGTATCGATCTGGTGAGTCATCCACTGACCAAATATACCGGAAGAATACGGCCAGAACAGGCGATATTCGAGGTATTTCCTAGGATCCCAGGTATCTTTCGGGCGGCCTGCCAGAAAGCGGGTCCAGTCAGTATCCTGTTCCCTGATTTCCTTTACTAATTCAGGGCGGCGCCAGCGACCCGGCTGGTTCACATTCCAGGTCATTTCAACCATGGTAATGGGGCCGAATTTACCTTGCTGGATAAAGTGGTTTGCAGCGTGATAACTATCCCCGCTACGACGCTGTGTACCTACCTGGAAAATTTTGCCGGAGTCTTTCACTGCTTTCAGTGCTTTGCGGGCATCGTCCATCGTTTCAGCAAATGGTTTTTCGCAGTACACATCTTTCCGCTGACCTACCGCTTCGATAGTGTGATAAGCATGCTGGAAGTCGGCCGTAGCAATGATCACCGCATCCAGATCCTTGATCTTGTACAGCTCATCATTGTTGACACATGCCTGTATATCATGACCTGCTTTTTGGGAGATAAAGGCCTGACCTTCTTCTCTGCGACGTTTCCAGATGTCAGATACGGCGATAATATCAAAATTCAGTTCCTTGTTGTTATTGAAGAAGCAGGGCAGGAGTGTCTGGCGTGCACGATCGGAAAATCCGACCAATCCTATATTTACCCTGTCATTGGCCCCCATGATGCGGGCATAACTACTGGCTGGCAAGCCCATAGCCGTAATAGAAACACCTGCACCGGCCAGCAGGGATTGTTTCAGGAATTCACGACGTGATTTCATTGGAATTTAATTTTTAATGATACAGTTCAAGGATGAGTTGATGTAAATATTTGTGTGCTGGTGCAGCTTGTACATCCATAGGATCCCAGCGGCTTTCGACGGAAATACCACCCTGGTAACGGATGTTTGCCAATGCTGCGATATAAGGTCTCACTTCATCACCGGCTACACCAGGTGCAGTCCGTTTTTCTCTCTCTGCAATGTGACAATGGACCAGGTTCTTTTTCGCTTTTTCGATGTTCACAGCAGGCTCATTTTCCTTCAGCATGTGGTAAATGTCTGCCGTAAGTTTAAAATTTGGATGGTTTACCGCGGTCACGATGGCATTCGCCTCCTCCAGCGTATTAATATAATTCGTTTCGGTACTGTTCAGGTTTTCGATGGCAATGACCACATTGTATTTAGCTGCTGTTTCGGCTATTTTCCGGCAGATGCTCACGAAGTGTGGGTTTTCCTTTTCGGGTGTCCAGCCTTCTGGCAGTTTGCGGGCATTGCCGCTACCGAGTACAATGGTAGATACTCCTGCTTTTTGGGCCCGTTGCATCACTTTATCTACATAAGTCAGGATCTTTTGTTCATCGGCTTTGGGGCCTACGATGGGTATTTCGGCAGGAATAAAGCCATTGCAGGTATTGAATTTGCAATGCATTTTTTGTTTATCTCTTAGAAATACCTGGAAGGTGTCTTCCGGGATGTCAGGAGAAAGTAGTTTGCCTACACTGCCCTCAATATAATCAAATCCGGCGGCGTGTAAAATGGAATCACTTCTATAGGTGGTGGTAACCCCTAATTTGGGCAACCGGGTTTGTGCATTCGATTGCAAACAAATGAATAAAAAAAGGCATAAGAGCCAGATAGGGGAGTTTTTCATATTTCTTCCAAAAAAACGTGGATGGAAAAGGTAGGAACATTATTTAAAAAATCAAAAATCTTCTTGATAAACGGTCGGTGGGTCTTCGGTATAGCTTCGGTGTTACTTCGATACCAAAAGGTCACTAAAAGGTCACTTCATTATCCAGGGGATATTGAGGTGACCTTTTAGTGACGAAGAAGTGACGAAGTTGTATCGAAGAAGCGTCGAACAAGCATTAAAGAAACACCGAAGCCGTATCGAAGAATTAATCCACACCCGATACCTTTTTCAAAAGGTTTTTTCCATTTTTTAAAAAATTTACCAGAACTTTAACTTCATCGATAGGGAAGTATACTGCCATGCAGTCATGATAAAATAGTATAATATTGCTCATTACGCCCGCATTGAATAAGTTTTACTTACCTTTGCGCCCCAAATAAGTATTTATATGAACAGACACGAACTGGTGAATCTGATCAAGGAGAGGCAATCTTATCTCTGTGTTGGCTTAGACACAGACATCACAAAGATTCCCCGTCACCTGCTTTCACATGCAGACCCGGTATTTGCTTTTAACAAGGCAATTATCGATGCCACTAAGGATCTTTGCGTGTCTTACAAGATCAACACAGCCTTTTACGAATGTATGGGTATCCGTGGATGGGAAACACTGCAACGCACAGTAGAGTATATCCCGACCACCCACTTTACTATCGCTGATGCTAAACGTGGAGATATAGGAAATACTTCTACACAGTATGCCAAAACATTCTTTGAAACATATAACTTTGATGCCGTAACGGTAGCCCCTTATATGGGTCGCGACAGTGTGCAGCCATTCCTCTCTTTCAATGAGAAATGGACCATTATGCTGGGCCTGACCTCCAATGAAGGCAGCAAAGATTTTCAGCTTACACAGAGTGGAGATGAGATGCTGTATGAAAAAGTGCTGAAAGCAGGAATGAGCTGGGGTACACCGGACAATATGATGTTCGTGATTGGTGCCACCCAAAGCTCACAACTGGCCTATATTCGTCAGCTGGTACCTGATCATTTCTTCCTGGTGCCGGGAGTAGGTGCACAGGGCGGAAATCTGCAGGAGATCTCAGCCGTAGCGATGAATAAGGATTGCGGATTACTGGTGAATGCCAGCCGCTCAATCATATATGCCGGAAACGGAGAAGATTTTGCACAGGATGCAAGAATAGCTGCACAAGCTTTACAACTCGAAATGGCGGAATACTTAGACGTTGCGCCAGCTACAAGATAAGCCACGCTATTATTCAATTAAAACCGATAATAAAAAACACCGCCCCCGTGCGGTGTTTTTTTATTCGCCCCTTTTCTTTAAATTGATTCCTTATCTAACCTGTTCCACATGCTGAAAGACTTGTTTCAATCCCCCGACTACTTCCGGATAGATGACCTTCTCTCCTCCGAACATATCATGGTGCGCGATGCTGTCAGGCAATGGGTAAAGAAGGACGTATCTCCCATTATAGAAGAAGCCTGTCAAACCACTACTTTTCCCGCCCAGATCATCCCGGGGCTGGGCGAACTAGGTTGTTTTGGTCCCACTATCCCAACGGAATACGGCGGCGGCGGTATGGACTACATTGCCTATGGGCTCATGATGCAGGAACTGGAAAGAGGTGACAGCGGGGTGCGGTCTACTGCCTCTGTACAAGGTTCCCTTGTTATGTTTCCCATCTTTACTTTCGGCAGTGAGGAGCAGAAGAAAAAATACCTCCCCAAACTCGCCTCTGGTGAATGGATGGGGTGTTTTGGTCTTACAGAACCAGACTTTGGCTCTAATCCTTCCGGCATGGTCACCCACTTCAAGGAAGACGGCGATCATGTGATCCTGAATGGCGCAAAAATGTGGATATCCAACGCCCCCTTTGCACAAATCGCTGTAGTATGGGCAAAAGATGAAGCAGGTATAATAAGAGGTCTCATTGTAGAAAGAGGGATGCCCGGATTCACCACCCCTGAAACCAAAGGGAAATGGAGCCTGCGGGCCAGTGCTACAGGCGAACTTGTTTTTGATAATGTCAGGGTTCCTAAAGAAAATATACTCCCATTGGCCAAAGGGCTCAAAGGCCCGTTAAGCTGCCTGTCTTCTGCCCGTTACGGTATAGCCTGGGGTGTAATCGGTGCTGCCATGGATTGCTACGACACCGCCCTGCGATATGCTAAAGAAAGGGAGCAATTCGGCCGTCCTATCGGTGGATTCCAGCTTACGCAGAAAAAGTTGGCCGAAATGATCACTGAAATCACCAAAGCCCAGCTTATGAACTGGCGCTTAGGGGTACTAAAAAATGAAGGTAAAGCCACCCCTGCTCAAATTTCTATGGCTAAGCGCAACTCCTGCGCCATCGCTACCCAGATAGCCCGCGATGCAAGGCAGATACTGGGTGGTATGGGCATTACCGGCGAGTTTCCCGTGATGCGTCACATGATGAACCTCGAAAGCGTGATCACTTACGAAGGTACCCACGAAATTCACTTACTTATTACCGGTATGGACATCACCGGATTGGATGCTTTTCATTGATATGCGGCTATTATTATTGTTATTATTACTCCCTTTGACGGCGTATTCCCAAACAGTATTGGAAGGAAAAGCACAGGGTACTTACTATGTCATTAAATACATCTCAGCAGATACGACATCACTGCAGCGGGAAATCGAGGCTATTTTCGCAGACATTGACCAATCCCTGTCTTTGTACAAACCCCATTCCCTGATCAATCAATTCAATGAAAAGGGGCATGTGCAAATGGATACCCACATGCAGGCCGTCATCAAAAAAGCACTCGTGATCAGTAAGATCACCAATGGCGCATTTGACATCACGGTTAAACCATTGGTCGATGTATGGGGATTTGGTGTCCATGCTCCGGCAGAAAGAAAAATTCCATCTCCCGATACTTTAAGAACTATCTTATCTCACGTAGGATATCAATATCTGAAAATAAAAGGTTCCGGACTTTTCCGCACCAAAGCTGGTATAACTCTCGATTGCAATGGTATTGCCCAGGGATACACTACCGATGTAATAGGCCGTTTCCTTGATAGTAAAGGCATTCAAAACTACCTGGTAGATGTAGGTGGAGAACTGTGTGCAAAAGGGAAAAACAGTCAGCAGCAATACTGGACTGTTGGTATAGAAGGTGAAAACCAGCGGGTCATTCCATTGCAAGACAGGGCAGTCACTACCAGCGGTAATTACCGTCGTTTTTTTGACTCAGGGGGTAAACGGTTTGCGCACACCATCGATCCCCGAAATGGACAAGCCATTCACAATAATATTATCAGTGTCACAGTTCTGGCAAAAGATGCTATGACGGCGGATGGTTTTGACAATGCCCTGATTTTAATGGGTGTAGAAAAAGCATTCGCTTTTATACGGCTACATCCGGAATTGCAGCTGGAAGCGGGTTTTATTTATAAAGATACGGAAGGCAATATACAGGAAAGCTTCTCTCCGGGGTTCCCTGAATAATTTAGGGCTGCTAAAAATAGCAGCCCTCTCATACTTGGTTTTTTATAGAATATGCGAAAATCCTTTTTATCTATCACCCACACATATACCAATACTATTATTACAATCGTAATAAAAATAAGTTCAATTTCGTCTGAATGGGTGATTTATCAAATAAAGAACGCTGGCAAGAATTACTCACAAAAATTAGTTAGCAGCCAAACATAATGTTACATACGGAATAATGAAATAGTACGGTTTCACTAAACCAATAAAAATCAATCACCAAGGTCCAAAAAAATTCCCAGTTTAGAAAATAATATAATGAAATAATTCCTGTCTGCTCAATTAGAATTTCTACGAAAGTTAAATTGTCTATATCCCTCTTTTTAGACTGTTTATTTCCCTCTTTTAATGGTCTACAAATGTTACAACATGAAATATGCCAAACAGACTTATCACTTTACATACAACGTATTTAAAAGCAGAATCTTATGTATGGTTAGCAAGTGGCTGTTAATGTGTTCTTAAAATTAAGTAATTGATTTTCTTATGGTTATCGTGTATCCCTATGATAGGGATTGCTAAATATTTGCGATTTTAAAGAAAAAAATTGTGAGTAGAGGAGTGAGATTAAAGATGTAGCAAAGAGGCAACAGTTTTAAATAGTATCTGTGGAATAATTACCATTTGAATAGTAAAAGCGCTGATACCGGGTAGTAAAAGCGCTTTTATTGTTAATCCAGCATTGCATCGGCGGCATCTTCCAGGAGTTTCAGATCTACCGAATCTGTTCCTGCAATACCTTCGATAGAGCCTTTGATATGTGCGGCGTTGAGTAATACCTTTTCCAGTTGTTTTTCTCTTGCTTTCCAGATCTTTTCCATGGCATCCTTTTCCTTCTGGATAGAGATTTTCATGGCCATAAATCCTTCGCGGATCGCTTTCCATTGTTCGGCAAATTCGCCACTGGTCAGGTAGCCATAGAGCATGTGTACTTTATCGCCCCTGTTTTCCTGGGTTTTGAGTGCACCGGCTACTTTGATAATACCTTCTCTGAGTACATGCGCCAGTGCCCTTACTTCGTTAAATGTGCAGATCCATACGCCTTCTTTTTCACCAAACCGTTCCATGTCTTTCGGCATGGCCTGGGTCACGAGGATGGCAATGTCTGCTCCCTGGCTGCGCATATCGGCTTTCAGCTTTTCCAGCCAGTCTCTTGCAAAGTCTTTTGTGCGTTTGCTTTCGTAAATGATCTTGCCACATTCCTGCCCGAACTGGTTTCGGATCAGTTGAATACAGTCGGCGCCTCTTACGCCTTTGCCCACTTCAGCGATTTCGTCGAAGGGGAAGGCGCCTTTCAACAGTTCTTCCAGCACCAGTTCCTGTATTTCACCTTGTAACTGTGTAGAACCCTGTTCTGCTTTACGCCGCATTTCTTCGGCCAGTTTGCGCTGGTCTTCCAGTTGTTTGGCCATTTCAGCCAGTTTTAACTGGTACTCATGGTCTTTCAGCTGGTTGCGGTCGGCTTCTTCCCTGCGGATCTTTTCAGTGAGCAGGTTACGCTCTTCCAGTAGTTTTTTCTGGATAGAGATTTCGATTTCCTGCTCCTTGGCCATCAGGTCCTGTTCCTTGCGCAGGAAGTCCAGTTCCTGGCGCCTGGCCTCCTTCAATTTTTCTTCCTGTTCTATATTGGCCTGTTGCAGGAGCTGTAACTGGTTTTCGTAAGTTTCGGATATGCTCTTACGGATATTCTCAGACAGGGTCGCCTGTAGTTTACTCTTTTCAGTTTCGAGTAACTTAGTGAGCTCCTCCTGTTGTGATTGCTTTTGTTGTTCTACCTGCTGGCGGATTTGAGCCAGTTGATTTTTTTCATTTTGTAATGCATCCACACGTTTGCGCCATTCAGTTTCCATTTTACCGCGCATCTCTTTTTCAATATCTGCTGCAAATGCATCCTCCATGACAAACTGGTGCCTGCAGTTAGGACAGGTGATTTGTGTTCCCATGACTTCGAAGTTACGATAAAAGTACATGGAGCGCTACGCACTGGATGTGCGTATTACTTTTTTTCCTGCATTTCTTTTAACATACGAAAAGCCATGAAACCTAACAGGGCGATAATACCGACGATGGCAATCCAGATCCACACCTGACTGGTAAAAAGGGTGAAGCCTTTTGCTGGTGAAGGTTTTGAATGGTTGATATATTTCATCTGCTCCCTAGGTATACTGATCAGTGGTAGCTCCCTATTCAAACTATCTGCAAAATAGGTGAGATCGTATTTGGGGGCAGTTAGATCAGCATTGCCTGTTAATATCAGATATGACTTTCCCTGTTCCAGATAAGCCGCCATGTATCGGGGTAGTTGCCAGGCATTTACATCCTCAATTTTTAAAGGAGGATTATCCTGGTTGTCAATGCGTATTTCAAGGGTATCTGTTTTGACCTCGTGCGACAATACCACTTCATTCGATTGGCCGGAAGTAAGTGTAAAAGATTCTCCATCCACCCATGCCTGCCGCTTGTATAAGGTAGGCGCTGTGATGTTGAAAGAGAGGTTGTCGATCACATACTTTTTGGGGAATGCAAGTTTGATGATAGTCGTTTTGTTTGCATGGCGGATATTTATCCCGGAAGAAGGAACCGGTAATGGGCTAGTAGACTTTTGTTCATTATAATACTGTCCTGCACCTGTAATATTCAGTGGTGCACTGCTGGAATCATTGATGAGCAGACGGATATATTTATAATCAGTGTTTGGCAGATTGATCTGAGGTTTGGTCGGATCAAAGTAAAAATCCGGAACCAGTCCATACCATTGTTCTAGATCATTGCTGCCGGTGACATTCATAGATTTTGAAACCCATGTGTTTTTGACCATGAGTGTTACATAATTGATTGGTTGGCCGGTTGCATTACTGAAAATGAAGGAAGAGGTACCATTAGTTACCTGTTTATTTTCTATGACAGCAAATGATTTGATACTGGCTATGTCGTAGTGCATGGCTTCTTTCTTCAGCAGGTAGGGTACTTCTGTTTTTTTATCCTGATAGATGCGGAAGTCTGTATAACCCGGTGCCTGGCTTCCGCTGATGAGGCCAGGTCCGAGCAGGATATTATAAAATCCATTTCGCGGCACATTGGTAATGACAGCCTGCCATGAAAACTCGTTCGCAGCTATCTCCTGTGCAGTCAGTGAAGCATTGCAAAGGAGGAATATGATCAATAAAAAATTAAGCTTTTTGTTCTTGCTTGTCATCCAGAATGATTTTTTTCAATCGTTGATACATGAAGGAAATAATCAGTAATAATACGCCCAATGATATAAATGCGGCGATCTTACCACCTTCTGAGAGGGTACTGATATCTACCAGGAATAATTTTAAAATGGTGATACCAAAGAGTGCGATCGCGATAATACGCACATTTTTGTCCGCCCATTTTAAACCAAGGAACATCAGTACAAAGGCATAGATACCCCATAAAATACTGTACCCGGTTTTCTGATTACTATGCACAATGCTGTCAATGTCAGCCCGTGGATGCATAGCGATCAGTACCACCACGTGATCCAGCAATGCACTGAGGGTATATAGTACAACCACTGTATTCAGGATCTGTAGCAGGAATACCCGGTTGTCTTTGAGCAAAGGTTTGATAAATTTCCAGACCATGAATAGCATCACTATCACTACAGGAGGAATGATGAAATACGTGCCGAAATAACTACCCGTTCCAGCGCCAGTCAGCCATGCATTCCGGAAAATCACAGCTGTATCATTATCATTCACAAACACGGCCAGTGATATCAGGGTGAATATGAGGATCAGGTACCTGAACATCGCATGTCCTTTGCTGGTAATGTACAGCAATACGGCCAGTGCAATATAGTTGACCAGATGTGCCATCATACCGGCAATAGGTGGTATGCGTAAGTGGAACTGGAAGAACACTTCCATTTGTATGGTCGCATAGATGAGCACAACGAAAGCGATGTTCAACAGCAACTGCATGTGCGGCAATGGCAGTATTGGGAAGAAGTTTTCATCTTTTTCCTTTGCCAGCAATTTCCTGTAGATAAATAATGCGGCTACAACAGCTGCATTAGTAATAAAACCCCTGTTTAGCACAGGTGTCATTAGCACCATGTGATAACCATATAGATTGAACCAGTCCATGATCAGACTACCAGCGGTGAGTACCATTACAATGAGCGATGCAATCTTCATCAGTTTGAGTGCAGAGCGCTGGTAGAGGTATAACAGCAATACACTTTCTGCTGCCCAGAACAAGGTGATGTAATGGCCTTTCAATTGAATAGGCGCAGCAAGACTCAGGAAAGAAAGTACTAATCCTATGAGGAAGTAGATCAACAGCCGGTCTGCGTATTTATTCCTATGCAATACATATGCAAAGACAAAATTGAATACAGCGATCATCGCCGTGAATAATCCCTGGAACATGCCACCGTGAATATGTGCGAGGATCACCATACCTGCGGCATAATACAGGAATGTATTACTTAGCAGCAGGATGATTTCAGGTTCCCTGAATGGTCTGTGCAAACGAATATTGTTCACCACATTCATGAGGAAAAACACGATATAGAACAAGGTTGCGAATACCAGTGCCGTGATATAAGGTACAGGTTTGGCCGGCGATTCAGTACCGATGCTATAAGAGAGCCAGGTGCCAAATAACAACACCGTTGCGATGTACGAAATGATATTGACAAGGTGCCACTTTTTAAAGTAAGCCAGCACCAGCATACCTGTATTCAGAATGAGGATATAAGTAAATAATACACCTGCATTACCATGGCCTGTACTTACGAGGAAAGGCGCGGTGAAGCCGCCTAAGATTGCTAATACGGCCAGTTCCACACGATTGTAACTGATAGATAGAAAAACAGCGAATGCGGTGATCAATATCATCATGATGAAAGCCAGCGTCTGGCTAATGAGATGATATTGCTGAAAAGCAATTGTGATAGAGAAATACAATACAGCGATCCCTCCGCCTACCAGTACAGAACTGAATGCAGCAAAGGTTTTGCGCATACGGTGTGCAATACCCAGCAGGATGCCGCCACATAGAATGCCGATGAAAGTACGGCCGGTTTCGTTGATCCAGTTTTGGTCGATCGCATATTTCAGGAAGAAACCAATACCGATCACTAACACACCAATACCAATTTTGTTAAAGAGGTTTTCACCGATAAATTTCTCCAGATCAGGGTATTTTTCCCAGAAGGTAGGAATAGGCTCCGGTGGTGTTTCCACTACGCTCATAGGTGGATATGGAATATACGTTTCTTTATGGGGAACAGGCTGCGGTTCTCTGGCATGAGGCGGTGATTCCGGTTTAGGTAGCGGCGGCGGGACCGGTTTAGGCGGCGGCTGTGTATAAACCGGTGGCGGCGTGTAGGCAGGTGATGGTGGTGTAATCTCCTTTTCTACCTGTGGCAGTGTGAGGTTGTCCAGCCTGCGATGCAGGGAACTCAGCTGATCGAGTAGGTCACTCTTCAATTTGATGATAATGATCAGGATAACAACCAGGAGTAAACAAATGATAGTTTCGAACATACAATAATAAATATGTATAGGAAATATATTGCGTTCAAATATAATCTATTCTCCTACAATTATATTGGCGTTAATTTTTTGCGTAGCTATTTGAATTCAAGAATTAAAATGATTACATTAAGAGATGCAAAAGATAATAGTTTGGAAAAACAGTACGATCAATACGACTGAATTTGTCAGTATTGAAAAGGAAGAAATGACTACCGTCAAGGGATATATCACCGGCGAGGGCTTCGGAAAGCCATGGCTGGTGAGATATACGCTCACACTCAATCCACGTTGGGAAGCACAGACAGTAATCATCGAAGTAATGTCTGAGCAGAACTATACCATTGAGTTGTATAAGAATGATTTACAACAGTGGTTGAATGAAAAAGGAGAGCACCTAAAAGCCTTTGATGGTTGTGTAGATGTAGATATCTCTTTCACGCCTTTTACCAATTCATTGCCTATCAACAGGCTGCAGCTCACGAAAGGAGAGGGGCAGAACATCAGTGTTGTATGGGTAGATATTAAAAATGGAGATGTGAAAAGGGTGAAACAGCGGTATCTGAACAAGGGGAGTAAGATTTACAAGTATGAGAATGAGCACTCCGGGTATATTTCAGAGTTGATTGTAGACGATGAGGGGTATGTAGTTGATTACCCTGGCGTATGGCAAAAGATATATTAGGATAATGCCTATGCGATGATTTAATCTGTCAAACTGAGTTTTTTACCTTCCACAACTGAAATAATTATGAAAAACTGAACCGTAAAGCTATCTTTTCACAATTAGACATATTGTGCCTACAATATGGATTGTACTAAACTGGCAGGATCATTCCCTGCCAGTTTTTTTATTTGTTGTACCTTTGCAGTATGAAAATGAATAATACGGATACTGTGCGGATGGCGGAGATCAAATTATACTTTCTTGATCCGCCATATACATTCAAGATTCATAGCTATGCGGCTCCTCAGTTGGAGGAGGTATTTACCATCCTCGGTAAGTACGGCACCTGTTCCGCAAGCATAATGGACAGTCTGCTGGTGCTGAAGACCTCCTTTGCGGAGTCGGCAGGGAATGCAGAGAAGACAAGGAGGGTAATGAAGGACATTGCCGGGGTGATGAATGGCCTTAACAGGATGAAGTAGTCACCATTTTGTGTGAATTTGAATTATACCCACCATTGATATCGAAGGGAATTCTACCTTTAGAGAGCAATTCCTATTCATGCGTTACCTCATTTTGTTGTTACCTTTTTTGCTGGGTTGTCATGATCAACCCAAATAGCATTCTCATGCTTTTTATTACTGGAAATTTGATGACCAGTCTTTCTCTGGCGTCGATACTGCACTCATCAGTCAATTACATGTAGATCATTTCTATATTCACTATTTCGATGTGGATTGGAGTGAATCGCTGGGCATGCATAGTCCCTCAAAATATAAAAATATGATCGCGAAAATGAAACCGGCTCACTGTGGTGGTGGGATGATTTTGGTCAGGGAGGGGATACTGATCATTTTTTGAATTCCACTATTTTCTCTACCTTGGCCCTTAAGGTCAAAAACCACCTTTTATGGAGCGTGTTGATATAAAACGATTGGCAGAAAAGCTCAACCTATCCACATCTACTGTTTCAAGGGCATTTAGAGGTAACAGCGATATCAATCCGGAAACTAAAGCAAGAATCTTGTCTGCAGCAAAGGAATTCAATTACCAGCCAAATCACCATGCCAGTAATCTGCGGGATAAGCGAAGTAATACCATCGCCATCATAGTACCGGAAATCGCGAATAACTTCTTCTCTCAGGCCATCCACGGTATAGAACGTGTAGCCCGTGAAAAAGATTATTACACCCTGATCTACCTCACCGACGATGATTTTGACAAAGAAGTCATGTTCATAGAGAAATTGTACAATGGTCGTGTGGATGGTATCATTATGTCAGCCTCCGGCGAAGCCAATGATCACCGGTATTTGAATAATATGGGGAATAAACGTATTCCGCTGGTCTTTTTCGATAGGGTATATGATGATGTAGACGTACCGAAAGTGACCACTGATGACTATGAAAGTGCTTTCTCCGCCACCCGTCATCTTATAGAAGCAGGTTGCCAGAAGATCGCTTTCCTAGTAATTAATAAGAGTCTGTCTATTGGTAATGTTCGTATGCAGGGTTACAGAGACGCTTTGCAGCATGCGGGCATCCCATTTCAGGAACAACTGGTGGTAGATTGTAGCAATGATTATGACAAAAACTACCAGATCCTGACCAATTTCTTACTGCACGAACGGCCTGATGGCCTCTTCACTGCCGTAGAACGTCTTGCTATTTCAAGTTATTACGTTTGCCACGACCTGGGTATCAATATTCCGAAGGATGTAAAAGTCGTGAGCTTTTCGAGTTTGGAAATTGCCTCTCTACTCAATCCGGCACTCTCCACCATTACGCAGCCAGCCTACGATTTAGGCACACATGCTGCAGAAATGCTCTTCAAAGTACTGGAAGGAACACCCCCTCAGAACAATCATATCGTATTGGGTTCCAGGCTCATTCCCCGTTACTCCTCGGCAAAAGTGTAAGCAAAGGAAAAAAAATGAAACAAAATGTTAGGAAAAACAAAAAAATGCATACTTTAGCATCATAAATCTATTTTATTCCACGCTCCGGGAACGTTCCCGGAAATGTTCAACACAGATACATTATGCTTTCAACTTAAAACTTACGGGCAAGCAACAGGGGGACTGGGACCTGCTTTGAACTTATCATTTATCCCTTCCCAATTACCACAATGAAGAATAGCACTGAATTCTAATAAGGAATTCTACAGCCATTTTCTTGTCTTTTGATTAAACGCACTGCATCTGGCAGTAGCGTAACAGCAATTCTTTGTCTTTAAAATGAAACGTTAAATGAAACGAACACACTTTACCCGGTTAGCGCTGCTGTTGTGTTTTATCCTGGTTACCTTAGGCGTATATGCCCAATCAGGAAGTATCAGCGGATCCGTTACGGACGACACGAATAGTCCGGTTCCGGGAACCATCCTTTTTATAAAAGGCACCAGCAAAAATGCAGTTGCAGATAGTGTAGGCCATTACACTATCAAAGGTATAAGTGCCGGTAGTTATGTACTGGTAGCAAGAATGGCCGGTTTCGAAGGCGTAGAAAAAGCCATCACAGTAGGCAATGACAATACGGAACTGAACATTCAACTGAAAACTGATACCAAAGGGTTAAGCGAAGTCGTAGTGATCGGTTATGGTACGCAAAAGAAAAGCGACCTCACCGGCTCTATCGCCCTCGTAACTACGAAAGATTTTAACAAAGGCCCTGCCTCTTCTCCTGAACAACTCATCACTGGTAAAGTTCCCGGTGTACTGATCACTTCCAATGGTGGTGCACCTGGTAGTGGTAGTACCATCCGCGTACGTGGTGGTGCTTCTCTGAATGCTACCAACGATCCGCTGGTTGTAATAGATGGCGTACCTGTTGAAAACGGTAATGTAAGCGGTTCTTCCAATGCACTGGCCATGGTGAACCCAAATGATATCGAATCTTTCAGCGTATTGAAAGATGCATCTGCCACCGCTATCTATGGTTCCCGCGCTTCCAATGGTGTGGTGATCATCACTACCAAGAAAGGTCGTGCCGGCGATAAACTGAAACTCGCTTTCAGTACAAACAATGCGGTGTCTAAAGTGACCAGCTATTCTCCTGTATTATCTGCTGCAGAATTTACTGATATAGTGAAAGCACATGGTAATGATACACAGATCGGCATGCTGGGTACTGATAATACCGATTGGCAAAAACAAATTTACCAGTCAGCCCTGAGCTCTGACAATAACCTGAGCATCAGCGGTTCCTGGAAAAAATTACCTTACCGCGTTTCTGTAGGTCACCTCTTCCAGGATGGTATACTTAAAACATCCAACCTGAAAAGAACTTCCGGAGCAGTCAACCTCTCTCCAAGCCTCTTCGACGATCACCTGAAAATAAACCTGAACCTGAAAGGATCTGTTGCCGATAACCGTTTTGCTGACCAGGGAGCTATCAACGCAGCAGTTGCGTTTGATCCGACCAAACCTGTTTATTCTGGTAATGACAACTTTGGTGGTTACTATGAGTGGCTGCAAAATGGTGATTTGTTTGCGCTGGCTACAAGAAACCCGCTGGGTATGCTGAAACTGAAGAATGATGCATCTACTGTGAAGAGAAGTATCGGCAACTTACAGTTCGACTACAAGTTCCATTTCCTGCCTGACCTGCATGCGAATATGAACCTGGGTTATGACTACTCTAAAGGTACCGGTAATACGAATATACCAGCTTATGCAGCATTGTCTTATTACAATGGTAGTGGCGGTTCCTATCATCATTACGAACAGGAAAAACAGGACAAACTCTTTGATTTTTACCTGAACTATAGCAAAGCATTAAAGGCGATTAAGAGCTCTGTTAATGTGACTGCCGGTTATTCCTACCAGGATTTCATCACCACCACACCAGCGTTTGCAACACTGGATGGTTCCGGAGATACTACGACTGCTGCGGGTAACTATAGTAAATCACAACATACACTTGTTTCCTTCTTTGGCCGTTTGAATTATACATTCAATGAGAAGTATATGCTGACTGCTACCCTGCGTCGTGACGGTACTTCCCGCTTCGCAAAGCATTGGGGTAACTTCCCTTCCGTAGCACTGGCATGGAGAATTAAAGACGAAGTTTTCCTGAAGAATTCTAAAGTACTCTCTGACCTGAAACTGAGACTGGGTTATGGTGTAACCGGCCAGGAAGATATCGGGCAGGATTATGCTGCTGTATCCCGCTATACCTGGGGGGATGCCGCTTCTTCCTATCAACTGGGAGATTCTTATTATCAGACGCTGCGTGCAGCAGGTTACGATCAGAACATCAAGTGGGAGCAAACTGCAACTTACAACGTTGCACTGGATTATGGTTTCCTGAATAACAGGATCAACGGTAGTGTGGATTTCTACTATAAGAAAACCAGCGATCTGCTGGCGACCGTAACAGCTCCTGCAGGTACTAACCTGACTAATACACTGTTCACAAACGTAGGTAGCCTGGAAAACAAGGGGGTGGAATTCATTGTGAATGCTACACCTATCATGACAAAAGACTTCTCCTGGAATGCAGGTTTCAACATCACCTACAATCAAAACAAGATCCTGTCTCTTTCCAAGGTGCAAAGTGATACAGCTGTAGGTTTTGCTACAGGCGGCATTTCTGGTGGTACTGGTAATACTATCCAGATCAATTCAACAGGTTATGCCATCAATTCCTTCTACGTTTACAAACAGATTTACGATAAGAATGGTAAGCCAATTGAAGGTTTGTATGAAGACAGGAATGGCGATGGTGCTATTACGGCGGCAGATAAATACCGTTACAAATCACCAAATCCAACTTTATACCTGAGCTTCAATTCAAATTTCAATTACAAAGAGTGGACCCTTGGTTTCAGTCTGCGTAGTAACATTGGTAACTATATCTACAACAACCAGGCTTCCAACTTCGGTAACTATAAGTCTTTCCAGAATGCTGCTTTCCTGGCAAATATGTCATCCAGTGTGTTGAAGACAAATTTCGCCAACCCGCAATACTGGTCTGATTACTATGTAGAAAACGGTTCATTTGTGCGTATGGATTATCTGAACCTGGCGTATGATTTTGGCCGCATCTGGCATCAGAAATTAGGTGTGCGTGTAAATGCGAACGTACAGAATGTATTCGTGATCACTAAATACAGTGGTCAGGATCCGGAAGTTTTCAGCGGTATAGATGATAAGTTCTATCCACGTCCAAGAGTATATTCCCTGGGCGTTAACCTTGATTTCTAATTAACAAACAGGAACGTTATGATCAAGCAATTCATATATAATACATTACTTGCCGGTGTGATGATATGGGGACTGGCAGCATGTACAAAAGACCTGGACCGCAATCCTATCACGGAAGAAACGACGGCCAGTGTATATACAGACTTTAGTAACTACAAAAGTATACTGGCCAAGCTGTATGCAGGTCTGGCTACTACAGGGCAAACCGGACCAACCGGTAGTGCTGATATAAGTGGTATAGACGAAGGTACATCCAACTACATCCGTGCTTACTACCAGATGCAGGAATTACCTACTGATGAAGCTGTGATGGGATGGAATGATGGTACTATTCAGAACTTCCACAAAATGAACTGGACAGCGGATGACAACTTCATCACTGCCATGTTTGCCCGTCTCTATTACCAGATTTCCCAGTGTAATGAGTTTATCCGTCAGACGTCTGATTCAAAACTGAGCAGCAATGGTATTACTGGTACGAATGCAGAAGAAGCAAAAACATTCAGGGCAGAAGCCAGGTTCCTGCGTGCACTGAGTTACTATCATGCATTGGACATGTTTGGGAATGTACCTTTCTCTACCGATACGAACGAAGTATCCTACTATTATCCTAACCAGGTTTCCCGTACAGAACTGTTCACATATATAGAGTCAGAGCTGAAAGAACTGGAAACACTGCTGGCAGATCCAGGTGCCAATGAATATGGTCGTGCAGATAAGGCCTGTGTATGGATGCTCTTATCCAGGTTATACCTGAATGCACAGGTATATACAGGTACTGATCATTACACTGATGCGATTACCTATAGTACCAAAGTGATCAACTCCGGTTATTCACTGGTGTCCAGTTATGCAAACATGTTTAAAGCAGATAACAACGCTACTTCCAAATCAGAGTTTCTGCTCACTTCCAACTTTGACGGTGCCAGAACCCAGACTTATGGAGGTACTACATACCTGGTCTGCGCGCAATTGGGGGGAACGATGACACCTTCTGACTTTGGTGTAAGCAGTGCCTGGGCTGGTTTACGTACTACCAGTGCATTTGTGAAATTATTTCCAGATGTAACAGGTGCGACTGATAGCCGGGCGATGTTTTATACCAGCGGGCAAAACCTGGAAATCACAGACCTGACCACTTTCACCGATGGTTATGCGGTAACCAAATGGAGCAATAAAACATCTGCTGGTGGTACTGGTTCCAGCACCACATTTGTAGATACTGACTTTCCGTTGTTCCGTTTACCAGAAGCTTACCTGAACTATGCAGAAGCTGTATTGAGAGGAGGTACCGGTGGTAGCACCGCCGAGGCACTGACTTATGTAAACAAAATCCGTGAAAGAGCTTATGGCGATGCGAGCGGAGATATCACCAGTGGTCAGCTCAACCTTCAATTCATTCTGGATGAAAGAGGTCGTGAATTCTACTGGGAAGGTTATCGCAGAACAGACCTGATCCGTTATGGATACTTCACGGGCAACAGTTATGTATGGCCATGGAAAGGCGGTGTAGCAGCTGGTACAGCTGTAGGAGACTTCCGCACACTGTATCCGATTCCAGCTACAGAACTGGTGGCTAATCCAAATCTCAAACAGAACAGTGGTTACTAATCAAAACATTTTCCATCATGAAGTTCCGTTTCAATTATATATACATCCTCAGCCTTAGTATGCTGATCCTGTTCTCCTGTAAAAAGGATGGCAGCTTTACCCAGGTGAAAAGCGGTACTACGCCCGTATTTACAGCGACTGATTCCGTATTTGTATTTACGGAAGCAGATGCTTCCAACGCGGCAGTAACTTATAGCTGGACTGCCTCTGAGGATTGGGGTTACAAATCCATCGTTACTTATTATCTGCAGATAGATGAGAAAGGCAATGGCTTTAAGAGTGCAACAGACGTTACTATTGGTACAGGTACGTTAACGAAAGCTTATACTGTAGCTGCCCTGAACCAGGTCATTAATAATATGGGACTGGCAGCCGGCCGTCAACATGATCTCGTGATCCGTGTGAAAGCAGCTGTAGATGCAGTAGGAGATGAGGTGTATTCAGACAGTATTTCTCTGACCGTGACACCTTACTATGTACCTAAAGTATATACATACCTGTATTTACCGGGTGCTTATGAAGGCTGGTCATTTGACAATGCAGGGCTGGATAGTGTGGCTTCTGTAAAGAACGATGGTAACTACGAAGGGTATATGTACCTCACCGGCGCTACAGAGTTCAAAGTAACGACTGCAAAGAGCTGGGATGTGAACTATGGCGATGGTGGCAGTGGATCGCTGTCATCCAGCGGTGGTAATATCGCTGTATCAGAAGGAGGTTATTATCGCCTCACAGTAGATATCAACCAACTCAAATATACAATGACGAATACCACCTGGAGCATTTATGGTAGTGCAGTTGGTAGTGTAGATGCAGCCATGACTTTTAACGCTGGCACAGGTGTATGGACGGTGACGACTACATTAAGTGCAGGTACCTTCTACTTCAGAGCCAATAGTGCAGATGCCATCACCCTGAGTGATGTGAGCAACAATGGTACACTGGCTTCAGGTACAACAGGCGCTATTACTGTAGAAGCAGCGGGTACTTATACAATCAGCATGAACTTAAGCAACCCGGGAAACTATACTTATTCTCTCACAGCTCAATAATTAGAATAATAGTATGAAACAGATTCGGTGGATCACGATGCTGCTGTTGATGGCAAGTACGTCAATGGCGCAAATTCCCAGCCTGGAGCGTATTGAACCTGCTAACTGGTGGGTACAAATGCAACAGCCCTTTTTACAACTGATCGTACATGGTAATAAGATCGCAGAAAGAGACGTCAAACTGGAATATCCCGGGGTTACACTCCTGAAGGTGAATAAAGTGGAAAACCCGAACTACCTGTTTATTGATCTCAATATTGATCCTTCAACAGCTCCGGGTACATTCCCGATCAGGTTCCTGAAGAAAGGCAGCAAAGATCTGGTGTTTAGTTACGAGCTGAAAGCCAGGAATACTGGCACGAAAGCACAAGGCCTCAATGCGGGCGATCTGATATATCTTATTATGCCGGATCGCTTCGCAAACGGGGATACTACGAACGATGTGATCAAAGGTATGCAGGAGACAACGCTGAACAGAGACTCTATGTATTACCGCCATGGCGGTGATATACAGGGTATTATTAACCATCTTGGTTACCTGCAGGAACTGGGCGCTACTTCACTGTGGATGACGCCTATGATCACCAACGATCAGCCACAGGCATCTTACCATGGGTATGCTGCTACAGAACAGTTCCGTACTGATCCCCGTTATGGTACCAATGAATTATACAAAACACTGGCAGATAGTCTGCACAAACGTGGTATGAAGTTGGTCATGGACCTCGTGCACAACCACATCGGTAGCCAGCACTGGACTATGAAAGACATGCCGATGAAGAGCTGGGTACACCAGTGGCCTGAGTTCACCCGTTCCAGTTTCAGGGCCCAGCCTGACTTTGATCCTTATGCATCCCAGTATGATAAGGATGTGATGACCAATGGCTGGTTTGATAATCATATGCCAGACCTGGATCAGTCTAATCCTTTTGTACGTAACTATTTTACGCAAAGTCATATCTGGTGGATAGAGTATGCGGGTGTGGATGCATTCCGCCTCGATACATATCCTTACAATGACGGCGAGTTTATGGCAGCATGGGGCAAAGCGATCAAGGATGCATATCCAACCTTTACCTTCTTTGGAGAAGTATGGGTGAAAGGTGTAGCAGACCAGGTATACTTTACACAGGGTAAAACTGTGAACCAGCACCTGGATACACAATTACCCGGTCTCACAGATTTCAATTCACTCTGGGCGATCACTGGCACGATGAATGATAAAGCTGCGTGGGATGATGGTGCAGTAAAACTGTATACAACCCTCGCATCAGACTATCAATACCAGGATCCGATGCGCAATGTCGTATTCCTGGATAATCATGACCTGAGCCGTTTCTATTCCGTGATCGGGGAAAACAAAGGTAAGTACAAAGCTGCGCTGGCGTGGTTGCTGACAACCCGTGGTATTCCACAGTTGTATTACGGTAGTGAAATTGGTATGAAGAACTTCAGTGCACCGGATGGATTAGTGCGTGAAGATTTTAAAGGTGGCTGGAAGAATGATAAGGTGAATAAGTTCACCGCAGCAGGTCGTAATGAAGATGAAAATGAACTGCATAATTATGTACAAAAGCTGGCTAACTACAGGAAGAACAATCCTGTGGTACAAACCGGTAAGCTGATGCAATACATTCCTCAGAATAATGTATACACCTACTTCAGGTATAATGCAGACAATACAGTGATGATCGTATTGAACCCAAACAGTGATCCTGTCACCATTGATGTGAGTCGATTCAAAGAAAGAACTACTGGATTTTCCAGCGCGCACGATATAGTAACTGATAAAACCTATAGCCTTTCAGACAGCCTGCATGTACCGGCTACTACTACACTGGTACTGGAACTGGCTCACTGAGACAGCAAATAAATGGATGATATGGACAGAATAGACGCATGTATTTTCGACCTTGATGGCGTGATAGTAGATACCGCCAAATACCATTACAAAGCCTGGAAAAGGCTGGCAAATGAGATGGGGTTCGACTTCACGGAGGAACAAAATGAATTACTCAAAGGCCTGAGTCGTACCCGCTCACTCGAGATCATACTGGAAATAGGAGGTGTGCAGCTATCCGCTGAAGAACAAGCTGCACAGGCGGCCCGCAAGAATGAATGGTATGTGGATATGATCCGTCATATGCAACCAGATGAGGTATTGCCCGGTGCAAGAGCGTTTTTGGAAAGTCTGCAAAAGGCGGGTGTAAAAACGGCTTTGGGTTCAGCGAGTAAAAATGCGGGTACTATCCTGGAAAGAGTGGGGTTGACTGCATTGTTTGATGTAGTGGTAGATGGTAACTCAGTCACAGCTTCCAAACCAGATCCTGAAGTGTTCCTGAAAGGGGCGAATAGTTTGCATGCAGATCCTGCTTACTGTGTGGTATTTGAAGATGCAGTAGCGGGTGTACAGGCAGCGAAGGCAGGTGGGATGAAAGTAGTGGGTATTGGTTCGGTAGAGGTGCTTGGTAACGCAGATATGATTGTCAGTGGTCTTGGAGACATGAGTCTTCAGCGTTTAAAAGATTTATAATTATGAAGCAGTATATAAAGGTCGATGAGTGGAATATCATCGAAGAAGGATTTATACCGGGTTACAACAAAATCTCAGAAAGTATCTTCAGTTTGGGCAATGGCCGTATGGGTCAGCGTGGCAATTTTGAAGAGACGTATTCAGGCGAAACATTACAGGGTAGCTATGTAGCAGGGATCTATTATCCTGACAAGACACGTGTGGGCTGGTGGAAAAATGGTTACCCTGAATATTTTGCCAAAGTGCTGAATGCTGCCAACTGGATCGGGTTAGAGATCAGGGTAGATGGGGTGGCGCTGGATTTACATCATGCTACTGTGATTGATTTTCGTCGTGTGCTGAATATGAAAGAAGGTTACCTGGAACGTACGTTTACAGCGACCTTATCTTCAGGTAAACAGGTAGCAGTAAAAGCGACCCGCTTTTGTAGTATTGTAGATGATGAGGCAGGTGCATTGCGTTATAGTATTACGCCATTGAATTTTGATGGGGAGATTGAGATTACCTCTTTTATAGATGGCGCTGTGAGAAACCAGGATGCGAATTATGACGAGGGATTCTGGGATTTCGTAGAAAGCAGCATACACGACAATACAGCTTATCTTACATTACGTACAAAGAAAACAGGTTTTAAAGTTTGTACGGGCATGTTATTCCATGTATATCAGCAGGGGCGCAAACTGGCGTCAGCTGTTACAGCAGTGAATAAAGATAAATTTGTAGGTGGTAAGTTGACTGTGGCTGCAACACGGAATCAGGAAACTGTGATATTTAAATATGCAGCGAACCTGACTTCAGAGAATCATGCTGCTGAACAATTGCTGGCAGCATGTAGGAAGGTAGTGGATAAAGTAGCGGCCAAAGGGTTTGCAAAATTGCAGGAAGAACAGGCCGCCGCCTGGGCCGGTAAATGGCAGGAGAGCGATATAGTGATAACAGGAGATGCTGCTGCACAGCAGGGTATCCGTTTCAATATCTTCCAGCTGAACCAGACTTATACAGGTGAAGACGCCCGTTTGAATATAGGTCCGAAAGGCTTTACGGGTGAAAAATATGGTGGATCCACTTATTGGGATACAGAAGCATATTGTATACCTTTTTACCTGGCTACAGCTGATCAGCAGGTAGCGAGAAACCTGTTAGTCTATCGCTATAACCAGTTGGATAAAGCGATAGAAAATGCGGGTAAATTAGGGTTTAACAAGGGAGCGGCATTGTACCCGATGGTGACGATGAATGGGGAGGAGTGTCATAATGAGTGGGAGATCACCTTCGAAGAGATTCATAGAAATGCGGCCATTGCATTTGCGATATTCAACTATATCCGTTATACCGGTGATGTTGCTTATTTAGCGGAGTATGGTCTGGAAGTACTGATTGGTATTTCACGTTTCTGGGCACAGAGAGTGAATTGGAGTGAGGCGCGTAAGCAGTATGTGATGCTGGGCGTAACGGGGCCGAATGAGTATGAGAATAACATCAATAATAACTGGTATACGAGTACCATGGCAACGTGGTGTTTGGAATATACGATAGAGGCACTGGCGCAGGTAACTGATGCTATTATCCAGAAAACTTCATTTGATGCTGGTACTGAAGTTGCGCAATGGCAAAATATCATAGATAATATGTACTATCCTGAAGATGCGGAGCGAGGTATTTTCCTGCAGCAGGATGGTTACCTGGATAAAGAGCAGATACTCGTAAAAGACCTGGATCCGTCTCAAAGACCATTGAACCAGAAGTGGAGTTGGGATAGAATATTGAGAAGTTGTTTTATCAAGCAGGCAGATGTATTGCAGGGATTTTATTTCCTGGAAGACAGGTTCGATATAGATACGCTGCGTAGAAACTTTGATTTCTACGAACCACGTACGGTGCATGAAAGTTCATTATCACCTTGTATCCACGCGATCCTGGCTGCGAAGCTGGGAGATGGAGAGCGGGCGTATGAGTTTTACCTGCGAACTTCCCGGTTGGACCTGGATGATTATAACAATGATACAGAAGATGGTTTGCATATCACTTCGATGGCGGGTACCTGGATGAGTGTGGTAGAAGGATTTGCAGGTATGCGTGTACGTGATGGGCAGTTACAGTTTACACCTTTTCTGCCGGATAGCTGGCAGTCATTTGCTTTCAGTATTCGTTTCAGGAGTAATATCCTGAAAGTGGAGATCAACAAAAATCGTGTTGTCCTGGAGAATAAAGAGGGTGGCGATGTAGCTGTAAAGGTATATGAAGATACATTCGTAGTAAAGGCGGGCGCTGTTGTACAATTGAACAACAGGGACCTGGTCAAATAAAACATTTATGAAAGCGGGGGATTCACTAAGTGGAATGAAATCGTTTTCAGAAAAAAAGAATTCCATGAAAGGCATGACAAAGCCACGCTTATCTGCGGCAAGGATCTGGAACATGAGCATGGGGTTTTTCGGAATACAGTTTGGTTTTGCATTACAGAATGGAAATGCATCCCGTATTCTACAGACCTATGGCGCAGAGGTAGAACATTTATCCCTTTTCTGGTTAGCCGCACCGGTGACCGGAATGATCGTACAGCCCATCATCGGGCATTATAGTGATCGTACGTGGAACAGGTTTGGGCGCCGCCGTCCTTACTTTCTTGTCGGTGCGCTGTTGACGGCATTAGCGTTGATCCTGTTACCGAATTCGTCCATGCTGGCTTACCTGTTGCCACCGATGCTGATAGGAGCAGGGATGCTCACATTGATGGATGCAAGTATCAATGTTGCCATGGAGCCTTTTCGTGCGCTTGTATCTGATAATTTGCCGGATGAGCAGCGGAGTATGGGGTTTTCAGTACAAACCTTCCTGATAGGGGCGGGGGCCGTATTGGGTTCTTCATTGCCTTATTTGCTGGCGGAATATGCGGGTGTATCGAAAGTAGCAGCACCGGGTGTGGTTCCAAACAATGTGATTTATTCTTTTTACATAGGTGCGGTGGTGTTAATAGCGACGATACTGTGGTCTGTATTTATGAGCAGGGAGTATAGTCCGGAGGAGTTTGCACAGTTTAATCCTTCTTCTGAAGGAACATCTGTATCATCCGGATTGGGAACAATCGCAAAAGACTTTGCAGCCATGCCATCGGCTATGCGGCAGTTAGGGTTGGTACAGTTTTGTTCCTGGTTTGCCTTGTTCTCCATGTGGGTGTTTACCACACCGGCTGTGGCGCAACATATCTATAAGGTAATGCCGGGTGATACCTCATCATCAAGTTATGCTGATGCGGGCAATAAAGTAGGTTTCTTGTTTAGCATTTATAGCGCGGTATCGGCGGTGTATTCACTGATCCTGCCTACAATAGCGCGTAAAACAAACAGGAGAGTTGCGCATGCCTTCTCTTTGATAGCAGGAGGGGTATCACTGATCTCCATCTTTTTTATACAATCTCCTGACTTGCTGGTACTGCCTATGATCGGTATTGGTTTTGCATGGGGAAGCATTTTATCAACGCCTTATGCTATCCTATCAGGTGTGATACCTCCGCATAAGACGGGGGTATACATGGGTATCTTTAATTTCTTTATCACATTCCCACAGATTGTGAATGGCTTGTTCGGTGGTCTCATCGTCAGGTATTGTTTTCACGATCAGCCTATATATGCGTTGGTAATGGCGGGCGTATTTATGATGATAGCTGCTGTAGCAGTGTTGAATGTGAAAGAACAGAGAGCCTGACACATATACCTAAAGTTTGACCGGGATTTGCGTGAGCAGGTCCCGGTTTTTTATTGCCTTGCAGGAAAATATATTTTAATATTTGTATAATTTATATATACATTTGTGCTACCATACCTGGCAAATTTAATTCAATTTTTAGCCTCATTCCTATAAAAAGCCATTGAGTAAACGATTTGAATAATTATCCCTATAAATTGTAAATGTACAATCAAAAGAGGAGAGAATTTTTCAGAAACGTCGCCTATATACTGCCTGCACTGGCCGTTATGCCGTCGTCTCTGTTCTCTAAAAATGTTAGTAAAGGTTTGCGCACAGGATTTATCGGAACCGGCATCTGGGGACGAGAATATCTTACAACAGCACTTCCCCAAAAAGATCTGGCAATCATTTCAATATGTGATTCGGACAATGGTTCCTTACAGGAGAGTCTTCGATTATTTAAAGGATCTGATCGTCCGGAAGTCTACACTGACTGGCAAAAGTTACTAGCCAGCGATGAGCTGGATCTGGTGATTATTGCCACCCCTGCACATACCCACTATATGATTGCCAAAGCAGCGATGCTGGCGGGTAAACATGTGGCCTGTGGTCCTGTGATGGGCGAAACGGTAGCTGAGCATCGGGATATAATAAGGACCAGTCAGCAAACAGGTCGTCATTACTTTACCCTGGATGAGCAAAGTTACCGGCATGATCTGCAGGCAATTTCCAATATCAGTTTCGGCACACTGGAAAAAATATATGCAGGTGCGCCTTATGATGCAATGCCTCCCCAGGTAGATACGTATCCGTTATATCCCGCTTTATTTTTACAAAGTTTGTTAGGAAAAGACAACAGATTCGAAACGATCGCGGCTACTACACAGCAGCGGGACTATATTGTCAATAAGGTAGATCCTAAAACGGGTCAACAATTGACTATTATTAAGAATGGAAATATTCCACTCATCTGTCTGACCACTACACAGGGACAGCGGGTGTATCTGCAAGCAGAAAAGGGATATTCAACAGGCACCCATATTCATGGTACGGAAGTATTTTGGATCGATTTTGCAAAAGCTATGCGGGTTGGTGATAATCAATGGGAAGCTGACCAACTGCACCTGCAACAACATGCCGCCTCTCCGGTTGCCATGGCATTGAATGAATTGATAAATACCTTAAAAACTCCGGGCAGTCAACTACCTGTTTATACAGCGGCAACTCATAGCCTGATTGGCTTATTGGGTCGTCAGTCTGCCATGCAGGGAGGAAAGGTATTTGCATTTCCTGATTGTAATCTTATTTAATATACACTTCAATAATTTTTTCTTGCAATGAATGAACCTTACATGGCGCTTATCGTAGCTTTTGCATTTAATTTCACCCCCTATAGCAGCTGGTTAGCTTGTAATGGAGCTTTGATTTCAATTGCCCAGAACACGGCATTATTCTCCCTTCTCGGCACCTATTATGGAGGTGATGGCATGAGTACTTTTGCTGTTCCTGATTTGCGTGGCAGAATACCTATAGGTATGGGACAGGGACAGGGACTTTCTAATTATAATATTGGACAAATGGGAGGTGTAGAATCAACTGCCCTTACCATGAATCAACTGCCTGCGCATACACATACCACCACTCATACACTCACTGCGGCACCCAAGGCAAGTACAGGTGTAGCTACTACCAATGTACCTGGTTCGACAGTGGTGCCTGCTAAATTACCAACTTTAGGTGCAGGGTTAAACACATTTAATGTGAATGGGTATACTACTGCTTCCCCTGATGCTACGCTGGTACCTGGTGATGTTTCAGGAACGATTACAGTGATGGTTACGGGAGGTAGTCAGCCTGTTTCTATTATACAGCCATACTTAGCCATTAACTATTGTATTGCAACAGCAGGAACGTACCCTTCCCGTTCATAATATGAAGCAATTGAACATTGGTTTTCTGACGCCTTATAGCGGTGTATATCCGTTTTATTCAGCACACCTGATCACAGGGTGGATGTTGGGAATGGGATTAGATCCTGCACGTCAGCGAATTTTACAGATCATGCCGGAGTTCACAAGAAGTGGTAGCCCGGCTACGACCACAGAGGCAGCTAAAAAATTATTGTTTTTTAATCAGGCCGATGTCTTGTCAGGTTTGATCAGTTATAAATCTTTGTCCTCACTCATGTCGGTAGTTGAAGCACAGCGTAAGTTGGGTTTCTTCTTTGACATGGGTGAGCTCATTCCTGATCCTGCTACCATTAATCCGGATATTTTTTATGCATCTCACCAGATATGGCAATCAGAATATGCACTGGGGCGCTGGGCACAAAAGCGTTTTGGCAATGCAGGACATCTGGTAATGCCAGTTTATGAGGCCGGGTATCATCTGGCAAATGCATTTCAACAGGGAGCATTCTATGCAGGTGCACAGGAGCTGAGGGTGACTGTATTATCCAGTAGTCCTGCAGATACCAATGCCATGGACCTCACTGTTTTTTTTGCGGAAATAGAGCGGAATCCTCCACCTTATGTGCATGCCATTTTCGGTGGAAATATGGGCACTCGTTTTCTGGCTGCATGGAAAGAAAGCCCCTTCAGTAAAACTATTCCATTGACAGTAGTGGAGACGATGGCCTATGAAGATATCCTGGATGATGTAAAGCACCTGGAACTGGAAATTTACAGTGCACTCACCTGGCTGAAAGAGGATGAACGCAAAGAAAATAAACTGTTCGTAAAGACATTTGAGCGCAAAGCACAACAGCCTGCGAATATATATGGATTGATGGGCTATGAAGCAGGGTTGGTGTGGAAAGAATTGTTGCCCTATGCACAGAAGGGCGACTGGGACAAAGTAAAAGCACAACTACGCACGAACACGATCCGTGGCCCCAGGGGAGAGAAAGGTTTCCATCCTTCTACCGGATTAGGATTGCCTGTGTCCAACATTATAAAACTGAATACCACTTCCCAAAAGATAAATAAAATTATTCTTGACCAGGGCGAGGGAATTCGTCATGACGATGCCAGCTTACAGATCATTCATCAAGAGAATATCTCTGGCTGGCAGAACCCTTTTCTCTGCATTTAACAGGTTTATATGAAGCATACATTTACACAATGTATCAGGGTATTACTCCTGATCATTGTTGCTGTAACCGTCTGGCAGTCGGGCAAGGCACAGTATATCCTTTCCACGCTGGAAACAGGCGGTTCTTACACAGCTGTTGCCAAAGATGCCAGTAATAATATTTATACCACCAGGCTGAATAGCGCTACAAATTTATATGATGTAGTAAAATTTACAAGCGGCACTGGCACTGGTACTGTTATCTATTCAGGTCTGAGTCATGGTACAGCTATCAAGGGTGATTACCCCAGCGGTATAGCTGTTAACTCCGTCGGCGATGTGTTTGTGCTTAATTCTTTAGAGACAGGCAACGGTCAGGTTATTAAACTGACCGCGGGCTCGTATACACCAACGGTGGTACAATCCGGAAGATATTTTTCTGCTATTGCAGTAGATAGATCAAACAACCTGCTGACCATAGAGTATAACAGCTCTTCGGCCAAATTTGATGTTGTGAGTTATATTGCCTTCGCAGAATCATATATTGGAACAGTGATCTACGATGGTATTGCAGTACCTTCAGCTGGTACCTCTTATCCCTGGGGTCTGACAACAGACACACAGGGAAATATTTATTTTACAGATTTCATAGAAAGTGCGGCAAATTCGGGTGGTGCTATCATGAAACTGACCTATCCTTCCT
This sequence comes from Chitinophaga sancti, assembly GCF_034087045.1. Lineage (NCBI taxonomy): Bacteria > Pseudomonadati > Bacteroidota > Chitinophagia > Chitinophagales > Chitinophagaceae > Chitinophaga > Chitinophaga sancti. The sequence continues at coordinate 7,189,127 of NZ_CP139247.1, read as the reverse complement.
ATGCTTTATCTACGAAGGCTACAGGCAGAAACTTTTCTGCGTTGGCGACAGATGCAACAAATAATTTATATACAATTGAAGCAGTGAGAACAGGCGTTGCTGCTGTAGTAAAATATAATGATGCTGCAGGAACTGTTGTTCTCCTGGATTCATCTTTGACAATATCTGCGGTTACTTATCCTATAGGACTGACTGTTAATAGTAATGGTGTGGTGTATGCAGCAGATGGTTTTACGAGTGGAAATGGGCGGTTGATCAGATTGAGTCTGCCTACAGTATTAAGTGTTGCTAAAAATGGGGCTTCACCAACTAATGCAACCACAGTTACCTATACGGTGACATTTAGCGCGGATGTATCGACACCGGGAACAAATGCTTTTACCCTGACAACTACGGCTATAACAGGGGCTGCTATAGGAGCAGTGACGAAGCTAAGCAATACAACATATCTTGTAGCTGTAAATACAGGTACCGGTGATGGTACGATCCGGTTGGATGTAAATGGTGCAGGTATTACTCCTGGTATATCGAATGTACCGTTCACCAGCGGAGATATTTATACGATCGATAGGACAGCGCCGGTTATTTCACTGGGTATTAATGGGGGTGCAGCTGTTACAAATTCTTTGAATGTAACATTGTCAGAAACAGGCACAGATGCAAATGCTGGCCTGCAAATGCGGTTCTCGGCAGATAGTAGTAATTGGAGTGCTTACGAGACATTTGCAGCGACAAAATCATATAGGCTGGCAACAGGTGATGGTAATCAGAAAGTGTACATGCAGGTGAAAGATGCTGCCGGTAATGTAAGTGGTACAAATGCTGCTATTAAACTGGATCAGACAGCACCGGTGGTTACTATTGTAACAGGGCCTCCGAACCCTACAAATAGTAATTCCGGGACATTTACATTTACAGCGGATGAAGATGTAACTGGATTTTCTGCAAGCATAGATGGAAGTCCTTTCCTGCCGGCTACCTCTCCTTATACAATAGCTGGATTGAGTGATGGGCCACATTCAGTATTTGTGAGAGCAACAGATCTGGCTGGTAATGTAGGGCGGATTACTATTTATTCATGGACGATAGACCAGACAGCACCGGGCATTCAGTCTGTACAATTCTCTGCAGATGCTACTTATCATATCGGACAGGTAATCACGCTGGCATTGAATATGAGTGAAGTGGTGAATACTGACAATGCAGGTGATGTACCTTATGTGGAACTGACCATTGGTAGTACTACAGTGAAGGCTTTTTATGCATCAGGTGCAGGAACTAACACATGGACATTTAATTATACCGTAAAGGAAGGAGATCTGGATAATGACGGAATAAAAGCGATGTCTCCGCTGCGGGTGAATGGGAATTCGCTGACTGATGCTGCGGGGAATGTATTGAATATTTCTTTTAGCAGTTCTGTAGCAGCTGGAGTAAAGGTAAATGGTATTCGTCCTACAGTGACACTGACCACTACGGCGCCTGCTTTGGTGAATGGCGCATTTACCGTGACAGCCACTTTTATTGAAGCAGTAACAGGGTTGACAGCTACTGATTTTACAGTAGTGAATGGTATAGCAAGTGCGTTGTCCACAACTGATAATATTACTTACACCTTTACGATCACCCCGTCTGCCGATGGCAATGTAACAGTTAATTTGCCAGTAGATGCAGCGGTGAATTTAGGCGGTAATGGCAATAAAGTTTCCAATTCGCTTACCTTGTTGGCTGATATTACGGCCCCTATTGTTAACAATGTCATTACGCCAGCTGATGGATATTATAAATCCGGTAGCATTTTAAACTTCACAGCGACATTTAGTGAAGTGGTGAATGTGACAGGTACGCCGCATATTGCTATTACAATGGGTAGCAGTACGGTATATGCTAATTATATTAGTGGTACAGGTACTGATGAGTTGACATTCTCTTATACAATTGTAGATGGCGATCAGGATCTGGATGGTATTGGAGTAGGTGCATTAAGTGGTGGTAGTATAAAAGATGCGGCTGGTAATGATGCGGTACTTACATTGAATACACCTTCTACTGCCGATGTACTTGTGAATACGATAGCGTCTGTTATTACGCAGGTAACTGCGCCAGCTGATGGATATTATACTACAGGTCGCTTATTGCTCTACCAGGTAAGATTTAGTGACGCTGTGAATGTAAGGGGTACTCCACATATTGCTTTTACTATCGGTAACAGTACAGTATATGCTGATTATCTTATTGGTACAGGTACTACCATATTGTCCTTCACTTATTTGGTGAAAGATGGCGATCAGGATCTGGATGGTATTGCAACAGGGGTATTAAGTGGTGGTAGTATTAAAGATGGTTTTGATAATGATGCGGTACTGACTTTCACAGCGCCTTCTACGACTGGTGTGTTAATAAATACGATCCCACCAGTTATTACACAGGTGAGTGTGCCGGCGAATGGTTATTATCATGCAGGTCAGACACTTGATTTTGCTGTTCAGTTTAACTTCGTGGTGGATGTAACAGGTACGCCGGTATTGCCGGTTACAATCGGCAGTACAACTGTAAATGCTGCTTACACTGGCGGTACAGGTACTAACACATTGTCATTCAGCTATACTGTTCAGGATGGGGAAAATGATCTGGATGGTATTTCATTATCTGCTATCACAGGCAGCATCCAGGATGTGTTTACTAACAATGCGGACCTTACGCTCTATAATGCAGGTAGTACAACAGGTATATATGTTTATACCGTGCATCCAACAGTGACATTATCTACCACTGTTACAAAAGTCAATGCGCCTTATACCGCTACCGCTACATTCAGCGAAGCGGTAACAGATCTCATAATCACTGACTTTAACGTTATAAATGGTACTGCCAGCAACCTGCAAACAAGCGATAACATCACTTATACTGTAACTATCACTCCATCTGCAGATGGTAATGTAACAGTGACCCTGCCAGCAGATGTAGCCATCAACAAAGGCTCAAATGGTAATACTGCTTCTAATACAATCTCTGTATTATCAGATATTACTGCTCCTGTCATCACCACCGGTCAGACATTCAGTATAGACGAATACAGTGCCGCAGGCTCCATCGTAGGTGCGATCAACGCTGTTGAAGCTACAGGTGTGCTGCAAAACTGGACCATAACTAATGATCTTTCCGGTGCCTTTGCCATCAATGCTGCTACCGGAGTGCTCTCTGTAAAAGATGAAGCTGCATTGAATGCCAACAACAATACAACTGTCACCCTGACCCTGGCAGTGAGTGATGGTATGAATGTGAGCAATGCTGCCACAGTAGATGTAAATGTGGTATACGTACCATTACCGCCTACAGACATCCAGCTTGATAACCAGATCATTGTTGAAAACACACCTGTGGGAACACTCGTAGGTCATCTCTCTGGTGTAACAGCGGAACCAGATCCTGTATATACTTATACCTTAGTTGCAGGCGGCGCTGACAATGCATTCTTCTCGATTTCAGGAAACCAGCTGTTGACCAACGCCATACTGGATTATGCTGTGAGGAACACTTACAATGTCAGCATACGTGCTACACTGGCAAATGGTTTATATACTGAAAGATCCTTTACCATTCAGGTAGGTCAGGTAAACCAGGCACCCACACTGGACGCTATTGCAGATCAGGAAGTATGTGATATCACGATAGCACAGGCTGTTCAGACAACCGGCGCTTCTGCTGTAGAAGACGGGCAAACGCTGAGCTACACCGTAAGCGCTGACCAACCATTCTTTACTTCTCTGGCCATAAATGCCACTGGTCTGATTACATACCACCTGCAACCAAACATCAGCGGTACAGTCAATGTAACCGTTACAGTGAAGGATAATGGTGGTACTGCCTACGGTGGTGTAGATACGCTGGTCAGCACATTTGCCATCAAGGTAAATGCATTACCAACAGTCATCATCACAGCCGATCAGGATACCGTGATCTCCAGGGGAACAGCCATGAATCTTACTGCTACTGGCGGGGTCAGTTATGAGTGGTCAAATGCCGGCGGTGTTGTAGACGGTCAGCAAACAGCAACTCTGCAAATCAAGCCTGTAGAGAACACTGTATACACAGTGACCGTAACTGATAATAATGGTTGTATCAATGAAGGAGCGGTGACGATCACAGTAGTGAATGAATTTAAAATAGATGCGATCAACCTGCTGACACCAAATGGCGATGGCAAGAATGATAAATGGATCATTAATGACCTAAGCCGTTATCCAAACAATGACCTGATTATCTATGACCGTACCGGTCGTGTTGTATATCATCAAAAGAATTACAGCAATGAGTGGGATGGTACTTACAATGGTAGTCCCCTGGCAGAAGGCACTTATTATTATATCCTGAAAGCAGACGGTTATAACACACCTGCTAAAGGCTTTATTACAATCATCAGGGACCAGCATTGATCCCATTAACAATTAGGTGATGAGCTTACAAAAGTATATATGCTTATTCTTACTTGGAGGTCTATGCATGGCCAATGAAAGTAAGGCACAATCCTTAGGGAATTCTCAATCATTGCTGGAACCCTCCGGCACACAATATTTCCAGAACCAGTACCTGGCCAACCCGGCCATGGCTGGTCTGGAACAAGGCATGCGTCTCAATGCTGCCTATCGCCGTCAGTTGGGCGGTATGCCCGGTGCCCCGGTCACAGCCTTTGCCTCCGGCGATTGGCAGGTGAATAGCAGGGTAGGGGTAGGTGCACAGGTGATGAGCGATAAAGCTGGATTGATAGATCGTACCCGTGTTGCGATGACGTATGCCTATCGTATCCCATTAGGGTTAGAGGAGCAACAGTTTCATTTTGGTTTATCTGCTGTGTGGAATGTACAACGCCTGGATGTAAAGGCAGTGAATGGGGATTCCAACGACCCTTCTATTAGTGGATTTAATCGCAGGGATAACTATTTTGAAGCGGAGTTTGGAATGGGTTATACGGATAAGCATCTCAATGTACAGGCGGCATTACCGAATGTACGTAACCTGTTTACAGGGAATAACCTGGGTGTAGACGGTGGTGGTCTTTTTTTTACGGCGGTGTCTTATAGGTTCCTGCCAGGGAGTGATGAGGTCACATCTATTGAACCCAAACTGGTGTATAGAGGTGTAAAGGGATATGATAATATCCTGGATGCGGGTTTGAATGTCAGTTTCCTGAATAATGTGGCGAATATAATGGCGATGTATCATTCATCCAAAAGTGTGACAGCGGGAATTGGTGTAAAAGCGTGGCAAATGGTGTCGGAACAGGCGATGTATACAACGCATACAGGAGGGATAAAAACGTATGTAGATGGGGCTTTTGAAATAGGCGCAACGATACAGCTATTTAAGTAATGGAGAAACCGGTCCTGAGAGGGACCGGTTTTTTTTGCTTTAATTTCTTCCTGGAAACAGCTTTCCTCATTTAGATATAACTTGTATCAACATAATATAGTAAGACCATGTTTAAAAATTAGTCGGCAGGAAATTTGAAAAAAAAACGAATCGATCAATTAGTTTGGATTTACCACAAAACAAACTATGAGACGGAAGTACACATTATTGACCGGTTCGCAATGGCAAAGTATAGATAAATTAATAACAGACAAAAGAAAGCGTAAATATTGCCTTCGAAACATATTTAATGCTATTCTATAGATTTGCAGAACGGTTTGTCAATGGCACAATCGTAACCATCATCTGGCTGAAATGAAACGCGTCAATTCTTCACTGAATTAACGCGTTTTAAATTTTAAATTTACTGTTACAAGAAAAAAATGTTTCTTAAATAAAGATTGTCGACGATGAAGCAGTGTCGTCAATTATTTAGATGCTTAAAGTGTCTTGCCTTTTTGAATGCCTACTCCGTCCTCAAGCTTTTTACTGGGTTGGCCATTGCTGCTTTAATGGATTGAAAGCTTATGGTAATTAACGTTATCGCCAACGCTCCAATTCCTGATAGCACAAAAATCTGCCAGGGAATATTTGTTCTATAGTTATAATTCTGCAGCCAGTTATGCATCAAATAATAGGCAACCGGTACAGCGATCAGTATGGCTATAATTACAAGTACTATAAATTCTTTTGACAATAACCCCCATACATTAATTACAGATGCGCCCAGCACTTTACGTATGCCTATTTCTTTTGTTCGCTGTTCGGCCATAAAAGATGCCATGCCGAATAATCCAAGTGCGCTAATTAAAACTGCCAAAGCCGAGAATAAGCCTGCCAGTTTTCCTACTCGTTCTTCATTGAAAAATTTTTGTGCAAAATCATCGCTCACAAAGCTGTATTCAAACGGCGCAGTGGTAATATATTTCTTGAAAATATCGCCTGTTTGTTCAATAGATGTATGTACACTTTTATTTGCCTTGAGTTTAATAAAAATAAAGTTGGCTTTGCCGCTTTTATCAAAAAAATAGAACGTTTGCTGCACAGGTTCATAAGCAGATTCTGTAACAATATTTTTTACAACACCTACAATTTGATAGGTAGTCTGCTTACTATCATTTCTGCTGATAAGAGCACCTACGGGATTTTTTAAACCCATGTATTTTACGGCAGATTCGTTAATAATAAGCCCGGAAGAATCAGAGGGAAATTCGGATGAAAAATCTCTTCCCTGTACAATTTGCCAGTTGATGGTTTTGCCAAAATCAGGTGATACGTAATACTTTACAAAATCCTGGTTTAAGTCAGGGCTTTTTCCCTGCCAGGTATATCCTCCCGTAGTAAACCACGAACGTGTAAGGGGGCTTGATGAAGTTGCTACACTTTCTGCAATGCCTTTACTTATCAATTCAGTTTTAATAGCATTATAGTTTTCCCCAAAATCTTCAGTGCTCATTGGGATGTTAATCAAAGCATTTCTGCTATAACCAACTGGTCTGTTTTGTGCAAATTTTATTTGCTTGTACACTACAGCAGTTCCAATGATTAGAATTAGTGAAATAGCAAACTGCATTACAATTAATGCTTTCCTTGGGATTGCTGCATTACGTGTTGCGTGAAAGTTTCCTTTCAAAATTTTTATGGGATTAAAAGACGACAGGTATAACGCAGGATAGCTGCCTGAAATAATGCCTGTAATAAAAATGAATAAAATACCTGCAAACCAAAAGTAAGCGTTTGTCCAGGGAATATTCATTTGCTTATTTGCAAGTTTGTTAAACCAGGGTAGCGCAATGACGGCAAACAATAAAGCAAATCCAAATGCAATTGTAACTACTAATATTGATTCCAGATAAAATTGCGCTATCAACATTTTTCGTGCGGAGCCAACGGCTTTACGAATGCCTACTTCCTTAGCGCGTTTTTCACTTCTTGCTGTTGCGAGGTTCATAAAGTTGATACAGGCTAACAGCAGCACAAATAAACCTATAATTCCAAACATCCATACATATACAATCTGGCCGCCTGATGCAACGCCATTTTCCCAATTGTTATGCAAATGCCAGTTACGCATAGGTGTAAGGAAGATTTTGGAATGATTTTTCTTATCCTCTTCATCAGTTTTATTGTATTTTATATTAGCGATTTTCTTATTAACGTTATTGATATTTACGTTATCCGAAAGTTGAATAAACGTTTGGAAAGAGTTATCTCCCCAGTCGTTCTGAATATTTTTCACCCATGTTTTAGCGGCATACAAATTCCATGAGGCAATAAAGTTCAATTTCATAAACTCTGTATTTGGGGGGATATCTTCAAACACACCAGCTACTTTTACATCCATTTCGTTGTCAATTTTCAACTGGCGGTTCATCGGATCTTCATTACCAAATAGCGCTTTAGCTGCTGAGGCAGAAACCAGGATGTTATTTGGCTGGATCAGACTTCCATACTTGCCATACAGCATTTTTAACGAGAGCATGTCATCAGCGCCATTGTCCATAAAAATGCCTGATTCTGTCAGGCTTTTTAAACCATAATTCAGAATATGGTTGCTCTGCCAGGAACTCATGATTACATGCTTAAAGTCGCTGCTATAATCTGTTTGCAAGGCTTTACCTAATGGGAAAGGAATAGCATCCTGAGTATATACTTTTCCTTCAAAGGTTTGGTTTTGCTTAATCCTGGCAATGCTGTTATAATTTTTGAAATAAGTATTGTACGATGTTTCGTCATATACCCAAAAAGCAATTAGCATAACAACTGTAATACCTGCTGCAAGCCCGATTATATTTATAAGTGAGTGGACTTTGTTTCTTGTAAGGCTGCGCCATGCGGTTTTGAGATAATTTTTGATCATACTTCAATCTATGTGGTGTAAATATAACCCACTAAGGGAATGCCATTAAATTTATATTTGATTGCCAAGGAGTTAAATGATATTCTGTTTTATTGGGTGTTCGATTTTGGTACAACTGTGTGCGGTTTTACTACAATAAATCAAATTGTGTATCCTGAGCCTGTTGAAAATACAGTATAGTTATCCATGATCGACGATTATAACTAAGTTGCTAAATGAAACCCAGGAATAGTCATTGTGATACTTTTGTTACAATTCTGCAATATCTGTGGGATACCTTTTCATTTGTTTTGTGGTACTAAAATGCACCGGAAATGAATTATAGACTGCTGAAGCCGTGTCCTTTATCTGATCCTGTGTTGAAGCTGGCTACCTTTCAGAAAGATGATAAACCATCGGTTAGGTCAACTTCTATTGCTATTGAAAATGTGCTGGACGGTAAACTAATGGTTGAAACCGGCTTCTTCCTGGGAAGTGGAATACTGCCGGTAATTTTACCAGGTCAATTAGCCGTGGGACAATGGTACGTGGGAAAATCAAATACCGGATTTGCCAGTGGCTCACACTGGCAGGTATTCCTTTAACTGAATCAAAGGTATTAGCTGTTGTTCCTCACCCAAATGGGAGAACGATGATGCCTGCTATCAGCAATATTATTAAAGTAACGCTTCAATAACAATTTAAATAAATCACCATGAGATCAATCCTTAAAATTTTCATTGCAACGCTTTTGATTGGACATTTTTCCCTGGCTACTATGGCTCAGGATAAAAAGCAGGATGCTCCAAAAGCTAAGACAGAGAAGAAAATGAAGATGAAAGCACATGTATGTACCCAGGCATGTCATGATAGTGGCAAGCATATTTATGCACATGGAGAAAAAGGACATGTGTGCACCAGTGCCTGTAAGAAATGAACTGAAGAAGCAAAAGGCGGAAACTATGTTTCCGCCAATTTAAGGTTAATTGAAACCGTTAGTCCCAGAATGAAGTTGATTCGTACTAATAAGTCTTATAGAGGTGAATTCAGTGATACGGTCAAAAACTACTATAATTGGAATATTGCATAGGGAAAGGAAGCTGTCAACAATACACTTTACAATGAAATGATGCCTGCCTATCCTTCGACGATATTGCGGAACTTCGGACGGGCTGTAATTTTTTCTGACAGAGAAAGTGGTATAAAACCATACCTGGATAACCCAGTATAAATACCTGTTTTTTGAAACAGGTGTTTCACCGCTATTTACAAAGGCATAGACAACGCACCTTTACAAGGTTATTAAAACAATAATATTATGCCTAACACAACAACCGCGGTTATAGCAACCGAAGTACCTACTGTTGAGATCACCTATAAGGGTGTATCTCTTATTGATCCTGTACCCCTTGTAGTACCGGATATTGTTGAAGCGGACGGAGAAGCCTCAGAATCCTATTCAATTGAGGTATCTGGTCTTGGACAATTAACAGGTCTGTCCTATACTATTCCTGCCCACACGAGTGGTTATCTCAAGGCGCAGCTGATGATCTCTGCACTAAGCAGCCAGGATGTTAAAGATCTCAATGAATTGGCAATGGGAATGCTGAATGCTTCTTACAAAGAGGAAATTAGAGAAGAGGAAAAAACATCCGTCTCTGCAGATTTGTCAATGTTCAGTTACTTTTTTGGTGGCGGGGCTTCTGCATCTTATGAGCGTACCCGGCAAACCATGAAATCAAAGGGGCTTTCAGATGCCCAGATTACGCTGCTGATGGAAGCTTTTTTAGAACGGGCGAGCAAAATGTCTACTGTATCTCTCGATTTCTACATTAACAATTCGGCAAACGATTATGCAGTGTCTGGTGATCTCTACTTATACACTTTATCAGGAACGATAAAAACAGAGAAAGGGACGCAACAATATCGGATGCTGGCAAATCAGGCTGCAGCAGGTGGACCACCACCAACTGGCGGAGGTGCACCATCTTCAGGTAACGTAATTAAATTGTAAGCTCATGGTTAATACAGAAGAATTAGAACAGTATAGAGTGATCGAAGCTGTTCAGCAGGAACTATGGCAACAGTTACATGCGCTGCCAGATGTCGTGGGCTCTGCAATTGGGCATAAGGTCATGGCTGGTAAGGATACAAAAAAGGTATGTTTGGTACTCTTTGTCTCAAAAAAGAATGATCTTTCGGCCAGTCATCCATCTATGATATTTTTGCAGAACCTTACAAACCGGGGCATTCTTACAGATGTGGTAGAGCGTCCCCATACCTCAGTGCCTCTACCTTTAATTCATACAGATGAACTGGTAAAACTTGATCAAAGCAGAACGGATAAGTTTGACCCTATGATTGGAGGAATTTCATGCGGACCAGACGTGAATATCATTAAATTCCCTTACAGTGGTACGTTAGGTATTTCCGTGTTGCGTACCGCCTCTCAGGAATTAGGCATTTTAAGCAATCATCACGTAATGTATTATGATGCGACGACAAAAAAAGTTTGCCAGCCAGCACGTACTGACAGTATTTTCAATTATACCGGCGGAGATAAGCTGGAAGCCTATATGGGAAATGTAACACTGCAGGGCATACCTACGTACGTAGATTGTGCTGTGGCAACAGTGCTGGAAGGGCGTTCGGCGACGCGGAAAACACTGTTCGGAATTAAAACCCCGGTTACAGGAATTTTAAGCCGCAATCAGGTGGCGATAGGTGACCAGGTGGTGAAGTCAGGGCTCAGTTCAGCCATTACTACAGGAACTGTAAGGTACCTTTCTGTTTCTGGTCCTGATGGTATAGAGCCGAATCAATTTGCAATAATGGGAAATGATGGAAAGGATTTTGCAAAGTCAGGAGACAGTGGTAGTGTGGTATTGAAAGGCGATAAAGTAATGGGATTGCTGTGGGGGAAAAATGAAGATGATGGTATAACCTATGCTATGGTTTCGCCCATTGAAGCAGTATTGGAAACGCTGGGAATCGAAATATAAATCAATAGAAGAAGGTGTATTATTAAATAGATGGAACTCCTGAGAATCGCATAAAATGGCATCTGGCCCCACCAGGTATCCGAATTAAAAGAGGGTGTATTTAACTTTTGAGTTTTAAGTGCACCCTCTTCCATTTTTATGTTGCTACATCGACCTGACAATGATATTTCTTCTTATTGCTTTTGAATAAGGACAGGTAACAAGAGCCGCGTCTATATCTGATAGCTTATTTTTTACTAATATCTACCTTGTAACATATTTGACGGAGGATTCGTTATATTTAATGTAACATCGCAATTAACCTATATTAAGCAATTCCATATGAAAAAGACACTGCTCTTATTATTGCTGGCTGTCATCAGTTTGTGCCCTGCCTGCAAAAAAACAAAACAGACTGATCCCTGTGAAGGTTTATCCGCTTTACCTTCGCCTACCAAGGTAGGGCTTATCTTTCTGGATAAAGCAACCGGGGAAAATATCCTCATATCAAAAAAAAAATTGATGTCACAAAGATTAACGTTACACCAAGGTCAGGACTGTCCTTTGATACAACAACCGGATCAGAGTTGTATGGTGCACTGGCATTTATTATTGACGAATCTCAAAAAGGTGCATTCAAATACATTGTCAATATTCCCGATATAGGCACTGTTACTCTCACTTATACTAGTGAAGAAAAGCAAACAGGTAATGCATGTAATCCAACCCGTATAATTGTGACTGAGCCAGTCATCGAAGAATATTCATCTACATCGGAAATAATTGGTAACAGGGTCATTATAACAATAAAAATATAAAAAAGGCGAAAAATCACTTTAACAGTAATTTTTCGCCTAATGTGCATGGGAGGAGCTCTCTATCGAACATTTGATCCCATTATTGAATTTGATAAGAATTGTAAATGGAGAAAATGAAAGCAATGTGGAGCTGAATGCAAATAATTTTTAATTTTTCAACATTTTTTAAGCAACATCCATGTAATTAAAGGCTGTGTGAAGTACAAAGATTATTTGCTCTCCCCCAAAAGATTTTTTTAATTAATAGACGATTGCCAAATGAGTTAAACCTGTTGTATTACTTTTAGACAGCGATAGTAGTTATCTGTTGAAATAAAAACAGGGTAATCTCCAGGAATGGAAGCTACCCTTTTGTATTTCCATGATGAAAAAAATAATGATTAGTTCTTTACCCTGTTTGATTCAGTATCAGCTCCTGTGCTATTATGTTTACGTTGACCCTTTACCGCCTTTCCAAAACGAAGGCTTAACGTAAGGATAGCTGCTCTTGAATCAGAAAGCGTTTTAAAGTACGCATCTGTCAGCTGAAGGTTGGTGATTGTACCTTTGTTGATATTGGTAAACAGGATATCCGACACACTGAATTTGAGCGTTGCCTTTGGCGATAATACTTTCGCTACAGCTGCATTCAATCTGCCCCTGGCTGCCAGCTCAAATTGTACGTTTGTCATTTTGGTCTGATAATAACCATCTAGCTGAATAATCCAATTCTTCTTCAATTTAAACTGTGCCATCCCCTGCGTATATAGGTAAGTACTTTTGGTATCCAGTAAGCCTGTATAGAAATTACCTTTAGAATGAAAATAGTTTAACTGTGCATTGATTTGGAAAGTAAACCAGGGGGTAGGGTCCAGACCTGCACCCAGGTCAAGTGTATAGAGTTTTGTTTTTCCAATATTTCCAGGTCTGCTATAGTAGGTATTGTCAATGATCTCAATCGTTTCAAAAACCTGGTCTTTCGTGTTTGTATAACTTGCTGTAGCAGTCAGTTTGTTTTTGAAGATATAGCCCAGTTCTACCTTTGTCGAAAGGGATGGTTGCAGATAAGGATTTCCTGTGTAGTAGGAAAACTTATCCAAAGGAGATATAAAGGGATTGAGGTCCTGGTAATAAGGCCTGTCAATCCTGCGACCAAAGTTAAATTTAAGCTGATGATCGCTTAATGAATCCAGGCTATACATCAGGAATACCGTAGGGAAGATGTTCGTATAATTACGGGCAAAGGCCGAATCAGGTTTCTCTAAATTCCCAAGCTGATGTCCTTTAGAAGAAGTTGTTTCGAGACGTAATCCCAACTGTACACTCAACCTGTTGAAATCCTTATTCAAGTTTACATAGCCTGCATTGATATTTTCCTTATAACTAAAATTGTTTGTTTTTTCATAATCCGGTGAAGTGATGCCTCCAATAGTATTGAAATAATTAGCGATGTTGGAGGTATTGGTATAGCTGCTCTTCGCACCTGCTTCAAATTTCCAGTCACCTTTGAACGTCTGGCTATAATCTACCTTTCCAGAATAAATTTTAATATCAGTTGGCAAATTACCATCCAGTTTGTCTTCCGATTTGAATACTCCTTCCGGAGAATAGCTTTTGTTAGAGAATATCTGGTCGTTGTTGATATCGTATGTCAGGTAGTCGAAATTGGCAAGAATAGATGGACCATTCTTATAGAAATCATGTTTGATATTGAAATTGACACCATGGCTTTTGAATTTACCATCTTCATTGTTGATCGAAACGACTGAAGAATCCAGTATCATTTTGCTATCATATATTTGCCCGGTGCTTGTATTGGTATTCTTTGGATAACGTATCATATTGTCAAAGGTGATGCCCAGGGTGGTGTTCTCAGAAGCATAGAAATCTGCACCAACAGTTGCCTTTACACCATATCCTTTCCTGCGGATGTAGGAGTCCTGTGTAAAGATATCTTTCAGACTGCCATCCTCATTTTTATATTTCCTGGTGATGCTGATATCGTTATAGTTATTTCGTGTACCGTATGCAAAGTTGCCAAAGAAGTTGAATTTATTGTGGCGGTAGTTAAAGTCAAGACTATTATTCACGCTGGTGTATTTTGAAAATCTTGGGCTTAAGTTAATACCCATATTAAAACCCTGGATCTTCTTTTTTACGGTTTTAATATTGATAATACCTCCATTACCTGCTGCATCATATTTGGCAGGTGGATTGGTCATGATTTCCACCTGAGCCAGTGTGGAGGAAGGAAGTGAGCGTAAATAATTCTGCAGATCAGCACCTGAAAGATAGGAGGGTTTGTCATCAATAAAAATGGTAACCCCCTGTTGTCCTTTCAGGCTGATTGTACCGTTAGGATCTACGCGCACGCCTGGTGCTTTTTCCAGTACTTCCAGCGCGGTAGTACCGGCATTGGAAATCATGGCATCCACATTTACGACGGTTCTGTCTATTTTTTGTTCAATAAAACTCTTCTTGGCTGTTACGGCTACTTCTTTCAGCTCAATATCTGCTTTACTCATTATAAAGACCGGCAATGTAGTCTGGTTGTTGGATGAGTCGATTGTAAAAGGAGCACTTTCATATTTGAGGTGTCCTACTGCCGTTGCTACTATCGTGTAGATGCCGGGCCGGATATCTTCAAATGAAAAAGATCCGTCAGTAGCAGATACCTCAAATTTGACTGGTTGTGTATTGCCTGCTACCAATAATGATATGGTGGCTGCGTTGACAGGCTGCTGGTCAGCCTGTACGATCTTTCCAATAATCTTGCTGACAGGCAGCTGGGCTTTTGTGGACAGAGAGAGGAGCATGACACTTACAGCCATGAGGGTTATCAAGGGTTTCATTTAAGAATGTTTATGGATTATGTAATGGTTATATGGGTTTAATCACACTTTTCAAGCCCATGCAGGTATTAATGAGCTTATCCAAAGCGGCCTGACTGTTTAATTTTTTATCTGCTTTTACATAAAAGTTTCCCTGGGATGCTTTGATATCAAAGCGGGTATTGTCAGCAGTTACCACTTCTTTCTTTACTTTATGAGTGGTGCCGAAAATTACAACAGGAAAAAAACAGCTATCTATGTACTTTTCTACCAACTCAGCCTGACTGGCATTGTAGGATGCGCGAAACACATAAGCAGTAGGTGTCTCAGCGTAAGAAACTGCCGTTTTATGACTGGTCGTATTATTACTAAGGAACAAACTTATTGAAATGATAACTAATACCACGCTAACCGAAAATAGAATATATGCCGTTTTCATACATGTAAGCATTAATGTGAGGAATGTGATGGTAACCAGTCATGCTTTATTTTTCAATCTTTTTCACCCAGAAGTAATAACCTAAAAAGCCCAATGCTACACATACAGCCATTATAATTACAGAGTGAATGCCGATCGGAGGGAAAAATGTGATAATTGTTAATCCTAAAGCAATGGCAGTAAGAATGGCAAACCATTTAATTGCTGCAATCTGCTCACTTTTACGTGGAAGCATATTGGCAATAACCTCTTCTGAAACTCCTTTTTGCAGCATCTTTTTCTTTAGCTGATTATTCAGCAATATTCTGAGCAATGAAAGAATAAAGGAAGATGCTATAAAAAGGACTATGGTGGCCACTGTACTCCTGAGCAGTTCAGTGGTGAGTTCGCTGTTCGCGGGAAAAAGCGGTGATTGTGCAAATACTGATACAGGTGCAACGAGCATTATAGTAGTGATGATCTTTTTCATTTTTTTCTGTTTTATTGTTTATACCGTATATGACCGGTCAAACAAATGAATGTTGCATCTTTTTCAATAAAAATTTAACAGGCGAATTTTTTCCCTGTAAGAGGTCACCATTTCCCTGCCCAGGAAGCCCGCAATAACCAGGGCTGTCACTATAATAATATATAAGGTGTACTCGGGAATGCCCTTTGCAAGATTAGAAAGGAACCTGCTCATTATAAAGATAGGAATACAAAAAACGGCCACAGCTATTCCAATGGTAGGTATGATAGACCATTGACTGTTGGAAACAGCCTTTTGCGGCTGAGGTAGTTGGGGCATTACCAATTGCTCCACGTCAAAATCGAATGTGGGGCTTTCCATTACTTTTAGTGAAGTGAATATTGCCTGGTAACTGGCTATTGCCGTCTTACATGCAGCACATTCCCGAAGGTGCTGTGCCTGCAGTGGATCAGCCTGTTGCAATTTCATAGCCAATTGCTGTACTTCATTCTCTGAAAGATGTACCTGCTTCATATTTCTTCTTTTTTATAGGTTGTCAGCAATTGTTGTTTAAGCGACTTTCTGGCCCTGAACAGATAATTTTTTACGGTACCTTCCGGGAGCGACGTGATCTCAGCGATTTCTCCGTAACTCATTTCTTCCTGGTGGTACAATGTGATCAGCGTCTGGTAAATAGGTGGTTGAAGAATTTTGATAGCTGAGCTGAGAATAGCGGTGAGATCTTTGGCCTGTAATTCCTTTTCCACCTCATTCTGCGCGATGTTACCCTGTTTATAACTGATACGGTCATGGTGATCTTCTGCATCATCCTCTTCAATGTAAGAGGGCAAATACACCAATTTCTTTTTCTCGATATAATGCAGGCAGGTGTTATATGTTATCTGCCCTATCCAGGTGGAAAGCTTGGCGTTTAAACGGAACCCGGGAAGATTGGAATAGACTTTCAGATAGACATCCTGTACTATATCCTTCCGGTCGGCAGGGGAGGGAATCATTTTAAATACTATCTGGGCTACCAGTTTTTCAGTTTGCCGGATAATCCGTGTAAATGCCTGCTGGTCGCCATTAAGCACCTGTTCGACAAGGAATTGGTCAGTAAAATTATGTTCCGCGGAATAGCTCATTGTCGAATAAGACCGGTTAACTTAGATTTTGTTGCAGTTATTTGCAAAAAAGATACAATAAAATTTTATGAATCGCATTTTATTTATTGTTTGGATTTTCTGAGAAAAAGTAATTAATTTAGTAACAGCCTATTAAGGTAGAAATACTCATGAAAGTTTTCACAAATATTAACTATTTGGAAACCTTAATTATTTTTCGGGATCATAATTTATGTATGGAAGTTTGTTTAACTTATAAGTAACCAGTTTTTTCCTATTAACCCTGCCACCGGGACGATAAATTAATTATTATACAACTATGTCTGATATTAATATTACACTATAGGTTCGTAAATATTGATTTCCGTTGATAGAACCCAGTTAAGATAAACAATATCCTTTTTTAAATATAGACCCTCCCTCCGGTTTGAAAAAAAGTAGCCTCATGCCAGTAAAAACCATTAAGGTAGCGATTGCAGATGAAAGCTTCCTTTTCGCCAAAATATTGAAGAACTATTTGATGGAGCATTCCCGTATCCAGGTAAATATCCATGCAGTTCACTTTCCACAGCTCATCAGTAAACTGGAACATTTGTCCGCAGATATCCTTCTGACGGACATCTTACATCATAAAGATGCCATAGAAAATATGAAACTACTGAAAGAGAATTACCCGGATCTGAAAATAATTATTTTATCAATGTGTAAAGATATGGAGCTGATAAACAATCTTCTGGACATTGGTATCTATGGATTCATTTCCAAAATGGATGAGCCTGAAGGCTTGATAGAAGCCATTCTGGCCGTATCAGAAGGGAAAATGCACCGCAGTGATATTTTTACAGATACACTATATTGGAATGTTAAACAAGCTTCCAATATATATCATGAAGGGCGGGAAATTATTTTAAATACACGTGAAAGAAGAATTTTACAGCTGCTTTGGGAGGAAAAGAGTAATAAGGAAATTGCAAATGAGTTCTTCCTAAGTATAAAATCTATTGAAAAGATCAGGCAGGACCTTAAAGAAAAATTAGGTGTAAAGTCCACAGTAGGCCTGTTTAAATATGCAATAGGACAAAATATTATTTCGGCTGGTTCGTATGAAACCGGTAGGCAGGAGGTGAAAGTCCGCTGGTAGTTTTTAATGAGTATTAGTAAAAACCGCAACTATATTTCGGGTTAACCCTATGTTATTGGTATCTGATTTAAGGTAATTTGATCATCTAAACATTTACTGCTAACAACATTTTGAGAGCACTATAATGACCCAAACTCACCTTATGAAGGATAAACCCATATTTAGACAGAGGAAAATAATGAAAACAGAGGAGATCGTGTGATAGTGAAAGCGTTATGGAGACTAAGTTCCTGCTGCATATATAAAATACCCTTTCTTCTATTAAATAATTTCAATGGCTAAACAAACAGATTTGTCTTCCATGCTTACCGCAGGGAAGACAGGGATCGTACTGCCAACATCCTCCGATAAACCCAGGTATGGTGAAGTGATCAGGCATTTGGCGTCATTTATCGGTCATACCCGCTTGCATAAACTGGATTACACATACGGTCATTTATATACCAAGCTGGAAAATTTAAATTTCTTTGGCAGTATTAAAGACCGGCCCGCATTCTATATTCTCCGAAAGGCGCTGGAACAAGGCATTATTGATTCACAGACCACTGTCATCGAATCTACCTCCGGCAATTTTGGTATTGCACTCGCCAGTATATGCAAGGCACTTGATATGAAATTTATTGCCGTTGTTGATCCCAATATTACCTCGGAAAAGGAACATATCATGCGTCTGAAAGGTGCTGAAATCATTAAAGTCACAGAGAAAGATAAAACCGGCGGTTACCTGTTAAACAGGATTCAATGTGTAAAGGAATATCTGGTTACGCATGCCAATGCCTACCAACCCAACCAGTATGAAAATCCGGATAATTACATGTCTTATTATTATACACTGGGAGAAGAAATCGCCAATAGCATTCCTTCCCTGGATTATGCTTTTATTAGTGTCAGTACAGGAGGTACAATTACCGGCTTGTCTAACAAACTGAAAGAGCAGTATAAAAATATAAAGATCATAGCTGTGGATATTGAAGGATCTATGGTGTTCAGCAATATTCCTGCTGCCAGAAAAATACCCGGTATAGGCGCCAGCCTGCGGACAGGCTTCTATGATCAGGCAATAATTGATGATTTCATCATCCTGTCTCAGTCGGATATCATCAAAGGATGTTATGATCTGTTGCATCATCACCATCTTTTCCTGGGCGGTTCTGCCGGTGCAGCATTTGCCGCGGCTGACCGGTTTTTGCGACAACGGGGAAAGACAGGCGTAAATGCCATTTTCATATCGCCGGATGCCGGCAATTCATACATTGATACTATCTACAACCCGGAGTGGATTTCAGCTAATGGGCTGACCTAAAATAATCCGAATAAAATAAATGATATGTTGGAAGATATCTATCCATTGAGCCCTATGCAGCAAGGCTTATATTACCATTGGTTAAATGAGCCGGAATCACACGCATATTTTTCTCAGATAGGGGTCACGATTAAAGGAACACTGAACATACAGCTGCTGGAAGATAGCTTACGACAGCTGGCAAATCGTCATGCGATTCTCCGTACATTTTTTACACATGCTGTTGGAGAAGAACCACTGCAGGTGGTGAGAACTGACCTGAGCCCTCTTTTTGACTATAAAGACCTTACCGGAAGCGAAGCCCTTCCGGTAACTTCATATATGGACGCCGACAGAAAGCAATCTTTTAATCTCCAATCTGGTTCACAGGTGAGATTGACGGTTTTAAAAACGGCACCTGATCAGTTCGGATTTATCTGGAGCCACCACCACATCCTGATGGATGGCTGGTGTATGCGGATATTGATTAAGGAGTTTTTCCAGATCTATTTCGGACTGGTGGATGGTAAACCTGCTCAGCTCAAACGGGTACTACCTTATTCTAATTACATCAAGTGGCTCAATAAGGAGGATAAATCGGCTTCTCTGACGTATTGGGAGCAGAATCTCGCCAATGTAGGTACAACAACCAGCATACCTTTAATTGATGCTGGAAATAGCCTGGAAATGCCCAGGGACAGGAAACATCAGATCGCTGTCAGTGGCGATACACGCGATGCCATCAGGGAATTGTGCGCCTCTTTGAATGTAACTGAAAATATATTTTTTCAATCACTGTGGGGATTATTATTGAGCAGATATAATAATACCAATGATGTGGTTTTTGGCGCAGTGGTATCTGGCAGACCCCCGGAGCTGGAGGGTGTGGAGGATATGATCGGGCTCTTCATCAATACAATACCTGTAAGGATACAGTTAAAGGAAGAGCAGCGCTTCAGCGAACTGCTGAAGGAAGTTCAGCTGAACTATGTTCATGGGAACAGACACCATTATGTACAGCTGGCAGATATACAGGCTATTGTAAAACCAGGTCATAAATTATTTGATCATATACTCGTTTACGAAAATTACCCTGACCAACCGGCTGATGCTGCTGCGGGTAAGGCTGGTCACTCTGCTGCTGCTACTCAATTTGCCCCTGTCTCACTTGAAGTGTATGAGCATACCAATTTTGATTTCTGGATTGCGATCGTGCCAGGCGCCAGCTTTACTATCAGAATTCATTATAATGAGCAACGCTACAACGAAAAGTATGTAAAACAAATCGGGGATCAGCTTATTTATCTCCTTGAGCGTATAGTTGCAAATCCTGATGTTGCGCTGCAGGAATTAGATGTACTGAACGAAGATGCACACCGGCAGCTCTTGTACGGATTCAATGGTCGTACAGTTACCTATTCAGATCAGAAAACGGTTATAGGACTTTTTGAGGAGCAGGTCAGCAAAACCCCCGATGCAGTAGCCGTCATTCATGGTGATATAAGCATGACCTTTGGAGAGCTGAATGCAAAAGCCAATGCCCTCGGTAATTATTTACAGAAGAATTATCATATTCATACAGGCGATCTGGTGGCCATCAAACAGGAGCGTAGCAACTGGATGATTACATCTGTGCTGGCTATCCTGAAAACGGGAGCTGCCTATCTTCCGTTGGATCCGGACTATCCTCAGAGCCGTGTGGATTATATCTTCAATGATAGCAGTTGCAAACTTGTTGTTGATAAAACTGAAATAGAAAAATTTCTATCGCAGGCAGATCAGTATGCCGTAAATAACCTGGCACCTGCCGGTAAGTCAACGGATCTGCTGTATGTTATTTATACCTCGGGCTCAACAGGATTTCCCAAAGGTTGTATGGTGGAGCAACGTGGCGTAATCAACCGGCTGGAGTGGATGTGGCATGAGTTCGGTTTTTCATCTGCTGATGTGATCCTGCAAAAAACGAATATCACCTTTGATGTATCAGTGCCTGAAATTTTTATGCCATTGTGTTTGGGAGCAAGGATGGTTTTATGTCCTGCTGAGGATGTCGCTAATCCTGAACGTCTGGCAGCATTGATTGCCAAAAATGGCGTAACACGTGTGCATTTTGTGCCATCAATGATGAATGAGTTTATCCCCTTGTTCTCCCGGGAGCCGGGTACAAAAGAGCAATTGCGGACAGTACGGACAGTAATGGCAAGTGGAGAAGCCTTATCAGCGGCCACTATGCAACGGTGGTATGAACATACCGATATACCGGTATATAATTTATATGGACCGACAGAAGCTTCGATTGAAGTAACCTGCTTCCGTACATCTCCTGCTGATCGTATTATTTCTATAGGCAGTCCTATATGGAATACCCGTATTTATATACTGGGCGCAAAAGACCGGCTTGTACCCATCGGGGTGCCGGGTGAGATTTGTATAGGTGGAGATGGGGTGGCAAGAGGATACCTTAACAATGAGGCGTTGACAAGTCAGAAATTTACGCCTGATCCATTTAAAGTAGGTGTACGCATATTCCGCACCGGAGATACTGGTCGCTGGTTGCCCGACGGCCAAATCGAATACCTGGGCCGGAAAGATGACCAGGTGAAAATCCGTGGCTTCCGCATAGAACCGGGAGAAATCAGCCATACACTTGAGCAGTATCCGGGTATCCAGGCCGCATTTGTTCATGCTCAGACCAGGGCTGGACATGAGGAGAAAGAACTGGTGGCATATGTGATCAGTGACAATGAACCCGACTATACAGCCATACGGTTTTTCCTCAAAAAATCACTGCCTGAATATATGGTACCCTCCTGGTATATCAGGTTGGATAAATTCCCGTTGACATTTAGTGGAAAGATTGACAGGGACAAACTGCTATCAACAGATAATCCAATTTCACATACGCATACAGGCTATGTAGCCCCACGCAATGCTAAAGAAGAAAAGCTTGTTGCCATCTGGCGCGCAGTCCTGGGTGATGTCAGGATTAGCGTCACAGACGATTTTTTCCTCAAAGGCGGGCATAGTATTAAAGCTATCCGCATGGTTGCACAGATTCATAAAACATTCAACGTAAAAGTCACCCTAAAAGATCTGTTTGCACATAGTGTACTGGAAGCACAGGCTGATATGCTTGGCAAAGCTGCCAGAAATAACTATGTGCCTATTGCCCCGGTTCATAGCCAGGAAGGATATGTCTTATCGTCGGCCCAGCTCAGAATATATGTACTTAGCCAGCTTGACCAGGGCAACGTAGCCTATACCATGCATGGTGATTATACTTTTGAAGATGGAGTCGATCTTCCCGAATTAATCTCCGCATTTAATGAATTGATCAGACGGCATGAGATTTTGCGTACAGTCTTTCGTACCAATCAGGTAGGCGAAGTAAGGCAATTTGTGAAAGATGCAGCTGACGCCGGATTTAAAATAACACGTTTTGATACGAACAATAATGAAGTTAGTGAAGCAGAACTTACTTCAGGCTTCCTGAGCACGCCTTTTGACCTTTCAGAAGGACCTCTGATAAAAGCCGCTGTGCTGCAAAACAGTGAAGGTAAAAGGAAGCTGATTTACAATATGCATCACATTATTGGTGATGAATGGTCGTTTGCAATCGTAATAAAGGAATTACTGGCATTTTATAATGCTGCTATTACTAAAAAAGCAGCGTCATTATCGCCCCTGAGGATCCATTTTAAAGACTATGCTGCCTGGGAGCAGGCACAACTGAATGGAGATGCAATAAATACGCATAAAGCATGGTGGTTAAAGCAGTTTGAAGGTGAACTGCCTGTGCTGGACCTTCCTGCGGACAAACCCCGGCCAGCTGAAAGGTCATACCGTGGTGGAGTATTAAGATACATTATACCTGCTGCAACAGTCGGCCACATCCGGCAACTAAACAATGAAGCCGGTACAACACTGTTTATGAGCCTGCTGGCCATGGTGAATATACTGTTGCACCGTTATTCAGGACAGGAAGATATTGTAGTTGGAACGGTTGTAACCGGCAGAGGGGATGCAGATCTTGATGACCAGATTGGCTGCTATCTGCGTACACTGCCATTGCGCAACCGGTTTAACGGTAATGACAATTATAAGACGATATTAGCCAATGTGCGGGAGGTAACGTTAGGTGCGTATGAACACCAGATTTATCCATTCGAAGCGCTAATTGAAGAATTGAAGATTCCACGCGACATCAGCAGGCATCCGCTGATTGACGTAATGCTTGTATTACGTGATGTAAATGGGAATAAACCGCTACACCGGGTACAGGAAATTTATGGTGGAGAAGAGTCAGCTGTTGCCAAGTTTGACCTGCTGTTTGAATTTACGGAAAGTAGTGGGGGATTACAGCTGGTGCTTGAGTATAATACTGATATTTATAAAAAGGCTTCTGTAGAGCGGATGATCCTCCATCTAGACCGTCTCATAGCGGCTGCAGTAGACCAACCAGAAAAGCCGGTTAACCAGTTGCCATATCTTCTTGAATCCGAAAAAGAGCTGCTACTGAATGCCTTTAACGATACTAACCGGCTTTTCCCTGCCACAAGTACCATGATTGACCTGTTCGAGCACCAGGTATTGCTGACGCCTTCCGCAGTGGCTGTGTCATGTAAGCAGCAGTCTATTTCATATTATGACCTGGATAAGCATTCTTCCAAACAGGCTGTGTGGTTACAATCACTCGGTATCAAAACTGGTTCGCTGGTACCTGTATGTATGGACCGGTCAATTGATATGATCACAGGTATATTGGGAATTTTAAAACTGGGAGCAGCTTATGTACCGATTGATCCTGCCTTCCCTAAAGACCGCATCAGCTATATTATTAATGATTGTAAAGCCGAGGTTGTTTTATGTGGTAAAGGAGAGCATAACAGGTTATTCAGTAACATGGATATCTGTGCAGTTGTAATGGAAGAAGATTGGGTACATATTGATGCATTGCCGGCCATCAAAACAGAATGTAAGGCAGCACCAGATCAACCCGCATATGTGATTTATACCTCAGGTTCTACCGGCAATCCGAAAGGTGTGATAGTAGAACATGCAGGCATGCTGAACCACCTGCTGGCAAAAGTGCATGACCTCTCAATAGATGAAAGTACTGTCATTGCCTTTACAGCCGCATTTACATTCGATATTTCTGTATGGCAGATGTTTGCTGCTTTAATAAAGGGTGGACAGATAGTCGTGTTCCCTGATGAGCTGATTTATGAACCATCTGCTCTGATACATGCTGTAAATGACTATAAAGTGACCATACTCGAACTGGTGCCTTCTTACCTGACTATTGCCCTCGATACAGATACGCATCCCTTGCTTGATAACCTGAAAACGTTGCTGGTGACAGGTGAGGCCGTGAGCCGTGGCTTGCTCAGCAAATGGTTTAACCACAAAGCATTCTCACATATACCGGTAGTAAATGCGTATGGGCCTACAGAGGCGTCTGATGACATCTGTCACTACTTTATGCAGTATACACCAGATAGTATTAATGTGCCGATAGGAAAGCCCATACAAAATACACGTATCTACATTCTGAATCCTGCACATGAGCTATGTCCCGTAGGAATAGCTGGTGAGATATGTGTAGCTGGTATTGGGGTGTCCCGTGGATATCTGAATATGCCTGCATTGACAGCCGAGCGGTTTGTTGCCGATCCATTTGGTAATGGCACCTATAAGATGTATAAGACAGGTGATATAGGGCGGTGGTTGCCGGATGGTAATATTGAATACCTGGGCCGTCGTGATGAACAGGTCAAAATACATGGTTACAGAATTGAACTGGGCGAAGTAGAACATGCCATGAAAGAGTGTGCAATAGTAAAT
This sequence comes from Chitinophaga sancti, assembly GCF_034087045.1. Taxonomy (NCBI): domain Bacteria; kingdom Pseudomonadati; phylum Bacteroidota; class Chitinophagia; order Chitinophagales; family Chitinophagaceae; genus Chitinophaga; species Chitinophaga sancti. The sequence goes on along the minus strand of NZ_CP139247.1, from coordinate 7,163,992 downwards.
GAAGCGGTGGCAATACCAGTAGCATCTGAAGGTGGTAGCAAGCGCCTGGTAGGATATATCGTACCAAACGGACAATTCGACAAAGATTCAATTCTCACCTTCCTGCGAAACAGGTTGCCGCATTATCTGGTACCATCAGAATTGATAGAATTGAGCACATTGCCGCTTACTACAAATGGTAAACTGGATAAAAAAGCACTGCCTGTCCCTGGTGTGTTGCCTGAAGGAAATAAAATAATTGTAGCTGCACGCACCGAAACCGAAGAACAGCTGTGCGATATATGGAAGGAAGTTTTAGGCAGGGACGAAATTGGTATCACCGAGAATTTCTTCGAAGCGGGTGGGCAAAGTCTGAAAGCTATCCAGATGATCGCCAGGATCAATACCACCTTTAATGTAAAGGTTTCTATTCAAAGCATTTTCAAAGACGGTACCATTGAGAACATTGCAGGCCAGATTGACTTCCTGCAGGAGCAGCACAACCAAAGACAAAAAAAGAAAGAACTGATTCAAATAGAAATATAATCTTGTCTATATGAAAAAACTATTGATGGATTTGAAGGAAAATAATATCCTGCTGGAAGTTGTAGACGGCGAACTGAAAGTTTTCGCAGAAACGAGTCCGGATCCATCGCTGATAGCTGAAATCAAAAAGCGTAAGGCGGAACTTTTACAGATCTTGTCAGGCAATGGTGGGTCAGCAATGAGAGATACGTCTGATTTTTTGATACCATTGGCCAGCCGCGAAACGGGTTATGTGCTTTCATCTTCGCAAAAGCGGTTATGGTTGCTGAACCAGCTGGAACCAGATAGTGCAGCCTATAACCTGAGAGGTATCCATGTTTTTGAAGGTGAAATTGACCAGGTTGCACTTGATTATGCTTTTAATAACCTGATACTCCGCCATGAGGTATTACGGACCGTGTTCCAGTCTGATGCCGCAGGAGAAGTGAAACAGTATGTGAAAGAACCTGATGCAGCAGGCATCACCCTGACCCGCATCGATTTTCGTAATAGAGATGCAGCTGCTTTAAATGAACTTATACTGAAGGAAATCAGTGCACCGTTTGATCTTTCAGCAGGACCATTAATTCGCGCCACACTTTACCAGACCGGATCGGGCAGCTGGGTATTTTGTTTTTTCATGCATCACATTATTGGTGATGCATGGTCTACCGGTGTGTTGATCCGCGAATTGTTGACCCTGTACAATGCACATCTCAACGGACAACCCAACCCGCTTAAACAGTTGCGAATCCAATACAAAGATTATGCAGTATGGCAACAGCATACACTGGTCAGTATGGAGGGGAAGCAACAACGTGCGTATTGGTTAAAGCAGTTTGAAGGTGACATCCCGGTACTAAAACTACAGACAGGTAAGGTGAGGCCTGCCAGGAAAAGTGAACAAGGTAGTGTTTGTAATTATACGATCAATTCCCGGCTTACAGAAAATATCAAAAAGCTGATTGCAAATGAGCGGGGTACCGTGTTCATGGGGATGCTTGCGCTGGTGAATACATTATTTTATAAATATACCGGGCAGGAAGATATTATAATAGGTACGTCCATCGCAAGCAGGGAGAACCTGGAGCTCGAAAACCAGATTGGTTTTTATGTCAATACCCTACCGTTGAGAACGCGTTTTGATGGAAATGATAATTTCAGTAATTTATTCAATAAAGTACGCGAAGTTACGCTTGGTGCCTATTCGCATCAGGCTTATCCATTTGATGAGCTGGTCGATGCACTCAATATAGAGCGTGATAACAGCAGGCATCCGTTGTTCGATGTGATGGTCGTGCTGCAGAATATTAATATTTCAGGCCGCGAAGAAGAGCAGAAGTTAAACGGTGTACGTGTCAGTAGTTTTGATGGGGCGTCGCATGTGGTCAATAAATTTGATCTGACATTCTTTGTCACTGATACCGGAAAAGAACTGGTACTGAGAATCGTTTATAACAAAGATATTTATGATGAGCAGCTGATCAATCGTATGGCTGTTCACCTGGAGCATCTGATCGATGCAGTGACGGGTGCCCCTGCGTTGACCTTAAAAAAACTGGATATACTGGATGAATCTGAAAGAAGCCAGTTACTGGAAGATTTTGGAGCTTCGGCTGTAACATACCCCGAAGGGAAAAATATTGCTTCTCTCTTTGATGAGCAGGTAGAGAAAACACCCGGCACAATTGCGCTGATTGCTGGTAATAACCAGCTGACTTACAAGGAACTGCATGAAAAAGCAAACCGTTTGGCAACCTACCTGACAACAGACTGCAGGATAGGCGCTAATGACCGGGTAGCCATCATGATGGAGCGGTCAGAAAAAGTGCTCATTGCTGTCATGGGGGTGTTAAAGGCGGGAGCCGCTTACATCGTAATCGAACCCGATACTCCCAAAGCAAGACAGGCTTACATCATGTCAGATGCAGAAGTAAAGGTGCTGGTTACCCAAACGGACTATGTATTTGATTTAGACTATTTTGAGGGACATATTTTCGCGCTGGATATACAGATTGATACTATTCCTTCATCTGCTCCGATAAGTCCCGTAATCAGTCCGGAACACCTCGCGTATGTGGTATATACGTCAGGGACCACAGGACAACCCAAAGGGGTGATGGTGACGCATGGCAACGTTATAGATTATTTCTATGGATTGCTGGCGGCTACGAATGTTAACGCGTGTAGTAGTTTTGGACTTGTTTCAACAATGGCGGCAGATCTGGGGAATACCGTTGTCTATGCTGCATTATTAACCGGAGGGACTTTACAGATATTTTCTGTGGAGGAAGCGATTGATGCAAAAAGGATGGCCGGGCAGCAATTGGATTGTATAAAGATTGTACCCTCCCATTGGAAGGCCCTGCAGGATGGGGAGCAGCTGTTCCTGCCTGAAAAGTGCCTGATATTCGGCGGTGAGGCCCTTACGGGGGATGTGATCGAAATCATCCGGAAGGCACCTGCTATTTGTGAAGTATATAATCACTATGGGCCATCTGAAACAACCATAGGTAAACTGTTAAACAAGGTAGACAAAATTGAAAGTAATATTCCACTGGGTAAACCATTTGGGAATACAGATATCTATATACTGAATGAAGATGGAAGTCTGCTACCACAGGGTGTAGCAGGGGAAATATACATTGGTGGCCGTGGTGTGGCTGCCGGCTATCTGAACCGTCCGGAACTGACTGCGCAAAAGTTTGTTCCGGATCCGTTTGGTAAAACAGCACGTATCTACAGGACAGGCGATAATGGCCTATGGCTTCCTGACGGCAAGGTCCTCTTCCTTGGGAGGAAAGATGATCAGGTGAAAATCCGCGGATATCGCATCGAGTTAGCCGAAATAGAGCGTACATTGCTGGCCTTCGAAGGTATTTCTGCCGCTGTTGTAACAGCCCGTACGCACCTGGGTGGAGATAAAGAACTGGTAGGCTATTGGGTAAGCATTGAAGAAATTGATGTGCCCACACTGCGTACCTACCTGACTAACAGCCTGCCTGGCTATATGGTTCCTCCATACCTGCTCAGACTGGACCAACTGCCTGTCACCGCAAATGGTAAAATTGACAGAAAGCGTTTGCCTGCTCCGGAAAGTGCCGCTAATGCGGGGTTTGTAGCACCACGCAACAACATAGAACGGCAGCTGGTGGGTTTATGGCAGGAAGTATTGAATAGAGCACAGGTGAGTGTAACGGATAATTTCTTTGATATTGGCGGACATAGTTTACGGGCTACCAGGTTAGTCAGCCTGATACATAAAACATTCCAGGTAAATATAGGTCTCCGGGATATTTTCGCAACACTTGTACTGGAAGACCAGGCAAGGCTGATTGCCAATGCCCGCCATGCGTCATGGGCGCCCATTGAACCGGCGCCGGCATCATTGTTTGGTTATCCGTTATCTTCATCTCAATACAGGCTTTGGGTATTGAGTCAATACGAAGAAGGCAATGTTGGCTATAATGTGCCTGCTGCACATGTGTTTGAAGGTAATCTGAATGCAGGTGCGCTGAATGCGGCATTAAAGGCCCTCATTGACCGTCACGAAATATTGAGGACAGTGTTCCGGGAAGACAGGCAGGGACAGGTGAAACAATTTATTTTGTCTGCCGACGAACCATTCTTTCAGCTGGTCGTGCATGACCTCAGTGATCAGGCCGGACAGGAAGAGAAGGCGCGGGAGTTGGTTGACGAAGCATTTCACTCACCATTTGATCTTGCCTGCGGCCCGCTTATCCGCACAGCTTTGATACGCCTGTCAGATGATAAATGGATCTTTACTTATGTCATGCATCACATTATCAGCGACGCGTGGTCAAAGGGCATTCTGATAAAAGAATTACTCTTCCTGTATAATGGTTACCTGAATGGCGATGTACAGGAACTGCCTAAGCTGAAAATACAATATAAAGATTTTGCCGTATGGCAACATAACCGGCTTCATGATGGTAGTCTGGACGTACATAAGGGCTACTGGTTGGAGAAATTTGAAGGAGAATTACCGGTGCTTGAAATGCCGGCAGATAAACCCCGGCCTGTAAGAAGGACCTACAATGGTGCATTTGCCAACAGGAAGATCAGTAAGCAAACCATTGACCGGGTTAAATCATTGAATAAAGGGCAGGAAAGTACCTTGTTTATTACACTGACCGCAGCGGTAAACGTTTTGTTATACCGGTATACCGGACAGGAGGATATCATCACCGGTACACTGACAGCAGGTCGTGAATATTCTGGGTTGGAAGACCAGATCGGTTTTTATATCAATACCCTTCCATTGAGGGCCAGGTTTAAGGGAACTGATAACTTTCTAGACCTGCAGCAATATATTGGACAGCTTTCCCTGGATGCATTTGAGCACCAGCAATATCCTTTTGATGAATTGATCAAAGACCTGGAAATACAGCACGACAGCAGTAGAAACCCGCTGTTCGATGTGTGTATCGTACTCCAGAATGCCAGAAATGAAAATGATGCAAAAGGCGATCTCCAGGGGCTGGCTGGCAGTAACTATCAAACAGGTAAAAAAATTTCCAGCAGATTTGACCTCATCTTTGATTTTGTTGAACATGAAGACTACGTTAGGGCTGGCCTTGTATATAATACTGATATTTATAAACACAGTACTGCTGAACGGTTGTTGCAGCACCTGGAGCAGCTGCTTGACGTGATTGTGAATGAACCAGGCAAGCCGGTTAAACAGCTGGATTACCTGAGTGATACAGAAAAACAACAATTATTATACGGATTTAATGATACCCGGTTTCCTTACCCACACGATAAAACAATTACAGCACTGTTCCGCGAACAGGCATCGTTATCACCTGCCAGCATAGCGCTTATAGCCGGTAATACCATCCTCACCTATGCAACACTGGATGAACAGTCGGATAAACTGGCGGTTTACCTGCAGGAAAAGCATGGTGTAGGGCAAGGCGATTTTGTCGGCATCCTGATGGAGCGATCAGAACAACTGGTCATTGCTATACTGGGTATAATGAAGGCTGGTGCTGCCTATGTGCCGGTAGATACTGTTTTCCCCGATGACAGGAAACTGTATTTGTTAATGGAAGCAGGTTGTAAAGTGGTGATTACCCAGTTGGATTATATATCTGGATTACATGCTTTTGAAGGAGGCCTGGTGGAAATGGAAATCGAAGCACCTGCTATAGCGGCATGCGAGCGATTCCCTTTATCTGACATAGATAGCACCGCAGTTGCATATGTCATGTATACCTCCGGGTCTACAGGTATGCCTAAAGGCGTGCTTATTCCGCATCGTGCTGTTGTGCGGTTGGTAAAGCCAGGCAATTTTGCAGCAGTAGCGTCTACAGATACGCTATTGTCTACCGGTGCCGTTGCATTTGATGCTACAACTTTTGAATACTGGAGCATGTTACTGAATGGTGGTATCCTGGTATTGTGTGACAACAATACTTTGCTGGATAGCACAAAACTATCTGCACTTATTAAGCAGCATCGGGTCACCATAATGTGGTTTACATCCGGATGGCTGAACCAGCTTGTGGATGAAGATCTCATGGTATTTGATCAGTTAAAAACAATCCTGGTAGGAGGGGACCGGTTATCTGCAACACATATTCATCTCTTACAACAGCAGTATCCTGATCTGCGTATCATCAATGGCTATGGGCCTACTGAAAATACTACCTTTTCTACCACCGCTACGCTCGCACCAGGTGTTGAACCTATAACTATAGGTCGCCCTATTGACAACAGCATTGCCTATATACTGGATGATGAAGGACAGTTATGCCCGGTTGGTGTAAATGGTGAGATACATGTGGGAGGTGGGCTGGCTACAGGCTATTTGAAAAATGAAGAACTGACAAAAGCAAAATTTATCCCGGATCCATTCAGGGAAAATGAGCGCATATATAAAACGGGGGATCTTGGTCGCTGGATGCCAGATGGCAATATCCTGTTTATTGGTAGAAAGGACGATCAGGTGAAGATCAATGGATACCGGGTAGAACCTGGTGAAATAGCGCATGTGCTCCAGACTTGTCCGGGTGTGCGGTCTTCAGTTGTAACAGTAAACGTATTGCACAATGGGGAGAAAGAACTGGTGGCCTATTATGTAGCAGATAAGCAGCTCGATGCTCCCACCGTGAAATATTTCCTTGCTGACAAGCTACCGGTATTTATGGTGCCAGCATATCTTATTCAGCTGGATGAACTGCCACTTAACCTGAATGGTAAGGTGGATAGAAAAAGATTACCGCGTCCGCAGGCATACCTGGCAGCAGATCAATCGGCCTTTGTTGCACCACGTAACAAAACCGAAGAAAAGTTACTGAGTATCTGGCAGGAGATCTTATTAAGACAGGAGATCAGTGTAAAGGACAACTTCTTTGATGTCGGTGGTCATAGCTTAAGGGCCACTCGGCTTGTAAGCCTTATCCACAAGGCATTTGAAATTAATATAGGACTGAAGGACATATTCGCCATACCTGTACTGGAAGATCAGGCAATATTCATCGAATCGGCCAGACAGGAAACCTTTGTACCTATTTTGCCTGTGGCTGTATCTTCCTCAGGATACCCGTTATCAGCTTCGCAATATCGCCTATGGATATTATGCCATTTTGAAGATGTTAACGTTGCTTACAATGTAAAAGATGTGCAGGTATTCAGGGGATCACTTAACAGTGATGCACTGGTATATGCATTTAATGAACTGATAGCCCGGCATGAGATAATGCGTACCGTATTTCGGGAAGACGAGGACGGCCATGTGAAACAATTTGTTCTGTTGCATGGGGAGTTAAATTTTAACATTGCTATGCATGACCTGCGTGAAAAGGCTGACCGGGTAGAAATGGCCAGACAATTAGTCCAGGAAGATTTTACATGCTCCTTCGACCTGTCTGCAGGACCGCTGATCAGGGCAAGCCTTATCCGTACCGCTGAAGATGAATGGATATTTACCTATATCACCCATCATATCATTAGTGATGGATGGTCCAGGAGTATCATCATGCACGAGCTGATGTCCTTCTATCATGGGTATCTCAACGCGCAGGCCCCAGCCCTCAGACCATTGCACATTCAATATAAGGATTTTTCTGTTTGGCAGCAGGAACAGCTATCAGCGGATAAACAGGAGCATCACAAAGCCTATTGGTTAGGGCAGTTTGCAGGCTCATTACCAGTGATAGACCTGCCTGCAGACAAACCCAGACCTGCGGTAAAGACATACCGTGGTGCTGCGGTAAGGACGAAGCTTAGCAAGCCGGTCAGTGATGGTATTCGCCTGCTGGCGGAGGAACATGACAGCACGCTGTTCATGGGGCTGGTGGCGGCTGTTAATGTCCTGCTTTACAGGTATACCTCCCAGGAAGATATCGTTATCGGCTCACCCATCGCTGGCAGGGAACATGCAGACCTGGAAGATCAGATAGGTTTTTATGTGAATACCCTTGCCCTACGTACGAGATTTAAGGGAGATGATACTTTTAATAAATTGCTTGAAAATGTAAGAGAGGTGGCTTTAGGAGCATATGAACACCAGATCTATCCTTTCGATAAGCTGGTGGCAGACCTGCAACTACAACGTGACAGAAGCCGTAATCCGCTGTTCGACATCCAGGTGATTGTACAGAATGCGGGACAGATCATGCAGTCGCAGTATACAAGTGATCAGGGGTTGGCCATGGAAGGTTATGGAGATGCCGTTCCTGCTACCTGTGTATTTGATATGGTATTTGACTTTAACGAAACGCCAGATGGCCTGAAACTGCGTATCGCATACAATTGTGATATATATAGCGACTGGCTGGTGTCGCAGCTGGGCAGGCATCTTGAACAATTGCTGACTGGGATCATCGAATCACCAGACAGTCCGATCAATCAGCTAGAATTCCTTGACAGCCTTGATAAGCAATTATTGCTACCGGAAGCGGCTGTCAGACCGATAGTATATCCTGACCGGACAATTACCGACCTTTTTGAAGAGCAGGTATTGCTTACACCTGATCAGACTGCGCTCGTATCAGGCGTTGCTTCATTTACCTATACATCGTTGAATGATAAGGCAAATGAACTGGCAGTTTACCTGCAACAAACATACGACCTGAAAAGTAATGAACTTGTGGGGATTGTATTGGATAGGTCAGAAAGTATCGCTATTGCCATTTTAGGCATTTTAAAGGCAGGTGGGGCTTATGTATTTATTCATCCGGAATATCCAAGGACCAGAAAAGAATACCTTATCAAAGATACAGGGATTAAATTGCTGCTCACAAAAGCAGAGAACCTGTTTGACCTGGATTTCTATGAAGGGCCTATTCATGCCGTAGATATGCCTACGAATACTGTTGGACAGCGACCACAAAAACGGTCAGGGCCTGAAGATTTGATGTATGTCATCTATACATCCGGCTCCACGGGAGCACCAAAGGGAGTAGCGATTACCCACAGAGGACTTGTCAATACAGTTCAAGCGGTTAAGCCAGTGTTGGATGTACCGGCAGGAACCAATAGTCTTCAGTTGGCCTCCTGGTCATTTGATGCATCGGTATTTGAAATGTTTTGCGCCCTTACAGGCGGCCAGGCTCTGCATATTGTAGATGAGGAAACCCGCAAAAATCCAAACCTGCTGCAGGATTATATTATAAGCAACAATATAGGTTTTGCCGTGATCACACCAGCCTACCTCAGGATGCTGGAAATAGATAAGATCCGGACGATCAAAAAACTAGTTACAGCAGGTGAAGCTGCCATTGCAGATAAAGCCCGTGAGTACCTGCAATATGGAACATATTTTAATGCATATGGTCCGACAGAAACGAGCATTTGTGTAACAGTCATGACTATACCGGCGCATGGTACTATTACGAAAGACAATGTACCCATTGGATTGCCCATTAGTAATAGTCCCGTTTATATTCTTGATAATAATCATCGCCTGGTGCCAGCCGGTGTAGCTGGTGAAATATGTGTAGGTGGCGCAGGATTGGCAAAGGAATACCTGAACAAACCTGAACAGACGGTTGAAAAATTTGTTCCAAATCCCTTTATCGCCGGTGAGCGGATGTATAAAACTGGAGATCTTGGTAGATGGCTGCCAGATGGAAATATAGAATACCTTGGTCGAAAAGACGAACAGGTAAAGATCAATGGGTACCGCATAGAGCCAGCTGAAATTGAACAAGCCCTGAAATTTTACCCTGAAGTGAAAGAAGCGGTAGTAGTAGTGCAGGAGCAGGAAGATCGCAAAGAACTGGTGGCATACGTTGTTGGCACAGCACCATTATATACAAGTGATCTCGTTGTACATCTTACCAATCATATTCCGGTTTTCATGTTGCCGGCCAGGTTTGTTCAACTGGAAGTGCTGCCAATAACCACTAATGGCAAAGTAGACAAAAAAGCACTACCATTGTTTGATGAATCTGCTACATCTATTGAGAAGAAATATATCGCACCTGCAAACGAAATAGAGACCACACTTGTATCCATCTGGGAAGAAGTATTAGGTCGTGACAGGATCAGTACCCACGATGATTACTTTGAACTGGGAGGCGATTCACTGAAGGCGATGGTCATCCTTAAGCGAATATTGGATACAACGGGTACCTCCATCACAATGAAAGTCCTGTTTGAAGAAAAAACGATAGAAGCTATCGCAAGGCATATTCCTGCAGCTGTATTGGCTGTACCATCCTATAACCAACTGGCTTATTTCTCCGACTGGCTCAGGAAGGGAGATGATCTCATCGTGGTGCCATATGAAGCAGACAATATAGACATCAGTTATCTCACTACAGCAGTGAACCAGCTTGCCGACCGACATGAGGTATTGAGAACATCCTTTGTGCTGTTTAATGGTAGTATCATGCAGCGAATATTACCGCCTGGTAGTTTGCAGATAGTGGTAGAAGAAACAATGCTTTCTGGAAAAGAAAATGATAAGGAAAGTCTGATCAAAATTGCCCATACCTGGGAACCAAACCTGTCGAAAGGGCCGCTGTTCCAGGTGAATTTATATCACTGGGAGGATAACCGGTCACTGGTATTGATCTCTATGCACCACATTATTTCCGATGGTTATTCAATAGGTGTGCTGAAAAAGGAACTGACAACGCTGTATACGGCAGCGGTGTTAAAAGGGAATGCCCCAGCCCCTTTAAAATATCAGTACCGGCATTTTTCCGCCTGGCAGCACAAATTTGTCAACAATGCTGATGGGAAAGCGAGCCAGCAATACTGGTTGGATAAGTTACAAGGAAGCTGCTTGGCGGTGAACTTCCCTGCTTACGAGAGCGACAGCGCCGGTATGAATAATCTGGCAGCCTTGCTCGAAGCTGAATTGTACGCAAAGGTAGACCGTTTTGCCAGGAAGAATGGATTGACGAAGACCAGTTTATTACTAGGTGTATTGTACCTGATGTTGCATCAGCTAACTAATCAGGAGGATATTACCGTCATGACAACTGTGTCTGGAAGGAATTCAAGATGCTACCAGGATATGGATGTATCCGGGCTAATTGGCTTCTTTGCCAACCTGGTAGCTGTTAGAAATAAACTGTCAGATCCGGGAAATATCATCAACCATCTTAAGCAGGTCCAATCTGGTTTCCTGGACGATCTGCATCATGATGCCTATCCGTTTGAAAAGCTGGTTCATGAACTCTTTGCCGACAATGCAGACAAATCACTTGCTTCAGCCGTATTCTTCAATTATCATAACTATGACTATAATAAAGAAGTAAACCATGCAAGCCGAGTAAATGATGATGTGAAAACGGGGGAAAATATGACGCATTATGCGTTGGTGGTTGTGGTGAAGGAATATAAGAACTGCCTTAAATTTAACTTCATCTTCAACGGGCATATTTTCCCATATGCGCAGCGTGTCCATATCAGAGATCTTTTTGTGAAACAATTAAATCAGGTGATCGATGCAGATTGATCCTATTACAGTTGCTATTGTCGATGAACATCTTTTGTTCCGCAGGGTGCTATGTGATTTTCTTAATAGAAGAGATAACATACAGGTGGTATTTGATGGCGCATGTCTGTCAGAACTGGATACAGTTCAGGAATCGCTGCACTTTAATGTATTAATAACAGATGTGTCTATCTACCAGAAGACTGCAAGAGAAAGGTTGCTTCGTATAAAGACGCTCTATCCTGCAGCCGGTGTTTTGTTGCTTTCCATAATGACGGATATCAATTGGATGAGCGACCTGCTGGAAATGGGTATTCAGGGTTGTATATCTAAACAGGAGGATCCGGACGAGCTGCTGAATGCTTTATCTGTTATTGCCTCAGGTAAGCTGTATAAAAATGTTTTATTTACGGAAATGCTCTATCACAACCAGCAGTATGGCAGCCGTATGACAAAAAAACCTACGTATCATTCCCTCTCAGAAAGAGAAGAAGCCTTACTGCGGCTACTATGGGAAGAAAAAAATAATATAGAGATCGCTCAGGAAATTCTCTTGAGCGTCCGCTCTGTAGAAAAACTGAAGCAGGATCTGAGAGAAAAGCTAAAGGTCAGGTCAGTAACCGGGCTGTTGCGATATGCTGTTGAAAAAGGAATATATTCCATTGATTCCCCCTTTTAGGAAAAACCGTAACGAAAATTAGTAAAACTCCTAATCATCCTTTTACCTCATAACTGTAATTTGGATGGTCAGTCATATTTGAAGTCCATAAAAACCCATTCCATAAGACAATATCCGACACGTTAATCTACCATAGTGGAAACGAGCTATGGTACCAGAATTCTTTTACCACGATTTTCTAATTATGGAAACAATAGTTGATTACTTGTTATTTTATGCAGACAAGTTTCCCCATAAGACGGTCTTTACATTTTCAGCGATTGGGTGGAGTACAGACAGGAATATTACTTATGCCGCGCTGGCAGAAGCAGTGAAGCGGCAGGGAATACAGTTGGCTGAAAAAAGACTTTCTGGTAAGAGGGCTGTACTTATATATCAGGATGTATACGATTTCATCATATCATTTCTCGGTTGTCAGTATGCAGGCGTGGTGCCTGTGCCTGTGCCCTATGTGCATGGGAAACAACAGAAAGATAGACTACACAATATTATAAATCATGTTGCTCCTGCGGCTATTTTGTGTAAAGAGACCAGTGCCCGTCATTTACAACAGATAGGCATTCCATGCATATACACAGATCAGGTGGATACCGATTTGGCCGGGCTGCAACCAGTTACACAGGAGATCGCTTTTATACAATATACGTCTGGTTCTACAGGCAAGCCCAAAGGTGTAGTGATCAGCCACAAGAACCTTTTGCATAATCAGGAATTAATCAGAGATGCATTTGGATGTGACGAAGATGCGGTTATCTTATCCTGGTTGCCATTTCACCATGATATGGGATTGATTGGGAATATCCTGCATACGATATATGCGGGTTGTACCTGTGTGCTAATGCCACCTGCTGATTTTATGCAACAGCCACATCATTGGCTGGATAGAATATCCCGTTATAAAGTGACCCATAGTGGAGGACCCAATTTTTCTTACGATCTGTGTGTGGAGAAAATACCTGCAGATAGCCTGAAGGCTTTGGATCTGTCACATTGGAAGGTAGCATATAACGGATCTGAACCAGTTAAACATGCTACTATGCTTCGTTTCGCAGATCATTTTGCAGCTGCTGGTTTTAAAAGCGCAGCATTTTATCCCTGTTATGGTCTGGCAGAAGCAACATTGCTGGTAGCTGCCACTGCCCCCCAGGAAGAAGTAAACGTAATCTTCCACCATGGTAAACAACTGGTCAGCTCAGGAAGAACATTGCCTGGTATGGATGTGAAAATTATGGGTGTAACAACAAAGCAGGTGTGTGGTGAACTGGAGGAAGGAGAAATCTGTATAGCCGGTGATAGTGTCACCAGTGGCTACTGGCAGCAGGATAATACCGACTGTTTTTATGAATCTGGCGGCCGGCAATATTTCCGTACGGGTGACCTGGGTTTTATATCCGGGCAACAATTGTACATCCATGGCCGATTGAAAGAAATGCTGATAGTAAGGGGAAAGAATATATATCCAAACGATATTGAACAAGCGATTGCTGACAACAGCAAAGATATTGCAGCAAATGGGATAGCCGTATTTTCTTTAGATAGTGACAAGGAGCAGATAGCTGTTGCAGTTGAAATAAAGCGAACTGCAATACCCCAATTAAACGTCACAGAGCGGATAAATGCTATTGAAAGGCTGATGGCCGGCCAGTTTGGTGTCACGCCTGACGACATTATTTTAACATCTCCCTTTAGCATTCCCAGAACGACTAGTGGGAAGCTCCAACGTACAGCCTGTGGTAATTGGTACAGGAACGGTGGTTTCAGAATTATTGGAACAAAAAAGCAATTGTTTGGTAAACCAGGTGCCAGGACAGTGAACCCGTCTTTTCTTCAGCTGGTCTTACTCAGGCCAGATCATGATCAACTTGTAAAATATTTATTGCACCACATAGAAGTGAAAAACGGTATGCCTGCTTTATCACCGGACCAGGCTTCACTGGCTTTAACGGATCTTGGAATAAATTCATTACAGCTGATGGAACTGATCAATACTGTTAATAAAGAGTTGAACTTAAGCATCAGTACGGCTATGGCACTGGAGAATGATTCTGTGTCAGCATTTGCTGGTTTACTGGAAAACATGCTTTGGTTAAAAAATGTACAAAATTCAGATAACGAAGTTATTATATGAATGCCCCAAAAATTATCGCAGCACTTAAAGAATATAAGGTAGTCCCCGTGGCAGATGGAGAACGTTTGAGATTAACGGGTGAAACCAATCGCTTGCCAGAAGCGTTGATGACTACTGTCAAAGAAAATAAAAGCGAACTACTTTCTTATCTGCAGTCATATGCGGATAGTATTAAATATACACCTGTGACTTCACTGCACAGGCAGGAGCATTATGAATTGTCAGCTGCTCAAAAAAGACTTTGGTTATTATCTCAACAGGAGGGTGGTAACAGTACATATAATATTGTAGTAGGATTACACCTCAAAGGGAATATAGATCCGCTGGTGATAGAACAGGGATTGAGGGAAATATTGAAAAGACATGAGAGCCTGCGCACTGTTTTTAAAGAAGTAGACCTGGTGCCCAGGCAATTTGTGTTGGATGAATTACCGTTTTCTATCAGGTATGAAGATGTATCTTCCGGTGTTGGTATAAAAGAGTTTATTTATCAGGAGTACCAGGCAATGTTTCACTCTCAGTTCGACCTGGAAAAAGGACCCTTGATTAGAGCAGATATGTACCGGATAGCTTACCGTGAATATGCCTTGTTCCTGACAGTTCATCATATTGTGAGTGATGGCTGGTCGGTAGCATTGATGTTGCGCGAGCTGATGGTTTATTATACAGCCTTTAACAGTGGTCAATTCCCGACCGACCAACCTTTGCATATCCAATACAGGGATTATGCTGCATGGCATACCAGACAGATAAATGAGCTGGCTCCCCGATATTGGGAACAGCAGTTTAAAGATTATAGTACGCAATTGGAATTACCAGCAGATTTTGCACGCCCGGTAATAAAAAGTTTTTCAGGAGCCATTAGCCGCTTTTACTGGAATAACGAAATATATGCCCATATCCGTGAATTCTGTAAGGAACATCGTACTACAGTTTTTAACTTTTTTCATGCTACACTCAGCATCCTGCTGAACAAATTTTCAGGTCAGCAGGATATCGTTATCGGAACACCTGTTTCGGGCCGTAATCATCATGAGCTGGAAGACCAGGTGGGCCTGTATGTCAATACAGTCCCTTTAAGGACGCAGGTTGATAGCGGTCATACCTTCCAGGAGCACCTGGAAGCGGTATCCAGGCAAACCAGGCAGGCCTTTGAATTTCAGGATTATCCATTGGACAAGATTATTGAGTTGGCACCTGTTATCATTGATGCTGGCCGTAATCCGCTATTTGATGTATTGATGGTGGTACAACAAAATCCACCGGTAGAGCTGGGTAAATCAGCAGGTATTGTCATGGAGGATATCTGTACCTATTTATCCGGTAGTAACAGATTTGACCTGGACAACGTGAATGCCAAGTTGGATCTTAGTTTCAACTTTGCAGCTGGTACTAACGATGATGGTTATGTTGAAATTGAGTATGCGACGCATTTGTATAAGAAGGATACCGTTGTCAGGTTCTATCAGGCCTTTTCTTATATTACATCACAGGTAATTGATAATCCGGCAGTGCTTATTAAGCAGATCAGTATTGTTACGCCCGGCGAACGGGAGCAACTTGTACATGGGTTTAATGATACGCGTCATCCCTACGTGGAAGATAAGACAGTTATAGACCTATTTAAGAAGCAGGCGTTGATCAGACCAGATCACACAGCTGTCAAATACAAAGAAACGAGTCTCAGCTATGGAGAACTGGATGCAATTACCAACCAGGTAGGTGCTTATCTGCGTGCGAAATATGGTATTGGTGCAGGCGACCTGGTAGGTGTACAACTGGAGCGTAGTGAATGGCAGCTGATCTGCCTGATCGGTGTGCTAAAGGCTGGTGGTGCTTATGTACCTATTGATCCGACTTTCCCGGAAGAGCGTCAGCAATATATTGTCTCAGACAGCGGATGTAAAGTGGTATTGGATGCAAAGCTGCTGACAGCGCTGCGTGCTGCATTAGATACTTATAGTACTGAAGGGTATGTAGCCGGTACGACCAGCAGGGATCCGATGTATGTAATTTACACGTCAGGTTCAACAGGTCGTCCGAAAGGCTGTATACTGGAGTCACGTGGCGTGATGAACCGGCTTAACTGGATGTGGAGCGAATTTAGTCTGGACAGCAATGATGTTATTCTTCAGAAAACCTCTTTCACTTTTGATGTATCTGTTTCTGAGCTATTTCTACCGTTATGTATCGGTGCTACAGAAGTGATGTGTCCAACAGAAGATGTGGCATCCCCGGAGCGTTTATTATCGCTGGTGACCATGGAGAAAATTACATGTCTGCACTTTGTGCCGTCAATGCTGAATAATTTCCTGAATAATGATATTGATATTTCCTTACTAAGTAGTGTCCGGATGGTGATGGCGAGTGGTGAGGCATTGACACCGGCAACAGTTGATCGCTGGTATGCGCAGGTAAACATACCATTATATAACTTATACGGTCCTACGGAAGCATCAATTGAAGTCAGTTATTATGCTACACATGCCGGAGATGTCATCATTCCAATCGGGCGCCCTATTTGGAATACCCAAATACATATTTTAGGCGTTGATAACGAAGTATTGCCTGTTGGTGTGAAAGGTGAAATCTGTATAGGAGGTGATGGCTTGGCGAGGGGGTATTTAAATAATGCAGCGCTGACAGAAGAGAAATTTATAGCAGATCCTTTTATAAACGGTGGCCGTCTTTACCGTACGGGAGATATTGGTTACCGTACAGCAGATGGACTGGTAGTGTATGCAGGTCGTAAAGATGACCAGGTGAAGGTGCGAGGTTATCGGATAGAGTTGGGTGAAATTTCGCATACCTTACAAAAGTATGCTGACATTCATGATGCGGTGGTGATCGCGCGGAAGGGACATGATGGTGAGCATGAATTGATCGCGTATGTAACAGGTGCGGAAAAACTTGATTTGAATAAGATCCGTGCACACCTGTCAGGTATCCTGCCGGCGTATATGATACCGGCTTACTTTATGCAGCTGGATGCCATTCCCTTAAATGCAAGTGGCAAAGCAGACCGCAAGGCATTGCCAGCTCCGGATGGTTTTTCACTGACACAGTATGTGGGCGCTCGTACAGCAACAGAATCAACCCTTGTAAATATCTGGAGTGAGATACTAGGCCTGAGCTCTGATAAAATAAGTGTCAATGATAACTTTTTTCTGCTGGGCGGCCATAGCCTGAAGGCAACCCGGCTAATCAGTCAGTTACACCGCTTATTTGAGGTGAAGATCTCGCTAAAAGAGATTTTTCATCATCCTATATTGGAAGATCTGGCAAATCTGGTAGATGCCAGCGTGAGGACAACATTTGAACAAATTCCTGTGGTTGCTGTCGGGGAAAGTTATGCTTTATCTTCAGCACAGCGCCGTTTGTGGATATTAAGTCAATTGGAGGGCGGAAACGTCGCTTATAATATACCGGCTGCTTATATATTCGAAGGTAACCTGGATGTGTCTAAACTGGAACAGTGCTTGAATGAACTGATCGCGCGTCATGAAATACTGCGTACTTTTTTCCGTGAAGATAGTCAGGGAGAGGTGCGTCAGTTTATACAACCAAGTATAGCATTTACGATTAATTATATTGATCTGCGTAGCACGCCGGCTGACTTAAATAGTTTGCTGACGCAGGATTATGTGGAAGCTTTTGATCTTTCGAATGGTTCATTACTACGTGCAACGCTGTACCAGGTGGCAGATCGTCGATGGGTACTGGGGTTTGTGATGCACCACATCATCAGCGATGGTTGGTCCATGAGTGTGCTGATCAGGGAATTACTTCACCTGTATACAGGTGGAAGCTCCTTACCCGCATTGCGTATCCAGTATAAAGATTATAGCGATTGGCAGGCCCAGCACCTGCATGAGGCTGACCGTACTTACTGGCACGAGCGCTTTTATGGAGAGATGCCGGTGCTGGAATTGCTGGGCGATAAACCGCGTCCGGCCCAGAAGACTTACCATGGAGGTAAGATCAGCCGTTTACTGAGAGATGACCTTTACCAGGGTTTAAAACAGTTATCATCACAGAATTTATTTTCGGGCCTGGTGGCACTGGTCACTGCTTTGTTATATCGTTATACGGGTCAGGAAGATATCATCATAGGCAGCCCTGTATCAGGTCGTGATCACATCGACCTGGAAGATCAGATAGGGTTTTATGTGAATATGCTGGCACTCAGGAGCCGTTTTAGTGGAGATGGAGATTTCCGTGGTTTGTTATCAGAAGTCCGTCAGCAGATTCTGGATGGTTATACACATCAGTCTTATCCCTTTGATGCTTTGGTGGATGAGCTGTATTTAGAGCGGGATGCAAGCCGCCATCCATTGTTTGATGTGGTAGTGGTATTACAGCAGGATGTGGATTATGCAGCTGTATGGAACAGCCAGTCGGTGGATGTAAAAGTGAAGGCGTATGAGGAGGATGTGTTGCTGACCAGCAAGTTTGATCTGCAGTTTACGTTTATAGAATCCGGTGGAAGATTAGGAGCAGAACTAATTTATAACAGTGATATTTACACGGCGTCCACAGGTTTACAACTGTTATCTCACCTGGAGCAATTACTGACAGCTATCCTTGCTACTCCGGCTGCAGCGATCAGCCGGCTGGATTACCTGGGTGAAATAGCGCAGGCCGGAGGTGATGAAGATTATCCCAAAGCAGCAACGCTGGTATCTCTTTTTGAACAACAGGTAGCCCGAACGCCAGATCAGCTGGCAGTAGTGAACGGAACTGACCGGCTGACCTACCATGAGGTAAATGCGCGTGCGAATCAGCTGGCGCATTACCTGCGTGGAGAGCATGGCATAGGTCGCAATGACCTGGTATCAATGGTGCTTGACCGTGGTGTAGATCAGGTGATTGGTATGCTGGGTGTGCTGAAGGCTGGAGGAGGTTATGTACCTGTTGACGTAGAATACCCTTCTGACCGGATCAATTATATTTTAACAGACAGTGGCAGCCGGTTTTTATTGGATGAAACGGCATTGGCATCAGCCTGTGACTATAGCGAAGAGAATCCTGAAAATATTAATCATCCGGATGATATTGCCTATGTGATCTACACCTCCGGTACCACAGGCAACCCGAAGGGAGTGGTAGTAGCACATTACAACGTAGTAAGATTATTGTTCACCGAACATCCACTGTATGACTTCAATAGTACTGATGTATGGACAATGTACCACTCGTATTGCTTTGATTTTTCAGTATGGGAGATGTATGGCGCATTGCTGTATGGCGGCAAACTGGTAGTAGTGCCATCCCTGGTGGCCCGTGATCCATCACAGTTTTTAATCTTATTAAGAGAAGAAGGTGTAACAGTCCTGAACCAGACACCTTCGGCCTTTTACAATCTGCAGCAGGCCGATAATGGGGAAGACTGTCACCAGTTAAGATATGTAATTTTTGGAGGAGAGGCCTTGTCACCAGGTAACCTGTTACCATGGAAACTGCGTTATCCATCCTGTCGGCTGATCAATATGTATGGCATTACAGAAACAACAGTGCATGTAACCTACAAGGAGCTGTCATTGTCTGATCTGTATGCAGGTGTAAGCAATATCGGCTGTCCGATTCCGACCCTGAGATGTTATGTACTGGATAGTTATGGTCAGCCGGTACCCAGAGGCGTAGCCGGTGAGTTGTATGTAGGAGGTGCCGGTGTAGCCAGAGGTTACCTGAACCGTGAAGAACTGACCAGTGCAAGATTTGTAAACAGGGGAGTAGAACGTTTATACCGTAGTGGTGATAAGGTGCGCTTTCTCGCTGGTGGGGAATTAGAATACCTGGGCCGATTTGATGACCAGGTGAAGATCCGGGGTTACCGAATAGAGATCGGAGAGATTACCGCGCGGCTGCAAAGCCATGAAGGGGTGAGTGCAGCAGTAGTCTTAACGGGAACAGGAGCAGATGGCAATAAAGAATTACATGCATATATAGTTGGGAGTTCGTTATCAGGCCTACGAAGTTACCTGGGAGCGCATTTGCCCTCCTACATGGTTCCACAGCGAATGATCCGTGTATCAGCGCTGCCACTGAACCATAATGGAAAGGTAGACCGTCAGCTGCTGGTGACAATGGATGGGGAAGAGATTGAAAGCGGTGAAGGCTATATGGCGCCACGTACAGCAGTCGAACAGGGACTGGTACATGTATGGAGTGAGTTGTTAGGCATAGATGCAGCCCGGATTGGTATCCATTCGAACTTTTTCGAACTGGGTGGTCATAGTCTGAAAGCAGCACGGCTGGTGAGTCAGCTGTACCAGGTTTTTGAGGTGAAGGTTGGTATCCGTGAAATCTTTACGTACCCGGAGCTTGAACAACAGGCGTTGTTACTGTCGGGTTCAACACGTACTGCCTTTGCAGGGATACCGTTAGCGCCGGTACAAAGTAGTTATGTATTATCCTCTTCCCAGCGTCGTATATGGGTATTGAGCCAGCTGGAAGGTGGAAGTGTAGCATATAATATTACAGGCGCATACGTGTTCACAGGTTCGCTGGATAAGGTCGCCCTGGAAGATGCATTCAAAACTTTAATCGCCCGTCATGAAGTCCTGCGCACCGTGTTCCGCGAAGATGAAGGAGAGGTACGCCAGTTTATCCTGCCTTCAATTGATTTTAAACTTCACTACCAGGATTACGTAGTATCAGCAAATGATGCGCTGACGGCAGACTTCAACTATGTCTTTAACCTGAGCAGTGGTCCATTGTTACGTGCCTGCCTGTATCAGTTGTCAACAGGCAAGTGGTTATTCAGTTTTGTTATACACCACATCATCAGTGATGGCTGGTCTATCGGCGTCTTTATCCGGGAGCTGTTAGCGATATACAATGGAACAGCCGCATTATCGCCATTGCGTATACAATATAAGGATTACGCCACGTGGCAGGCAACACAACTGAGTGGCGCTGCATTGGAAAATCATCGTCCTTACTGGCTGGATCAGTTTAAAGGAGAATTACCAGTATTGGATATTCCCGGCACATTCACCCGTCCTGCGATAAAAACCTATGTTGGCGCCAGAATACATAAAAAAATAGATCAAACATTATACAATGGGTTAAAAGAGTTGGCCAATGAGCAGCATGCTACGCTGTTTATGACACTGGTAGCAGCAGTAAATGTATTATTATACCGCTATACCGGCCAGGAAGATATTATAATCGGATCCCCTATTGCAGGCAGGGATCATATTGATCTCGAAGAACAGATAGGATTGTACGCAAATACATTGGCGATCCGTTCCCGTTTTAAAGGCCAGGATACATTTACCGCACTGTTGTCATATGTACGTGAGCGTACATTGGGAGCCAATGCTCACCAGTTATTACCATTTGATACACTGCTGGATGAGTTGCAGATATCGCATGATCGGAGCCGCAATGCACTTTTTGAAGTGGAAGTGATGCTGCAGAACGGAGATGCAAATGTGTTGGAACAGAACCTTCTAAACGGGTTGGAAATAAAAAGTTATGAGGGCGTAAGGAATGATACCAGCCGCTTTGACCTGGTGTTTGACTTTTTTGAAAATGTCAATGGATTGGAAGTAGAATGTGTGTATAACACTGATATCTATCCTGAAAAACTGGTCTTGCAGATACTCAGGCATCTTGAACAGCTCTGTTCAGACATCCTGCTTCATCCATCCGCCCCGATTAATGAACTGGATTACCTGCATACTGCTGAACAACAGCAGTTGCTGACTACTTTTAATAATACTGCAATTGCTTATCCTGACAACAGTAATATCGTCAGCCTTTTTGAAACACAGGCTGAAATAAGGCCGGATGCAGCAGCAGTGGTATTTGGCAAAACAGTCCTTTCCTACAGGGAGCTGGATGAGCGTGCTAATCAGCTCGCCCATTATCTGAAAGAGAATTATGCTGCGGGGGCAGATCAGCTGATAGCCATTATGCTGGATAGATCTGAAAAACTCATCGTTGCCATATTGGGTATATTAAAGAGTGGTGCTGCATATGTACCAATAGATCCGGCTTATCCGGCATCTCGCAAAAAATATATTTTAAAGGATACTCAGGCGGCCATTTTATTGACCCAGACAGATTACATATTTGATCTTGACTATTTTGAGGGTGGCATGTTTGTCATGGACCTTCAGATGGATACTATTGATACACCGGTATTCAGCCCGGCTATTGTTATCAGCAACATGGATCTTGCCTATGTGATATACACTTCTGGCTCCACCGGAAATCCCAAAGGAGTGATGATTGCCCATGAAGCGATTGTTAACACCATTTACGCCCAGAAGGATTTATTTGGGGCAGTAGCAGGAGAAAAACATTTACAGTTTGCTTCGCCTTCATTTGATGCTTCAGTATCTGAAATATTTGTTGCATTGGCCGCAGGAGCAGTATTGTGTATCATTGAAGAAGAAAAGAAAAAACAACCGGCAACGCTGGAAAAATATATTACTGATGAGCATATCGCGTTAGCAACCTTGCCACCTGCTATAGTCAAACTGCTCTCCATACCTAATATTCAATCCTTAAAACGGTTGGTGACTGCTGGAGAAGCAGCTGTCCTTGACAAGGCGGTAGCATTCTCACAAACCGGGAAATATATTAACGCTTATGGACCTACGGAATCCAGTATTTGTGCTACTACGTTTTCATTTAATGCTACAGCAGTAAGTAGCGATACAGTGCCAATAGGTAGCCCTATAGCTAATACCCGCATCTATGTTTTAGATGAAAATGCCCGCCTGTTACCTGTTGGTGTACCTGGTGAGATATACATAGCAGGCCGTGGACTAGCCAAAGGATACCTGAATAATCCGGTACTGACGGCTGAGAAGTTTTGTCCTGATCCTTTCAGGGAAGGAGAACGCATGTACCGCACAGGTGATATCGGGTATTGGTTGCCGGATGGGGTGCTCTCATTCACCGGCCGTAGAGATGAACAGGTAAAGGTCCGTGGTTACCGGATAGAGCTGGGTGAGATTGAACGGACTTTACAACAATATACAGACATAACAGCGGCAGCAGCGATTGTGCACACAGACAGGCATGGCGAAAGTATGCTGGTTGCTTATATCAGTGGTAATGAAGAGCTTTGGGCAGAAAGCATCAGGTCATGGTTGATCACCCAGTTACCGGAGTATATGATACCGAACCAGTTCATACAGCTTCCTGTCTTACCATTAAATGCCAGTGGCAAAGTAGATAAACGATCCTTGCCATTACCAGATGGTTTAAGTGCTGGAAAAGATTATGTTGCGCCGGGTAATGATATTGAGTGGGGAATAGCAGAGATATGGAGTGAAGTACTGGATGTAAGTAAAGATAAAATAAGTGTAAAGGACAACTTCTTCCTGTTGGGTGGTCACAGTTTGAAAGCAACGCGTCTTGTAGGACATTTGCATAGGCGATTTGGTGTAAAAGTAGAATTACAGGATTTATTCAGTCACCCGGTACTCGAAGAACAGGCTAAACTGATCGATATAGGTGTACCCAAAACTTTCATACAGATACCACAGGTAGGCGTGCAGGAAAGTTATGCTTTGTCTTCAGCACAGCGCCGTTTGTGGATATTAAGTCAATTGGAGGGCGGAAACGTTGCTTATAATATACCGGCTGCTTATATATTCGAAGGTAACCTGGATGTGTCTAAACTGGAACAGTGCTTGAATGAACTGATCGCGCGTCATGAAATATTGCGTACTTTTTTCCGTGAAGATAGTCAGGGAGAGGTGCGTCAGTTTATACAACCAAGTATAGCATTTACGATTAATTATATTGATCTGCGTAGCACGCCGGCTGACTTAAATAGTTTGCTGACGCAGGATTATGTGGAAGCTTTTGATCTTTCGAATGGTTCATTACTACGTGCAACGCTGTACCAGGTGGCAGATCGTCAATGGGTACTGGGGTTTGTGATGCACCACATCATCAGCGATGGTTGGTCCATGAGTGTGCTGATCAGGGAATTACTTCACCTGTATACAGGTGGAAGCTCCTTACCCGCATTGCGTATCCAGTATAAAGATTATAGCGATTGGCAGGCCCAGCACCTGCATGAGGCTGACCGTACTTACTGGCACGAGCGCTTTTATGGAGAGATGCCGGTGCTGGAATTGCTGGGCGATAAACCGCGTCCGGCCCAGAAGACTTACCATGGAGGTAAGATCAGCCATTTACTGAGAGATGACCTTTACCAGGGTTTAAAACAGTTATCATCACAGAATTTATTTTCGGGCCTGGTGGCACTGGTCACTGCTTTGTTATATCGTTATACGGGTCAGGAAGATATCATCATAGGCAGCCCTGTATCAGGTCGTGATCACATCGACCTGGAAGATCAGATAGGGTTTTATGTGAATATGCTGGCACTCAGGAGCCGTTTTAGTGGAGATGGAGATTTCCGTGGTTTGTTATCAGAAGTCCGTCAGCAGATTCTGGATGGTTATACACATCAGTCTTATCCCTTTGATGCTTTGGTGGATGAGCTGTATTTAGAGCGGGATGCAAGCCGCCATCCATTGTTTGATGTGGTAGTGGTATTACAGCAGGATGTGGATTATGCAGCTGTATGGAACAGCCAGTCGGTGGATGTAAAAGTGAAGGCGTATGAGGAGGATGTGTTGCTGACCAGCAAGTTTGATCTGCAGTTTACGTTTATAGAATCCGGTGGAAGATTAGGAGCAGAACTAATTTATAACAGTGATATTTACACGGCGTCCACAGGTTTACAACTGTTATCTCACCTGGAGCAATTACTGACAGCTATCCTTGCTACTCCGGCTGCAGCGATCAGCCGGCTGGATTACCTGGGTGAAATAGCGCAGGCCGGAGGTGATGAAGAATATCCCAAAGCAGCAACGCTGGTATCTCTTTTTGAACAACAGGTAGCCCGAACGCCAGATCAGCTGGCAGTAGTGAACGGAACTGACCGGCTGACCTACCATGAGGTAAATGCGCGTGCGAATCAGCTGGCGCATTACCTGCGTGGAGAGCATGGCATAGGTCGCAATGACCTGGTATCAATGGTGCTTGACCGTGGTGTAGATCAGGTGATTGGTATGCTGGGTGTGCTGAAGGCTGGAGGAGGTTATGTACCTGTTGACGTAGAATATCCTTCTGACCGGATCAATTATATTTTAACAGACAGTGGCAGCCGGTTTTTATTGGATGAAACAGCATTGGCAGCAGCCTGTGACTATAGCGAAGAGAATCCTGAAAATATTAATCATCCGGATGATATTGCCTATGTGATCTACACCTCCGGTACCACAGGCAACCCGAAGGGAGTGGTAGTAGCACATTACAACGTAGTAAGATTATTGTTCACCGAACATCCACTGTATGACTTCAATAGTACTGATGTATGGACAATGTACCACTCGTATTGCTTTGATTTTTCAGTATGGGAGATGTATGGCGCATTGCTGTATGGCGGCAAACTGGTAGTAGTGCCATCCCTGGTGGCCCGTGATCCATCACAGTTTTTAATCTTATTAAGAGAAGAAGGTGTAACAGTCCTGAACCAGACACCTTCGGCCTTTTACAATCTGCAGCAGGCCGATAATGGGGAAGACTGTCACCAGTTAAGATATGTAATTTTTGGAGGAGAGGCCTTGTCACCAGGTAACCTGTTACCATGGAAACTGCGTTATCCATCCTGTCGGCTGATCAATATGTATGGCATTACAGAAACAACAGTGCATGTAACCTACAAGGAGCTGTCATTGTCTGATCTGTATGCAGGTGTAAGCAATATCGGCTGTCCGATTCCGACCCTGAGATGTTATGTACTGGATAGTTATGGTCAGCCGGTACCCAGAGGCGTAGCCGGTGAGTTGTATGTAGGAGGTGCCGGTGTAGCCAGAGGTTACCTGAACCGTGAAGAACTGACCAGTGCAAGATTTGTAAACAGGGGAGTAGAACGTTTATACCGTAGTGGTGATAAGGTGCGCTTTCTCGCTGGTGGGGAATTAGAATACCTGGGCCGATTTGATGACCAGGTGAAGATCCGGGGTTACCGAATAGAGATCGGAGAGATTACCGCGCGGCTGCAAAGCCATGAAGGGGTGAGTGCAGCAGTAGTCTTAACGGGAACAGGAGCAGATGGCAATAAAGAATTACATGCATATATAGTTGGGAGTTCGTTATCAGGCCTACGAAGTTACCTGGGAGCGCATTTGCCCTCCTACATGGTTCCACAGCGAATGATCCGTGTATCAGCGCTGCCACTGAACCATAATGGAAAGGTAGACCGTCAGCTGCTGGTGACAATGGATGGGGAAGAGATTGAAAGCGGTGAAGGCTATGTGGCGCCACGTACAGCAGTCGAACAGGGACTGGTACATGTATGGAGTGAGTTGTTAGGCATAGATGCAGCCCGGATTGGTATCCATTCGAACTTTTTCGAACTGGGTGGTCATAGTCTGAAAGCAGCACGGCTGGTGAGTCAGCTGTACCAGGTTTTTGAGGTGAAGGTTGGTATCCGTGAAATCTTTACGTACCCGGAGCTTGAACAACAGGCGTTGTTACTGTCGGGTTCAACACGTACCGCCTTTGCAGGGATACCGTTAGCGCCGGTACAAAGTAGTTATGTATTATCCTCTTCCCAGCGTCGCATATGGGTATTGAGCCAGCTGGAAGGTGGAAGTGTAGCATACAATATTCCGGGCGCTTATGAATTTGAAGGACAATTGGATGCTGCATTATTAGAAGATGCATTCAAAACTTTAATCGCCCGTCATGAAGTCCTGCGCACCGTGTTCCGTGAAGATGAAGAAGGAGAGGTACGTCAGTTTATCCTGCCTTCAATTGATTTTAAACTTCATTACCAGGATCACGTTGTATCAGCAAATGATGTGTTAATAGCAGACTTCAACTATGTCTTTGACCTGAGCAGTGGTCCATTGTTACGTGCCTGCCTGTATCAGTTGTCAGCAGGCAAGTGGTTATTCAGTTTTGTTATACACCACATCATCAGTGATGGCTGGTCAATTGGCGTTTTTATACAGGAGCTATTGCATGTATATAATGGTGGGGGCACATTACCACCGTTGCGTATCCAATATAAGGATTATGCAGATTGGCAGGCGGCGCAGTTAAGCGGTGCCGCATTAGAAGCGCACCGTGCATACTGGCTGGACAAATTTAAAGGAGAATTACCTGTAATGGACCTTGTTACAGACAAGGTCCGTCCCCTAATAAAAAGCTATGCCGGTTCTAAGGTAGAAAAACAATTGTCTATTGACCTTACCCGTAAATTGAAGCAACTGGTCAATGCCACCGGGTCAACCTTGTTCATTGGTATGATGGCCGCGGTAAAGACCTTATTATACCGGTACACGGGCCAGGAAGATATCATCGTAGGAAGTGCTGTAGCTGGCCGTGAACATATCGATCTCGAAGAACAGATTGGATTTTATGTAAACACGCTGGCACTCCGCTCCAGGTTCAATGGATCAGATAACTTTGAATCATTGTTGTCAATGATCCATCAGCAGACCCTGGAAGCTTATGCACACCAGGTATATCCTTTTGATTCGCTGATCGATGAGTTGCGTTTACATCGCGACATGAGTCGTCACCCGCTGTTCGATGTATTTGTAGTTTTCCATAATGAATCAGATTATC
This sequence comes from Chitinophaga sancti, assembly GCF_034087045.1. Classification (NCBI taxonomy): domain Bacteria; kingdom Pseudomonadati; phylum Bacteroidota; class Chitinophagia; order Chitinophagales; family Chitinophagaceae; genus Chitinophaga; species Chitinophaga sancti. Next base: position 7,136,140 of record NZ_CP139247.1, on the reverse strand, counting down.
GTTTGACAAACAACAATGGTAACCTGCGTATCACCCCATATAAAGATGATCACCATGTTACATGCAAGTTTGATCTTCAGTTTGATTTTACAGAAGACGAGGATAGCATACAGGTGAGTGTTACCTACAGCCCTGATATCTTCCAGGCTCCACGGATAGAGCGGTTAGTTGCGCATTTTGAACAATTGCTATCAACAGTGGTGGCAGCGCCGGCGACTCCATTACGCAAATTGAATTATTTGTTGCCGGGAGAGCGCGAGCAGCTGGTATATGGTTTTAACGATACTAATCATCTGTTCCCGGCAGATAAAACGATCATAGACCTTTTCCGGGAACAGGTATTGATCAGACCAGATCATCCTGCTGTAAAATACAACGATACAAGTCTGAGCTATAGTCAGCTGGATCGGATCACGAACCAGGTGGGTGCATACCTGCGTAAAGAATATGGTATAAGTGCCGGCGACCTTGTAGGTGTGCAACTGGAACGTAGCGAATGGCAGCTGATCTGTCTGATCGGTGTACTGAAGGCGGGAGGTGCTTATGTGCCTATCGATCCGGCTTTTCCGGAAGAGCGCCGGCAATATATTGTATCAGACAGTAAATGTAAAGTTGTTTTGACTGCAGCTGCACTTGCACAATTGCAGGCAGCACTGCCAGCATACAGTACGGAAGCATTTACAGCCGGCACCACCAGCCGTGATCTGATGTATGTGCTTTATACTTCAGGTTCAACCGGCCGTCCAAAAGGTTGTATGCTGGAATATCGTGGCGTAGTGAACCGTTTGAACTGGATGTGGCGTGAATATAGTTTGGGTAGCAATGATATTATTCTTCAAAAGACATCTTTCACTTTTGATGTATCAGTCTGGGAGATATTCCTGCCATTATGTGTAGGAGCAACAGAAGTGTTATGTCCTGCAGAAGATGTTGCTTCCCCCGGGCGGTTGTTATCACTGATCAGCCGGGAGGCTGTCACCTGTCTTCATTTTGTACCATCTATGCTTAACAGCTTCCTGGGCTCTGTTGTAGATGCGGCTTTATTGAAAAGTGTCCGGATGGTGATTGCCAGCGGCGAGGCACTGACACCAGCCACAGTAGAACTATGGTATGAACTGGTAAACATACCCTTACACAACCTGTATGGTCCTACGGAAGCATCTATAGATGTGAGTTATTATGCTACCCGGGCAGAAGAAGTGATCATCCCGATCGGGCGTCCGATATGGAATACACAGTTATACATTTTAGGTGCAGATAATGAAGTGTTGCCGACAAGTGTAAGAGGTGAAATCTGTATAGGGGGTGATGGACTGGCGCGTGGCTATCTGAATAATGCAGCGCTGACGGAAGAGAAATTTACAACAGATCCTTTTATTTCAGATGGTCGTCTTTACCATACAGGAGATATTGGTTACCGTACCGCAAATGGACTGATCGTATACGCAGGTCGTAAAGATGACCAGGTGAAAGTACGTGGCTACCGGATAGAACTGGGTGAGATCGTGCATGCCTTACAGCAATATGAGGATATCCATGAAGCAACGGTGATAGCCCGTAAAGGAAACGACGGTGAAAATGAGTTGATCGCATATATCACAGCAGGTGTAACGCTTGAAATGGAATCGATCCGTAGTTATCTGGCAGGTATATTACCAGCTTACATGTTGCCTTCTTACTATGTACAGCTGGATGCCATGCCATTAAATACCAGCGGAAAAACAGACCGTAAGGCATTACCCATTCCACAGGATGGTAGTATGCTGCGCACTGCTACCGCATATGTAGCACCACGTAACGCAACAGAAAGCGGCCTGGTGGAAATCTGGAGTGAAGTGCTGGGGATAAGCAAAGATAAAATAGGTGTCAGAGACAACTTTTTCGATCTGGGGGCACATAGTTTAAAAGCAGTCAAGGTCATCTCAAGAATACATACCACTTTCCTGATACGTATCAATTTGCAGAACATATTTAAGGAACCCACAATTGAGCATTTGGCCGGCCAGATAGAGTTTATCCTGAGTCAACATAAGCAGACAAAGAATACGGAAACCCTGACACAGATCGATATTTAAAAACTAACAGGTAAAGAGATCCACATGAATACCCTATTAAAGGAAATAACAGATAACAATATTCTTCTCAAGGTGGAGAAGGGAGAATTAAAAGTTTTTACCAATGGCACTGCAATAAGTGAAGATCTTGTTGCCAGAATAAGAGCACGGAAAAAGGAGCTGATTGAGTTTGTACTTAGTAATACACAGCAGGAAACAAATGAATCCTTCATTACTCATATTCCAGCTATACCGGCGCAATCCAGTTATCCATTGTCAGCTGCCCAGCGTCGTGTATGGGTACTAAGTCAGCTGGAAGAAGGGAGTATAGCCTACAATATTACAGGTGCGTATGTATTGAGTGGTTCGCTTGACAGCAATTCACTGGAAAGAGCATTTAATACTTTGATAGCACGTCATGAAATCCTGCGTACCGTATTCTGTGAAGATGAACAGGGGGAGGTACGTCAATATATTCTGCCTTCAATTGATTTTAAAGTTCACTACCAGGATCATGTGGCCGCAGCAGATACGCTGCTGGTAGCAGACTTTAACCATGCATTTGACCTGGCTAGTGGCCCGTTATTGCGGGCCCGCCTTTATCAGTTGTCAGCAGGCAAGTGGTTATTCAGTTTTGTCATACATCACATCATCAGCGATGGTTGGTCAATTGGCGTTTTTATACAGGAGCTATTGCATGTATATAATGGTGGGGGCACATTACCACCGTTGCGTATCCAATATAAGGATTATGCAGATTGGCAGGCGGCGCAGTTAAGCGGTGCAGCATTAGAAGCGCACCGTGCATACTGGCTGGACAAATTTAAAGGAGAATTACCCGTATTGGATCTTGTTACAGACAAGGTTCGTCCGCTGATAAAAAACTATTCCGGGGCTAAAGTAGAAAGACAATTATCGATTAACCTTAGCCGCCAACTGAAACAACTGGTCAATGCAGCCGGATCAACCCTGTTTATGGGTTTGTTGGCCGCGGTAAAGACCTTATTATACCGGTACACGGGCCAGGAAGATATTATTATAGGTACTGCTGTAGCTGGCCGTGAACAAATGGAGCTCGAACAGCAGATCGGGTTTTATGTAAACACGCTGGCACTCCGCTCCAGGTTCAATGGATCGGATAGCTTTGATTCATTGTTATCAATGATCCATCAGCAGACCCTGGAAGCTTATGCACACCAGGTATATCCTTTTGATTCGCTGATCGATGAGTTGCGTTTACATCGCGACATGAGTCGTCATCCGCTGTTCGATGTATTTGTAGTTTTCCATAATGAAATAGAAGAACAACATACAGGAAGCCTTAGTATTACTCCGTTTAAGGATGACATCCATATCACTTGTAAATTTGATCTTCAGTTTGATTTTACAGAAGACGAGGATAGCATACAGGTGAGTGTTACCTACAGCCCTGATATCTTCCAGGCTCCACGGATAGAGCGGTTAGTTGCGCATTTTGAACAATTGCTATCAGCAGTGGTGGCAGCGCCGGCGACTCCATTACGCAAATTGAATTATTTGTTGCCGGGAGAGCGCGAGCAGCTGGTATATGGTTTTAACGATACTAATCATCTGTTCCCGGCAGATAAAACGATCATAGACCTTTTCCGGGAACAGGTATTGATCAGACCAGATCATCCTGCTGTAAAATACAACGATACAAGTCTGAGCTATAGTCAGCTGGATGGGATCACGAACCAGGTGGGTGCATACCTGCGTAAAGAATATGGTATAAGTGCCGGCGACCTTGTAGGTGTGCAACTGGAACGTAGCGAATGGCAGCTGATCTGTCTGATCGGTGTACTGAAGGCGGGAGGTGCTTATGTGCCTATCGATCCGGCTTTTCCGGAAGAGCGCCGGCAATATATTGTATCAGACAGTAAATGTAAAGTTGTTTTGACTGCAGCTGCACTTGCACAATTGCAGGCAGCACTGCCAGCATACAGTACGGAAGCATTTACAGCCGGCACCACCAGCCGTGATCTGATGTATGTGCTTTATACTTCAGGTTCAACCGGCCGTCCAAAAGGTTGTATGCTGGAATATCGTGGCGTAGTGAACCGTTTGAACTGGATGTGGCGTGAATATAGTTTGGGTAGCAATGATATTATTCTTCAAAAGACATCTTTCACTTTTGATGTATCAGTCTGGGAGATATTCCTGCCATTATGCGTAGGAGCAACAGAAGTGTTATGTCCTGCAGAAGATGTTGCTTCCCCCGGGCGGTTGTTATCACTGATCAGCCGGGAGGCTGTCACCTGTCTTCATTTTGTACCATCTATGCTTAACAGCTTCCTGGGCTCTGTTGTAGATGCGGCTTTATTGAAAAGTGTCCGGATGGTGATTGCCAGCGGCGAGGCACTGACACCAGCCACAGTAGAACTATGGTATGAACTGGTAAACATACCCTTACACAACCTGTATGGTCCTACGGAAGCATCTATAGATGTGAGTTATTATGCTACCCGGGCAGAAGAAGTGATCATCCCGATCGGGCGTCCGATATGGAATACACAGTTATACATTTTAGGTGCAGATAATGAAGTGTTGCCGACAAGTGTAAGAGGTGAAATCTGTATAGGGGGTGATGGACTGGCGCGTGGCTATCTGAATAATGCAGCGCTGACGGAAGAGAAATTTACAACAGATCCTTTTATTTCAGATGGTCGTCTTTACCATACAGGAGATATTGGTTACCGTACCGCAAATGGACTGATCGTATACGCAGGTCGTAAAGATGACCAGGTGAAAGTACGTGGCTACCGGATAGAACTGGGTGAGATCGTGCATGCCTTACAGCAATATGAGGATATCCATGAAGCAACGGTGATAGCCCGTAAAGGAAACGACGGCGAAAATGAGTTGATCGCTTATGTAACTGGTAGGGAAGTACTGGAATGGAATAAGATCCGCACTTATCTGTCAGCCATACTGCCGGCATATATGGTACCAGCTTACTTCATGCAGCTGGATGCCATGCCATTAAATGCGAGTGGAAAAACAGATCGTAAAGCATTACCAGTTCCGGATAGTTTTTCACTGTCACAGTATATGGGTGCACGTACGGCAACAGAAGCAGCCTTGGTAGCTATCTGGAGTGATATACTGGGCATCAGCAAAGAGAAGATAAGTGTAAATGATAACTTCTTCCTTTTGGGTGGGCATAGCCTGAAGGCTACCCGGTTATTGAGCCTGTTTTACCGGACATTTGATGTAAAGTTATCCCTGAAAGATATCTTTAATCATCCTTTATTGGAAGATCAGGCAGGTTTGGTAGATACCGGTATACACACAATATTTGAACATATTCCTGCAGCTGTACCACAGGAAAGTTACACATTGTCCTCAGCACAGCGGCGTTTGTGGATACTGAGTCAACTGGAAGGTGGAAACGTAGCTTACAATGTGCCTGCTGCCTATGAGTTTAATGGGCCATTGGATGTTGCCAGATTAGAAGGAGCGTTCAATGCACTGATCGCCCGTCATGAGATTCTGCGTACTGTTTTCCCTGAAGCGGAAGAGGTGCGCCAGTTCATACTACCCGGTATTGATTTCTCCATTAAGAAGATCGATCTGCGCGGTACTACGACTGATGTGGACAGGCTGCTGAAGCACGATTTTCTGGCACCTTTTGACCTTGCCTGTGGTCCGTTATTACGCGCAACGCTGTACCAGTTGACTGATCAGCAATGGATCCTTGGATTTGTGATGCACCACATCATCAGTGATGGTGTTTCCGTGGTGATACTGGTCAATGAGCTGCTGGAACTATACAAAGGAAATAATGACCTGCCTGCACTGCGCATTCAATATAAAGACTATAGTGAATGGCAGTCGCAGCACCTGCAGGAAGCGGACCGTCTTTACTGGCATGAACAGTTATCCGGCGAACTCCCTGTGCTGGAGTTATCCGGTGCAAAGTCCCGTCCAGGTATAAAAACCTATGCAGGTGGGATCGTCAGCGGTTTTTTGGGCAGTGACCAGACCGACCAGCTCCGTCAGTTATTACACGAACAGCATGCAACCCTGTTTATGGGACTGCTGGCCTCTGTGAATGTGTTGCTATACAAATACTCCGGCCAGGAAGATATCATTATCGGCAGCCAGATCGCAGGCCGTGAACATGCAGACCTGGAAGGTCAGCTAGGTAACTATCTGAACACGTTGGCACTTCGTAGCCGATTTACAGGTAAGGATAGTTTTTTATCCTTATTGAGTAATACCCGTCAGCTGACGCTGGATGCCTATGCACACCAGTCATATCCTTTTGACGCATTGTTAGATGAACTGGTATTACAACGGGATTCAGGCCGTCATCCGCTGTTTGATGTATCTGTAGTTTTGCAGAACATGGAGTCTTTATCGCCTGTCATTGGTGAGTTGTCGATTAACAGCTATGATGCGGCTGCTGAGACAATCAGTAAATTTGACCTGGCCTTCAATTTTACAGAATCAGATGGAGGTATCCGTGCAGATCTTGTCTACAACAGTGATATTTATGATAGGCATACAGCAACGCGTTTATTACATCATTTCGAACAGTTATTGTTGTCAGTAATCGCTGCTCCTGCTACCACATTATGGCAACTCGATTACATCGGCGCAAATGAACGGGAACAACTTTTAACAACTTTCAATCATACTACTGTTCCTTATCCGCGAGACAGTTCCCTGGCAGCTGTATTTTCGGCCCAGGCCAGACAAACCCCGGACAAGGTAGCTATCATATATGGAACACAGGTTTATACCTACAAAGAGCTGGATGAACGTTCCAGCCGGTTAGGTCACTACCTGCGTGAGGAATACGGTATAGGCCGCAATGACCTGGTAGGTATTATGGCCGACCGTTCAGCCGACCTGCTGGTCGCCATCCTTGGCATCCTGAAGGCGGGAGGTGCTTACGTTCCCATCGATCCATCCTATCCCGATACCCGCAAGTCCTTCATGCTGGAAGACACGGGTGCACGTGTGCTGATCACACAGAGTGATTATCTGTTCAGCCTGGACTATTACACAGGTCACATTTTTGCCCTGGATATCCAGCTGGAAAATCTTACCACCCCGGTTACCACTCCTGCGGAAGTCAATGCCGCTACAGACCTGGCATACGTGATGTATACCTCCGGTTCCACCGGTCATCCGAAGGGCGTGCTGGTCACCCAGCGGAGTGTATTGCGGCTGGTGATCCCCTGCAACTATGTACCACTGAGTGGTGATGAAACTTTACTATGTACAGGTTCGCTCTCCTTTGATGCGACCACCTTTGAATACTGGAGTATGCTGCTGAGTGGCGGCCGGCTTGTGATGATCAGCCGTGATACGCTGCTGGATGCTTCTCTGCTGGCTGATGAAATACAGGGAAAGGGAGTAAACACCATGTGGTTCACTGCAGGGTGGCTGCATGAACTGATTGACAGCAACCTGTCTGTATTCCAGGGCTTACAGACTGTGGTAGCCGGTGGAGATAAACTTTCCGGTCCGCACATCGCACGTCTGCGTGAAGTCTATCCTGCTCTGCACATCGTCAATGGTTATGGTCCGACTGAGAATACCACTTTCTCACTGACCTATGAGATCGGCAATGCTACAGATATCATCCCAATTGGTTATCCGATCAGTAACAGCCGTGCATATATCCTGGATAATGCCGGTCAGCTATGTGGTATTGGCGTAAGAGGGGAGATCTGTGTGGGAGGAGATGGAGTGGCAATAGGTTACCTGAACCAGGCATCGCTGACAGCAGAAAAGTTTATCAGTAGTCCGTTTGTCGAAGGCGATCGTCTTTATCGTACGGGCGATACGGGTTACTGGCAGGCAGATGGCGCCATCATATTTACAGGTCGCCGGGATGACCAGGTTAAGATCCGTGGCTTCCGTGTAGAAACAGGGGAAATTGAACATGCGTTGGAAAAGCATGAAGCTATCAATGCAGCAGTTGTAACCGTATATGAACAGGAGTTAGCAGCCTATATCACATCTGACACCACGTTGAACATTCCGGCATTATCCGCGTGGCTGGGTAGCCAGTTGCCGGTCTACATGCTGCCCTCATACTATATCCAGCTGGAATCGCTGCCGCTGACAGCGAATGGCAAGGTAGACCGCAGACAGTTACCATCACCGGAAGTCGCTACAGCAACGATGTATGTGGCGCCACGCAATGAAACGGAACAGCAGCTGGCAGACATCTGGAGTGAGCTGCTTGGATTGAACCGTGAAAAGATCAGTGTAAAAGACAATTTCTTTCTGTCAGGAGGTCACAGCTTACGAGCCATCCGCCTAACGAGTCAGTTATATAAAACATTTGAAGTAAAGATCTCGTTGAAGGATATCTTTGAAAACCCTGTACTGGAAGACCAGGCATTATTATTAAGGGCTTCAGGTCAAACTTCATATGTACCGATACCATTGGCAGAACTGCAGGAAAGCTATGTTCTCTCTTCTTCACAACGGCGTTTGTGGATACTGAGTCAGCTGGAAGATGGTAATGTAGCTTACAATGTGCCTGCTGCCTATGAGTTTAATGGGCCATTGGATGTTGCCAGATTAGAAGGAGCGTTCAATGCACTGATCACCCGTCATGAGATTCTGCGTACTGTTTTCCCTGAAGCGGAAGAGGTGCGCCAGTTCATACTACCCGGTATTGATTTCTCCATTAAGAAGATCGATCTGCGCGGTACTACGACTGATGTGGACAGGCTGCTGAAGCACGATTTTCTGGCACCTTTTGACCTTGCCTGTGGTCCGTTATTACGCGCAACGCTGTACCAGTTGACTGATCAGCAATGGATCCTTGGATTTGTGATGCACCACATCATCAGTGATGGTGTTTCCGTGGTGATACTGGTCAATGAGCTGCTGGAACTATACAAAGGAAATAATGACCTGCCTGCACTGCGCATTCAATATAAAGACTATAGTGAATGGCAGTCGCAGCACCTGCAGGAAGCGGACCGTCTTTACTGGCATGAACAGTTATCCGGCGAACTCCCTGTGCTGGAGTTATCCGGTGCAAAGTCCCGTCCAGGTATAAAAACCTATGCAGGTGGGATCGTCAGCGGTTTTTTGGGCAGTGACCAGACCGACCAGCTCCGTCAGTTATTACACGAACAGCATGCAACCCTGTTCATGGGACTGCTGGCCTCTGTGAATGTGTTGCTATACAAATACTCCGGCCAGGAAGATATCATTATCGGCAGCCAGATCGCAGGCCGTGAACATGCAGACCTGGAAGGTCAGCTAGGTAACTATCTGAACACGTTGGCACTTCGTAGCCGATTTACAGGTAAGGATAGTTTTTTATCCTTATTGAGTAATACCCGTCAGCTGACGCTGGATGCCTATGCACACCAGTCATATCCTTTTGACGCATTGTTAGATGAACTGGTATTACAACGGGATTCAGGCCGTCATCCGCTGTTTGATGTATCTGTAGTTTTGCAGAACATGGAGTCTTTATCGCCTGTCATTGGTGAGTTGTCGATTAACAGCTATGATGCGGCTGCTGAGACAATCAGTAAATTTGACCTGGCCTTCAATTTTACAGAATCAGATGGAGGTATCCGTGCAGATCTTGTCTACAACAGTGATATTTATGATAGGCATACAGCAACGCGTTTATTACATCATTTCGAACAGTTATTGTTGTCAGTAATCGCTGCTCCTGCTACCACATTATGGCAACTCGATTACATCGGCGCAAATGAACGGGAACAACTTTTAACAACTTTCAATCATACTACTGTTCCTTATCCGCGAGACAGTTCCCTGGCAGCTGTATTTTCGGCCCAGGCCAGACAAACCCCGGACAAGGTAGCTATCATATATGGAACACAGGTTTATACCTACAAAGAGCTGGATGAACGTTCCAGCCGGTTAGGTCACTACCTGCGTGAGGAATACGGTATAGGCCGCAATGACCTGGTAGGTATTATGGCCGACCGTTCAGCCGACCTGCTGGTCGCCATCCTTGGCATCCTGAAGGCGGGAGGTGCTTACGTTCCCATCGATCCATCCTATCCCGATACCCGCAAGTCCTTCATGCTGGAAGACACGGGTGCACGTGTGCTGATCACACAGAGTGATTATCTGTTCAGCCTGGACTATTACACAGGTCACATTTTTGCCCTGGATATCCAGCTGGAAAATCTTACCACCCCGGTTACCACTCCTGCGGAAGTCAATGCCGCTACAGACCTGGCATACGTGATGTATACCTCCGGTTCCACCGGTCATCCGAAGGGCGTGCTGGTCACCCAGCGGAGTGTATTGCGGCTGGTGATCCCCTGCAACTATGTACCACTGAGTGGTGATGAAACTTTACTATGTACAGGTTCGCTCTCCTTTGATGCGACCACCTTTGAATACTGGAGTATGCTGCTGAGTGGCGGCCGGCTTGTGATGATCAGCCGTGATACGCTGCTGGATGCTTCTCTGCTGGCTGATGAAATACAGGGAAAGGGAGTAAACACCATGTGGTTCACTGCAGGGTGGCTGCATGAACTGATTGACAGCAACCTGTCTGTATTCCAGGGCTTACAGACTGTGGTAGCCGGTGGAGATAAACTTTCCGGTCCGCACATCGCACGTCTGCGTGAAGCCTATCCTGCTCTGCACATCGTCAATGGTTATGGTCCGACTGAGAATACCACTTTCTCACTGACCTATGAGATCGGCAATGCTACAGATATCATCCCAATTGGTTATCCGATCAGTAACAGCCGTGCATATATCCTGGATAATGCCGGTCAGCTATGTGGTATTGGCGTAAGAGGGGAGATCTGTGTGGGAGGAGATGGAGTGGCAATAGGTTACCTGAACCAGGCATCGCTGACAGCAGAAAAGTTTATCAGTAGTCCGTTTGTCGAAGGCGATCGTCTTTATCGTACGGGCGATACGGGTTACTGGCAGGCAGATGGCGCCATCATATTTACAGGTCGCCGGGATGACCAGGTTAAGATCCGTGGCTTCCGTGTAGAAACAGGGGAAATTGAACATGCGTTGGAAAAGCATGAAGCTATCAATGCAGCAGTTGTAACCGTATATGAACAGGAGTTAGCAGCCTATATCACATCTGACACCACGTTGAACATTCCGGCATTATCCGCGTGGCTGGGTAGCCAGTTGCCGGTCTACATGCTGCCCTCATACTATATCCAGCTGGAATCGCTGCCGCTGACAGCAAATGGCAAGGTAGACCGCAGACAGTTACCATCACCGGAAGTCGCTACAGCAACGATGTATGTGGCGCCACGCAATGAAACGGAACAGCAGCTGGCAGACATCTGGAGTGAGCTGCTTGGATTGAACCGTGAAAAGATCAGTGTAAAAGACAATTTCTTTCTGTCAGGAGGTCACAGCTTACGAGCCATCCGCCTAACGAGTCAGTTATATAAAACATTTGAAGTAAAGATCTCGTTGAAGGATATCTTTGAAAACCCTGTACTGGAAGACCAGGCATTATTATTAAGGGCTTCAGGTCAAACTTCATATGTACCGATACCATTGGCAGAACTGCAGGAAAGCTATGTTCTCTCTTCTTCACAACGGCGTTTATGGATACTGAGTCAGCTGGAAGATGGTAATGTAGCCTACAATGTTCCAGGCGCCTATGTCTTCGAAGGTAACGTAGACAAGGAACGTCTGGAAGAAAGTATTACCCGGTTGATTGCCCGCCATGAAATATTACGTACCATTTTCCTGGAAAGTGAAGGTGATGAAACCCGGCAATTAATATTACCTGCATACGCTTTTAACCTGTCTTATATTGACCTGCGGGATCAACCGGATAGAGTCAGTGATCTGCTGGAACAGGATAGCACGCACGTTTTTAATCTTACAAGGGGACCATTGCTGAAAGCTGGTTTATACCAGTTGTCGGACCATCAATGGATTTTCAGCTATGTGATGCATCACATTATCAGTGATGCCGTTTCAATGGAAATATTGATCACGGAGCTCCTGGAATACTATAAAGGAAATGAAACTCTTCCGGCCCTGCGTATTCAATATAAAGACTACGCTACATGGCAGTACCAGCTACTGACCAGTGAAGATCATCAGCAGGATCGGAATTATTGGCTAAATCGCTTTGCAGGTTCGCTACCCACACTTGAACTGTTATCAGACAGACCCCGCCCTTCAGTAAAAACATACAATGGCAGTGTCATCAACAAAACGCTGAATCGTTATACAAACAAAGGTTTCAGAAAACTACTCTCACAGCAGGATGCTACCTTGTTCATGGGCCTGCTGGCAACTGTGAACACGCTGCTATACAGATATTCGGGGCAGGAAGATATTATTGTTGGTTTCCCGGTTGTAGGTAGAGAGCATCCCGATCTGAATGGTCAGATAGGTTTTTATGTAAACACGCTGGCACTTCGATCACAGTTCAGTGGGGAGGATAGCTTTATTGCACTGCTGTCTGCCACCCGTCAGCTCACTTTAGATGCTTATGCACATCAGCGATATCCATTTGATCAGCTGGTAGAAGATCTTCAAATGAAACGTGATATGAGCCGCTATCCATTGTTTGATGTGGCACTTTCATTACTCAGCGAAAGCCGGCAGATGGAGAATTCCGGTATTGACCATTTAAAAATTTACCCTTACAAGAGTGATACAACTGTAACCAGCAAATTTGATCTTCAATTCACTTTCAGCGAATCTGCCGAAGATCTCCACTTAACCCTGCTGTATAATACAGATCTGTATGATGCCGGCATGGCCAATTATCTGGTGGAACACCTGGAACAATTGCTGAACGCCATCATCGCCTCACCGGAAACAGCGCTGAGTAAACTGGATTATATCAGTGCAAATGAGCGGAAAAAGTTGCTGTTCGGTTTTAATGATACCGCGGCTGTATATCCACGTGACAGTACAGTTATGCAGGTATTTGAAGAGCAGGTGTTACGCACACCATCAAAGGCTGCGGTAATATTTGAAGATACTGTCTGGACATATACTGCGCTGAATGAAATCACCAATCAGCTTGCTCACTATCTCAGGCATAGCGCGGGTATTCAACCAGGAGATTCGGTGGGACTAATCCTGGACCGGTCAGATAAGCTCATGATCGCCATTCTGGGCATATTAAAAGCTGGTGGCGCTTATGTACCTGTTACGCCTGATTACCCGTCAGAAAGAATAGATTTCATGCTGACTGACAGCCATTGCAGATTAGTCTTTGATGAGCAGGCATGGCATAACTTTTATAGTATCAGGAATGATTATAGCAGGGCAAATCCTACCCCGGTTAATACCGCGACAGACCTGGCCTATATTATGTATACCTCCGGGTCCACAGGCCAGCCTAAAGGAGTGATGATTGAGCACCGGGGTATCCTGCGGTTAATCATCCCCTGCAATTATGTTCCGCTTACCGGCAATGAAGTGTTATTGTCCACCGGTTCTATTTCCTTTGATGCCACCACATTTGAATATTGGAGCATGTTGCTGACCGGTGGTACATTGATTTTTGCTCCCAAAGAAGTATTGCTTGATGCCAGCCTGTTGGGTGCTACTATCCGTGCAAAAGGCGTAGATACTATGTGGTTTACCTGTGGATGGTTGTATGAGCTGATTGATAAAGATATTACGGTATTTGAAAACCTGAAAGCAATTATAAGTGGTGGGGACCGGGCATCTTTGGCACACCTGTATAAATTATATGATACCTATCCGGCATTGCAGATCATCCATGCATACGGGCCAACTGAAAATACAACCTTTTCACTGATGTATCCTATTTCTGGCAAACCCGATGTGTTGCCAATAGGAAAGCCATTGAACAATGATAGTGTATTCATCCTTGATAAAAACCTGCAGCAATGTGGTATAGGCGTTGCCGGCGAGATCTGCCTGAGTGGTGATGGACTCGCCAGGGGATACCTGAATCATCCGGAGCTGACGGCTGAAAAATTTGTACCCAATCCATTCCGCGATGGTGAACTAATGTACCGTAGTGGTGATATTGGCCGCTGGCTGCCCGATGGAAACATTGTATTTGTAGGCAGAAAAGATAACCAGGTAAAGATCCGTGGATTCAGAATAGAGACCGGGGAGATAGAGCATGCACTCCATAAGATCCCTGCAATCATTTCCGCAGCAGTAGCTGTCCATCCCGGAATAAACGACGAAAAAGAACTGGTAGCTTACGTGGTAAGTGACGATACTCTAAATGCTTCTTACCTCTTAACACACCTGGAGAAGATGTTGCCAGCCTATATGATGCCTGCACACTATGTGCAGCTCGCCTCCCTGCCGCTGAACGCCAATGGTAAACTGGACAGAAAGATGTTGCCGGCACCTGCAGGTATCGGATTGGAAACCGGTATCGATTATGTAGCACCCCGAAATGCTGCAGAACAATGCCTGGTGGATATCTGGCATAAAGTACTGGGCAAAGAGCGGATCAGTGTAAAAGATAATTTCTTCGAATCAGGTGGCGATAGTGTAAAAGCGACAAGAGTAGTGAGTCAGCTGTATCGCGATGCGAATATAAAAATAGGATTAAAAGAGATCTTTACACGGCCGGTGCTGGAAGACCTGGCAATTGTACTTACAACCACATCTGCTACGGCATTCACCGGAATTTCCCCTGTTCCTGTTCAACAGGGATATGCATTGTCTGCTGCCCAACGCCGCATATGGATCATGAGCCGCATTGAAGCCGCCAGTGTAGCCTATAATGTAGCAGGGGCCTATGAGTTTAAAGGAAAGCTGGATATGCAGGCATTGGAACATAGCCTGACAACCCTGGGTGAGAGACACGAAGTACTGCGTACAGTGTTTCGTGAAGTAACACCGGGAAATGTACAACAGGTCATTCTGCCACAAAGCTCAATCAGGGTAGCTTATACTGATCTGACCGGGGCGGACAGCCGGTTGCATGAACTGATACAGCAAGATTTTTTCCGGCCTTTTTCGCTGGCAGATGGTCCGCTGTTGAGAGCTGCCGTTTACAAGGTAGCTGATGATAAATGGATATTCAATTACGTGATGCACCACATCATCAGCGATGGTCGTTCTTTAAATGTACTGATCCGGGAATTGCTTCACTTATACAATGGAGGAGAGGCCCTGACACCGTTGCGTATCCAGTACAAGGATTACGCGGCATGGCAGGTGCAACAACTGACCGGCGAGCATTTGCAGGCACACCGTTCCTATTGGTTGCAGCAATTTGAAGGGGAACTGCCCATACTGGGCATCGCAGGCGATAAACCCCGTCCGGTAGTAAAAACGTATAATGGCGGTGGTGTACATAAAATATTCCATGCTGATATCGCCGGCAAACTGCTTCCATTTTTGCAGCAACACAATGCTACGCTGTATATGGGATTATTGGCAGCAGTCAACGCTTTAATATATAGGTATACCGGACAGGAAGATATTATCATTGGTAGTCCTGTCGCCGGCAGGGAGCATATAGACCTGGAATCGCAGATCGGCTTCTATGTAAATACCATTGCATTGCGATCCCGGTTCAACGGAGAGGAAAGCTATCTGTCCCTACTTGAGAAAGTTCGTCAGCAAACCATTGATGCATATTCCCACCAGGTATATCCATTTGATGAGCTGATTGAACAACTGAAGTTACAACGTGACATAAGCAGACACCCATTGTTTGACGTATCTGTAGTGCTGCAGGAGCATACAGGCGATGCACAGCAACAACAACTACAAGCACTCGAAGTCACTGAATATAGTGAAGGAAATAAGTATACCAGCAAGTATGACCTGGCATTTGATTTTATGACTACGGGTGAAACCATTCATGCAAGACTTATATATAACAGTGATATATTTTTTAGTGATACCGCTACCAGGATACTGGACCACCTGGAGCAGCTATTGCTGGCAATACTGACGGCACCGGCAACACCACTTGACAAGCTCAGTTATTTATCCGTGTCCGCGCAGGAAGAGGTGCTGCATACCTTTAATAGTTCCAGTGTCCAATATCCGGCGGACAAAACAGTCGCAGCATTATTTGCAGAACAGGCAGCACGCACACCTGATCAACCAGCACTGGTAGCTGGAGACATCAGCCTGACCTATGCTGAATTGAATTCCCAGGCTAACCAACTGGCGCATTACCTGATCAATACTTATCAGCTGCTGCCAAATGATCTGGTAGCGATCAGCTTCGAACGTGGTGAGAAAATGATCATTGCCCTGTTGGCTGTACTTAAAGCAGGTGCTGCGTACATACCAATAGATGTGGATTATCCCGCTGAGCGTATCAGTTATATGCTATCGGATAGCGGCAGTAAGGTATTAATAGATAAAACAGCACTGGAACGCTTTAGCCGCGTACAGGATGCCTGGTCTGTTGAAAACCCGGTCATATCTACTACGCCGGACGACCTCGCTTATTGTATCTATACATCAGGGTCTACTGGAAAACCTAAGGGTGTATTAATCAGTCATCATGCATTGGTGGATTATTCCTATGCCATCAGAAGCCGCACGAATATCGACAGCTGTCAAACTTTTGGATTGGTATCTACAATCGCAGCGGATCTCGGCAATACCATCATTTACACATCCCTGCTCATTGGCGGATGCCTGCATGTGTTCTCTACTGCGGATGTAATTAGTACTGAAAAGATGAGTGCCAACAGGCTCGATTGCCTTAAAATCGTACCCTCTCATTTTGCCTCATTACAACGCAAAGGAAAATTGTTTGCACCGACAAAGTGCCTGATATTCGGTGGTGAAAAACTGACAGCAGACGTGCTTGATATAATTAAAACCGGTGCTGGAAGCTGCGAGGTATATAATCATTATGGCCCATCGGAAACGACTATCGGAAAACTGGTCAATCGTATTGATCTCAGCTCTTATGATAGTATTCCATTGGGACGCCCATTTGGGAATAATTATGTATATCTGCTGGACAACCACTTGCAACCAGTACCGGTAGGTGTACCAGGAGAGATCTGTATAGGTGGTTCAGGCCTTGCAAAAGGATATCTCCATCAGCCATTATTGACAGCTGAAAAGTTTGTGGCGGATCCTTTTAAACAAGGCAGGCGGATATACAAAACCGGCGACCTCGGACGCTGGCAGCCTGACGGAAATATACTCTTCCTGGGGCGGAAAGATGAACAGATAAAAATCCGTGGATTCAGAATTGAACCTGGTGAAATAGAACAGGTAATACAGCAATATCCTGGTATTGCACAGGCATTAGTGATCCCTGACAGGAATAACCTCATTGGATATGTTGCAGGATCTGCAAATATAGATATAGCAGCGCTACGTACCTGGCTCCTGGGCAGATTGCCTGCCTACATGATTCCAACATGGTTGATGCCGCTGGAGAAATTGCCCATTACACTCAATGGAAAGATTGACAAAAAAGCCCTGCCATCACCTGATTATGATGCACAGCGTCAACGCTCCACATATGTCGGTAGTCGTAATCAGACAGAGCAGGACCTGGTAATTATCTGGGGCGACGTGCTGGGATTGGATACGGAGAAAATAGGTGTAAACGACAGCTTCTTTGAACTGGGTGGACATAGTATTGCTGCTATTAAGGTGATGTGGAAAATTCATGAACAATTCGGCATCGAGCCTGATATGACTGCCTTTTTTAATAGCCCGGATATTGCAACTGTCGCTGCCGAAATACAAAACATACTTTGGATGAAAGCATCAACAGATACACCGGCATCTAAAGTGACAACGATCATTTAAGCTGATTTGAAATCTCATTTTAAATTGTTAATAAGTATTACATGAAAGAGGTTAATGACATCATCAAAACCTTAAGAGAAGCAAATATTCGTCTGATATTAAAAAATGATGACCTCCTGGTAGACGCGTCATCAGGTGAAATAGGAGAGGAATTAATTGCTGCCATCCGCTCAAATAAGCAAAAGCTGGTTAGCTATCTCAGAAAAAACCTCTCAAATGGATCTCCGGTAACTATCAAACCTGTACCTCAGCAGACATACTACCCATTATCTTCTTCCCAACGCCGTCTCTGGATATTATACCAGATGAATCCTGAAAGTATTGAATACAATACACCCGGCGCCTATTTATTTGAGGGGGATCTGAATGCGGAAGCATTGACGCTGGCTTTCCGTTCTTTGATAGTACGTCACGAAATACTGCGTACAGTATTTAAAGAGAATGAGGAAAAGAAAGTAATGCAGTATGTGTATGATGTAACGGACAACCATATTGCCAAACTGGAATATAATGACCTGCGTGAAAAAGATTTAAATGAGAAGGAAACAGAACATTTAATCATACAATTTCTGAATGCACCGTTTGACCTGGTGAGGGGACCACTGATCAGAGCCGCGTTGTATCAGGTCAGTGAGCAGAAATATATTTTTGCCTATTCGTTACATCACATTATTAGTGATAACTGGTCAATGAGTATTCTGATAAAGGAGTTGCTGATGCTGTACAATGCGCATGTAAACGGAACAGCATCCCCTTTACCACCTTTGGCTATACAATATAAAGACTATGCCACATGGTACAGTGAGCAATTGAACAATAATAATATCCTGCAGCACAAGGATTATTGGTTACAACAGTTTGAAGGAGAACTGCCTGTGTTGGACCTGCCGGCTGATAAGGAACGTCCATCTGTAAGAAGCAACCGGGGAGCATCGCTGACCGGGAATATTGACAAGACCCTGGCAGATGGAATAAAACAGCTGGCACAGGAGCAGGGGGGCACCTTGTTCATGGGATTGCTGGCAGCACTCAATACTTTGCTATACCGCTATACAAATCAGCATGATATTATTGTTGGTATGCCGGTTGCCGGAAGATCCCATGCGGAACTGGAAGGTCAGATAGGTTGCTACATAAATACACTCGCTCTGAGAAACCGTTTCAGTGGAGACGATGACTTCAAATCATTATTGCAGATCGTCAGAAATACGACCTTAGAGGCCTATTCGCATCAGATATTCCCATTTGATGAACTGATCGATGCCCTGCCATTGAAAAGAGATATGAGCAGGACCGCATTGTTTGATGTATTGGTTGATTTCCATGATCATTCATTGGCCAAAGGATCCACCCAGCCAGATGGTCTGCATGTAACCCTGTATGAACCTGGTGAACATACCGTCAGCAAATTTGATCTCACGTTTGGTTTCATGGCATACAATGATGAGCTGAAACTGAGCATTGAATATAACACAGACCTTTATCATCGTGAAACGATCGAAACACTGTCCGGGCATTTTAATCGCCTGCTGCAGGCGATCGTGGAAAATCCGCACTTACCGGTCAGCCAGCTGGAATATATACCTGCTACAGAAAAAGACTTTTTATTAACCGGTGGTCCCGAAAGCCCTGCCTATAGATCGGTGTTATCACTTTTCAATGAGCGGGTAGCCACTTCACCGGAAAATATAGCGCTGATTTATGGCGAAAACAAGCTGACCTATCAGGAACTGGATAGCCAGTCTACAGCACTTGCCGGCTACCTGGCAGACGTATGTGAGGTGAGGAAAAATGACCTTGTAGGTATTTTACTTGACAGGTCCCCACATATGATCGTAGCCATGCTGGGCATATTGAAAGCTGGAGCTGCATATGTACCCGTTGATACAGCATACCCCGCCCTCCGGCAGGAGCAGATTATCAGTGAGACAGGCATGAAAGTGCTGCTTACGCAAACAGCCTATGCATTTGAGTTGTCTTATTTTGAAGGCCAGATCTTTGCGATGGATGTACAGCTGGATACGCTTCCGGCAATACCATCACAGCCTGCCGATGAACCAGCTGCAACAGATTATGCATATGTGATCTTTACCTCCGGCTCAACAGGTAAACCAAAGGGATGTACCATTACACATGGTAACCTCGCCAATTATATCCAGTGGGCAGCTGGTCATTACTTTGATACAGCTCAACAGGGTAACTTCGGGTTGTTTACCTCATTATCCTTTGACCTTACGGTCACCAGTATATTTTGCCCACTTGTGCGCGGCACATCACTATATATTTATCCACAGGAAGCCGGGCTGGCAGACATTCTTACACATGCTTTCAGTAACAGTAGCGGAATTGACAGTATAAAACTGACACCATCCCACATTAATTTCCTGCAGGGCCTGCATATTCAGACATCCGATATAGCCTGTGCTATTGTAGGTGGTGAAGAGGTATTGCTCAGGCATGTGGAAATATTGAAGAATATCAACCCCGCCATTAAGATTTATAACGAATATGGCCCTACGGAAGCAACTGTTGGTTGTATGGTGGAATTGCTGGAACAGCACCAGCCTGTTACTATTGGGAAACCTATCAATGGAACAGGTATATATATACTCGATACGAACCTTTCCCTTTGTGGCATTGGCGTATCGGGAGAGATCTGTATAGGTGGGGTTGGTGTGAGTGTTGGATATCTTCACCTGCCGGAACTGACTGCAGAAAAATTTATTGCAGATCCTTTCCATGCCGGAGAACGCCTGTATAAAACAGGCGATATTGGACGGGTGTTGCCTGATGGCAGAATCGCATATCAAGGCAGGAGGGATGAACAGGTGAAAGTCCGTGGGTTCAGGATTGAGCCGGGAGAAGTGGAAGCCTCAATATGCTCCTTTACAGGTATCACTGCTGCAGCCGTAACGACTATCGTTGCCGCTGATGGTAACAGGGAGCTGGTGGCTTATATGACCGGGAGTGAATCACAGGGGGTACAGGCTATCCGTAGTCACATTGAGGGAATATTGCCTTTTTATATGGTGCCCTCTCATTACGTCATCCTCGATAAGATACCTTTAACCGTACATGGCAAGATCGATTGGAAAGCCCTGCCTGATCCTTTACGGCAGGATCTGAATGCAGTTACACAATATGTTGTACCTGCCACCAGGACGGAAGAAGTGCTGCAGAAAATATGGAGCGAAGTACTTTCATTGAGACCAGACCAGATCAGTATAAAAGATAATTTTTTCAACCTGGGAGGACACAGCTTGAAAGCAACGCGTCTCGCCTCTCTGATCTATAAGGAATTTGAAGTAAAAATTGAACTACGTGTTTTATTCAATACCACTATTCTGGAAGAGCAGGCTAAATTAATAGATGAGTCCGGGAAATTGAGGTTTGCAGAGATACCGGTAGCTCAGAAGGCTGAAAGCTATGAACTCTCTTCTTCTCAACGCAGGCTGTGGATCCTCAGCCGTTTCAGGGACAGTAACACTGCCTACAACATTCCTGGGGCGTATGCATTTAAAGGTGTGCTTGACAGGAATGCATTTGCTGCGGCGTTTTGCGGGTTGTTGCAACGGCATGAAATCCTGCGTACCATTTTCAGGGAAGATCAATCTGATAAACCAAGACAGTTTATATTAACACCGGAAGAGTTGGCCTTCCAGGTAGGGTATACGGATCTTAGAAATGAGCAGGACCAGGAGCAGCAAATGAAAGCCGGCGTGCAGGAGATCTTTACGACTCCTTTTGACCTCAGTACAGGACCGCTGTTGCGTGCCTCCCTTTTCCATCTGTCAGATGACAATTGGGTATTTGCATATGCATTACACCATATCATCAGTGATGACGGGTCATCTGGCATCATGATACAGGAATTGCTGGCTTTATATAATGCCCACTTACAAGGAGTGACAGATCCATTGCCGCCTTTGAGAATTCAATATAAAGATTATGCGGAATGGCAACAGGTGCAGCTTAAAGAAGCATTCTCAAATGTGAAAAGGAACTACTGGAAACTTTGCTTTGAGGGTGAATTGCCCATCCTTGCATTGCCAGGCGATTACCCAAGACCAGCTATAAAGGCATATACCGGTGGTATTGCCAAAAAATGGTTGTCACCTGAATTAAGTCAGCAGATCCAGGAAGTATTAAAACAACAGGATGTTACCTTATATATGGGATTGGTTGCAGTAGTGAATGTTTTGCTGTATAGGTTTACCGGACAGGAAGATATTATTGTCGGTAGTTCAGTTAACAGCAGACAGCATGCTGATCTTGAAAATCAGATCGGGTTTTATGTCAATACCCTGGCACTCCGCGTCCAGTTCAGCGGACAGGATAGCTATCAATCCCTGCTGGAAAAAGTAAAACAGGTCACTATTGGCGCATATGAACACCAGGACTATCCATTTGATGAGATCATAGAGCAACTGAATCTGCAAAGGGATATGAGCCGTCATCCACTATTTGAAGTAATGGTGGTGTTGCAACGCCATAGGGATAGTGGCCCGGCTGTATCTGAAGGTATGAACGGCCTGCAGGTAAATACGTATGATGGTAACAGCTATATCCCAAGTAAATTTGATCTGACATTCTTCTTTACAGAATCAGCTACCGGTGATCTGCACCTGAGTATTATATATAACAACACGATATATAAAGAGCATACAGCATTACGCATGCTGGACAATTTTGAAGTGCTGGCAGCAGCTATCGCCAATGATACTTCCGACCCTATTTACCAATTGCCCGTGTTGACCGGTCAGGAAGAGCAACAGCTGCTTAATGACTTCAATACATCGGCAATAGCATTTCCGCAGGACAAAACAATTGTTGACCTATTCCGGGAACAGGCTGCCAGCAAACCGGATGCGCCGGCACTGGTGTTTGAGTCAAAAGCATTGAGCTATGCGGAGCTGGATAGGCAATCCGATGAAATAGCTGCTTACCTGCAAAGCAATTATGGCATTACAGCTGGTGACAGGGTAGGTCTGTTAATAGACCGCTCAGATAGGATGATTGTGGGCATACTTGGCGCTATGAAGGCGGGAGCAGCTTACGTGCCTATAGAGCCCGATTTTCCCAAAGGCCGTAAAGCATTCCTGCTGAAAGACAGTGAGGTAAAAGTACTGTTGACAGAGTCTCATCACTTTTTCGATATTGACTATTATGATGGAAATGTCTATGCTATCGATATACAAATCAGCAATGAAGAAACCATCAGCGTAGGTGCAGGGCCGGCTCCGGCTGATCCGGCTTATGTGATCTATACATCCGGCTCCACAGGGCAACCCAAAGGTGTAATGATCAGCCATCGCTCCCTGGTAGATTATGTATACGGTCTCAAAGCAAGGACCAATATACAGGATTGCCGCACATTCGGACTGATGTCCACACCAGCTGCCGATCTGGGTCATACGGTGATATACAGTTCACTCATGCTGGGTGCCTGCCTCCATATATTCCCGGCAGCCAGCGTGATGGATCCTGAAAAACTGGCCGCTGTCCAACTGGATTGTATCAAGATTGTTCCTTCTCACTGGAAGGCATTGCAGGATGGAGAAAAGCCCTTTATACCGTCCACCACGCTGATATTTGGTGGCGAGCAACTCACTAAGGATGTTATAGCATTGCTGGTGGAAAAAGGCGCGGCATGCCAGGTTTACAACCACTACGGGCCCACAGAAACGACTGTAGGTAAACTGATCAATCACATTTCATTAAAGGATTTTGCCAGCAAAATATCACTCGGTTCGCCATTTGGTAATACCAGGATTTATATCGTGGACAAGTACGGACAGCTTTGTCCTACCGGCGTAGTAGGAGAAATCTGTATTGCAGGAGAAGGGCTGGCCATTTCTTACCTGAACCAACCGGAACTGACAAAGGAGAAATTTACGGAAGCTGCTTTCAAAAAAGGAGAGCGCATATACAGGACTGGTGATCTGGGTAGATGGCTGCCAGATGGTACCGTTGAGTTCATGGGCAGGAAAGATGTGCAGCTAAAGATCCGTGGTTATCGCATTGAGCCGGGAGAAATAGAAAATGCGTTATTAGCTTTTCAAGGTGTGACAAATGCAGTCGTCATAGCAAGAGAAGGAGTATTGCTGGCATACCTGACCGCCCATGACGCCCTTGCCACAGATAAACTATTGTCGTACCTGAGTAATTTACTGCCTTCCTACATGATCCCTGCTTCATTTATCCAGGTACCACAGATACCTCTGACAGCAAATGGTAAAATAGATAAAGCAGCCCTGCCTGATCCTGTTGGCGCCAGAAAGAATGACGTACAATGTTATATGGCACCACGGAGTGAAAAGGAAAAAGCACTGGTCACTGTTTTTGAAGACGTATTAAAGAAAAGCCCGGTAGGGGTTACAGATAATTTCTTTGTCCTGGGTGGGGATTCTATTAAATCCATCCAGATCATATCACGACTGAAGAGGTTAGGCTTCACACTGGCAATCCAGGATATTCTTTTAAACCCTGTGCTGGAAGAATTGGCTGTTTTTGTAACAGCAGATACAAATGAAATATCACAGGACGTGGTGACCGGCCAGGTGCAGTTAAGTCCCATTCAGCGATACTTCCTGGAACAGGACAATGGGCAGAAACAGCACTTCAACCAGGCAGTCCTGCTGTATAGTCGGCAACCACTGGATGAAAAAGCTATTGCCGCTATTTTTGAAAAGATCCTGCAGCACCATGATGCGCTACGCATGGTCTTTACAGAAATTGCAGGAGGATGGACACAGGAATGTAAAGATGAAGGAGCAGGATTTTCTTTGGAAGTTGTGAACGAAACCGATCCTGCAGCATATGCAGCACATTATGACCGGATTCATACTTCCTTCAATCTGTCTGCCGGTCCATTGTTTAAAGTGGCCCTGTTCCATGGAACAGACGGTGACCGCCTGCTGATGGTCGCACACCATCTCATTATTGACGGCGTATCCTGGCGCATCATTTTTGAAGACCTGTCAGCCCTTTATCAGCAATACAGTACCGGGCAGCCGTTATCAATGCCGGCAAAAACCCATTCCTTCAAATACTGGATGGATAAACAGACGGCATATGCATGGAGTGATAAGCTCAGGGAAGAAGCATCCTATTGGTCTGCTGTAGACAGTGCACCATTGGTACATCTCCAGCCAGATCATCCTGCAGGTAGTTATACAAAGAAGGATAGTGCGGTAAGCTCTGTATTGCTCGGTAAAGAACAGACGAATCTATTGCTGACCCAATGTTATAAAGCCTATAAAACGGATATCAATGATATTCTGTTGGCAGCGTTGAGTCTGGCTTTCTACAGGCAATTTAATATGGACAGCGTGGTGATCCGGCTGGAAGGTCACGGTAGGGAAGCTATTGCAGAGAATATTGATATCAGCAGAACCATTGGCTGGTTTACTACACACTATCCGGTTGTACTGACTATAAAAGATGGAGAGAATAACCTCCGTCAACTGCTGGAAGTAAAGGAATATCTCCACCGTATACCCAATAAAGGAATAGGATACGGAATACTGAGGTATATCACCGGAAAGGATTATACTATTTCGCCCGAAATTTCCTTTAATTATCTGGGAGACTTCGGCTCCGGTGTAAGTGCCGGAAATGACATACCGTTGTTTGAGTTCTCAGGTGATTACAAGGGTAGGGAAGTTCCAGATGATCGTGTCAGAGATATCCTTCTTAATGTCAATTGTATGGTGGCTGAGGGGCAGCTAAGGATTTCCATTGAATACAGTGCTGAACAGTATGAGCGCAGTACAATTGATCGCCTGCTGGAGTTATTCCGCATGCAGCTGGAAGGACTGATTAAAAAACTCAGCACAGAAGACAAAGTACATTTTACACCAGTTGACTTCACCTATAAGGGACTTAACCTGGAGCAGCTGGAGGAATTAGACAAGTTGTAGCATTTACATATTTTTTTTAAAACTAAACATTAGCAGTCATGAAAAGCACTATTTGGTACACTAAACCAAACTTAGTAATTGAACCTTTGTTTGACAGATGGTATGCCTGGTCACATCTCGTTTCACCCGCTACAGCCGCTATGAATGTAGTTGGCAGACATCTGAAGATCATGAATTCCTACATTCAGTCGCCACAGATCCACGCAGCTGCAGTGCAGAATCCTAAAATGCTGGGTGGCCCGTTCATGGATTATAAACGCCCACGTGTAGAAGACATCAAGAAGCTAAAGGTGGCTACAACAGAGAAACAGGCTAACCTGATTCAATTCGCAGAAGCCATTAAGGAACTGGATGAAATGCTGAAAAAGCATGCAAAGGGCTACGCCCTCGAAACCCTTTATGAGAAAGTGCCTGATATTCTTAAGGGCTATGTGGAACTGATCTATGACCTGAATAATAACCCTTCTTTCAGGTTTTTTGAATCTCTGCTGTACAACAGTGAGTTTTATAACAAAAATTCTCAGAGTATCGCATTATGGATCACAGATAACGACGAACGTCCATTCTGTCTGAGTACTGCCCGTCTTGATGAACCAAATGTACTCCACCTGGATGTACCATTTGATCATCCTGGTATTGATGCGTTGAGCAGAATGAAGCGCGAAGGTGGCTCAATTGACGATATCGCTGCATTGCTGGGCGTAAAAGAAGAAGATAGAGCCCTCTTTGATACTTTCTTTACACAGGAGTCACAACCCACTTACAAGAAATATAACGGACCCAATGCAAGAATGCGTTATTTTGGTCATGCATGTATCCTGGTGGAAACAAGGGATATCAGTATTCTGGTAGATCCGCTGATCAGTTATTATGGTTACCAGTCCAGCGTAAACCACTTCTCTGATATAGATCTGCCGGACGAGATTGACTATGTGCTGATCACACACAATCACCAGGATCATATTTTGTTTGAGACCTTGCTTCCATTAAGACATAAAGTGAAAAACATCATTGTGCCAAGAACAACCACTGGTGCCCTGCAGGATCCAAACCTCAGAATGGTATTTAACCATGCCGGGTTTAAGAATGTAAAGGAAATAGATGAAATGGAAGAGATCAGTTTTGAAAACTGCGTGATTAAAGGTATTCCTTTCACAGGGGAACACAGTGACCTGAACATTCAAACCAAAACCTGTTTCCATGTGTCTGTAGGTGACTTTACCTTCTTGTTTGCAGCTGATTCCAGAATCGTGGAAGGTAAACTGTATGAGCACGTACACCGTGTGATCGGGGATGTGGATGTCATCTTCCTGGGAATGGAATGTGATGGTGCACCACTGACATGGTTATATGGACCATTGTTGACGGAAGACCTGGCAAGGGATAAGGATCAGTCAAGAAGACTGTCAGGATCTAACTTTGAAAAGGGTATGCACCTGATCAATGTATTCAATCCGAAAGAAGCGTATGTATATGCAATGGGTCAGGAACCATGGCTGGAATTTATCAGCACAGTGAGATATACAGAAGAATCCAATCCAATTATACAATCCAACTTACTGGTAGAAGAGTGTCATAAACGTGGCATTATCGCAGAGCGCCTGTATGGTGAAAAGGAGATCCTGTATAACTTCGAAGAGCGCAGTGAGGCGAAGGAAGCGGCATTGGCAGATAGTAACCAGTAAGCCTGATTTAAAAAACTAACAAAATAAATGTGAAGCAATTACTGAAATTGATATTGCCGGTAACAGGCAGGAAAGGCGTCCTGAAGTATATGCTGTTAGGCGTCGTGACAGGGTTATGCGGGTTCACTTTTATTAATAGCGTAACCAGGATAATAGGCATTATGATCGCTGATAACTTCGCTGTTATCAAAATAGAATACGTGATCATATTCATGGCTGTTATCCTGGTATATGTCTGGTCCAGGAGGGCGTTGGCACTGACGAGTATGAGTCTGTCCCTGCGCATCACCTGGACCCTGCGAAAGCAGATATTGTCCCTGGTATTAAGGGCACACTACTGGCAGGTGGTAGGAAGGATACCCCGCATACAAACAGCTATTATGAATGATGTGGGGGCATTGACAAATGCCTCCTTAAATGCTATTGACTTTTGTATTTCCATCATTGTCGCTTTGTCTTGCTTTGTTTACCTGGCTACCATTTCCATTGTGCTCTTTGCTATTACAGCGGTTGTGGCTATGATTGGTGTAACGGTGTATTATATTTCATCGCGGAGAAATATTGCCAACCTGCAGCGCTCACGCCGGCTGGAAAATGAATTTCAGGCAAACTTCAATAGTATCCTGAACGGCTTCAAAGAAATTTACATAGAGCCGGCTAAAGGGAATTATATCTACGAGGAAAAGATATGCACCAATGCCAATGAATCTTACAAGCACAGCGTCTGGGCATCTGCAGGCTTCATCAATAACCAGATGATAGGACAGGTGCTCTTCTACCTGCTGGTAACTGCGGTATTGCTTGTATTCAGTGTGTTGCTGAAAATCAAACCGGCTGAAGTAGTCAGTTTTATATTCACACTGCTTTATCTGCAGGGTTCCATTGAAGCCATCATGGTGCAGCTGCCGGTACTTGCAAGGGCAAGAGTGGCAGCAGAACAGCTGTTGGGCCTCCGGGCAGAACTGGAAGAAGTAGGTACACGCGATTCGTTGCAATACACCCATCGTTTTAATGAACCTTTTGAAAAGCTGACCGTCAGTAAACTCACTTTTGGATATAATACGGTATCATCAGGTTTTCATGTAGGACCTGTAACCTTTGAGGCCAGAAAGGGGGAGACGATTTTCATTTATGGCAGTAATGGTAGTGGTAAGACCACCTTCATCTACGCCCTGCTCAGTCTGTATATGCCCGACAATGGAACTATTGCCTTCAATGATACGTTGATAGATGAAACTAATTACGAGGAATATAAACGATTGTTTGCCGTTATTTTTAGTAACTTTTATCTGTTTAATGAAATCCTCACTATTGAATCGCCAGACCGGGAAAAATGGGATAATTATCTCCACCTCTTTGAGCTGGAAGGAAAGGTAAAACTGGAGGGCAATAGTTTTTCCACAGTTGACCTGTCTACAGGACAAAGAAAACGGCTGGCACTGATTGTTGCACTGCTTGAAAGGAAGCCATTGCTGATCCTGGATGAGTGGGCAGCTGATCAGGATCCTTATTTCAGAAAGAAATTCTATACAGTCATTTTACCACTGCTGAATCAGGAAGGATTTACTATTATTGCTATTACGCATGATGACAAGTATTACCCATTAGCCCACAAACTTTACAGCATGCATGATGGTAAACTGACACAGATAGACCTTGAAGCCTACCGCCGTGCCGAACAGCATGATGAGAAAAGTATGTTAGCAAATTAATGTTTATGAAAAAAACTCAATTGTTCCTGCTCCATTTCGCCGGAGGAAATTGTTATTCCTTTGATTTTTTAAAACCGCTGTTGAAAAACTTTGAAATAGTAGCATTAGAACTGCCTGGCAGGGGGAAACGGTTATCTGAATCGCTGCTTATCGAATTTGATGATGCCGCAAATGATATATACAACCAGGTATTGCAGCAGCTCAACAGCCCGGCATTCATGATTTATGGCCATAGTATGGGCGCCTACCTGGCACTGAAAGTAGGGCATATGCTGGAGCATAAGGGTTGTAAACCCGCCAGCCTCATTGTAAGTGGCAATATCGGCCCACATGCCGGTAGTGAAAAGAAGAAGAGGTATCTGATGGATCGTGCAAACTTCCTGAAGGAGCTGGAACTACTTGGTGGTGTACCACCGGATATCCTCGAAAATGAAGAATATTTCGAGTACTTCGAACCTATCTTAAGAGCAGATTTCCAGGTAGCGGAAGAACATGGTTTAGATGAACGCTATATCGTGAGTGCACCCATTTATGCCATCATGGGTACGGAAGAAGAGAAAGTAGAACAGATTGCAAACTGGGGCCATTATACAAAATCCTGGTTCCAGAGTGAAGTCCTGGCAGGCGGGCATTTTTTTATCCACGAACATGCTGAAAGATTAGCTGGCATCATTAATTATTGTCATAAGAAAATTGCGCGGCTTCAGCATTTTTAAATTAATATCCTTATGAAAAACACCCAGCATACCTTGCAGATTATTTCAGGGCGGACTTTCAATAATGAAATAAAACCTGAAAAAGTACTCGTGTTATATGAAGAGGAATTGCTTTTTATGGGGGACTGCTGCACCCGGTTTGATAAATTCCGGTACTTTAAAACTATTCTGGATGGTGCGTCTGTCAATATTAACTTCACAGCAAAAAAGAACAGCATATTTCACCAGGCATTGCTACACAATAATCCTCATATTGATAGCGTAACTACACTCGCTTGGGAAGAAATTGACTTTTATGCATTTGATACCATTTTCTGTATCATGTATGATGAACCCCGGTTCCTGGAGTTCCTGCATACAAAATATGAGACATCGATCCAATGGAAAGTGTATTCTATTTCAGACCTGCTGCTGAAAAGGGAAGACAGGTCCCGCTATATCTTCCCGGGTAGCGATCAGCTTTTAGCAGGTATTGATATGGACCAGCCGGGTGAATTGTACATTACGGATGCAGAACGGGCCATGGCAGATAGCTGGTTGCGTGATAAGGGATTCCGGGAAGGGGAAGAACTCTATATCGTCATCGATGCCTCCTCTACGAGGGAGAAGCTAATCAACATATTTGTCTATTTTGATGTGCTGAAATACCTGTTGCAGCGGCCAGGATCCCGCCTGCTGGCATTTGACGAAAAGAACCTGGGTAAGGAACAGCTATATCGCGAGTGGTTAGGAGATGAAGCGATGTGCAGGGTGATCTTTTCAAAAGATGATGGCCTTCGTCATCATTTATGCCTGATAGGCAGCTCCTATACCAAAATGGTATTCGGCCCCTGTACGGGCTTATTACATTGTGCCTCTGGTATTTTTAACCATTATGTGAATACCGGTATGACGGATGTACCGGTATTGATCACTTACACAGGTCAGTATACTGCTGAAAACAGGAATGCGGATTTCTGGTGGGGGAAGTGCCCACTGATCAATTGTCTGATGTTAAAAGAACAACATGGTAGAAAGACATTGCTGCAATTGAGTGACCTTACGCCACAGGAACGGGAATTGAATGATACCCTGGCTAGTAGCGCATACACCGCACCAATATTAATTGATTACATACAGGAAAAACTAGATCTGCCTGTAAAGACAGATATCAACGATATAAAAAATATACTGTTGCTTTATGATGAAGAATTACAGTTACTGGGAGAAAGTTGCATCGTACTCGATAAGCTGCGTTATATAAAAACATATTTCAACCAGGCATCCCTGGCAGTGAATTTCTGCACGATGAAGCATCGCAGGTACTTTGAAGCATTATTGAAGAATAACCCCTATGTCGAACGTGTCTCAGCAGATGACTGGCTCAATATCAATTTTCAGGCTTACGACATGATCATTTGTGTGGCCAGTGAAGAAGGTAAGCTACAGCAATTTCTTGAACAGCAATATGGGCAACTGGTTTCGGCAGGCGGTCGTCATATACCGGTTTATTCAATGTCAGCTTTCCTGCTGAATGCTGATATACCCCGTCAGGCTGCATTTCCGGTACTGAGTGAGCTCAGGCAATACTTCAAAAACCCGTTACCGGCCGAGTTGTATATTTCAAAGGAGGAACAGGAATGGGCAGATCATTGGCTGGAGTCAAAAGGATTGCAGAAAAATGAAGAACTATATATAGTTGTGGATGCATCGCCTGTGCGAAGTAAACTGTTAAATTTCCAGGTGTATTTTGATATGTTGAAAGGATTGCTGGCCAGGAAAGATGCAAAGGTGCTGGTATTTGATGAGCGTAAACAAGGTAAACGGAACCTCTATAAAGGGTGGTTGGGTGACACTGCGATGAGCCGCATGATCTTTTCCGAAGGGCAAAGTCTCCGTGAAGATCTTTGTTTAATAGGGTCCAGCTATACAAATCTGGTGGTAGGACCCTGTACGGGACTAATGCACTGTGCATCTGGTATTTTTAATCATTATATGCATGCAGACCCAGGTATGCAACCACCCCGGATCGTGGTGTATACCGGCAAATCTGGCGACAATACCAACAGTTTACAATCCTGGTGGGGCAACGCTCCGCTGGTAAACTGCCTCCTGTTGAAACAGCGGGAGTACGGAACAGAACTAATTACACTGGCCGAAACGGAAAAAAATGAAGTGGATAATCTGCCATGTAGCAGTTACACCGCAGAGATGCTGCTGGGTTTTATCAGCAATGAATTGCCAGGTAAAGAACAGGAAACCTTTATAAAGATACAGCAGGTGACAGCTGATTCGGATATTACCAGCTTGCCCAAAGTGATTATCCTTTACGAAGAAAAGAATACAGTATTAGGAGATGCCTGTATCAAATCTGACAAGTTCAGATATCTGCGGTCATTTTTGCATGCTGATCATTTACATCTCAACCTCACAAACAAGCAGAATCAGAAATTTTATGAAGGATTATTGAAGAATAATCCATATATCGACAAACTAACGGATCTGCAATGGGAAGAGATCCGCTTTGAGGAATTTGATGCTGTCATTTGCATTACGCATCATGAAGACAGGTTCCTGAAATTTCTGCATAATAAATACGGACAGTTAATAGCAGATGGCACCCTTCAGTTACCCATATATTCTATGTCAAAGCATATCCTGCAACAGGAGAAAACAGGTGCCTACATTTTCCCTGAAAGCAGGGAGTTGTTTAGCTACATGCAGGAACCAAGGTTGGGAGAACTTTACATCAGCAGGGAAGAAAGAGAATGGGCTAACAACTGGCTTGCATCAAAAGGAATGAAAAAACATGAACAGTTATTTATCATCCTGGATTCTTCAGCTGTGCGTAGTAAACTGCTTAACATCGATGTGTATTTCAGTTTCGTCAGGCATGCCTTACAGCTGAAGGATACAAAGGTGCTGATATTTGATGAAAAGAATGCGGGTAAGGATGTTTTTTACCGGGAATGGCTGGGTGATGCTGCTATGGACAACATTATTTTCTCCTCTGGCCTTAGTCTGCGCCAGGATCTTTGTCTTATCGGCTCAGATCACACCCGGATCATGTTCGGTCCTTGTACGGGATTGATGCACTGTGCATCCAGTATTTTCAATAATTATGTCAGCCAGGGAATGGACCGGGCAGATGTGCCATTGCTGGTTGTTTATACCGGATGGTACGGAAGTGAGCGGTATGATGTAAAAGGTTGGTGGGAAAACTCACCACTTGTCAACTGTTTGTTCCTGAAAGAAAAGCACAACGGGAAAGCGATAGTAGCGCTTGCTGATATGACGGCTGAAGAGCGGCAGGTACAGGACTCACTCCCCTGTTCGGCGTACACGGCCGACATACTGTGGGGCTTTATGGATATCAGGATCTATGCGGGGAAGTCCCAGCTTACAATTTAAATACCACATTCATGAAGAGATTCAATGTTGAGTCTATATTTCCTTTGATCGCCCTGATCATTCTTACTTATGCACTTGCAATGTCGTTTTTCGGAATGCCGCCATTGGGAAAGTTCCTGGATCCATTCATAGGCGTCGTACAGAATGAGGCAGCAGATAGCAGCTTAAAGGGTATCAGCAAATATAGTGTTACTGCGCCTGTCAACGTATTTTATGACAACAGGGGAGTACCGCACATATTCGCAGAGAATACGGAGGACCTGTATTTCGCACAGGGATATGTAACTGCCAGCCTGCGGTTATGGCAGATGGATTTTATCAGTTATGCGGCAGCAGGAAGGCTTTCTGAAATAGTCAATGAAGGGTTGCTGGACTATGACCGTACACAACGCCGTATAGGTATGCTGGAGTCTGCAAAGTCAGCCCTGGCGCTGATGCAGCAGGATACAACGACCATCAATGCAATACGCGCTTATACAAAAGGAGTAAATGCCTACATCAGTCAACTTGGTTACAGGCAGTGGCCACTGGAGTATAAAGTGCTCAATTACCCTCCCGAACCCTGGACAGAACTGAAAACAGTACTGGTCATGAAAAACATGGGTAACATGTTATCCGGTTATGAGGAAGATTTTAATATGACCAACCTGATGCTGTCGATGGGGGAGCAGCAATTCAATAAATATTTTCCTGGTATTGTGCCGGATATCAGCCCGATCGTGAAAGAAAAGGGTGGTCGTCCTAATCCGGCACTGGCTTTTGAAAAAAAACCAACGTACCTGAATAGTGCATTTGTATCATCAGGCACATTATTGAACGCAAATACATGGAATCCTCAATTAGGTAGTAACAGCTGGGTACTCTCAGGCAAAAAAACGAAAACAGGATATCCCATCTTATGCAATGATCCGCATCTGAATTTCAGCATGCCGGCTATCTGGCTGGAAATGCAGCTATCTGCTCCCGGAATGAATGTATATGGCGTTTGTGTACCGGGATCACCGGCAGTGATCATCGGCTTCAATGAGCATATCGCGTGGGGTATTACCAATGGTTGTGATGATGTAAAGGACTGGTACAAGCTGAAGATCACAAACGACTACCGGAAGTATGAAATGGATGGACAATGGATCAACCTGCCTTACCGCATTGAAGTAATCAAAAGACGTAACCGGGCGCCGTTTTATGATACTGTATACCAGACTATCCAGGGACCGGTAGTATATTCCGGCTCATTTACCGGTTCAAATGGAACACAGGCGAACCATGCCTTGAGATGGAGCCTGCATATACCATCCAATGAAGTGCTCACATATATTAAGCTGAACCGCGCGCAGAATTACCAGGATTACAGGGACGCAATAAAAAATTACAGTTGCCCGGTATTAAACTTCTCTTATGCTGATAAGGCAGGCAATATTGCGGTGAACCATCAGGGAGCCATCGCCGTCAAATGGCCAGGACAGGGTAGATTTGTACTGGATGGTACTACCCGTGAACATCTGTATACAGCCAATATTCCCTCCGACAGTCTGCCACAGGAACATAATCCTGCAGATGGTATCTTGTTTTCTGCCAATCAGCATCCTACAGACAATAACTACCCTTATTACTACAATGGATATTATGCAGAGAACAGGGCTAACCGCATCAGGCAATTGCTGGAACATACCGATAGTGCGAATGTGCAAAGTATGATGAAGATGCAGCTGGACAATGTTAGCTATTTTTCGGCGGAGACACTCCCTGTTTTGTTGCAATATATGCAGGGGCGGCAGCTTTCTGTACAGGGCCAGCGTGCACTTGACAGTATGCAGCACTGGAAGGCGACGTACACGCTCAATGATAATATGGCTTTATTGTATAATCTCTGGTGGAAAAGGATCAAAGATTATACATGGGACGAATTCCATAGCTTCTCTTTCCAGTCCCGCGTACCGGATGACCACATCTTGCTGGCGATGCTCCGGCATGAACCAGACAACGATTATTTCGATCAGCAGTTAAGTAATGTGCATGAGGACGCAGGAGATGTAGTGTATGCCGCTTTTAAAGATGCCATTGAGCTACGTGACAGCATTGCTGCTAAAAGAGGAGGCCCGCAATGGGGCAACTACAACCAGGTATCGATGGGCCATATGTTAAACATATCAAAGTTAGGAGTAAGAAAACAGCCCTCAGCTGGTGCTCCGGATGCTATTGACGCTGTTTCTGCTACCTGGGGGCCTTCATGGAGAATGATTGTCCAACTGGGAGAGCGGCCACAGGCATGGGGCATTTACCCGGGAGGAGAATCGGGAAATCCGGGAAGCAGGTATTACGACAACTTTGTCACTGACTGGAATAAAGGCTCCTATTATCCGCTGCAATTCTTCATATCGGCGACAGAAGCCGGGAAAAACACAACACGGAAATGGATACTAAAGTAAAATATATCAATCTTAAAACTGGCATTGTATTACTTGCCATACTTCTGCTCACAAGACTTGCAGATCAGTTGCCATGGTGGATATTTATAGTTCCTGTGCTGATAACCGGCATCGTGATAACGTGGCGGAAATGGCCGGTAAATTGCTTCTGGGTGGGATTTTTAAGTGGATTTATTGCATGGACAAGTGCCAGTATTTATTTCCATCTGCGATCGGACGGACGGTTGCTGGATAGGTTTGGTATACTGGCAGGTATGATCATCGTAGCAGGCAGTGGATTGGTAGGAGGACTGATGACAGGGCTGGCTTTATATACGGGAAAGAGTATCACTACCAATAGGGAAGCACATCTTACGCTGTAACAGACTACTCAATTCAAAAAAATATTAACCGCCTTATTATGAATGTATTCACTGAAAACCTTGTCAGACAAAACAGTTACCGGTCTGATGAACATACCATTGCGTTACTGAGGAAAGGTTGGCAGGAGCATATAGAAACAATTCCTCCGTACCCTGGCCACTTTGAAGGGAAAGGTATTGTGATATGTGCGGGTGGGATTACCTACATGACCTGTGCATGGGTAAATGTCAGTATGCTGAGAATGACCGGGTGTACGTTGCCGGTGGAAATCTGGTATACAGGCGCAGAATTAAATCCTGAAACGATTTCCGCTTTTTCACAATTAGGGGTGGAATGTAAAAATTCTCTGGATTATATCAGTTCAGATATAAAGGGCTTGTCATTAAAACCCTTTGCCATTATGCATAGCAGCTTTAAAGAAGTGCTGTTTCTGGATGCAGATAACAATTGTGTAAAAGACCCGGCTTATTTGTTTCATGATATTTTGTATCAGGCGTATGGAACTATTTTCTGGCCTGACTTCTGGATCACTGAACAGATCAATCCGATATGGCAGATAATCGGCTCAACCGATTATCAGTCAACAGAGATGGAGAGTGGACAAATATTAATCAATAAAGAAAAATGCTGGAGAGAGTTGAATCTCTGTATGTATTTTAATCAAAAGCGGGAACATTATTATGAATTCCTGCTGGGAGATAAAGATACATTCAAGTTTGCATGGATAGCGCTTGGAACACCTTATAATATGATATCCAGGTGTGTAGGTACACTGGGATTTGAAGGTAGCAGGAAGGGGTTGGTATACGGACTTACCATGGTACAGCATGATACTGCAGAAGATATACTATTCCTGCATCGCAACTGGTTGAAGTGGGATATCACCAAAGAAGACGAGCCGGTTTGGGGAAAGATAAAGCGCTATACACCGGATGCGATGGACAGACGCTGTATGATGAATGTGCTCACCATTGGAGGGGAAAAGAAGGCATTCTGGGATCTTATTGGTGATGTAGAGATCCTGGATTTCAAAGAGCAATTTGGCGACTACGAATTAAGATGTCTCGACATACTCCGTACACTCAGGAATTATAAATTTTACAGCCGTTATTTAATACATCATCATTTTCTGCTTTGCAGACCGGGTTATTCGCTCGGCATGAATGATAAAATCAATTTTGAAACATCTTTATTAGTCAACTACTGAATTATGCTATATTTAAATGAAGCCGATATCAGAACTGTGGGTATAGATTGGGCTGCAATCGCAACGGTGATCAGGAAAACCTGTTACGCAATGGCGCAGGAAGATTTTGCCCAGCCCATTAAACCTTACCTGCGGTATCGCAACAAACGGAACCGGATTATTGCTATGCCCGGATTTGTCGGCGGTGATACAGAACTGGCAGGTATTAAATGGATAGCCAGCTTCCCTGAAAATGTTGATAAGGGCATCAAACGTGCCCATTCAGTCACCATATTGAATGATGCGGATACTGGTCAGCCAGTAAGTATTATCAATACACCTCTATTGAGTGGTATCAGAACAGCTGGCGTATCAGGGTTGGTATTGCAACTGTGGTTGGAGAAAAATCTGCGGCCTGGACTGAAGGTGGGTATGACTGGCCTGGGGCCTATTGGGCAGTTACATGCAGATATGATATTCAGTATGCTGAAAGAAAATATCGAAGCATTGTATGTATATGATATAAGACCATTTGACAAGGAAGTAATTGCGCCGGCATACACAGATAAGATTACAGTCTGCAATTCATGGCAGGAAGCATTTGATGATGCCGATATCTTTATAACCTGCACTGTGTCAGACAAGCCGTATATCAATCACATACCTAAAAAAGGTTCCCTGCACCTGAATGTTTCCCTGAGGGATTATGAGGCTTCGTGGAAACAATATGCTGATATGATTATTGTTGATGATTGGGAAGAGGTTTGTCGTGAAAATACGGATATTGAAATGATGCATCTGCATTACGGATTGCAAAAAGAAGAAGCTTATAATATAGTAGGACTGCTATCTGCAGATGGTGCCCAAAGACTGGCAGAATCAGCTACCGTCATGTTTAACCCGATGGGAATGGCTGTGTTTGATATTGCGGTGGCAGGCCATTTTCTTGCAAAAGCAAAGGAAGGAGGCATCGGTACCAGGTTGAATTAGTAAACCTGAAAAATAGCATGTAAAAATTTTCTACGACAGGCAATGGAGAACACTTTATTCCATTGCCTGCTTCGTTTAGAAAAAATAACAAGGGAATTTTCTTATTTTAAAATTGCTATTAATATTAATAAACCCGGTTGCAATTGACAGTGGTACAGGAGTGAAAAAATGACTTCTGTCGTGAAGAAGAATGAAAGGACAACGCTCAGAATCAATAACAGTACAATCAATTTCGTCTTATACCTTAAATTTTCCTGCAATCACACTGCGAAATTCTCTTGATTTCATGATTCGGGCAACTATTTGCCGTGATAAATGTGTGCCACCTGATCTAAGTAATTTAGTCACTTTGGGGCTTCTATAACGCTCTTTATCAGAATCATATATGGCTTCAGTTTTTGGGCAAAGTGCCTGATTATTGATCCAAAGATTTGATGGCTTTATTTCGATTCAGGCATAATAGCCATATTCACCTTCTAACAATCACATTCATTTACTCATTTCCGTTATCGAATACTTATTAAAAAATCACCCCTTTATAACTACCTAAACGCCAATAATTTCCCCAATAAAAAAAGGCGAAAAATCACTGTTAAAGTAATTTTTCGCCTTTTGTGCGGAAGAGGAGATTCGAACTCCCAAGCCCTTTCAGGCACTACCACCTCAAAGTAGCGCGTCTACCAATTTCGCCACCTCCGCAGCTTTGAAGGAGTGCAAATTTAAATTCTTTTTTAAAACCAACAAATTTAATTGGAACTTTTTCTGCAGACCCCGCCATTTTTTATTTCCTCAACCATATCCTGAATGTCGTTCCCTTCCCAATTTCCGACCATTTCACGGTCAACCTCCCCTTATGATACTCATCTATTATCCGCTTAGCCAATGACAACCCTAAACCCCAGCCACGCTTCTTTGTACTAAATCCCGGCTTAAACACCTTTTCAAAATTAGCCTTTGGAATCCCCTTCCCGGTATCCGTAATATCAATAATAATATGCGCCGGGTGACTCTCAATAAATATATCAATACTTCCTTTACCCTCCATCGCATCCAGCGCATTCTTCAACAAATTCTCTATCACCCAGTCAAACAACGACGGAGAAATCATCGCCGGCATCTCATTTTCCTGTGTATGCATGTTAAACACCACCTTTTGCGGCGCCCTCTTTTTAATGTACTGCATCATATTACTCACCTGGTGAATCACATCCCGCTCTTCCAGCTGTGGCACACTACCGATCTTGGAAAATCGCTCCGTGATCAGTTTCAGGCGGTTCACATCTTTCGTCAGTTCTGTCGCCATCAGTTCATTCCCCTCCGTTTCCTTGAGCAATTCTATCCATGCTTCTATAGAAGAGAGGGGAGTACCCAGCTGGTGTGCCGTCTCTTTAGCCATCCCTACCCATACAAGGTTCTGAACGGCGCGGTTAGAAGAGGAGAGGGCGATCAGCATGATACTCACAAAGAGCGCCACCACCATCAGTTGTATATATGGATAGTAGCGAACCTGTTTGAGAATCAGGGAATCACCATAATAAATGTAGTTATAGAGATTGTTCCGGGTATCGATCTCCATAATAAATGGACGGTGTTGCTTCCTGAAGGTAGTCAGTTCATCTTCAATATATTGGGGATCATGCGCAATACGAACCGTGTCCAGATTACGGGAATCAATGATATGACCTTCCCGGTCAGTAATGATTACAGGAATAGTCGTATTGTTGGTAATGATTTCGGCAGCCAGGTTGAGGTTCGCCTCATCAGGAGCCTGTAATAACTCCCTGTTAGCCGCCACCCATGTAGCCACCTTACGGGTTTCTTCATCTTCGATCTTGCGTGCCAGGCTGCTTACATACCAGATCGTACCCACGATGATGAGTACGGCTGCGGTAACCAGCAGGAATTTCCAGCCTATGAACTGTTTGAACATATGAGGATCGAATTTAAGGAATACCCCTTATACACTAACGTATTTTTCGCATATTTGCAACGCCAAATATATTACTCACGTATAATACAGTATCTTTTGTCTGGAATACCATCGGTAGCAGTTGTCATCCTGAATTGGAACGGACGTAAGTTTCTGGAAAATTTTCTGCCTTCCGTATGCAGGTCAACTTATGAGAACTTGCAGTTATACGTAGCAGACAATGCTTCCACGGATGATAGCGTGAAATTTGTACGCGAGCATTTCCCGGAAGTAAAAATTATTCAGAATAGTACTAATAATGGATTTGCCGGGGGATATAACGAAGCCCTGCAACATGTGCATGCTGATATTTATGTATTGCTGAACCAGGATGTGGAAGTGGAGCCGGGTTGGATCGAACCTGTGGTCGCATTAATGAGAAGGGACCATCATATTGCGGCATGTCAGCCGAAGCTGAGGGCTTATTATAATAAGCCGGAGTTTGAGTATGCAGGTGCTGCGGGCGGATGGATGGACATTTTGGGATATACTTTTTGCCGTGGACGTATCCTGTATACGACCGAAACGGACGAAGGGCAGTACGACGACGAACAGGATATTTTCTGGGCTACGGGTGCTGCATTGTTTATCCGGTCTTCCTGTTATCATGAGGTTGGAGGGTTTGATGCGGACTTCTTTGCACATATGGAAGAGGTAGATTTATGCTGGAGACTGAAACGGGCCGGGTACCGGATCTGTTATTGTCCTGGATCTATTGTATATCACGTAGGTGGAGGCAGCCTGCCACAGGGAAATCCCAGGAAGGTGTACCTGAATTTCAGGAATAACCTGATGATGTTGTGGAAGAACCTGCATCCCCATGATAGATGGATCGTGCTCTTCCAGCGGTTTTTCCTGGATGTGCTGGCAGCGGTGAAGAGCCTGGTAGCAGGAAAGCCCAAAGATATGACGGCCATTTACAGCGCTTATGTGGATTATCTCCGCTGGCGAAGGAAGTATACAGGTGAGAAGCATCCCCTGCCACAGCGGAAGCTGCTGGGTATGACAGGGGTGTTTCATGGGATCATGATCTGGAGGTATTATTTCCTGAACAGAAAGACTTTCAGAACTTTGGAAAAAGAGTAAAGGAATTGTAAAAAATTACTTTGATTTTCATTTGACATGATGTAAGTTTGCAATGCGAAATAATTAGATATGGAAAATAATACTGTTGAAAACAAGAATGACTTTACCAATAACTGGGTGTCGTCTTCCAGATTTTTATTTTATGTAAGCATTTTCTGCTTGTTGTCTTTTGTTCTGGGAGGTTGCTACCAACTGTACAAACACCGTTATCCTGGTAAGCCTGAGGTAAATGTTCCAGAAAACACGCTTTATAATCCTAAGTACAAATAAGGATTCTATCATATTAAGAGAGCCTTTCGGTCACCTACCGGAAGGCTCTTTTTATTTAAAGAAAAACCGCATTCGCCTACGGCAAATGCGGTTTTTTTATGAGCAGCCTGCCCTGCGCCCGGTTAATAGCTTAGAATGCATTAAAAACAAAAAAGCCTGATAAGATATCTTATCAGGCTTTTAATCTCTGAGCGGAAGACCGGGCTCGAACCGGCCACCCCGACCTTGGCAAGGTCGTGCTCTACCAAATGAGCTACTTCCGCTTGTATTTTTAAGAGCTTTTTTCCGTTTTCGCAGCAATGTGGCTGCGATTGGGATTGCAAATGTACGAATTGTTTTTAATCCTCCAAATATTTTTAAAAATTATTTCTTTAACTCACTCG
The DNA here is from genome assembly GCF_034087045.1 of Chitinophaga sancti. Classification (NCBI taxonomy): domain Bacteria; kingdom Pseudomonadati; phylum Bacteroidota; class Chitinophagia; order Chitinophagales; family Chitinophagaceae; genus Chitinophaga; species Chitinophaga sancti. Next base: position 7,094,253 of record NZ_CP139247.1, on the reverse strand, counting down.
GCGCCACCCCAAACTTCTTCCTGAATGCAGCGCTGAAATGCTGTGGTGACGAGTATCCCAGCTCATATGCAATATCTCCCACTGCCTTATTTCCTGCCTCTAAAAAACTCCTGGCCATGCCTAAACGATAATCGGCCAAATACCCAAATACCGTCGTATTAAATTCCTCCTTAAACTTCTTCTTCAACTTAAACTCATTGATCCCCACTATCCTCGACAACTCCGACAAACTCGGCGGCGTTTCCATATTATTAATCAGGTACTCCCGCGCATAATGTATCCGCTCCACATCATCCCTCTTATACTGCTGCCGCTCCCGAAACTGAAAAGCCTGGTGCCATGCATCCGCCTGCAAAACCAGCAACTCAATACTTTTAGATAACAAAAACAACTTCTTCAGATGCCCCGTGTAACTACATTGTATAATATCCTGTATGACCCGCTGTATCGCCGCATTTGTAGGCAATGACTGTACACCCATCACCACCGGTCCTCCGGCCAGTAATCGGTCTGCAAATCGCTTCATCGTATCATTACTCCCTTCCGTCAATTGCAAAAATGCCTCCCTGCTAAATTCAATACTCAGATTCTCCGCATCCAGCGATTTATTTTCAAACGTATTCATGTACCCATTCGCATAAATGATATTATGCTGCTGGTCCTGCACATCATAACAAGTCCCTTCCTGCCTGATCAGCGTATGTCCCTTCATGTTAAATGATAGACTGATTGTATCCGTTTCATTTTTTTTAGAAAATGACAGGTAATCGGAAAACTGATGAATACTATGCCGCACATAAATACCGTCAAACAACCACTGCGTAATCGTTGAATTGACTGCCGCTGATGGAAGAATAATGGTATCCTCTTTTAGCGCTGCTGCCTGCAATACATTCGCAGGACGATCTGGTAAATGAAAAGGAATATCACCCTTCATGACGGAACTTTTCATGAAAGTAAGATATTCCTCAAAATTGAGCCTTACACCAGCTCCCTGATTTTTTCTAATATACTGCTCCATCCCCCCGCTTTAGCAGAATCCTCATATCTCTTTTCACCATCCTGTACCTTTGTATAATCTCCCTGTGTAATGGTCAGCTGGGTTTGATTTCCCACCGGCTCCAGTTTGTATGTCACCGTCAGGTAATTCCAGGGCTCATCCGTATAATTAGCATTGGGGTCGAATACAGTATAGGACAAAAGAGAATACGGTTTGTTCTCCACCGCAACCCCTTTTACAAATACCTGGTTATCACCTTTAAATATCACAGGCTGACCCACCTGCCAGTTAGTCACCAGATCACTATTGTACATGTATTGTTTTACATAACCGGGTTCCGTGAGAAGGGACCATACCTTTTCGGGGGTAGCGTCCAATGTAAGTGTGTTTGAAATGATCTTTTCCATACCTGCAAATGTAACGCAAGCCCAAACCGGACATTTATATTAAACGGAATATTAATACTTATATATAAAGGTGAAAAATTGTTGTACAATTGACATTTAATTTTTCTATCTTAGCCATCGTTCCACGTCTTCGCAATTACGCTAATGAAAATTGTATATGAAAAAGAATCTCACTTTCCTGTTGCTTTTGGTGATCATGCAGGTTACAAAGGCACAAACCACAGCAAGTCTCACGGTATCTGGTAAATCCGATCACCAGATCAGCCGTCACATCTATGGTCACTTTTCTGAGCACCTCGGCCATTGTATTTATGATGGTTTCTGGGTTGACTCTTCACTGAACGTACCTAAAAAAGACCGCATCCGCCTCGATGTCGTTGATGCACTCAAAAAGATCCACATTCCGAACCTTCGCTGGCCCGGTGGCTGCTTTGCGGATGAATACCACTGGCGTGACGGTATCGGTAAAAGATCCGATCGTCCTAAAATGGTAAATACCAACTGGGGCGGTGTCACTGAAGACAACTCCTTCGGTACCCACGAATTCATGGACCTCTGCGAACTGCTGCACACGGAGCCTTACATCTCTGCGAATGTAGGTAGCGGTACTGTTGAAGAAATGTCTAAATGGGTAGAGTACTTCAACTTCGACGGTGTAAGCCCAATGAGCAAGCTCCGTGCTGAAAACGGTCATCCTGGCCCCTGGAAAGTCGGTTTCTGGGGTGTAGGTAACGAAAGCTGGGGTTGCGGTGGTAACATGACCCCCGAATTCTATGCAGGCCAGTTCCGTCGTTATGCTACCTATGCCCGCGACTATCCGGGTGCAAAACTGAAAAGAATGGCCAGCGGCGCCAGCGACTTTGACTACCACTGGACGGAGGTTTGTATGAGAGATATTCCGCTGCACATGATGTGGGGTCTGTCCTTACACTATTACACCCTGCCAGGCGACTGGGGCCACAAAGGTTCTGCTACCAACTTCGACGAAAAAGAGTACTTTACCACAATGCGGAAATGCCTGCTCATGGACACACTCGTGACCAAACATTCCGCTGTCATGGATAAATATGATCCTAAAAAGAAAGTAGCACTGGCTGTTGACGAATGGGGTATCTGGACAGATGTGGAACCAGGCACAAACCCCGGTTTCCTCTATCAGCAAAATAGTCTCAGAGACGCCCTGATCGCTGCCTCTACGCTCAATATCTTCAACAACCATAGCGACCGTGTAAGATTAGCCAACCTGGCGCAGACTGTAAACGTATTACAGGCCCTGATCCTGACCGACAAGGAAAAAATGCTGCTGACGCCTACTTACTATGTATTTGACCTGTTCCAGGTACACATGGATGCCGCTTACCTGCCTATTCAGCTGAATAGCCCATTATATACAAATGGTAACGAAAGCATCCCTGCGGTAAATGCCTCAGCATCCAAAGATTCTACCGGGGCAGTGCATATCTCTTTCGTGAACCTGGATCCATCCAAAAAGATCACTGTAAAAGCAAATCTGCAGGATGTACAGTGGAAGACCGCAACTGGTCAAGTATTGACCTCTGGTAAATATACCGACATCAATACCTTCGAAAAGCCAGACAAGGTGAAGATTGCAACTTTCAATGGTGCGAAGAAACAAGGGAATGACCTTGTCGTAGAACTGCCTGCTACGTCTGTCGTAGTTGTCACCTTAAAATAGGGAAACCTTAAAAATAAGCAGCCTTGTAGTAAGTAATCTTAAAACAAGTCGTCTTAAAAATAAGCCGCCTTATAAAAAGCTACCTAAAACAAGGCAACTTCATAATATGTAATCTTAAACTAAGCAACCTTAAATAAGTAGCTTTAAAATAATTGCAGTTCTTTAACAATCCAATGCCCCGGAGTATCCCTCCGGGGCATTATTATTGCAGCAGTATTTGCTTCAAAAACAAATGCTTATGAAGATATTGTTAGTAACCACAACCCACCATCAGCCAGGTAACACAGGTCTATGGCTTGATACGCTGGCAGCCCCTTACTATGCATTTATCGAAGCTGGCGCAGAAGTTCAGGTCGCTTCACCCAAAGGCGGCAGGGTTACCTTAGATCCAACTGCAGAGCAACACCAACAGTTATTGGCTGATCAGGATGTCGTCTATTGGCTGGCAAACTCGCTCAGGTTGTCTGAAGCCAGTGCCGAGGATTTTGATTCCATCTTTATTGCAGGTGGGAGAGGAGCGATGTGGGACCTGGTAGATAATAAGGAACTGAATGCTTTATTGCAGGATTTCAACAAGGCGCATAAGCCTATTGCGGCTGTAGCACATGGAGTGGCAGGGTTGTGTTGTTCAAAAGATAAGAGTGGAATGAGTTTACTCGCAGGGAAGAATATTACGGCAATTTCAAATGATGAAGAAAAAGGAGAAGTACCTTTCCCTTTGGAAACAAGATTGAAGGAAATAGGCGCCGTATTTTATAAAGGAGAAAAGGTCGTGACGGATGAAAATATTATTACAGGCCGGAATGCAGCCGCGGCTGTAGAAACGGCGGAAGCAGTGATTGAGCAATTAGAAAGTAATTACTACGTACATTTCAAAATATAGCCAATCAGAATTACAAAGGGTCGGTGCACTGCACCGACCCTTTGTAATATGTAGAATACATAAACTTCTCTTTTTAGAATACATAAACTTCATCACAACATAACGAAGCCTTCTTCGTAGCCGGCGCTCCCCGCCACCCCGGCACCCCAGCCTGGCACTGCCCCGTCACTCTCACATACTTCGCATGCACTGCGGCTAATCCAAACTTAAACGTATTAATACTGGTTGTATAATCCTCTTCTGCAGGAAAAGCACTCTTCTGCGTACCCGCGGGTGTAAAATGCACACCATCCACAGATGTCTCCACCGTAATTGTAGCAGGATTAAATATATAATGTCTTGGATCATTCAGGAAATTCATCTGCACTGTATTCACCGTCTTCTCACCCCCTAAATCTATCGTCGCCACCAGGTCTTTTCCATAAATGAACAACCAGTTAATACTAAAATCTTTCGTCCCCAATAACCCATCCGTCAGCGTCCTTTCTCTCTTTGCCGGATATTCATCCGATGGCGGATTCACCAATGTCACTTTCCCACCAAACGCCAGACTATTTACCCACTTCTTCGAAAAAATTGTATCCCATTCCTGTTGATAGGCATCCGGCGAAGCACCTCCCTCTGATAGCTCTTTTACACCTGCCACCTTACACTGCGCCACAAATTTCTTCACCCGCTCAGGCCAGCGTGGATTCACCACATACCCATTTCCGGAAGCCTGTAAATACCCATATTTATCCGTTCCAAAGAAACGTGACTGCTGCAGCACACAATATTCCAGCCCTAATCTTGCATTATATACTCTCTTCAAATATGGATCTTCTACCGCTGCCTCTGCTTTATCCAAAATGATAGAATATTTATCAATAGCCTCCGGCGATAAATAGTTCCTTGCACTCGCCACAGGATTACCATAAATATCCAACTGCGCCTTCGTCTCACTTAACGCATGCACATATTCCAGCATAGCCGCACCCGCTTTACCATAATATCCATTAAAAAAATCTTTCGTAACCGCCGCTGCATCCACCGAAGGATCCCACAGTAATTGCGCCTGCAAATAAGCATTATAAGCCCCCATATCCCCATACGTATCCCCACTTCCCTGTGAGAACACCCCACGCACCTTATGCGCAGTCATGTATTGTAAATTCGGTTGTAAGTTATTGTAATCAGGAAATGGCGCCAGGTAATTCGTAAACTGCGTTGTATAATCCCACACAAAAAGATTATCTGTCAATGCCCCCCAGTTTTCCAGGTTCTTCCTGAAATCCGCTGCCGAAGGAATCGTGCTCAATGGCTCCTGCCTGTAAGCATCAATGCTACTTAGCATAATATACACATTAGCAGCGGGCTTCGTCTTTATGGGTGCCTTTGCGGTATAGGTATACGCCAGTGTTGTAAAATGTTGATCCGGAAATTGAGCAGCTACGCTGTTAATAAACCGGATCAATGAACCAGCCGTACTCCCTTCTTCCTTATTCACCTGACTACACTGATTGCAGGTACAAAATCCCCCTCCATCTTCTGCCGCAATCGACCAATACAAAGCATCCGGGTTATCAGCAATCGCATGCCGTAAATAATCCACCGTTACCTTAAACACCCCCTCATTACTCAAACACAACTGTGTAGCCTGTCTCTTCCCATCTACCAATGCATAATATTCCGGATGTGCAGAAAAATAAGTCTTTGGTGGCACAATCTTAAAGAATGAATGCCCCCATACCCCCCATAGATCCTCAAATCTATGTAGCTTATGCCATTCCAGGTATTCATTGTCAAATGCAGCAGGATAATACGTCTCCCTATACACCAGCGTAGGTTCCTCCTTATCCATCAACTGCTGTGGCACGCTAACTTCTTTTGATGCCGGCATATCAGCCGGCCCCTCCGCATATTTCCGTGCGCCAAAGTATTTCTCTATCAATGTATACACCCCATACACCACACCTTTTCCTGTACCACCTTTGATATATACATCCTTCGCATCAGACGCAATGATAAAACCTTCTCCTTTTAATTTACCAAAAGAAAGCCCATGCTCCGTGTTCCCCACAAAGATTGCCGCCTGATTCTTCTGGTAACTATTCTCTTTTATAATAGCTAATGTCACCCCCGATATCCGCTTCACATAATCCTGCAATACGGACCCTGCATGCGTTTCATTCTTCGTCGCTTCTACTGGTAACACTATCACATGCTTCTTCAGATCTATCCGGGAAACCGTAGACTGACATGAAAAAAGGGTCAGTACTAATAACAATGAGTGCATCATTCTGAACATGAAAATTTAAAATTAGACTGAAAAAAACTCCCTCCATATCAGGGAGGGAGTCAGAATATTTAAAACTTACGCTGTAAAGTTATATAAAGATCATATTGGTTCTGGAAGTCTGTATCAGTAATCTTCTGATTGATCCAGGTGGCATTCACCCCAACTGTAGTCCGGTATTTGAATGTCTTCATATAACCGGCGCCTACACTCCGGGTCAATAACCCGGCCAGTTTAGGGAACTGCACTAACCGGCTCTTATCATCCGGCGATGTACCCAACCCTGCCACAAACATGAGATAATCCTGGTTGCGGTTCATATAATACCTGCTCGTTAGGTTAAAGGATGTATAGAAGTCAGGCGAATCACTAATAAAGTACGCCCTGAAGTTTACCCAGAAATCCTTCCATGTTTTAGCCACAGAAGCGACACCTGATATACTGTTAATACTATCTCCCTTTAAATAGCGCAGACCTAATTCCCCTTCTATATTATGCCTGAAGGTTTTGAACAGGGAGTACCCCAGTCTGAGCTGTGGAAACACAATCCCATTGGAGTAGTTCACCAGGCCATAAGAATACATTTTAGGCGTATGGTTATAATAGATCTCTGCTTCACCCATCAGCCCCGTACCCTGTGTACGACCTGCATAGTTCAACCTGGCTGCCCAGGAGCCGCGTGGTATATAGTGACGGTATTCCAGTGTTGCAATGTTGTATTTCGTATCAGAATAATCATAATTGGTATGCAGGTAATACATGCCAAACTGGTTCTTCAGTGTCTTACTCTTCAGGTAGTCTGCATAGTCCACATTCACAGGATTATTCTTCAACAATACCACAGAATCCGCAGCTGCGGCTGCCGCCACCCATTCCTTTTTATTCTCCAGGGTCACAGCACGCTTTTGTACAAAAGCATCATTATTAGGATAGTACCTGATTCCCTCATTAGCATATACCAGTGCACTATCATATTGTTGTTTACCATTCAGCAGGTTAATACTATACAATAAACCCAATGAATCACGTCTGTTCACCGCCAGTACCTGTTTGAATACTGCCAGTGCGCTATCGGGCTGACTGTTCCGCTGGTAGGATGTACCGAGTGCCAGTAAACCTTCCGTATAGGCATTCCGGTATTTCACGGTAAATGGATAACGCTGCATCAGCCGATAGGCGATGTCATTCGATTCATTATACCTGTGTAAACTGGTCAATACACCTGCTTTCTTCAGTAAAAGATCATTATTATCAGGATAATATTTCAATCCCTGATCAGCATACAGCAATGCGCTGTCCGGTTGTCCTACCGCAGTTTCCATATTGATGAGGTAGTTGATTGCATCCAGGTTGTTCGGCTGTTCTGCCAGTACTACCCTGAATTGTCCTGCTGCCATTTCATATTCTTCTGATTGCATCAGGATACGACCAGCTGTAAGTCGTAAATCTACGAGGTTCGCCTGATAGCGTTCTTCTCCCGGATTGCGTTCCAGCAGTTGGGATGCAATTGCTGCTGCTTCATCATATTGTCCCATATCCGCCAGTACACTGCTTTTTTTTATCAGGAAACGGGTATTATCCGGATATGTTTCCAGTGCTTTATCTAATACCTGCAACGCACGTACGTTATCCTTCTGAATGATGTATGTATTTGCAGTCATGTCCAGTGCAGCGGTATCTTTAGGATCTACCTGCAACGCTTTGGTGAATTCAGACAATGCCAGGTCGTATTGCTGCTGTGCCAGATAATCCCGGCCACTGGCTATTTTCAGGGCCGTATACCTGCTTTTCAGATCCGCATTCCCCGGGTTGCTCTGACGCAGTTTTTCTGCCAGTGCAGCGGCTTCAGTGAATTTCCGGTCGCTTTCCAGTACATCCATTTTCAGTGCCAGCAGGCGCTGATCATTCGGGCTATTTTTCAACCCACGGTTTATCCATGCCAGCGCCTCGCGATATGCACCACGAGATATGCTTAACCCAATTACTTTATCCAGTGCTTCACGGTTGCCGGGATTTTTTTCCAACACACCTTCATACAATAAGTAAGGATCTGTATTGGCATACCACGCAGCAGCTTCCATACGTAATGGTGCATCTATACTACGTGCTTTACCATCGTTCGGGAATCTTTTCAGTATGATCTGTAAGTATGCCAGTGCCCCGGCATAGTCATGTGTATCCTGCAACAACCCCAGTTTACGCATCATCAGGTCATAAGAACCCGGATTCGTTGCCAGTTCTGCATTGATTCGTTCCATGGCGCTGGTATAGCTGCCACTACGGATATACATACTGGTGATTGCCTCTTTTGCTTCCCTGTTATTCGGATCTACCAGCAGTGCTCTTTCATAATTCTGCTGTGCCAGTGGCTGGTTACCTCTTACCTGGTAAAAGTGGCCTGCCTGCATATAGTGGCCGGTATAAGCACGGGTCACTACAGTATCGGAAGAATATTTTTCTAATAATGACGTCGCATAGATGCCGCCCTGGAAGAAGTTTTCACCGGCATCCAGTATACCCAGCTTTTTCAGCATCAGGTCTCTGTCTGCAGGAAAGTGGTACAATCCTTCATCTACATAGCACTCTGCTTCATCATATTTCTTTGCGCCTAACTCAATATTGATCGCATACAGGTAGGCATCTCTGTACAACGGATCTTTGGTCAGTACTGCTTTTACATGCTTACGTGCTTGTTCTGTCTGACCAGTGAGCATATACAACCTGCCCAGCAGCAATTCCTGATCAGTGAACTCAGGTCTTTTGGCCAGCGCGGCTTTAGACAGTTCTATCGCTTTTGCATAATGTTGCGCTTTTGTTTCTTTCACCGCCTCATTATAGAGGTCGTCCGCATCCGGACCTTTCTTAAATAACTGCGCTTCTGCCTGTAAGGACAGGCATATCAGGGTACCTGATAATATATGTTTAAAAAGAGACATCATCTTACGTGTTTGCAGGTTTTTTCTTACCAAATCCCTGACGCTGCATATTTCCCCATGTGTGTTTCTTACCTGTAAGGAAGTTGAAATAACCTCGCAGGGCAAAGAATACGATGAGCGGATGGTATACAAAAGGTTCTATAAAAGCCATGAGTGCCAGCCCCAATACCTCTCTCCAGGTACGGTAGTATTGATAGGTCTTATGGTCCCATAATATAGCCAGTGTCGTGATCATCACAGAGTAGAAGTACACGAACGCCAGTAGTATCAATGCATATTGCCAGTTGATCTGGTTGGTAATAATGAGGTAGATGTAATAAATGATCCCTGTAAATTCGATGATGGGAGCAAGGAATTCGAAGAACAGGTTGTAAGGCAATACGACCATCCCCAGCTGTTTGTAACGGGGATTGAAGATGACCTTTCTGTGTATCGTGATGATCTCTGCCAGACCGCGACCCCAGCGGGTACGCTGACGGCTGAATACTTTCATATTTGGAGGACCCTCTGTCCAGCACTGTGTTGTTGGAATGTAACGGATGGCATACTTCAGCTTATTGTCCATCATGTACGTACACATACGTGTAACGATATCCATATCTTCCGCAAATGATTTACTGTCGTAACCACCGGCTTTGATCGCGATTTCCTTGTCGAACAAACCCAGACCACCAGATACGTTCGGCACACAGTTGATCACACTCCATCCCATTTTACCAAGTACATAAGCACGCAGGTACTCCATTTCCTGGAAACGTGGCAGCCACTTTTCCGGCGGACGTACACGGGTGATCACCCCTTCGTCAATTTCACAGCTATTGGCAATACGGAGGGTGGCGCCTGTTGCAATTACACGGATACTGTCTTCTTTCACATGTACAAAACCACACTCGGGACAAGGCTCACCAATTTCTTTGATCTTATGGAGCTCTTCATCCATGAAAGGCTTGATCATGCGCATCAGGGTATCCTTTTCAATGATACAGTCCACGTCCGTACAGAGGAAGTAGTTGTAAGCAGCGGCATTGATACCCGCATTGGACGCATCTGCTTTACTCTTACCATTTATCTTGTCGATGACTACAAGCTTGTCATAAGCAGTGTTGGTCGATTTAAAAAGGCGTTTTACCGGTTTACAGTTGATGCGCGCATTGTAAGCAAAATCTATTTTTACCAGTTCAAACTCATCGATCAGTTTCTGAAGCGTATCATCCGTACTGCCATCGTTCACGATGATCACCTCAAAGGTGGGATAGTTCAATGTAAGCAGCGAGCGTACGTTCTGAATAATAGTCACTGCCTCATTGAAGGCCGGGGCTATAATCGAAATACCAGGTGCCAGCGGAGACTGCAGCATCTTGGTGTAATCTACATAGCTATTCTTACGCTGGAATTTCCGTATGCCTCTCAGGGAAAGGAATGCCAGCAACGCATACATGAACAGCATTGTACAACCATAAATGAACACAAAGCCTTCGTAAAAATTTCTTATCAGTTCCACAGGCGTATTTATTTAGCTGTAGCTGCTGTAGCAGCTGGTTTAGGTGTTTGCTGAAATCCGCGTCGCTGCATGTTGCCCCAGGTACTTTTCTTCCCTGTCAGGAAATACCAATATCCACGCAGGGCAAAAATCACGATCAGCGGATGATAAAGGAAGAATTCCATAAATGGTGTGGTACACAGAAAAGCCACTTCCTTCCACGTCCGGTAATATTTAAACGATAGCTGATCCCAGAGGATAGCGATGGTTGTGATCATTACCGAATATGTATATACAAATATTAGTAGTATCAGTGCCGTAGGCCAGTTGATGAGGCCGAAGATGGTCATTACAATATAGTAGATGATACCTGTGAACTCAATGATCGGCGCCAGCAGCTCAAAGAAGAAGTTGTACGGGAAAATGATCATCCCCATTCTGCCATACTTTGGATTAAAGAACATTCCAAAGTGGGCATACATCAGCTGTGCAAGACCTCTGGCCCAGCGGGTACGCTGGCGGTTAAAGATCTTGACGGTCACAGGAGCTTCTGTCCAGCAGAGGGTCTTTGGTATATAGCGGATAGCGTAGTCAATCTTATTATCATGTGCATAGCGGCACATACGTGTCATCAGCTCCATGTCTTCCCCGAAGGAACTATGGTCATAGCCACCGCTGCGTATCGCGATTTCCTTATCAAAAAGGCCGAGACCACCTGATACATTCGGAACGCAGTTGAGCAGGGTCCAACCCATTTTACCCAACACGAATGCACGAATATATTCCACTTCCTGGAAGCGGGGGAGGATCTGTCGTGGAGGCCGCATACGGGTCATTACACCCTGATCGAACTCACATGAGTTCGCAATACGGAGGGTAGCACCTGTTGCGATTACACGTTTTTTCTCTTCCTGCATCACCGGTTTGATCAGTTCCAGCAGGGTATTTTTATCCAGAATACAATCCACGTCTGTACATACAAAGTGAGCATAAGAAGCAGCATTGATACCTGCATTTACAGCATCGGCCTTACTTTTACCATTCACTTTGTCTATCACCATCAGTTTGGCATAGGCAGGGTTCGACGATTTAAAGATCTTTCGTACCGGCCTGGTCTGGATCTTTGCATTGTAGGCGAAGTCAACTTCCACCAGCTCAAACTCATTGATCATTTGTTGCAGACTGTCATCCGTACTACCATCATTGACAATAATAATCTCATATCGAGGATATTCCAGGGTGAGCAGTGAGCGTACATTAAATATAATTGTAAGACCTTCATTGAAGGCAGGCGCCAGCACGGTAATGCCGGGGGCTAATGGAGAGCTGAGCAATGTATTCAGCTGATCCGCATTGTCCCTCTTGGCATATGCACGTACGGATATCATAGAGAAGATTGCCAGCAAGGCGTATGTTACCAGCAGTATTGAACCATAAATGAAAACACTATTCTCATATATTCGCCCGAGAGTTTCCCATATATTATCCATTCACAACTAGAATTTTATTAACGGGTTCATGCTATGTTTCAGGATCAGCTTGTTTTCTGATGTAGCAGTATCAATCAGTTCCTGTATCAGTCCTTTGGCGGCCCATTTATTATTAATGAGGGATTTGGCAGCATGTTTACGAACTTCGAAATCGGTGGAGTGCAGGAATTCCTGACGCAGAAAATCTACATACTTTCCACTACTGATCCTACCTAACGCCTTCAGGATTTCCAGCCGGCAATTGAGGGGTTGGCTGTTATACATATGTACCAGTTTCTCTTCCACATCTTCTATCTTCATCTTACCCAGGCAATTAATAGCATCAGCGCGTAAATAGTGATCTTTGGTATCCAGCAGTTTGATTACAGCAGGCACGGCACTTAACTGATTATAGTGCACCACTAGCTTGAGACAGAAAGATACAATCGATTTATTGGAAGAATAAGTGATCCATTGTGCAAAATTGGGGATAGCGATGTGCTCAGTTGTAGAGATGATCTTAAAGAGCTCTACCTGGTCCCAGAGCAGCAGTGGCTCTGTTACCACATCAAAGAACTTGAACGGTTCGTTTTTACTCAGCTTGATATACGCATGACGTGCAGCGGCGCGAAGCTCACGGTTATTACTGTTCGTAAGCGGAAGGATACTTACGTCAGCAATAGACATGTTCATGTTGCTCAGCTCTGCCAGGGCCTGCACCTTTCTTTCCCATTTAGGAGATTTCATTTTCTTCAGGGAATCCTTGTCCAGGTCCAGCTGGATGTATAGGTTACGCAATTGTTCCCCCATCGCCCCTCTTACATTATTTCGATAATGTATGAGACGGTCAATGAGCGCCTGACGGGCCCATTTCTTTTCAAATATGGGATGTTGAAAGCTTTCAAGAGGAAGTTGTACATGGTCGGCAGGCACGTCGCTGGCCAGCTCTTCATTCAGGAGGATGTGCTCCATGAGCTGGTCATCGATGATCGGGTGCAGATGTTTCAACCTTTCTGACTGGCGGTAGGCTTTGTACCTGCCGATCAGTATAGAGAGGTATGCGAATAACGTACATACGATGGCAACAACAATAAAAGTGGATGCAATCTGTATACTCAGGGGAGCATATCTGAAGTCGTAAAAGCTAAATTCCATAAGGATTGGTCAATTGGTCATCGGTCACATAGAATATCCACCGGTAATTACCGGCTGTATTGCATCAGAAGCCTTTTTACCCTGATCAATAACTCTCCGGGTATCACCGGCTTTTTCAGAAAATCGTCAGCTCCGAGTTTGAAGCCTTCGAGGATAATATCTTCGTTCCCTGCATTAGAAACAATAATCACGGGAATTGGTTTACCCTCTTTGCGGTTTTTTACTTTACTGAGTATTTCGAAACCATTGGCATATGGCATCATAATATCGGTAATAATAAGATCAAATGCGTAGTTAGTATCTTCCAGTCTCTGGAAGGCTTCCTTGCCATTGGTCACATGTTCAATCTTGTATTCTTCTTTGTGAAGAATCCTTTCTACAATCTTCGGCATCACTTCATCATCTTCAATAAGCAGAATTTTACTACTCATATATTGGCTTTTATTTTTGAAGAATGGCGGTACGGGATGTACAACCCTATGTTTTTAGTGTATGAAAAAAAATTGTTCACAATTTTGTTGAAGGGTAGGCGATTTTGCATGGTCTACTAATGGCTTACCCATATATACTCGAAATCACCCCTAAAGGTTTTCACCTTTTTGCAAACGATTCGTTAATTTTTTTACATTATAAATAATTGCAAATTATTCGGGGCGGTAAATGTTTTGTTTACGATTTTATGCACTCGAATATGGCTGCAAATTACTACCAACGAAGGAATTATAGCCATATTAATGAGATTTATATACGTAAGCCGTATCACAAACTCATCATTATAAGGTCTCCAATAGGGCATCTCATTATCCAAAGGATATTGAAGTGACCTTTTGATGCCCTTATAGTGCCCTTACTATATCGAATCTGTATTATATTTGTTGACTATGAAGAACTCCTTAAGAACACGTCTGTATCTAGGCTTCTCTATAGCCATATTATTGGTAATAGTAGGTGGTGTCTTTACCTACATTACTTTCAAGAAACAACGCTCACAGGCGGAATGGGTCGAACAATCCTATGAAGTCATTACGACTGCACAACGTATCAACAAATATATTTACGAAATCGAATCTGCTGGAACCGCCTACAGGAGTACTCATGAAGTCAAATACCTTGATCCTTACTTCGATATACATCCAAAAATATTGCCAGCCTTTTACGACCTCCGTAAAATGGTGATGGACAATGCCAGCCAGCTCAAAAGAACGATTGCCATAGAAAAAGAATTGATAGGAATCCTAAATTATTGGGAAGGGCTGGGAGTGAGGCACGATACCAGTTTTGTGTTTTCCCATGCCATGGAAATCACAAAAGAAGAGCGGACTATGCTGGAGAAAATTCATAATGATATCCAGGATATGATTGTCGAAGAGCGACTGCTGCTTGCCAACAGAAACGGGGCAAATATGGAAAAGGTTGAGGTTGCCTTAACAGCCCTCATTCTTAATACAGCCTTTATCCTGCTTGTAGCTATCATACTCATGACCATCTCCTTCCGGGAATTTAACATCCGCCTCAAAGCCCAAAAAGAATTGCAGGTAAAATTAGCCGAAACTGAAACACTCAATCAAAATGCAAATGCCAACAACTGGCTGCTCACCGGTATGAGCCTGATCAATGAAAGTTTGCAGGGGGATGCCGTTATTGACACCCTCGCCGACAAAAATCTACAGGCCCTGGTCAATTACCTTGACCTTCCCGGTGGCGCTTTTTATTGTTATGAGGTGGATAATAAACTGCTGAAACTTTGTGCAGGCAAAGGACTGCCTGCCACTGTTAAAAAATCCTTTGCATTGAATGAAGGCATCATCGGCGAAGCTGCAACCCACAAAGAACTGACAGTTATCAAAGATATTCCGGCCAGCTATTGGCGACTTGAATCGGCCACAGGCAATAATACCCCTGGTATTGTTGTATGCGTGCCCCTGTGGCATGATAATGACCTGGTAGGGTTGATAGAACTCGTTTCATTTACCCCGCTTTCTGAAAGGGTCATGGAACTGTTACGCAATACCGCTCACGCCACAGCCGTAGCAGTCAACGCGGCTACCTCCCGCAAGAAAGTACTGGAACTACTCACCAGGGTACAGGACCAGAAGGAAATACTCGAATCCCAGCAGGAAGAATTACGTCAATCCAACGAAGAACTGACCCGCCAGTCTGAAATCCTGCAGGCTTCCGAAGAAGAACTAAGAGTTCAGGAAGAAGAACTGCGCCAGGTAAACGATGAAATAAGCGTGCAGAACAAAGCCCTTGAAATGGCAAGACAGGAACTGTCTAAAAAAGCAGAAGAACTGGAGCAAAGCAGTACCTATAAATCGGAATTCCTGGCAAATATGTCGCACGAACTGCGTACGCCTTTGAATAGTGTGCTGATCCTGGCCCGCCTGCTGGAAGAAAATAAGGAACAGAACCTGAGTCCGAAGCAGATGGAATACGCCGGTATCATTCATAAATCCGGCTCTGACCTGCTCAAACTCATTAATGATATCCTGGATCTCTCCAAAATTGAAGCAGGAAAGGTAGAGATGAACATCGAACCCGTAGCTGTCAGGAGTATTACCAGTGACCTGGAACAACTCTTCCATGTCGTAGCCGATGAAAAGCATATCAACTTCATCACCAATATAGATCCTGATGTACCAGCCATGATACAGACGGATGGCCAGCGCCTGGAACAGGTGATAAAAAACCTGCTTTCCAATGCCTTTAAATTTACGCCGAAAGACGGCACAATTGAACTGGCCTGGACCATGCATTCCGATGGCCTGCACATCGCGGTGTCTGATACCGGAACAGGTATTCCGGCTGATAAACAACAATTGATATTCGAAGCCTTCCGTCAGGCCGATGGCTCTACCAGCCGTAAATATGGTGGTACCGGCCTGGGATTGAGCATAAGCAAAGAACTGATGAAACGCCTGGGTGGAGAGATCCGGTTATTCAGCACTGAAGGCCATGGCAGCACCTTTACGATTGTGATGCAGACCGGCACCAATGCGGTTCCGAAAGTATCACCTGCACCTGTTATTGTAAAGGAAGCACCTGTAGTGGTGAAAGAAGTAGCCCCAGCTGAAGAACAATTGGTAGATGACGATCGTAATATATTGGGCAAACAGGATAAACTCATTCTCATCGTAGAAGACGATGCCAACTTTGCCTCCATCCTCCGTGACTTCGCGCGGCAGAAAGGGTTCAAAACCATTGTGGCCCTGAATGGCAATGATGGCCTGTTCTTCGCCCGCAAGTTCCTGCCAGCGGCTATTATATTAGATATGAACCTGCCATTGATAGATGGCAACAGCATCCTCAAGATCCTGAAGAACAATGAAGAGCTGAAACATATACTCGTGCACGTAGTATCGGCAGGAGAGATCTCCCTGCAGGTACGTGATAAAGTAGAGGGATATACGCAGAAGCCACTGCAGGTGACCGACCTGGAGAGTGTATTCAATGGTATCAGCTCCCAGCTGGAAGCCAGACTGAAAAAGGTTCTAGTCATCTCAGACGGGGTATTACTCCATTACCCTTTCCTGCAATCACTGAGTGACGAAAGGCAGTTACAAACGCAGTACAACCTGGTGAAAACACTGGGTGAAGCTGCCCTGGAACTACAATCCCATCAATACGACGGGATTGTACTCGATGCCGGTACAGATATTTCAGAAAGCATAGCAAGACTGAACCAACTTAAGCAGATCAGTGCTGCCAGAGACCTGCCGGTGATCGTCTATCTTGATCACGACATTTCGGAAGGCGATGAGCTGGCGCTGAAGAAGAATGCTGCTGCAATCGTTCGCAACTCCACCTTCTCCGGAGACCGGTTGATGGATGAACTTGAACTCTTCCTGTACAAACTGACTGAGTCTGATTCTCAAACGCTTTCAGACAGAGCACCTAAAACAGAAAGGAACCTGGATGGACAGAAAGTGCTACTGGCTGATGATGATATGCGAAACGTATTTTCCCTGAGTGCATTGTTGTCAGGACATGGTATGGATGTGGTGACAGCTGCCGATGGAAAAGAAGCACTTGAAAGATTGGAAGAAAATCCAGATATTCGGTTAGTACTAATGGATATCATGATGCCGGAAATGGATGGCTACGAAGCCATGCGCCACATCAGAGCGAATCCCCGTTATCAAAATCTGCCGGTAATTGCACTAACTGCAAAAGCTATGGCGGGGGACAGAGAAAAATGTATTGCCGCGGGGGCATCAGATTATATAGCAAAGCCCATCGACAGCAGTAAACTTTTATCATTAATGCATGTTTGGATGGTATAACCTTGTAACATTTTTATGAAGGAAGACATATCTAATGCAGATTTCGTCGATATTGTTAATATAATAAAGCTGCAATACGGATATGATTTCACCGGTTATGCGCAGGCATCCCTCAAGCGCCGTATTGTTCGTTTTATGAGCCATACGGGGATGGCTACCGTATTTGAGCTGAAGTATCAGCTGGTCAATGATGCACAATTTTTTAACCGGCTGGTACAGTTTATCACTGTAAATGTGACGGAAATGTTCCGTGATCCCCTGTTTTACCAAACATTGCGGACACAGGTACTTCCAAAGCTGGCGGCGTATCCTAATATTAAAATATGGCATGCCGGTTGTTCTACCGGAGAGGAGGTGTTTTCCATGGCAATCCTGCTACATGAGGCCGGGCTCCTTGGCAGAACTAAAATATATGCAACTGACCTCAACCCGATGAACCTCGAAAAGGCAAACATGGGCATCCTGCCACTGGATAATATGAAAGACTATGTGTATAATTACATTCAGTCAGGAGGGTTAGGCGATTTTTCCAATTACTATACAGCCAGGTATGACAATGTCCTGATCAAAAAGGAACTTCGTAAACACATTACCTTTTTTCAGCACAACCTGGTCACAGATACCGTATTTAATGAGTTCCAGCTCATTTGTTGCCGGAACGTATTTATATATTTCAACAGGGAATTGCAGAACCACGTATTGCAACTATTCTATGACAGCCTCTCACCACGCGGCTACCTGGCCATGGGGATCAAAGAAACGATGCGGTTTGCCAGCATCCATGAAAAATTTGAAACAATACATGGGGCTCATAAAATATGCCGTAGAAAAGGATAAGCCGGATGTTGTAAATTTATGAAGAACAAAAAGTACGATATTATCACAATCGGAGGGTCAGCCGGTAGCATCGCTGTATTAACCAGCATACTCAATGCATTGCCCGATTATGTGCAGACGCCTGTCGTAATCGTACTGCACCGGCTCCGCAATGTGCAGAGTGAAATGGGCCGGTTACTTTCCAACAAAAGAAGAATTATTGAACCAGAAGATAAGGAAGCTGTAAAACCCCGCAACATTTATCTGGCACCACAAAATTATCACCTGATGCTGGAATCCGATAAGACCTTTATGCTGGATTATTCAGAACTGGTCAACTATAGCCGGCCTTCAATTGACATGACATTTAGCTGTGTGGCAGAAGTATATGGTAGCAGCGCACTGGCCATATTACTGAGTGGAGCCAACAAAGACGGCGCCGCAGGTATGTACGATATTATCGCTGCAGGCGGTACCGGTATTGTACAGGATCCGGCTACTGCCGCGTTCGAGGCGATGCCACTGGCCGCTATAGAAATGTGCAAAGGGATTCAAGTACTGTCAGTTGAAGATATAATAAAATTTATAATTAATGAACCGTGAGTAATGTTTTCTTCGTATATATAAATAAGACTAGCCGTTAAAAGAGAGCCCATGAGTATTATGACTAAAAAATTTACCATCCTGCTTGTAGACGATAGATTGGAGAATTTATTATCGCTGGAACAGATGCTGCTGGCGGATAACAGGACTTTTATACAGGCTTCATCGGGCAATGAAGCATTGAAGTTGGTATTAAAGCATGACGATATTGGGTTGATTATGCTGGATGTGCAGATGCCGGATATGGATGGTTTTGAAGTAGCCCGGTTACTAAAAGCCAACCCTAAAACACGGAACATCTCCATCATTTTTGTGACAGCCATCAATAAAGACGAATACTATGTGCTGGAAGGATTTAAAATAGGAGCGGTAGACTATCTGTCAAAGCCCTTGGACATCAATGTGACCAGAGCCAAGGTAAATGTATTCGAACAATTATATTTCTATCAGGATGAACTGAAGCAGACACTGAAAGAGAAAGAGCAGATCAATGGACAGCTGGAGCGCTTTATGCATGTGGTAGCACATGATCTGAAAACACCGCTTTCCGGTATTACCGGTTTGCTGATGCTGATGCAGGAGGAAGATGGGATCAAGGTATCCCCTATGCTGACGGAGTATATGGATATGTCTGTGAATGCCGCTACCCAGATGGCAGATATGATCACAGCCATTCTAGACTACAGCAAGGAACACCAGTTCTCCAACAAGACAGAAGATGTGGATGTAAACGAGTTGTTGCAGCAGTTGATCAAACTGTTGTTCCCCCCGGCACATGTACACATTCAGGTGGGAACGAACCTGCCTGTATTACATACCAGCAGACAAAAACTGCAACAGGTATTCCAGAACTTACTGAGTAATGCGATTAAATATAATGATAAAGCTTTAGCAGAGATCAGTGTGGGGGGTACACCGGATGGTGAGTTTTATAATTTTTATGTGAAGGACAATGGTCCTGGCATAGAGGATAAGGACAATGAAAGAATCTTTAGGTTGTTTGAAAAGGTAGACAAAGATGATGACAAAGGCACAGGGATAGGATTAAATATCCTCAAATTACTGGTGGAAACACAGGGAGGCAAGGTGTGGGTGGAATCCCGTTTAGGCGAGGGTAGCTGTTTCTACTTCCAGTGGCGGAGATAAACTGTCATGTATATGAGAACCTATGGCCAACGGGCAGGTGTATACCTGCTCATGCTGGTGATTGCCCAGCTTCCAACAATGGCGCAAAAGAAAGCCGCCACTAATCTGAACATTGTATTTATTGGTAACAGCATTACGCATGGAGCCACGCTAAAGGAACCTGACAAGGAGGCACCGCCGGTACGAACGGTGGAGTGGCTACAAACACAGGAAGGAGTGGGGAAGGTGAATTTTTCCAACCAGGGCGTAAGCGGTTACACCACGGTAGATTTTCTGCCAGCTACCGGCAAAGCATTTAAAAAAGTAGAAGCTGCGGCTGAAGCTTTTAAGGCAGATAAAGATGCATTGTTAGTATTTTCTATTGATCTGGGCACCAATGATAGTGCCGTAGAAGGGCCCAACGGAGCTCCGGTGTCTCCCGAAAACTATAAAAAGAACTTACAGGCGATTATAGACCAGTTGCTGACGGATTTTCCCGACAGCAGGGTGGTCATTCATTTGCCTATCTGGTATAGCCCGAATACTTACAATGGCGCTATCTATTTGCAGCGTGGTCTGGACCGTTTGCAAACCTATTTCCCGGAGGTGGGCAACCTGGTGAAGGAGTATGGAAGAACCAAGCCTGGTCAGGTGATTGTGGGTGATAAGCAAGGATTTGGGTACTTTAAGCAACATGCGGCAACAGAATTGCAGGCAGAAGAAGGTTGGCAGGGCGTATTTTATCTGCATCCCAACAAGGTAGGGGCAGAGAGCCTCGGAAAACTGTGGGGTAAAGGGATTATTAAGTTATTAAAATAGCAGATCTGCGGGGTTTTGCCATGCAAAACCCCGCTCTTAATACAGAGTTAAAGCCCTACCATTATGGAATACCCACGATTTTTATTAGATTAGCATTGTTATTGATCCTTTGAATGGAAAAATGTGTATACCAATGATTTACGTGAACGATACCGGCTCGTCGACCGGCTTACCAAAAGAAAACGAAATTTTGCACACGGGTTCGGGTGGAGCATTTGAAGAAGCAGAACGTCCGCTGGACGAATCAGAAAGAGAAATGAGCGATGAGCAACTGGATGAACGTCTTGAGAATACCCCTGAAAAGAGCAGATCTAAACGACCTTCCTACTAAAGATACGGACAAAAAAAAACCGGCACTAAAGGACTAAAGTACCGGTATTTCATTTTGCATTGTTCGTAAACGAAGGTTATAGCCCCTTTTTCAAGGCACTATGTAAATATGTTTGATTACGCGAAGGTAATTTGGAAAGCATTGTGCATTGTTGTAGTCTGGTGTCTTTCGTTTTGCATATAAAGTGGCGACATGTATAATAATTAGATTGGAACAATAAGAACCCAACGTATCCTGTAGGTTATTAGCCCCCAGATCTTTATGTTTCGCATGACACGGTATGCACTCACTTTATACTATTCTGCCTGCCTGGCTATCGTAACCGTTTACTTCATAAAAGCGGGGCAAAACTACTAAACACATTGCTGTTTTTAGAAAATAAACTTCGAACACGGCTGTTAATGATTTGTAAAAATTACAGGGAATAGTCTTAATTATAACGTTCTACAGATATAAGTGCTTGTCTGATAATTCTTTCGGCAAGGCTGCTGATTTCAAAGAAAAATGCAGAAATTTTTTGGCACTGAGTATATGTACGTTAAAAATCCCCGAATGGTTTTACTTATTCACTATTTCCATTCCTGATTTCCTGGGGAGAACAGGCATAATGTTTCCTAAACTCCCGGTTGAAACTGGATACATTACTATACCCGACTTCCACCGCAATATCGGAAATTTTACTATCCGATTGTTGTAAAAGCTGAAAAGCCTTTTGCATTCTTTGCTCCAATAACCAGTTTATCAGGGAAAGCTGCTTATATTTTTTGAAATCCTGTTTGAGCTTTGACTCACTGATGTAGTGAGAATGAGCTAGTTGTGAAATACTGACCGGCTTATTCAGGTTAAGTAGCAGGTATTCGCTAATGCTGGCAATTACTTTTTCGTGATGATTGTTAGACATGGAATTTGTGTTCAATGGTTCAGGGCTAGCCCTAATTTAAGTAAAATTTTTCCAGATAGGAGGCCAAAACTTTATATTTATAAAAAATGCATATCTTGTCCCCTCGTGATCATTATAGAAGATCCTATGCCAAACCATAGACGTGATTTCCTGAAAAATATAGCCGGAACGGTAGTTGCCTTTACTATCATTCCCCGGCATGTGTTGGGCCGTGGCTACCTTGCCCCCAGCGACCAGCTGACCAAAGGTGTGATCGGTATGGGTGTCGCCGGCCATCAGCATATAGACTACGCCGGTACACGCCTCACCGCTATTTGTGATGTAGATAAAAGTAAACTCCTCACAGACAAAAAAGTCAAAACCTTCGACGACTACCGTCATCTTCTTTTACAAAAGGATGTCGACATCGTTCATATTGCCACGCCACCACACTGGCATGGCCTCATTGCCATGGAAGCTGCCGCCGCAGGGAAAGACATCTGGTGCGAAACCCCGATGACCCATTCCATTGCCGAAGGAAAGCAGGTGGTCAATGCCGTGCAAACCTATGGCCGCATCTTCCGGCTCAATATGAACCACCGCATAGATGGTAACTTTTACGGGACTAATATTCCTGTCAGAAAATTGAAGAAGCTGACCTTCAGCGGTCTACTGGGTTGGCCACTCACCATCACCCTGGCACCACAGACGGGTTTTACCTGGCCTGCTGCGTATACCGGTTTAACCAACCTGCCGGTTCAACCTGTGCCAGCAACCCTGAACTATGATCGCTGGCTGGGACCTGCACCTTATAAACCCTACAATATCAACCGGATACAGAACTTTCGTGGATATTGGGATTATGGAGCAGGCGTGCTGGGTGAAACAGGCCAACATTACCTCGATCCTGTGCAATACCTGTTGGATAAAGATGAAACCAGTCCGATTGAGGTAGAGGTGGAAACACCTTTACAACACCCGGATGCCGTAGGTACGTGGCAGAAGATCACCTTTACCTACCAGGACCGGTGCAAGATCATCCTGGATCCGGAAGGCCGGGAGGCAAACGCCTCCTTCATTTCCGGGCCAAATGGTAAACTGTATGCTGATTTCAGATCAGATATCCCTGACCTGGAAAAACGCCTGGCAAACTTTCCTGAACCACCACTGGCTATCACTGATTTTGTGAAAGCGGTAAAAGAAAGACAAACCTTTGTGACAAACGAAGAAAACGGACATCGTTCCTGTACACTTGTCAATATGGGAAAGATCGCCCTTCAGCTGGGCCGCTCTCTCCAATATGATCCTGAGAAACAAACTTTCCTGTTCGATGAAGGTGCAAACAGGTTGCTGAACCAGCCCCTGCGCACCACCTGGAAATAACCATGTACCATGAGGTGTTCGAATCTGATTATATTATTTATTTTCTTCCCTATACTACATGCAGCAGGGCAAGGGAAGCCATCTCCCTATGCTACCCGGATCAATGCGATCCTGCAGGAAATGCCATCACCTAACGACAGTCTGAAAACCATCTCCATGAAACAGCTGGAAAAGTTGGGAGAAGAGGGGTTGACTACACTCGCGATGATGTCGCAGACCGGGAATATAAGAGTGCAATATGCCCTCACAGCGTATACAAGGTATATCACTGCCGCCCTGCAGGATTCTGCCCGTAAAACGGCTGTAAAAGCCTGGTGCAGGGCATTGAAATGGGTGCCGTCAATCCCCGCCAAAAATTTTCTGATCAGCCAGTTACAGCTATGTGGCAATGACGTAGCCGCTGCTACAATTGCCCCTTACCTGGTGCAGGAGCCACTGTGCGATGCAGCCACAAGGGCCCTGATACAAATCGGTGGGCCGGTGGCGAAACCAACTTTGGTATATGCCTTATCAAAAGCAAAAGGCAATTGCAGAATAGCGCTGATCAATGCCATCGGAGAACTCCGTTACCTAAGCGGCCTCGATGCGGTGACAGCATTGGCAAATACCAAAGACCTGCGTCAACGCAGGGCTGCATTGATGGCGATTGCCAATATGGGCAATGAAAGCAGTGATTCATTGTTACGTGCCGCAGCGGCAACAGCAGGATATGTATACGATAGCACGAATGCAACGGCAGCGTATATACTATTTGCACAGCGCATGGCCGAAAACTGGCCACAGGAACCTGCAAGAAAAATTGCTGCCCGCCTGCTGAAAGAATGTAAATCACATGCACAGTTGCCTGCCAGAATTGCTGCACTGCAAATAATGGTGACCGTGCGGTTCAATGATGCCAACATGGTATTAGGCGATGCTGCTGCAGATCCTGATCCCGCTTTCAGATCAGCAGCATTGAAGATGGCGGAAAAGAACCTGAATACTTCCAATACCAATTACTGGATAGACAGGGTAGTAAGAGAAAAAGGTGAAGTAAAAGCAGGCATGTTGTTATTGCTGGGCGAGAGCCGTCAGCGTGCTGCCACAAGAGTGATACAGGCAGCACTGAACGATAGTAATATGGTCGTAAAAACGGCAGCTATCAAAGCAGCAGGCATGTTAGGCAATACCACTATGATTGCTGCGCTGGTGTATGAAATGAATCGTGTGGACAGTAGTACGATTTTTTTAATCAGGGATGTTTTGCTCACAATGCGGAGTAATATGGTCGCTTCTACGGCAGGCATTTCACTGCAAAATAAACCACCACTCATGCAGATTGCACTTCTGCAGGTACTGGCAGAACGTAAGGCTGAAGAGATGAAAGCCAGGGTAGTAGCGATGACGCAGAGTGCAAACCCGGCTGTAAAAGAGCAGGCAGAAAAAACATTGAAAGCAATAGAAGGGAGTTAATTCTACAAATATGGCATCGTATTTGAAGATTAGGACATATGTTCCTTATTCTGTAATTAATCAATACATGCTTATTTATGAAAACTAAATTATTGCTTGCTGTACTGGTATTAGGCCTGGGGTCCCTTGTATCAGGCTGTAAAAAAGAGTACATCACACAGGAGATTCCCAACATTACAATTCAGACATCGGTTGCCTCCACTGCCTGGCAATATGACCAGACTACAAAAACTTACTATGTACAGATTAATATGCCTGAAATTAATGAAAGTACAAACCAGACTGATGGCGTATTAGCATATATTTCCGGTGATGGTACTACCTGGGAAGCTTTACCGGATGTATACAACGGTTCCAGCATTGTATACACCTACAAACCAGGCGTACTCTATCTTGAAATTCAGGGAGCTACCGGTGCAACAGTAGATCCTCCTGGCGACCTTTATCTTAAAATAGTATTAGTCGCTTCACAAGCAGAATAATCAACGCATTTTAAAAGCTCCTTTAACCAAAGGGGCTTTTTTATTTCCCCCTTTCTAATACGTAATTCTCCTTTTGTAATTCATATTTGACCGAACTAATCAGCATCATTTTGATTTTGGAATTCCAACGTATATTTTTGTCAGAACAGTGAACAGGCAATATTGCCTTCTAAACTTTCATGCATAACTATGGTCCGGAAACTACTGAATGTGACAGGTCTCTTACTGGCACCCTTTTTACAATTGATGGCGCAAAGCCAATATGAACTTAATAGTGGCTGGGAATGTGCAAATGTATCCGACGTCACTGTAAAGGGCGAAGCACTGTCAACACCTGCCTATGGGCTCAAAGGCTGGTTACCAGCTACTGTGCCGGGTACCGTTTTAACGACGTTACTGAACAACAAACTTGTTCCAGATCCATTCTATGGAATGAATAATGAACGTATACCTGATATCTATACCACAGGGCGCGATCATTATACTTACTGGTTCGTAAAAGACTTCTCAGAAGCGACTCCTGCTGCTGACGGTCAGGTTTGGCTGCACTTCAGGGGCGTAAACGACGGTTGCGATATCTACCTGAATGGTCATCGCCTGAACGCGACTACCCACTACGGTACTTACATCCGTCATTCTTACAACATTACTTCCTTCCTCGCAAAGGATGGCAAAAACCGCCTGGCGGTGATCGTACATCCTCCTGTCAACGTAGGTAATCCTAATGGTGGCCAGGGGGGCGATGGTACAATTGCCAAAAACGTAGGCCCTCAGTACACTGCAGGTTGGGACTGGATTCAGCCCATGCGCGACCGTAATACCGGTATATGGGACAAGGTGACCATCGAAAAAACAGGTGCTGTGAACATCAGCAACCCACACGTGGTAACCAATGTACCAGGTCCAAGATGGCCGGAAGGCAAGCAGGCCCCTGCTACAATCAAGGTAAGCGCAGAACTGGATAACGCTACTGCAAAAACCATTGCAGGTACCCTGCGTTATACCATAGGTGGTGTAACCGTGAGCAGCAAAGTAACGCTGGCACCAAAAGCACATACCGAAGTACAATTGCCTGACCTGGAACTGAAAGATCCTAAACTCTGGTGGCCTGCCGGTTATGGTCCGCAGAACCTGTACAAGAGCAAAGTAGAGTTTGTAGAAAATGCCAAAGTAGACGATACTGAAGAAATCACTGTTGGTGTACGCGAAATCCGTACTTTCTGGAATGCACACACCAGAAGCCGTGAGCTCTCTGTAAATGGTCAGAATATCTTCATCAAGGGTGGTAACTGGATCACTTCCGATGCGATGTTCCGCTTCACCAACGAGCGTTACGATGCAGAAGTTCGTTTCCACCGCGACATGAACCTGAACCTGATCCGTATATGGGGCGGTAGTCTCACCGAAAGACCTGAGTTCTTCCAGGCTTGTGATAAATACGGTATGCTGGTATTCCAGGACTTCTGGATGAGCGGCGACTGTAACGGTCGTTGGGTAGACCCAATGAAGAAAGAAGACCAGTGGACCCGCAGACAATATCCTGATGATCACCGCCTGTGGATCAACTCCGCTGCGGACCAGGTAAAACTGCTGCGTAACCACGCTTCTCTGGCATTCTGGTGTGGTGGTAATGAAATTACTCCTCCTACAGATATCTTCGATGTACTGGCAGACAGCATTATGCCTAAACTGGATGGTACACGTTACTTCTTCCATTACTCCAACACCGATAGTATGTCTTATAATATGCTCGGTGGCAATGGCGACGGCCCTTACAACTGGCAGCCGCTGAATGTATTCTGGAATGAAAGAACCTGGCCGTTCAACTCCGAAGTAGGCTCTGTTGGCGTAGGCGACCTGGAATCACTGGAACGCTTTATACCAAAAGAAAACCTGGTAGGTCCTGAAAATAAACCTGGTGGTGTTGATTCTGTATGGGATTATCACAAATACATTCCTTACTTCAATTCACTGGATGTATATGGTAAACCCAAAGATATCAGAGACTGGACGAACAAGGCACAGCTGGTAAACTATGATCAGTACCGTGGCCTGATGGAAGGTTTCAGTTCTCATATGTGGGATTGGTACACAGGTGTGATCATCTGGAAAACACAGAACCCATGGACTGCATTACGTGGACAGCACTACGATTACTACCTGGATCCAAACGCCTGTCTGTATGGTAACAGAACCGGTGCTACACCTGTACATGGTATGATCAATCCAACCGATGGAACTGTATTCATTGTAAACAATACTTTCAGTTACTATCACGACATCATGCTGCAATTGAAAGCATATGACATGAAAGGTCATGATACCCTGATCACACAGGTGTTCACTGAAATAGGTCCATCCACGGTACAGAAGATCATGAACGTCAAAGCTTTCCTGGATAAGCTGGGAGAGAAAGAAGGTGTGTTCCTGGCAGTACGCCTCATTAAAGCTGATAAAACTGTGATGGATGATAACCTGTATTGGTTCCCTGATGCAAAAGGCAACTACTCCGGTTTACAGAACATGCAGGCTGCTAAGCCACAGATCACAGCAACTAAATCCGGCAATGATATCCAGGTGAAGATCAGCAATCCTAAAGGTGGTCCGCTGGCATTCTTTAACAGGGTATCATTGGTAGATGCACAGACAAAGAAGAGAATTCTGCCTGTGTTCTACAATGATAACTATGTATCAGTAGTACCTGGAGAAGAGAAAGTAGTGATTATCAGTGGTGATGCAATTGGTAAAAGCGGCAAAGCGCAGGTAACTGTGAGCGGCTGGAACCTGGCAGAACAAATCATTGAAATTAAATAACTAATAAGCCGGCCGCAGGCCAGCGTCAAAAAAAATCGCTTTTACCGTCAGGTAAAAGCGATTTTTTTTGAAAATTATCCACACAAGTCATTTTAAAACCCCCATTATCACCTAAGCCCAATTCTCCCGGAAAACAGCCATTTTTCATCTAAAACGTTAAATTCTCTATTAAATTTTGACTTTTTTAAAAAAAATTACATATATAATATATACCCCCCAACCCCTTGATTCTGATATAATTTTAATCTTTTTAACACGCCTAAACCCGTATCCGTTCATATATTATTAATATTAAAAAATACTAATAACTAAAGTATTTACTATATTTATTTCCGATTTACATCCTTTTATCCAATATGATGCCAAAGCAACGAGGGTTGTTCTTGCCGGAAGAGCTATGTGCGGTAGTAAAAATGGAACATTTTGTATGACGCTGGAGCTATTGGTTACATATTAACGGCAGTAAAGCATATAATATTATTTCGTATTGATGAATATTTGGCAATGCAGTATAAATCTATATTTATCGTATTAATCTTAGGATGGATCAGCGCGCTAACAGGATGTTCCAAAGGCGGAGCCGCCTGCGATACAGGCCTTAAGCCCAAAATCAAAAGCAATGGTCCCATTGGTAACAATGAAACGCTCACTCTCTCCAGTACTGGTGTAAGTGCCGTTCAATCCTATGTCTGGTCCGGACCAAATGGGTACGCATCTACAGATGCGGCACCTAAGATCTCTGCTCCTACCAGAGGAAAATATGTGTATTCAGTAACTGTAACTACCACAGGTGGCTGTACTTACACCGGCAATTCTGATACTATTGTTGTCACTGGCCCTACAAATGCCTGTGGTCTGGATAGTAACCAGGCTACCCTGCAAGGTGTGGTTGACCTCTCCTTCAATAAGGTAGTAGGTACTACTGGTACCAGTGATTACGTAGTTACTGCTACGAACGGTAATGCCACTATTACAGTAGAATTTCCGAGCAATCAGCCTCCTGCCGAAGGTATCTATTCTATCCAGAAATCCAGTTCTGCTCTGCCATCAGGCTATTGCAGACTGACGGCCAAGGCGATCACTACCGCTCCATGGACCACAGATACATCATCAGGATCTGTTTATGTATCTATTGATAATAACGTAACCACTATCAGCTTTTGCAGTGTGATATTCAATTCCACTGAATACAGCGGCGATGTAAAAGGTGGTGCACGCATTATCTGGCAGCCTTAATCGCTGTCTGTTCAAAGCTTGTCATAATCGAATCTATAGCGAGAAAGTTCCGGGCATAGTCTCCAGCACGACTGGTGATGTGTCCGGAATCTTCGTTTATAGCCTTAAGCAATCCTTCATACAGCGCCTGTTGATTTTCTGCCTGCACCACTATACCCATTTCATGGGTCCTTACCAGCTCGTAAAGACTGGTCCCTTCATTGGCCGTGATCAATGCTAATCCTTCTACTGCCAGTATCGTAGTGAGCTTACTTGGCATCACCAGGTCGGCGGCATTGGCTTTTTGTATTACCAGGTGAATGTCTGCCATGTTCAGGAACCGGTTGAAGTGCGAAGAAGGCTGGGTAGGGTAGAAGATCACATTGTGCAGCGACATGGCCTGCGCCTTGTTTTCCAAAGTTGTTTTATAGGGGCCTGCCCCGCAGATCAGGAACTTGAGCCGGGCATCTGTCTGCATAGCGCCTGCTACTTCCAGGATGGATTCCAGTCCTTGCTTCTCTCCAATGGCACCTGAATATAATATCACTTTATCGTATGCATTGAAGCCAAAATCTGCTTTGAGATCAGCTCTCCCTGTGATGGGAAAGAAATGACTGACGGCTACCCAATTGGGAAAAAAGAAGATGTCCCTGCCTGATTTGGCCGCAATCTTTCGCATCATACCCTCCGAAATACTGCTTACCAGGTCTGCCCTGCGGAGGATAAAACGCTCCATGCGGAACAAGGTATTGATCAACCATCGGGCACGGATCATCTGTAGGTCACGGGCAGCTTCTATCTGCATGTCCTGTATGTGATAGAGCAGCCGCGCCCCCCTGATCCACTTGTACAACAGGCCAAGAAAGCCTAAATGGAACGGGGGAACGACCACTATGACCACATCGAATTTCGTGGTAAACAACAATGTGAATAACCGGAAGAACGCAGCGATAAAAAAGGTCGCATCCATCAATATGCGTTTCAAACCTGAAGGTGCTGCCGGTATATACTGCGGGCACCGATAAACGGTGAGTGTACCGTGTACTTCTTTTTTATACCAGCGTCCCTGTTGCTCATAAGGAGGCTGGATCTTCCAGTGTGGGTAATAAGGATAGGTAGTAATGACAGTACAATCGTAACCTTTATCTGCCAGCCATTGCATCATTTCCCCATTGTATTTTCCAATTCCCGTTGGCTCAGGACTATAGTTGCCTGTAATCAGTAATAATCGTTCAGACATATTCTTAATAAGCGTTCTTATCCCCTTTTATCATGTTCACCATTGTCTGGAATATGATCTGGCAATCCAGCCAGAAGCTGTAATTTTCAATATACCAGATGTCGTAGTCTACTCTTTTCTGCATCATACCTGACTGGCTCGTTTCACCTCTGCAACCATTTACCTGTGCCCATCCTGTGATGCCCGGTTTTACCATCTGCCTGCGCATATAGTGTTGCACCGTTTCCCTTGATTCTATATGAAGTGGGGTAGCATGTGGCCGGGGACCTACAAATGACATGTTACCTAGCAGCACATTGAAAAACTGTGGCAATTCATCAAGATTGGTTTTACGAAGGAACCTGCCTATTGAAGTAACACGGCTGTCATTGCGGGTTGCCTGCAGGAACCTGCCGTTCGCATCTACTTCACTGGTCTGCACGATCATGGAACGGAACTTATAGCAGGTGATCTTTTTATTTTTCAAACCCCACCTTTCCTGTTTGAAAAATACCGGACCTTTTGAAGTCAGTTTGATGAGCGCGGCAATCAGCAGAAATAGCCAGCTGAAAGCAGTAAAAAGAACGAGTGTGAATGCGATATCAAACACCCGCTTAATTCTTTGTAATGCCGGATCATCCAGTGGACAGGAACGGATGTTTACCAGTGGAAAAGATCCCAGTAGGTTCATACTCATCGTAGGTGAGCAATACTGGTGTACATTGGGAATGATCTTCACATTCTTTGCGGCGCGTTCACTGGCTACAATAATGCTTTCTGTCTGATCCCTGGCATGTTCCGGCAGGGCTACGATTACATCGTCTATTTCATTTGCTTCCAGTATATTGGTCAGTTCAGAGAGGTTACCCAGGTATTGACCATGTAACTGTGTTTGCGCCTGGTCACCTACAAAACCGATACAGTTATAACCGAAATGACCATTATTGGTAATAGTGTGATAAAAGTCGATACCTGTTTCGCCAGTGCCTACGATCAGCACATTCTTTTTTCTATGCCGCTGATTGCGGAGTTTCAGCAAGGTTTTCTTCACCGCATATCTTGTGAACAATACACCCGCAAATACATATGTGGAATACAATAGTGTAAAGGTGCGCGGATAGCTATAGTTTTTGAAGAGATAAAAAAACAGGAAGGTAAGTACGCATGATTGTAACAATACATTTTTCAATACAGCCACAAATTCAAATGAAAACGAATTAACCTGATCATATTCATCATACAATCGGAGTGAGGCGCCGAGTGCAATCCATGTGCTGATACTGATACTAAGCAGTATCCAATCAAGGTGGGTAAATATCATCACCCCTTTGGTACTGATATAGTATCTGGTAAGCACAAATGCCGCTCCCAGTATGGTAAAGTCAATAAATTGCCGTAAATATTGTATAGCATAATTGCGATTCTTCATAGTGACAAGATTACAGTAGGCATCGGTTGCCGTATATCAATTTCTTATTGGCGTTACTGTTAGTTTTTAACTCTGTCAGGTTTGGGTAGGCTATGAAGATCGGAGTTGGGATTTGGGGGGCCTGGCTTTATTATTACAAAGCTGCTACGCTTTTTGTTCTTACTCCGTTAAATAGATGATCAGCTCAGGCTGCTGTTTTTCGTTTATACAACAAGTCCATTTGTAAAATCTGTAAAGCATCCGTCTGGCAAAAACCAACAGGAGCGATGAATTCAAATCCCAGCTCTTTTACATAATTATGCATCTCATCAAAGAGGGGTTCTCCTTCATACATAGGAACGAACGATGTTTCGAACAGGAGATAATCTATTTTGTCCAGGCTTGCAGCAGCCCCTTTCAATACTTCTTTTTCAAATCCCTGTACATCCAGTTTCAGGAGCACCGGTGCTTCAAAAGGAATGTTTCTAAACAGGTCGTCTATCCTTCTTACAGGTACTTTGATCTGGTGTTCCGAAGCGGTCTGTGGGAAAAACTGTTGCTGTATACTGGATACATGCAGTGCAGAGCTGGCATGTGAATAATCGTTCTGAAAGAACTCCAGGAAGCCGTTGGTACTACCCAGTGCAAAGTTGTACGTACTGATACCTTTCGCTTTACTGATGTTTTGCTGCAATGTGTGAAATACATGCGGCACC
This sequence comes from Chitinophaga sancti, assembly GCF_034087045.1. Taxonomy (NCBI): domain Bacteria; kingdom Pseudomonadati; phylum Bacteroidota; class Chitinophagia; order Chitinophagales; family Chitinophagaceae; genus Chitinophaga; species Chitinophaga sancti. Next base: position 7,061,406 of record NZ_CP139247.1, on the reverse strand, counting down.
GGCTCGAAAGAGTGAATACCGGCACGTGGATAAAAGTAACGTGCAGAAAGCGCAAACTGTCCCTGATTAGCACCTACATCGATGATTGTTTTTATTTCCGGAATATAGTGTTTACAGTTATGCAAAATCGTGGTGGAGGCAATGGATCCTCCTTTTTTCCACAAAGCACTGAGACCTCTTCCTGATTGTAAAAAAACTTTGGCCGCGTCGGCAATTTTGAAAATGAAATTCATAGTGAAAATTTAGTGTTCCAGCAATGTTTGTAAAAACCGATTGTTTCCTGAATGCTTTTGTCCCATGTAAAGAATTGCGATCGGGTATACCCTGCCTGAATAATTGTATCCCTGAAATGTCGATCTTCGAGCAATTGAATTTTTTCCGCAAATGCAGCAGGGGAGGGATTCTTCACCAGCAGTCCTGCGGTACCTGTCACTTCCGGTATGGAAGTGGTGTAGGTAGCAACTACCGGGCAACCTGCCTTCATGGCTTCTCCGGGTGGAAATCCAAAGCCTTCGTAGGAGGAAGGATACAAGAGGCACCAGGCATAATTGTATAGGATATTCAGCGTGGAGGAACTCACATCCCGGAGTATATGATACCTGCCTGGAATGGCCTGTTCCAGTACCTCCCTGTCTTTGGGATGCCAGGGTTCACCACCTGCTATCACCAGCTGGTATTGGGCTGGTAATAACTGCAATGTTGCTACTGCCTGATCGAAGTTTTTGTAGTGGCCGCGCACGCCGATGTACAGTATATAAGGTGACGGGGGCAATGCGAAGTCAGGCTGCTGCTGTTTGTTCAGGGGATAAAAAAAATCAGCAATACCATGATGAATAACCCTGACTTTTTCAGGATCCGTTTTGGGATAGAAATACAATAGCTCTTTCCGGGTACTTTCTGAGATACAGATAATACCGTCTGCATGGCGTATGCCATAAGCCTTTTGCCGGATGTTGGCCAGCCCGCGGGGGAATCGGGTAGCCATCCTTCGCTCATGGGCAAAGTCATGTAACGTGAGAATGTTGACTATATCTTTTTGAGGTGATACACGTAAGTAACCGCCATGAAATACTGCACTGGAAGGCAGTGTGTACCGCAATGGCAGGTAGCGCAGATACTTTGAAGGTATCCGGCTTTCACGGATACAGGGATAAGGGCTGTAGTCAAGCTGCTGCTCAAAGAGATTTTCAGAATGCGGATCTGCATTCAGAAAGTTCAGTGACAGATCTGTATTGCAGAGCCCTTTCAACAGCTCATACCAATACATGGACACACCGCCCGCCCTTTGAATCGTAAACACAATATTGTCTAAATATATCTGCATCACATGGTCGTTTTACTAGTATCTCCATCATCGTAAGCGCATAACATTGCTACTATTATCAGGAACAGATCTATCTGACTAAAAAAGAAACATACCCATACAAAGACGAAATACCCTTTTTGAAAAGCCCCCAACTGTGGCCGTGTTATAGTAAGCACTGCGAAAAAGCAGATGAGGGAAAGGAAACCAAACTCTGCCAATATGTAGAACCAACGCATATTCAGGTTATGCCCGCCAATACCGTTCAACCTGTTTTCATAATTCATTTGCCCAAAGAAGTATTGTGCAGGAATAAACGTACTATTCCCCGCACCATAGCCGGACAGCAGCAGGTAAGGTTCATCTTTGAAAAAGTCTACCACCGGCAGCTCCATATCCCTTTGTAATGGCATCCCCATTACCACATTGTCTTTCTGCCAGATCTCATTATCATACCTGTATACAGAGCGCTTGAACACTAACTGGTAAAAGGTATTTGTCTGGTTTTTGGCGTACAGCTTAATAAAATATTTACTGGATGCTGCGATTCCCAGGAATAGACCGATAATAATGCTCATGGATAAGAGTATACGTAACCTGGCAGATGAAATCCTGGCGAGAAAAATACAGCAGATACCTGCCGAAAGCAGGTTGATCCAGAAGGTTTGAGATACTGTGAGCACACCCATGATCAATGAGATTGTAGCCCACTTGTATTCCCTGTCATTTATAAACAAGGGAATGGTGAGTGATAGAAATGCACTGAACACTTTGGGCTCTGCAAATAATGCCTGTATGCGCAGGCTGAAAAAGGACGTGGATTGCTCCAGCAGGTAACGGTGTTGTAACCCGATGATCTCACCCAGTGTTTCACTTTCGAATATAAATTGTGACACGATCTGCAGAATGGCAATTACAAAAGAAAATTTTGCAATCTTTTTCATCGTGACAGTATACAGCTCAAAAGACAACTGTTTCCTTTCCTGTACAATCTTAGCCCCCAGCGCAAAGAGCGGTAGAAACGACTTGATGTAAAAATAAATGGGTCTGAAGTAGAAAGCCGATTTCTTACCAGGCGGATAATAGAATGGATCTTTATACACCTGCACAAGAACAAAAATAGCCAGGCTTGACAATGCCGGTAGTACCAGTAATAATAAGTATTCCCGTCTGATGAGTGTCTGCCCTGTAAAAAGCCTGTGTGCCTGCTCTACCATGAAGACTGCACTGATAAAGAAAGTCGCAGTAAAAGTAGGACCTATTATCAGCATCGTATAAGCTTCAGTGGCAAAGGCAAATAGAGCAGTTTCCATCGCAGTGATCCTCCTGCTGTAGTGCAGGTATAACAATATACTGGCGATGACAAGGGGCATAGCTTCCTTGAACATCTCCACGAATGGATTACTGCTGATGAGGGCGTTATAAATACTATCCATATTTACGAAATGCGCTTATACAGGTTATGGAGGAATGGTGTGCCCCTTACAATCTTCTTTGCTATATAAGACAGGTAAGGAGGATTGAACAGGCTCGCTACAGAATAATTATCAGCCGCATTGTCAATGCTTATCTCTTTTGGATGAACGATATTGCTGATACTGCCATATGCCATTTTTTGAACCATGCAGGCGTGGCGCGGGTATGTGTTGCTTCCTTTCCATACCCGATGTTTTTAATCAGGTTGGTATTAGGAATGATGGCATATCCGTGATTGAACCACACACTCATAAACCATTGAATATCCCAGGTATCGATTCTATTGCTATAGATGTTGTCAATATCTGTGAGGAACTGGCGGTTCATACCTTTCCTGGAAACATCCTTATACCGCTGGAGGGTAAAGTCATAATATTTCCATGCCCTGCGCCAGGTAGCCCATCCCCAGATGTGTGCGAATCGTGAAAAGTAATAAGATGCATCACCTCTTTGCTGTCCCATCTGGTAATTGCTGCCAGCGATATGCATCACATGGTTATCATGTCTGTATCGCTCCAGCAGGGTGGTACAGAAGCTGAAAAAGGTGGGATCTGGTATGCAGTCATCTTCCAGGATAATTCCTTCTTCTACCTGTTCAAAGAACCACCCGATGGCGCTGCTCACTGCTTTGCCACACCCCAGGTTTTCATCTCTGAACAAGGTTTTTACTTCACATGGCCAGTCCACCGCATTCATCACTTCATTCCGGGTAGTTGCACACAGGGAGGCTTCGCCTGGTTTACCAGGACGGGGACCGTCTGCTGCGATAAACAACCGGGAAGGTTGTTGGGCTTTGATTTGTTCAAATACCCGCATGGTCTGAAAGCGACGGTTGAATATCAGTAATAGCACAGGTGTTTCGAGCTTCATCATTTAATAGCTTCAAGTGATACTGCATTTTCAAATCTTGTTCTTTCTTCTACCAGCTTAAACATTGGATCCGGACAATCATTGAATGCACATTGCCGGACGGTACTAAAACCTGCTTCCCGCAAGATGTTGGACAGGGAGAGATGATCCCACATGTATAGATGATCGCTGTTGCCCAGCGTACTTGTCAGCAGACTTTTGAATCCCCTTTGCCGTTGCTTTTTGCCCAGCATCGTTTTTTCGAGGAACTTGGTATTTGCATTGATATCGTGGTTGGCGAGGTCTTCTACATATTCCCTGGCAGCCGATTCAAGGTCAGGTAATACGCAGCGGAAATAGCCGCCTGGTTTCAGAATGCAATAGGTATTACGCACAGCCAGCAGACAATCATCATAAGAAAGATGCTCCAGTACATGAGAACAGTATACACCATCGCAGGAATTTTCACTGATACCAGGCAATGATTTCAGAATATCTCCTTGGTGTACATCTTTTGGGAAAGTAACATGCAGCCTGCTTTTCAGCAATTTGCCAAGGATAGGTAACTGCTGGATACGGAGTGTTGGACTTGCATCAAAATTGGTCCATCCATCAGGCGCTGAATAGGGACCACATCCATACTGTACATATAACTTATTCATATACGCTAAAGGCTTTTGATATTCCTGAAAATGTAGGTATAATAGGTTTTGGCAAAGATGTCGTAACCCGCTGCCTGCATGAATTTGCCCAGCTCTGTATTATACATGTCTCCCAGCAGGAAGGGATTGCCTTCTACAAGGATGAATGCAGGTCGATACTTTTTCCAGTTGTTTGAGCGCAGCACATCCATATCCAATCCTTCTGCATCAATAGTAAGGAAGTCGATCGCAGTACCGGCAGGAAGATATTTATCCAGAATGTCACCCAGTGGCCAGGTTTCAATCTGTTTTTTCCCAATCACTTTGTATTTAGGGTCCTGTGTGTATTCTTCCACCTTTTCAGGCGAAAAGGTATTCAGCGCAGGGTCATTAAAGATGTGGTAGGTCAGGTGCTGCCTGGTGGAGGATACGCCCATTTCCAGGTTGGTATCCAGTGGACGGTATCTGTCAAACATCTCTTTGGAGCCGGGGTTTGGATCGATGTTGATGCCTTTCCAGCGTTTTTTATAGAATATATAAGTGTTGGATACACGAAAAGGATGGTGTGCACCTACATCTACATAGGTACCATTTTGCTTGTTGTCAAAAATTCTTTTCAAAATCAGGTCTTCCCCCTCCGAACTGTATGCCGGAGCCAGGTACCTGATATGAGGTGCTAGCTTTGATCCCAACCGGGCAATTAATTTTTTAACTTGACTCATTTACTTAACGACTTTTGACGTAATACAGATATTAAGTTTTCAATAGAACTCTTCAACGCCAGATGCAACTGCCAAATATCTGCAAGCGCCTTTCCTGGGTGTAGCATTTTTATAATGAACATTTTTGCCTGCCCGGTTTTGTCAACGATGATCAGGCAGGTAGCGACGGTTGTATAAGAAATAACGGTAGCAATAGCTGCGGCTATACCTCCCAGTGTAGGAATCAGCAACAGGTTGATCAGCAGGTTCGCTGCAATACCTGCAATAGTTGCATACAGGTTAGCTTTATAGTTACCTTCCACTATCTGGTATTGCATAATGGCAACGGATATAAATACGGGTATATTCGCCCATATATGTATGGAAAGGATCACACCTGCAAGTGGATACTGGTTGCCATATAAGATGCCTGTGAGCCAGCTGGAAGCAACTGCCATAATAATAGCGATCACAGTACTGCCCCACATAGAAAGCCGGATCCATTTTTCCACATTTTCTAAATACCTGCCGTGATTGGTTTGCCTTTTCAGTATCAGGTTGGGTAAAATAGCAACGGCTATCACCGTCGGTATCGCATACCACAATTCAGATATACGGGCAGCTGCTGCATACTCTCCCAATTGTTGCGGGGTAGTCAGTATATCCAGCATGAGCTGATCGCTTTTCATGTACAACAGTACAAGTACACCGGTGAACAGAAGGGACCAGCTTTGTGAAATCAGGTAGCGGGCTTCCTGCATACGTACTTTAAACAGTGAGGTAATGCCTTCATGCCAGATGTAATAACCAAATATGAGCAGGTAGGTAATCACCAGTTCAACAAGAGACACCCACAGGATAATCCTAAAGGAAAGATTCATCCTGATACACATTATCTTGATCAGGCAGAATAAAACAAATATGGTCACCTTCGGTATAATAACCCGTTGAACCTGGTTTTGTGCCTGGTAGAAGTAGTCAAATACATCGAATGATTGCAGCAGGATATTAAAAGCAGTAATGGTGGTACACCAGATGTACAAAGGATTGTTCTGCCTGGTGAACCAGGGGATCATAATACAAATTGTGCAGGATAGAATGCCCGCTACAATTCGCATACACAGCGCTGTAGATACAATCTCATCCCTGCGTTCAGGTGCAGATACCAGTTCTTTCACTACGATTTTGTCCAGACCCAACACGGCCATAGCACCTACAATCGCAGTAAGCGCTATAGAATAGTTCCAGATGCCAAATTTCTCAGGGCCGATATGACGTGCAATCATCGCCATGGTAAATAAACCAAGCAACAGCCGCGCCAGTTTGTCAATCAGCAGCCAACCACTATTTTGAAGGATCTTATGCAAGACGATGTTTTAGTTTTTTGAAAAATGAAAACCATCTTTTTACTTTCAGATTTTCCTGTGAATATGAATAGTGATCGTAATAATAGTTTGGATAGAAGCTATCCTGTTCAATACCGTTGAAGATGATACCCGTCTTGCGGAAATGGCCTTCCCTGATATTTTCTGCTACTGCTTTTAGTTTTGATTTTAAGGTGAAATTGTAACGTACTACAAAGAGGGTGGCGTCTATATAGGGTGCCAGACTCTTTGCATCAGAAACAATACCGATTGGTGCCGTATCAATGATGATGTAATCATAGCGTTCTTTCAGTGTAGTCAGTAGCGTACGCATCCTGTTTCCTTCTATCAGTTCCGCGGGATTGGGAGGAATAGGTCCGGATGAAATCAGGTGCAGGTCGGTACCTGGCACCTTGCGTATAATTTCGTCGATCGATTTATTCTCTACGATATAATTAGTGATGCCTGTAAAATTGTCCATGCCCAGGAACTTGGAGAGCTTTGGTTTACGCAGGTCAAGTTCCAGCAGTATTACTTTCTTTTTATTTACTGTGAGGGAGTTGCCCAGGTGCGCACTTAAGAAAGTTTTACCCTCACCGGAAATGCTGGAAGTAACCAGGATAGTAGTACTATCAGTATGTTCGTTCAACAGGTAACGAAGATTGGTACGTAAGTTGAAGATTTGTTCCAGTAGTACGGACCTGTTTTGAAGGGAAAAGTTTTTGGCTGTTTCTTCTTCATCCTGGTATATTTCTGCCATAAGCGGGAGTTCAAATAATTGTTCGATCTCAGTTTTGCTAAGGATCCTATTGTTAAGGAAATATTTCAGGTAAATGTAAAGGGTACCCAATGCCAGACCAGCAGCAAGAAATCCTACAAAGGCCATCGTTTTCCTGGGTGATTCCGGTTTTTCAGGAACGAACGCAGGAGCAATAACCTTGTTGTCGGTCACATTACTTGCATAGGAAACCGATGCTTCTTCTTTCTTTTTCAACAGGTAGAGGTAGAGGTTTTCCTTTACGCCCTGTTGTCTTTTGATATTGATATATTCTCTTTCGTAAGCCGGAATGTTGGCGATTTTAGCCTGGATCTGGTTGACCTTCTGCTGCATCTGGTTTTGTGCTACACCGGCGTTGCGCCTGTAACCGGAGATGTAATTTTTAATCGTATTACGTGCATCTTCTATTTGGCCATCCAGGTTTTGTACGATCATACTGCTGGGCTGCAGGGAGAGCGATAGTTTGTTTTTTTCTTTCAGCAGCTCTTCATACCTGTTGATCATGGCCGTCAGGGTCTGATCCACGGTGCCCAGCATTGGTGCGAAAGGATAACTATTACCCGGTGCATTCAGGTACTCGTCTACCTGGTCGAATACGGAGAGCTGCATATTTGCATCATTCAGTTTGATATCCGCATCCTTTACCTGTTCCAGTGCCAGTTTGGAAGTGCCTTCAATATCGGTAATACCCCGCTGCACCTTGAATCGTTCCTCCTGTTTTTCCAGGTAGCCCAACTCATCGCGCAGGGAGTCAATACGTACAGAGAGGAAGTTGATCGTTTTCAGGGCTACCCTGTTCTTATCATCCAGCGTATAATCGTTGTAGGTATCCAGCAGTGCATTGATAAAGTGAGCAGCACGTGCAGCGACGGCATCCTCATAAGTCACCAATATTACAGTCGCGTCTTTATTCACCAGCGCTGTGCCGATATCGTCCAACTTTTCATAGGCCAGTTCTGCAATAGAATCCACCCGGATGCGGTAGTCATTTATGCCGGGAACCCCTGTTGTGGGGGTGCTGTAAGTAATGCTAAACTGATCATGCCCAACGGTAAAAGGTACGCCTGATTGCACAGTGAAATCTTTCGTCAGGTCATCACCGTAATTAGCTTTTACTTTCAGACCGTTTATTTCCGGGGTGATATCAAAAACATAATTGCCGATATTGGCAGTATCACTAAGAACCCGGATACTGAACGGTGAGTTGTCATAAAGTTCTTCATTACGGACTGCTGCCTTCCGATAGTAACGAATGTTAAAGTGATTGTCCCTGATTACCTTGGCAATTAATATCGGCGACTTGATCACTTCCATTTCATTCTCAATATTTTTTCCGCTATTGAATAGGGAGAGCGACTTGAGCATATCCATTTCTTCGCCACCCCCTTTCTTTTCATCTTTCAGATACAACTTAGCGCTGGACATATACCTTGGTTTGGCATATTTCAGGTAAATGAATGCTCCCAAAACAGAGAGCAGGATGAGGATGAGATAAAGTGGCCAGTGGAATGCCAGTTTCTTCAACAGGTCATTCAGATCAATAACTGCAGCCCGATTATTTGTTTCGCTTTTTTGGTTCATAACTTGAGGAATCATTTAACTGTAACGATAATAAGTGTTGTGATGAGGGACAATGCGCTTATCATAGTCGGAATCAGCGTAACGAATTTTGAACTATTGAACACTTTGTTCTTGCCTGGTCTTATATAAACCACATCATTATTATTCAGGTAATAGTATGGTGATGAAAGCACTTTGCTGTCAGTCAGGTTGAGGGACACGTACTTTTTTACACCATCTACTTCCCTGATCACAGTAACATTATCATGCAGGGCGGTTACATTCATATCGCCGGCCATGCTGAGTGCATCCAGTATGGACACCCGTTCAGCGCCTATCTTGAACGAGCCTGGGCGTGCAACATCACCTAACACAGATATTTTGAAATTGGTAATACGGGTAGAAACAAAGGCATTACGGATACTTTTGTCCAGTTCTGTAGTAATGACAGTGTTGATTTCAGCCGTTGTTTTATCCTTTACATAGACCCTGCCTGCCATCGGGAGATTGATGTAGCCGTCACTATCTACGATATATCCGGGATCAATACCATTGGCAGTAGTGGAAACAGCGGATACAGCAGCAGGATTCAGAATCTGGGAAATGTCTTTATCAATGGTCGTAACAGTAATTTGCAGTACATCCCCCGGCTGAACTTTAAGTGGCTGTAAGGAATGCCCGTTTTCCTCACCCATTTGTTGCTGGATGTCGTTTAAATAGGTAATTTTTTTGGTTTCAATACAGCTCGCCATTAAAAACAAACTGCTAATTAACAGTAAATGGATTGTGGATTTCATGTGTTATTTAATTATAAATCGTGTGTATTTGATGGTTGAATAGATTATGCTTCCGGAATGATAGCAGCAGGCACAGCGCTCGTCCTTTTTTTAATCAATTTCTGTCGTAAAGTCTGTTGTACAGGGAGCTCGAAATAGTGGTGGCCCAAAATACTTAGTGTGATCAGAACTACATAGAATAATAGTAAGGTGAGGGGAGACTGGAATACTGTTTTTGGTAAACCCAGCGCATTGACCAGTACGGCGGCAGCAACCATGAGCGGAAAGTGAATCAGGTACAGGCAATAGCTGGAATTTCCGAGTAGTTGTGTCCACCTGGCCCTGATACCGCTTTTGATCGTCTCTGCCATGGCTAATACCAGTACGGTAACAGGAGAAACGATCGTCCTGAAAAATGTATTAGTCGCCAGGTAAAAGATCTTTTCATTTTTTTCATTCGTCCAGGCTGGCAGTAATTTGTGAGTAACAGAGAAGAACAGGCGATGAGTAAACGAAAAATAATATTCGGCCAGGATATACATCCATAACAACACAGCAGCAATGGCAATATTGCGGGTCAGTGTCCCGAAATCTTTTTTAGTACACAACCAGGAATAAATATGATACACGAGTGCCCCCAGGAAGAAAGAATAGATACCCTGACCAATCATTGGGTAAATAGCCTGGACAATAGCACCAGCAACGACCAATAAGATCAATAATCCTTTTCTGTTATGTTGTTTACGCCATGCAATGAGGAAGAACAACAGGTAGAGCAACAACTCTACGGATACAGACCATGATGGCCCGTTAAATCCATTGAGCGCCGGTGTTTTCTCAAAGCCCCAGCTGTGGATTACGAACAGGTTAAGCAGAAAATGCCAGTAGTCATTATTTTGTATAATAAAGGTATGCCCTGACTGTTTCACCATCAGCATTTGCAAGGGGATAATGGCCAGTAGCGTAAGAACATGCACTGGATATAGGCGTGTGAACCTGTAGGTAATGAAATAGTTAAAACTGGTAGCCCCCTTTGCGATCTTATCTGCATAGAACCAGAAAAATATAAAACCTGATAGCAGGAAAAAGAGGTCTACTGCATAAAATGCATGATGATAAAAGATGGAGAATACGGAATAAAGTGGTAATTGGAAATCTTCAAGGGGAGCTGTCTGAACAGTATAGTCCTTATAAAAGAAGAATTGCCAATGGCATAATACGACAATGAGTGCCGCAAATCCCCTGATTGCATCCAGACTAAAAAAGTATAATGATGAGGGCTTATTCGAGGTCATGGAATGGTGATAATATAAAACAATAAAAAACCTTAATGACCTTTTGGTCATTAGTTAGAGTGGAGTTATTTCCAGTTTTTTATTGATTATAGCATTCTCAGACGAGAGCAAGTTAAATCAAAAATATCATTTGCACAAAATTGAAAAAATCCCCAGCGTAGTGACCTGAGCAGTGGATGTTCGCTATAATATGCTATAGTAATGATTTTCCAGTATATGACTGTTAGGGAAATGGGGCAAGTGCAATACTAAATACGATAGTTATACACGTTATAAATTATTAAAAAATGAACAATATTTGTATTATTTATGTATTTATGGGAGAAAAAATCCTAGCTGTAGCCTCGAAAAAAAAATTGACCCGTAATAGATGAAAAGCATTAAAAAGTTATTTAATGTTATGCACCATTATTTGTATAACATCAGGAAGTCCCAACAAACCGATATTCTGTTATTAGGAGCATTGTTAGCAAGACAAAATAAAACATTGCCAATTTTGGACAACCTGGCAGATGCTGAATTCAAAGTGTTTAGTCAGGCTGGAGACGATGGGATAATACAATATCTGATTCATAAAGTTCAAATTCCTCAGAAAATATTTATCGAGTTTGGAGTTGAAAATTATGTAGAATCGAACACCCGATTTTTATTAAGACATGATAACTGGTCCGGCCTGGTCATAGATGGATCGCGGAAGGCAATTGACTATATTATGTCCGATGACATTTATTATCAGCATGACCTGCAGGCATTGGAGGCTTTTATTACCAGGGACAATATTAATGATCTCATCACTTCCAGGGGAATCAATGGAGAGATTGGATTGCTGAGTATAGATATAGATGGTAATGATTATTGGGTTTGGAAAGCGATTGAAGTGGTACAACCTGTGATTGTTGTAGCAGAGTATAATAGTGTATTTGGGAAGCACCGTCCGGTGACCGTACCTTACAAGCCTGATTTTGTACGATCCGTTGAACATTATAGCTACCTATATTTTGGCGCTTCGTTAAAAGCATTATATATGCTGGCAGAAGAGAAAGGATATAGCCTGGTGGGATGTAATGCCATTGGCAACAACGCTTATTTTGTAAGAAACGACCGGCTGGGTGAGTTGAAAGCACTAAGTGTAGAAGAGGGTTATGTGGAATCTCAATTCAGGGAAAGCAGGAATAAGCAGGGCCAGCTGAATTATTTAAGAGGTACACAGCGATACGAATGTATAAAAGGAATGCCTGTGGTCAATGTGGAGACGGGAGAAACAGAATTACTTTGATTAAAATGAATGTAAAATAAAACCTCAATGAGTCCTGTAGCAACAATATTTAAAGATCTGTATGTTTTTGTATTTGCACGAAAAGCATTGTATCGTTTCAATTTGCTGATGTTTAAGTTAAGTATGCGGGGGATTGGAATCATGAATCATGAGAATGATCGTGTAAGTGGTGAAGAGGCCTTTGTGAAATACATGAAGAAGTACCATTATTTTGATAAAGGAGCTATACTCGATATAGGGGCGAATGTGGGGCATTACTCTGTCATGTTGCGCCGGCAAAATGTAAGGTTGCCAATTTATGCATTTGAACCACATCCAAAGGCTTTCAATAAATTGCAGGATGCAGCGGCCACACATCATTTTATACCTGTAAAGCGTGGTGCGGGAGACCAGGTGTCACAAGCCGTTATCTACGATTACGCTGGCAATGGTGGTTCTGAACATGCCAGTATGTACAAGGAGGTGATCACTGGTTTCAGAGACCGTGAGGCAGAAGAATTACTGATTGATATTACCACCATTGATGAATTTGTAGCAGAGAATAATATCAGCGAAGTAGCGTTATTAAAGATAGATACAGAGGGGCATGAGCTGAATGTACTGAGGGGTGCCATGCATACAATACAAGGAAGAAAGGTAAAAGTGATTCAGATTGAGTTCAACGAAATGAATGTTATATCCCGCACTTTCTTTAAAGACTTTATTGACCTGCTGCCTGATTATTCATTTTATCGCCTGCTGCCTGATGGTTTGATGCCATTGGGAAATTATAATGTAGCAGCATTTGAAATATTTGCATTTCAGAATATTGTAGCTATACTAAAGTAATGGGAAGAGCACAGGTGTCATCGCCTGTGCTCTTTTTTATTTTTATTTACGCGCTTCAAGTGCAACAGCGTTTTTAAACCGTCCTTCACTTTCCACAAGTTTAAACATCTCATCTTCACTATCATTAAATGTGGCAGGACGTACATAACTGAAGCCTGCCCTGTACAGTTCATTGGATAACGATAATGTATCCCACATAAACAGATGGTCGCTGTTGCCATATGTATTTTGCAACAATCCTTTAATACCTCTGCGACGATGTGTTTTTCCTAACCGTGTTTTTTGCAGGAATTTAGCGTTGGCCTCCTGATCATGATTAGTAAGGTCTTCCACATATTCACGCGCTGCTTTTTCCAGGTCGGGTACTACACAGCGGAAGATACCGCCGGGTTTCAGTATCCGGTAGGTGTTGCGCACAGCAATGAGGAAATCTTCGTACGTAAGGTGTTCCAATACGTGGGAGCAATATGCACCATCAGCAGAATTGTCGGCGATGCCTGGTAAACCTTTGATAATGTCACCTTGTAGCACATTGTCAGGGAAAGCAATATGCATGCGTTGTTTAAGCAAATTACCAATAAGAGGTAGTTGCTGCAGACGGAGCGTGGGGGAGGCATCAAAGTTCTTCCAGCCCTGGGGGGATGACAAGCCACAGCCATACTGTACATAAAGATTACTCATAGTCGATGGGTTTAAATGAGGTACATGGAGGTAGTGGGAAAACAGGAAAAGTGGTGCTGATTGTCCTGGCTAATGTGTCTTGTGTCATAAAAAGGTTATAAGCAATATAAGAAAAATAATTGATTATGAGATAGAGAACTTTATACTCACCTTTCAAAATATTATATATAATAAATAAAATTATTTATTACCTTTGGTAAAATTAATTCTGTCTGCGCAGAAAAACTGCGCACTGGTGGTGACATATTTGTATCGTTAGATATTTGGTCCTGGTCAATTGTAACTTACTTCTAATCTGATAACAGTTACAAAATTCCGGACCTTTCTTTTTAATACAATCAGCATGGAACAGTTAAAAGCATTGTTGAAAGTTGCCTTACGCCAACAGGCCCTATACATACCCAAATTAGAACGCCCTTTTACACATCAACCAGTAGATGAAGAAGGCATCTCCTTTGTCGCAGAATTAGTCAGCCTGGGATACCAGGTATCAGAAGAACTTTTGTATGCTATCAGATCAATGAACGTTGATGACCGGGAACTGGCACTGGACAATATCAGTGAAGCAAAAGGATTGGAGAAAGGATGGACACCGCTCATAAGAAGCTGGCATACACCTGTCAATGTAAGCCAGGAAGATTACATTATGACTCTCTTTGCCAATTACTTTAAAAACGGCAATGAAGTAACATTACCATGTGGTCATTATATACCAGAAGGTACGTTCCCCTTGGAGAGGTATAATGGTTGCCCTTACTGTACAAAAACTTTTGAGTTTGAAAAACTCACTTTAAATAATCAGGCAAGCAAAAGAACCATCTTACAGTGCTGGACACTGGAGGATGTGATGAAATATTATAACAACCTGCTGTTATCCCGAACACCGCTGGATGCTACACAGGCAGACAGTCTGAAGACATTGATGTCGCTCTTTCCGTTACCTGATATCAAACCTGCTATGAAGGAAACTTTGATGCTGGTGATAGACATCCTCGTGGAACGAAACGATTCTGAAAAAGTACAGCAGTTCTTTACATCTCCGAACGATGTACTACGTTACCTATGGTATAAGCATACCGGCTTTACGCAGCTCATCGTACCAAAGACGATCATTCAACGCCATGGTAAAAATCATGAGCATTTAAGACATGGAGCGTCTACAGCAGCAATAGCACGTATCTTTACGAAGGCGAGCCTGGAATTGCGTTACGATCGCAAAACAGGACGCATGGTGGCCGATTGGCTCAATACCATGACGCAACCTGTAGAAAAAATTTGCGAAGACATGCATCCAAAAAGGGGGATGTGGATCAGGTTTATCAGGGCCCTGCGTTTATCTGAATTCAGCAGACGAACAGGCTTTGAAAAACTACGCGAACTGCTGGATGTATTTTACAATGAAAGATATGAAGTGTATAATGGTCAGGTACAACATTTCCGACTGAAGAAAGATGTGACGGTAACCCTGCAATTATTACAGCAAAGGCCAGGTCTATTCGCCCGTTCTTTGTTTGCAAATATGCTGTGGTTCGGTCATGAAGTAGTATTGGAAGCATTTGCGGAGGTGATCGGTAAGGTCCCTGCAAGACTGGTGTTTACACTGAATATGTATGCAGAAGATTATTTCGCTAAGAATAATTACCGCACAGTAAAACCACTAGGTGGTGTTGCGAAAATGATTGTACCCAATAAGTTGTTGCAGTTATTCAGCAATGAAGAACTGGCACAAATGAAGGAAGGTGTACAGGAGCTGACATTGAAACTGATGAAAGGTCGTTTTGCAGAAGTAGCGAATAGTAATAAGACCATTTTCATCGATCCGCTGTTATTCAAAATGCCTTTATCTATAGGGGACCGCAGCGATTCCATACAGGATCTGCCAGTAGCTCTTCAGGGTACACGTTTTCCGGTAGATGGAGATACCGTACGCCTGTTTATGCAATGGGGGACAGGATTACCTGCACAGCACCTGGACATGGACCTGAGCTGTATGATCACTTACGATGCAGTAGTAGATCATTGTAGTTTCAGCAATATGTATCCAATCGGGTGTAAACATAGTGGGGATATAATAAGTATACCAGACCAGGTTGGTACTGCAGAGTACATCGACATTGACCTGCAAGCACTGACAAATGCGGGTGCCCGGTATGTGACCTTTGTATGTAATGCTTACAGCAATGGAAGTATGTCTCCTAACATGGTTATAGGCTGGATGGATTCAGCGAATGAAATGAGTATCACCGATGCGGGTGTTGCCTACGATCCCTCCTGTGTGCAACATCAGGTACGGATTGGGAAAGGCCTGGCAAAAGGGTTGGTATTCGGTGTGCTGGAACTCGCTACCCGCGAAATCATCTGGCTGGAAATGCCGTTCCAGGGGCAGGTAGTGGGACAAATGAATTTTAATATGGTGCAGACACTGCTACGTAAACTGGAAAGCAAACTAAGTGTAGGGAATATGCTTCGTATGAAAGCAGAAGTACAGCAACTACAGGAAGTAGCGCACCCATCGATGGCTGATGAGGCCTATACTACTGTATGGGCGAAAGATGCAGCCGCAGTTACACAGTTGTTCATCGACTAATCAATAAAAGAAAAGAAAAAAGGGCAGCGGTAGTGGCTGCCCTTTCCTTTTTTTAACTATCATGGTACTATTTCATACCGTCTGATTTGGCTTTTTTCATTTTATCTTTCATCATTACTTTACCGTTCATATCTATCATCTCCCCGTCTTTCAGCATCCACGTTTTGCCATCCTTATTTTTAACAGTACCGTCTGCCATTACCATTGTACCATCAGTCATGGTCATGGTCTGTGTCATTTCAGACTTCTGACCATCTTTCATTACCCACACTTTGCCTCCTTTCATGGCTACACAGTCTTTCATCTTGTGCATACCATTATGGTGATGCATAGCAGTATCCGTCATGGGAGTTTGTGCAAACGTGGCACTGGCTGTCATTAACAGCATAGAGGCGGACAAAATAAGTAGTTTTTTCATTGTTAATTTTTTTTGAGATTACAGGTTTGAAACCACAGCTGTCTCAGCTGTATATATATAAAGGTTTTCTATAAGGATATATAACATGTATGGTGCCAGAATGTTTTTTTCAACTACGCACTAACCTTGCGCACATGGGTTTGAATATTTGTATCATCAATTCAATTATACTAAATTGATCAAAGTATGAACAAGATTAATGGAGCTGATCTAATTGCAGCAGGTTTTAAACAAGGTAAAATAGTAGGTGAAGCGCTGGCTGTGATCGAAGCGCATTTAAGCGATATGGACCATGCAAGCCTTATTGCATTGATGAGTAACCTGCGATCAGCACCAGAAATGTACCTGGACCATCCGGTGTTGGAAGACCTGGCGACTAAAATGATTGAAGAAGCCTCTGCCCCTGTGGATACCACTATACCCCTGAATGATAAAGCTGCTGATTATAAGATCTATGGTGAAGCTGCCATCGATCCGGGTGCCATTAAACAAATGGATTTCGCTATGCGGCTGCCGGTAACAGTAGGTGGTGCGTTGATGCCCGATGCACATCAGGGTTATGGTCTGCCAATCGGCGGTGTATTAGCTGCCAAAGGCGCTGTGATCCCTTATGGTGTAGGCGTGGATATTGGATGTAGAATGGCACTGTCCATCTATGATATTCCGGATACAGCCTTGGATGAAAAGAAGTTGAAAAAGATCCTGCTGGATGAAACAAGATTTGGTGCAGGACATGGTTTTCACGGTAAATATCGTGCAGAACACGCCGTACTGGATAACGATGCATTTAATATGACACCTTTTGTAAAACAACTAAAAGATAAAGCCTGGTCCCAACTGGGTACATCAGGTGGCGGTAACCACTTCGTGGAATTTGGTGTGATTGAATTTGCGCAGAGAGACGAAGCGTTGAATATAAATGCAGGTAAATACCTGGCGCTGTTATCACACTCCGGTTCCCGTGGTTTTGGTGCGACAGTTGCCGGTTATTATACCAGACTGGCCAAGGACCTGTGTAAACTGCCAAAAGAAGCAGCTAACCTGGCATGGTTGGATATGAATACGGCAGAAGGTCAGGAATACTGGATGGCGATGAACCTGGCTGGTGATTATGCGGCAGCATGTCACGAGGTGATACACCGTAAAGTTGCAGCCCTGGTAGGTGGCCAGTTGCTGGCAACTGTGGAGAACCACCATAACTTTGCATGGAAGGAGCAATTGAATGGTGAAGAAGTGATCGTGCATAGAAAGGGTGCAACGCCGGCAGGTAAAGGTGTGATGGGTATCATACCGGGTTCTATGGCTGCGCCTGGATTCCTGGTACGAGGTAAGGGAGAAGAAGCGGCGATTAACTCAGCGTCCCACGGTGCGGGTAGACAATTAAGCCGTACAAGAGCGGAAAAAGAGATTTCGAAAGTAGATATGACAGCGGTACTGGCAGCTAATAATGTGACATTGATCGGTGCAGGTCTGGACGAAGCGCCAATGGCGTATAAGGATATCCATACAGTGATGGCGGCACAGGAAGCGTTGGTAGATGTGGTGGCAATGTTCTCGCCTCGGATTGTGAGAATGGCGGATGATGGAAGTAAAGAAGACTAAATAAAAAGGGCTTGCCTTTCAGAGGCAGGCCCTTTTTATTTCTTAACTATTGAAATTATTATAATCTCTCACCAATGAATCGTAATCGCTATCCAGTGATTCCAGGTCATAACTCTCAATGTGACCTTTTTCACCAGCATCACGCATACGTTTTCTGGCATTCAGCAGCAGTTTATGGAAATCATCGTAGAAAGTATTGAAGCTATGATCTTCGTTTGCTTTCTTCGCATTGTCGATATTGATCTGTGCATGTTCAGCCTGTGCTTTTTCCAGTGAATCATACCGGGCTTTGGCTTTCGCTTCGATACCAGCATATTTTTCTTCACTACCCAGCAGGTCGATGAAAGAACGGATATTTGCCATATCCTTTTTCATCGCTATGATGTAGTCTTTCAACGGACTATCCTTTAGAATAATTTGTTCGCTTGCGTCAGCTACTACTTCAACTTTCTTTACAATAGCGTTTTTCAGACTATGTAATTGAGCGATCTGGCCACGAAGTGTATCGATAATAGCGTATCCTTTCGCACCTTTATCGTCTTTATAATCTTCAGCAGTGATGTACTCGTGCATACGGTTGTTTGTCGCCTGCATAGTGGCAAAAAGCCCCTGGTACTTCGTAATGCTGTCTTTGAAGAACTTTTTGTCGGGAGAACTGAGCTCCTTTACAGGTTCGTCGATTTTTACTTTCTGATTGAATTGCTGGAAATCCGGTGCAGAGAATGGCTTGTTGATCGTGATGAAACGATAGTGGTCATTAGGATGCTTGAGAGCTTCTTCCAGTTTGGTAGTATTGTTTACAACATCTTCCAGGTAGCTGTTATGTTTGTTCGACATATCAACGATCAGGTTCGTGTATTCAATAATATGGCTGGCTGATTCAGCAGCGTTTTCGCTGTATTCGGAAGCGCCGGGTTTCTTGCCGCTGGTATTATTACAGGATGTGCTACTAACGAACATAGCAATGACAAGGGATGAACAGATAAATGTTCTCATGTAAGGGTATTTTTGGTTAAACAAATTCAATAAAGTACTGGTAGTTAATGTGTTATATTGTCCTCTTTCACAAACAGTGGGGCAAATATATATAATATTTCATTATCAGAAGGGCTTGCCTTCTTTTACAAATTCCCGTTTGATGCCGTCCAGTACATCATTGACATAAATTTCCAGTTCTTCCTTATCATCTGTATGTTTCTCAATTGCCTTCAGACAGGCATAGTGCACTACATTCAGAATGCTACCTCCTGCAAGTTCATATCGTTTAACCATATCAGGAATATCCCCGCCTATAAATGTAGATTTAGATGGAAAAGTTCTTCGCCATATCAAGGCCCGCTCATTGGCATCGGGGAAAGTGAATTTTAAGATCGCATTGAAACGACGTATAAATGCATCGTCTATATTATTCTTCATATTGGTAGCGAGAATGATCAGTCCATTGTAGTCTTCAATACGCTGTAATAAATAAGACACTTCCTGGTTGGCGTATTTGTCATGCGCATCCCGCACATTGGTGCGTTTTCCAAAGAGTGCATCTGCTTCATCGAAGAATAAAATCCATCCTTTGTCTTCAGCACGGCTAAATAATAATTCTAAATTCTTTTCTGTTTCACCGATGTATTTAGACACAATCATAGAGAGGTCTATTTTATACACGTCCTTGCCGGTATACTTTCCTAACAATCCTGCTGTAAATGTTTTTCCTGTACCCGGTGGTCCATAGAAGAGTGCTCTGTATCCTTTGCGCAGGCGTTTTTCCATATCCCATCTGCTCATCAGCTTCGCATTGAGATTGACCCAGCTCATAAGTTCATCAATCTGTGATTTCAGGTCATTACTGATGACCAGGTCATCCCATGTTAATTCGGTTGTTACTGGTTTGGCCGGAAAGCTACTACTGAAATGGGGGGGGACTGGTTTGCCATGAGTAAAGATGTTGATATGATCCTGTGATAACAGCAATCGCCCGCTCATCGTTGGTTCACCCCCCGGCATCTCTTCCAGCCAGAGTACTTTTGAACGGCTGAAGAAATGATCTGGCCAGAAGATCTGTTGTATTTCCATTCTTGCACTCCAATCATTGCCACCTAGTAAGAACAATGCTGTTTCACCTGTGGGAAGAAAGCCCCTGCTTTGTTTACTACGGGTACCGCCTATTTGAGGAAAGTCGCCTTTGCCCGGAAGATATTTCTGTATTTCAGTATCGAAGTAGTCGGGTTGTAAATGGGGGATGAGGGCCATGAAGAGTAATAACTGTTCGTAGGTAGTTAATGAATGTGCTTTGATAAATTGGAGGAATGGATCCTCCTGATCCATATCGATTGGAACGTTAATGATCAGATCAGCTTCAGGCGTTTGCATGCGATGACTGATTAATCCTGACAAAACTTTGGCGTACGCCTGTAATACCTGCATGTTTTTTATTGTAAAATGTTATTCAGATTCTTCACAGGGACAACGTTGAATATCTTTGTCCTGTTTCATCCGGCCTTCGTTGGTAGCCGGCTCCTGTTTATCTTCGGGCGTGGCGAGTCGTTGAATGGCGTTGTCCGCTACAGCATCTGCTTCTTTTTCATGTTTATCATCCGGTTCATTGACTTTAAAAAAAGAGGGGTCCTGCTTTTTTTGAAAGAAGCCGGATTGTGTAGCCTGTTCCTGTGGGCGAAGGCGAATTGAACGGGGCATATGGAGTCATTTATAATTTACTAAGTAGTTCCGTTGCCAGTCTGTCGTAATCTTTTGCACCATTGGCCAGTGGGTCATAACTGAAGATATCTTTGCCTGCTTCCTGTGCTTTGGCCAGTTGCATATTAGTACGAATCACTGTGCCAAATACTTTACCATCATATTTTTCAGTCAGTTCCTGTCTGACTTGTTGGTTCATTGTTTTCCGCTCGTCAAATCTGGTGAGGACCATGCCCAATAGATTAAGTTTGGGGTTCAGCTTTTTTCTGATCGTCTGAAAGTGCTGCATAAAACTATATACCCCTTTCAACGGCAGAAACTCTGCCGGCAGTGGAATGAGCACATAGTCACTACAAGCCAGCGCATTCACAGTGAGCATTCCTACAGCATGAGGACAATCAATGAGAATAAAATCGTAATCAGCAGCCACGGGTTGTAAGAGCCAGCCAAGTACCTGTTCTCTGCCATATACACTCACCAGTTCCAGTTCTGCACCTGCCAGTTCAATAGACGATGGAACAATGTCCAGTCCTTCTTTGAAGTTGATAATCGCATCCCTGATCTGGCTACCTTCTCCTGTCATTTCCCGCTTCAATTCAGTATACAGGTTTTGCGCCGGCTCCGGCGGCACACCCAGTGATTGAGAGAGGTTGGCTTGTGGATCGGCATCTACCAACAGCACTTTTTTACCGGCTTTTGCCAGTGCGGCACCAAGATTAATGGAGGTAGTGGTCTTACCCGCACCTCCCTTTTGGATGGCTATGGAAATGATAGGCATTAGTTGAGCTTTTCATTGTTGACAATGCGCTGAATGGTGTCAGTAAGTGTCGTGCCATTAAACACTACATAATTGTATGCATTCGGCTCATAACCGGCATCTTCTTCCCTGATGAAAAATACTGCCTGTTCCTTTCCCGGGCGCAGGTCAAAACAATAAATAGTACCCCCACCATCCCCACCAAAAACAAGAGATTGCGGAATGAATTTATACAGATCTTTCTCTCTGAATAATGCCAGCACTTCGGATACGGAATAGATGATGAAAGGCGTCTTCTTACCACGCAGACTACTGCCATTGGATTGTAACAACAGTTTTTTATAGTCTTCCGGGATACTCCCGAAAGCAGCTTCCAGCGATTGTATGTCCTGCTCCGTAGCCGGGTTTTGTTTATCCCAGTCGGGACCAATAATTGTACTCATAAGATCTTTTTTTATGGGGTCCATGTGCCAAAGATAGCAGTCAGCTGATCGTTGGTTAAAGTTGTTCTGAGTGTATTGTAGATCCTTCCAAAGTAGGCATCCACTTCTGCCAGGTAAGGCCCCTGCACGCTGGCAGGTACGCCTATTGCATTCATATCACTTACCAGGAAGGCTCTTTCTTCTGCAAAGGTGCGGGTAGCGACCGTTGCTCTTCTGGCACCCTGCAGGTCATTGATCAATCCATGTGGGGTACCACGGGCGCCGTCGGCGAAGTTACGTGTTCTCAGTAACAAAGCCGGAGCGTCATCCCTGCCATAGACCCCCATACCTGCAAAGCGTTCCCTTGCCCAGGCATCTTGTATACCGTGATGTGATTGGAAGAAGTTGCTCGTACCCCTGTTGTCAGTCAGGAACCCGTGGGTATTGAATTCAAATTCACGGATCACAACGCCATCAGCCCGGGTATATTCCCACAATCCGCCAACACCCCTGCGCAACGTTACACCTGCCCTGGCCTGTATCGCTGAAATGAGGCGGTTGTCCATGAATTGCTGCAGCTCTGTTCCATTGGTGACACCATTGAGTGCGTCGATGGCGTTGGCAAGATCTGTCTGATTGTCTCTGAACATATGCAGGTATTCCCTGAGTGCACGGTCATCAGAAGACAGGTTGAGCCTGGTGATGAGGTTATGTACCTTGGTCAGATTCTGTGGAGAAATATTGACAGGTATACAAGGGGAATTACAATAGGTAAGTGCACGACGTACATCAGGGTCCATGTTGTGCCACATCCTGCGGAGGTCAGGATCGGCATCGAGCATGGCACGGGTTTCAGGACTCAGGCTCTGTTCCCATGCCAGTGCTTCCGGATTCGGAACATCAGGAGTAACAGGTCTGTTGGGTTCATCGACTGGTTGCCCTGTTCTTACTTCAGTTTCAGTCGCATTGGCGGCAGTTCTGGTAGTATTGGCTTCTGTTTCTGCTTCTAGTATCTGCGCTTCGGCAGCCTGGCGGTTGGTATCGGCTGTGGCAATCGCATCATCAGTGGCGTTTTCAATACCTCCCAGGCGTGTTTCCTGTGCATCAGTGGCACCTCGCCATATCTCACGACGCCTACGCCAGAACTCCCTTTCTGCGGCGAGTCTTTCTCTGGCCAGTTCAGTACCTGCAGCACGTAAGTTGGTAAAGAAGTTTTCATCAGCTATTGCGAGTCGGATAAAGCCTATCGTGGTTCGGACTGCCGAAATGATTTCATCAATATTACGGATAGTACTCACGATCCTGGCTGCACCGCTGGCAAGGCTGGGGGGCAATTGTCGCATGCTGCGCAGTAAACGGATAGGTACCTCGCCCACTTTTGTGAGAAACTCACCGAATGTGCTGATGGTCTTGATGGTTTCGATGGCTTCAAGCGCCGCTTTGACGGCACCATAGCCAGCAACAATGAGTAAGACTATGTTTACCACAAAGTTAGTCACCTTTCTCACCCAGAAGATCGCGAGCTGACATTCTTCAAATGGACCTTCGATAAGAGAGGCTTCCAGTTTGGTTTCTTCCCACATCCTGGAAATCATTTCACCGGGCGCATTAAATGCCTGACCGATAGAAGCGACGAAGTCGTGTACCTTATCAGCAGATTCCCTGCATATAGCCCCGCCGCTGGCTTTAAAAAGTAACCAGCCGCAGAAGTGTACAATACCTGCCGCGAGGTCAACTATGCCACTTACAATGCTTGCAATGGCATCAAAAATACCGGCGATGACACCAGCTACTCCACAAACTACATATTCTACAAAACCAATCAGGTAATCACCTACATCAGTGATAAAATCCCATGCCTGCCGGAGGAAGTTTCTTTCAATACTATACACAGGCAGTTCGGGGAGTAATTCACTGCGTAAGGTGTTGTAATCTCCCTGCTGCATATCGTCCATGAGAGAGAAGGCGGCGGTTTCATTCCATTCGGCTTGTGTGAGTTCCCCAAGTTTGGCATATACTGCCACTCGTGCCATGTGATTGGGCAACCGGCGGAAGTTGAGTAAAATAGAGTGGCTGTCTGCCATGCTGGTCCAGCCTGAAATAAGGTTTTTAATCTTATAGGCATACCAGTGAGTGGCGTATTCCAGGGCTTTTACACTGCCACTCCCAAAGAAGGCGAGCGACAGGTAGTGCGCATCCAGATCCTGCAAATCCCCAAAGAGGAAGACTGCCATATCATCAGGCAGGGAATTCCCCTGTGTCTCCATCTCTGAGAGAATGTTGTCCATCGTACCACCGGTAGGCCCCGTAAGCAGTTCCCTGATCTCTTTGCTGTCGTCGTCAGAGGTGTAGCCATTCAGACGATTCAACACCTCTTTTGCAATGAGTTCAGTGATCTGGGTAGATTGTACCTGTATGAAGATGCGGAGCAATGCTTTCCAGTCAGAAGTAACACAATCAGAACTGAGCCAGTCATACACATATAGTACATTTTCTTCTGCCTTCGCAGCTACGGCGTTCAGTATAGCATCTACATCATTCGCACCCAGTCCCTGGAATTTGGATAAGATAATGGCGCTGTCATTGCTGGAAGTCCAGCCATCCAGTGCATCGTATACATCATTGGCGTGAGAAGTTTGTTCTTCTGCGGTGAGCAGGTTGATCGCTTTCCCAGCAGCGCCTTGTTGAATGGTATGTGTCAGCTCATGTGCCAGCAGGTGCTGACCGCTGCTATGAGCCGTGTTATACTTGCCACTGTTGAAGTAAATGTGATTGCCATGGGTAAAGGCCTGTGCATGCAGGTCTTTGTTCATCTGTACAGCGCTGCTATCCGTATGAATTCGGATACCACTGAAATCTGCGCCCATAGCACTACCCATACTTTGTTGTATGTGTGAAGGAAGCGGGCTACCACTGCCTTTGCTTCCGGCAAGTGTAGATTCTACGGAAGGCGGTGCTGCTGATGGCCCACCTTTCTTTTGCAGCATCTTTTCTTTTTGTTCACAGGCGGCACATTTCCTTTGCAGGTGTTCAGGGCTGTTGCTTTCGAAGATGGGCTTGCGCTGGATCTTTACGGGAGCAATGGAGCGCTGAATGGTAGGAGTTGCCATACGCTGAATGACCTGGGAGGCGACACTATCAGCTTCTTTTTCGTATATGTCATCGGGCTGGCCGACGGTGAGTTTGGTTTGAACCGCACTGCTCGTGCTGGTCGCAAAGGCTGTAAAAAAGCCGGAATAGTTAGAGAGTGGTTTGGCATTTTCTTTCACTTCACTGAAAAGGCCGCTGTTACCATCGATGCTGTAAACGGTGTCGCCTTCCACTTTTACCACTATGCAGTGGTGCTGGTAGGGTTGGTCGATGTAACCGATATCACCTGGTTGAGGAACAGTGGTTTGGGTAAGGGTATGGAAGGCAGACACACCTTTACCCATTTGCCAGTCACCTATGTTTTTGCCTGCTTTTTTATGTGCCCAAACAGCGAAGATGCCACACCAGGAGGGAAGCTGACCGCCGATGTTTTCGATGGTGGTGTCATCCCATACCCCGGGGGCGGCGAGGTGAAAGATTTCTAAAAGGTATTGGGCACCCACTCTTTTGCCACTGCCATCGTTGTTTTTGGCCTGGATTTTATCCAGCATAGTTCTGGCCGCGGTGATGATAGATTCACGGCTGCCATCAGGTTTTACATCATTCAGGAGCTGGATGTTTGTAGCAGGTTGGCGGTATACTACTTCCCCTTCTTCACATTCCCGGCAACTGCGTTGTATATCATTGGGCGCTTCGGTTTCAAAGATGGGTTTCTTTTGAACTTCTTCCTTTGATTCCGGGTCTTCCTCCTCTTCTTCCGATTCTTTTACCGGTTCTGTAGGCGCGGCAGGTGGTGGAGGTGGTTCTGGAGCAGGATCTGGTTTTTGTTCTTCTGTTTTAGTATGAATTTCTTCCTCCTGTTCGTCGCATGCACACCTTTGAATCTCTTCCTCCTGCTCATCACAGGCACATCTTTGCACATCAGCAAAAAAATCAGACCCCGAAAAAAAATCCTCCCCGCCCTCTTTTCCAAAAAAGGGGGTATTTGTTTTCGCGGGAGTCGCGACAGATGTTGGGGTAGCTTTTTCCATTATTTAATTTCCTTTGGCGGCGCCAGGAATATATCATGCAGCACACTTGCCAATGATTCCAGTTCTGCCTTCCTTGTTTTGTTGCCTTTGCTGGTGGCATTACCATAGGTTTCAATCAATATCATATTCATCGCCGGTCGGGTAGGAGTGGCATGCGAGCCCCAGTTGCCAAAGGTGACACCCTCAGTAGATCGCTTGGCTGTCTTGTTGGGGTAACGTACATGTTGATCCTTTTTACCCAGTTTATTGGCGGGTACTCTAACCTTCAGATCATCGGCTTTTTTTGCCATCTCAAGTGCCAGTGCTTCATCAGCTGCTTCATTGCCTGGTCTTGGATCGGTGGTGATACTTGGACCACCCAGTTCATTCATGGTTGATTCGTCAAAATTGCTATGACCATGTACACTGGCCAGGCGCTCAGGTTTGAAACGATCTACCAGGTCCATTAATACGAGGTTGTTATCTTCAATACATCTTTTCCCGGTACTGTCTACCGTACAGTTTTTATCTCCATTAAATTCGGCATTGCTACCCACTTTTGGGAATTGCCTGTTAGGGTCAACCGCGCCTTTCACCGGTGTTTCTCTGCTGCCAATAGCTACATTGTCAGGGAAGAGACTGGGTACAATGATCACAGAATAATATGGCATTTGTGCCATAGGCCCCCGCATGATTTCCAGCAGATGATTTACTACTTCCACTCCACCGCGTTCACTTCCATGTACACCACCAATGATCATTGCACGACGATCGCTGGTACCGGGAAAGTAGTAAGCTTTGATCTTGCCTTCCTTGCCCATGCTGGCTTCAATATTACCTGGTTCTGATCCCCAGTTGTTTTCCCTTGATCGTTTATTACGTTCCACCAATAGCTCGTGTGGCCATAATGGCTCCGGGCCATATTGCATGATGGTTGTAGCTAACCACCAGTCGTCGCTGATAATGGGGAAGATGCTGCCGATGTATTGATCCAGGTCCGGGTCTTTACAGGGGCATTTTGTTCTGAGTATGTTGAAGATGTTTCCTTTATTGCCATCGAATCCCCAGCTGTTTTTGACGCTTTCACTAAGCGGACTGCGTTGAATAGTGGGCGTGAAGAAACTGCTTTCAGATTGTGATCCGAAAAAAGGTGTTTCCTCTGTGACAGGGGAAGGTTTCTTACATTGGTTATATTTTTTCATCGCCATTCAACTCTTAAAATATTTTTCATCCATGGCAGCCGGATATGACTGATACTCCATGGCAAGTAATCTAAAAGTATATCGAGGGGTTGTTGTTCAACCTGTATATAGGTTTGTTCATTGAGGGTAAAGATCTTTCCGTTGCGTTGCAGAAAGCTACCTCTCAATGCATCGACAGATGTATTTTGTAGTTTTTCCCAGTGTTCGATCACCACTTCCAGCAGGTTGTCTGCTTCTTCACATTCTTCGGGTGTCAATACAATTTCCTGTGCAAGGTTTTTACCTAATGGCCATGCGCAGAGTAACTTGGGCACTACTAAGGCATGTTCAGGGGTTTCGGTTTCACCTGTAGCGAGGTAATGCAGCAGGTACAATGCCTTTTCGTGTGCCGTGATATCTGCAAAGGCGTTATTTTTTAACAGGCCTAGTTTTTTGAAGAAGGTGGAAAGGAAGGGATTGAGCAGGACAAGTCCGGCATTGATGAGGAAGATGCCATCGGATGGGATGGTGTCATCTTCATGTTCAATACTGATTGCGTTATTTTGTGAATTGGGGGCAATAGGAGGAAGTACATTTGAAACGGTCATTTCCTTTAATAGGGGAAAGCATACCGGTAGTACGTTTATTACCACTTCACTTAATTCCGCTATAGATATTTTCATTGCAATTTCCTCCTGCTGTATGTAAGCCGCTGCTACCTGAGATGTGGAGAGGTTTTTTCCATGGATTCCTGCAGCCATCTTAAAGATCAGTTTCCAGAGCTGATGCCTCATAACAACAGGAATGGAATAAGATGATGATGGGCGGAAACCGGACGGATCTTCACTTTTTGAAAAAGCTTTGAGCGTAGCCAGTTCATGAAATACGGTTAGTATATTCGACTGACTGGTGGCAGTCAATATTTCCAATAATTGAATCAGAAAAGGAGCTGGGTGATCAGTGATCACTCTCTGTAATACGACAGGATCATGCAATAACAGTTCTCTGAGTAACGTGACCATGTGGAAGTCAGTAGCAAATGCTTCGAGTACATGATTGTACCAAACGGAGTCTGCCTTTAATGTATTCCATGGGAGGTACCCTTTTTGCATGTAAAATAGCCACTGCCGCGCGACAGACAGGCGGATGGTATTGCCTGCCTTTGCTGAAATACGCAATGCGGTGGGAATGTGCTTTCGCAGTTGTTCCAGCAGGAGTGCATAGATTATTTCTTCGCTTTTACCTGCCCTCATGTCTTTGATACGTAGAATGCCCAGGTCAATGGTAACACTATCCAGTTGTATTACTTCGCCTTCTACACAAAGTTCATTGCATGCTTTTTCTAACAGCGGCACCAGATGATGATGGTAATACCTGCTCATTTCGTGCTGCCATTCGAAAGCAGGTGCTGACTTTGGAAATTTCAAAGCCAGCATCTGCCTGCGGATCATATGGGGTTGTTCCGCTGCCATGTATTATTTAAAGAGATTTTCAATCTGGATCATGTCTAATGAAGGTTCGTATTTTTTCACTGTAGCAGCATTCCATTCTCTATAGATGTCTGCCAGCGGCATTTTGGTTTTGATCTGGTTTAAGATAGGTTTGGCAGCAATGAGGTCATTGATGTCTTTGCCACCGAAAGTGTATTTGTCCAGGTAGTTACCGGTGAGTAAGCTGAGGAGAGAAGTGGCCTGTTTTTTATTCAGGATCTTCTTTTTGCCACTCGGCCAGTCGGCTATAATTTTGTCAACTACTTGCTGGTATTGTGTTAAAGAGGGATCAGCTGCTTCGGAGAAGGTGGTGATCATGCCAGCGAGTTGTTTGTCTTTAATGTCGGCAGCCAGTTCTTTGATGGCTTTTTTGCGGGCATTGAGACGGCCATTGACAATTCTGGCTTTATTGCTTGCGTCAATGTTGGCAAGTGGGGGAGTCTGACCAACAGATTTCGGCTCAGCAACAGCTACTGGTTTTGTGACTGCCTTGGCCGAAGTTGTAACTGCACTTACCACCTTAGCCTTGCTCCCTACCGTAGCCGCCGTACTCTCCACTGCAACCTTATCCTCCGCTGTCACTTTTATCACTGGCCCCTGCTCCTCACAAGAGGTCTTCCAATCAAACAAATCATTCACCTGCTCCTGGAAATCCTGTGTCTCCACATCCCTCGTCAACACCTGTAAGAATCCATCAAAATCAAACGGCCCATTACACACCGTCTCCTTCGCCATCCACCTGATCCATTGCTTATAATAACTTTCAAACTGGCAGAATTCTTTCGGCATCAACCAGATAATGCGTAGCAATACATGCGCTGGCGCTTCCCTTTGCAACATATTTTCAATCACCTGCCTGTTACCATCCTTTTTTAACCTCTCCGGCCATGCAGGTAATACAACAGTAGCAATAAACGAATAAGGATCATACCCTGCTACTAAACCAGGAAAATCACACTGACCGAACAGCTCTGCCTGATGTGGTAACAAATAATACCCGCAATTATTTTCACAATGAGGTCGAAGCAGAATATGTTCTACTACATGTAGCCCCTCTCTATTGATCAATTTCTGCGCTCTCTTCACCGCCTCGCAAGCCATCTCAGAAGTGGTATACAATTGCGGATTCCAGGCAAGCATTTCACCCGCCGCAGGCAAACCGGCCATTTGCTGATTAGGTTGTCCATCTGCCCCAACCAGACTAACAACCTGCTGATTAGGTTGCCCATCCGGAGTACTACATCCACAATTATATCCCGGTGCATAGAACGTTACTCCATATGGCCCGCAACTACAATCAAAACTACCACGATAGTTTTCATAATCACCCAGCATCGCCAGTATGTTCAATAACTTTTGTACCGCATCCCTGTAAGTAGCAAAACCATTATTGATCAGCCATCGATCACATACCCCACTGCTTAGCGAATAAGCGGTATTGTTATTATCCTGTAAGAAGGGAATATTGATATAGTATTGTTTATCCTCACCCAACCTGATCAGGCTATTATAATACTGGAATACCGCCAGCAATTGCTGCTTCCAGGTATCAAATGGAATGGGATTGACAGCCGCATAAGCCGTCACCAATCGTTGCTGATTCCCATTGGTGAGGTAATAGTCATTCTGTTTTGTACTGGCTATAATATTGTTTTCATTCCGCAAGGCATCAATCACATCCACCCAATTACAGGTACGCCCCTGTAGCACTGTGGCAAATGGCACACCGTTATTATCTTTCAGAATACTGTTGCCATTCTCGTCGCTGGTAACAAAAGGCTTCTTTGCGGCCAGTGTTTTATATTGATTATATAACGCAATCTTAGCCGCATCTCTTTTGGCAACATCATCATATTCACAAGGGTGTATAATCAGTTGGTCCGCACTCCCCATAAAGAAGCTGTATGCACATGAATGACTATACCGCTGAAATTTGCCTGTATTAATAAACAATTGCACCCCTTTTTCTCCCCACGCATCATCAGGTGTAAGGAACCGGGTATTACTTTCAGCCAGCACCTCTCTCAGGTAAGTACGGGTTACCCCATTACAATCACAGGTGTTGGTATAGTTGCCTGCATACTGCAAGAGAATAAGGAAAAACCTAAATCCCTGCATCGCAGCCGCCGGATCACTATAATACTCCACACTCTGCCATTCGCCCAATGAAAAATAATACACTGCCTCATCCGGTTCTGTAAAACAACATTGAGATTTTATATCAGCACATGGATTGGGTTCGCAAGGGCTAAAGCGGCGATAGAACTCATCACAATCCGCTCTTTTGAATAATTGTTTAATAGGGTAGGTGCTCGCTAACTTCGCCGCTGCTTCTGCATCCATCACAGGCGTAGCAACAATACGACCTTGTAAAACCTGCAAATAATCAGTCTTAAATGCCTGCAAAGCCTCCTCCTGGGTACTGTAACCAGTCAAACTCCTGTATAATATTACCTCTTTGTCAGGCGCATTGCGATTAACGGACTTTATCTGGTAATAGTATAATTTCCCATCCTGAACCACGATATCTCCACCAAGGTATATTTCCAGATAATCCGGAGTCGCCTGTTTACGTGCATCAATAATTCCATTATACACCGCTACAGGATGATCCTTATCCACCAGTCTGTACACATATTGCCCACACTGACTGATTTCATCTACCTGCACATACTCATCATAGGCTTTCGTATCAGTAGCACTCCGTAAACCGTCAATATGCTTACGGATATTCAACAATGAATTAATACTACTATCGGCCCGCACCTCACCTGATACCTCAGCCGGCGTATCACCCGCCATCTCAGTTGGTACATCACTTCGCACCTCTGCTGACCCAGCCGTTTCTGCTCTCACGGCTGCTGACCGATCAGCGGTCTCACCTGCACGCACGTCAGTCACTAATCTACTACTGATCTTATTTGCTTTTAAATTGCCCCCATTGAACTTATATTGAGGCAACGCTGCTGTAAACGTCCTCGCAGCCTCCAGCGCCGCTGGCTGTGTATCATACGCCTGCTCACTAACAAAAGTATATTTCTGAGAAGGCAGATATCCAATAGTATAATTAAACTTCCAGGTATCAGGTGCCTGATTGATGCTCATATCATACCTGAATTCATTCACAATCCTGCAGATCTTATCCTGCAAAGCCTGAGCTGTTGCTGCCGAATTTGTCTCCATCGCACATACTGCCATGGGAGTTTCACCATCTTTTACTGACAACAGGTACTTATCTCCATCCGTCTCCTTCGCAATAGAATAATTCGCTGTATCCAGCATCAGCACGAGTAACTTAAACGCATGCACAGTTACCTGCTCTTTATTGTCAAACTCTGCAAGGGGAGTGAATTTGAAACGGTTCCCTTTCTTCTCCACCAATGCATAAGACATCTTATCCGGCTTATCTATGATATCATTATCTCCAATCTTGAAAGCCTCTGTATCAATAAAAGTTGTCGCCTGCTTTTCATCAAATGCCAATATACCGATTGGCAAAGATGCGGCTTCTGTATCCTCCCAAACCGTGTTATCATTGATTTTGCTGATTGCCTGTACTGCTACCGTATGTGCCTGTTCTTCTTCCGGCGAAGGGGCAATAAACATCCGCACCTTATTCCCGGCACTGTCTTTTAATACAGCATTGTAACGGTATGTGTAGATATACACATCATCAGGAGCGATGTCTGTAGTATATAATCGCTGTAATCCATTAATAACTGTATCCGCTGTTTCTGCCGAAGGCTGCTTCACAGAGAAAATCGCGTTGTTCGCCCTGATCACATAAGCCTGTTCATGGGCCAGGTATTCAGTAGAATAGTTTTGCTGGTCTCCCAGCTGTGTCAACAAGGATTTTGCAGCTTCCTGCGCTTCTGCCCTGGTGTCGTATTTCAGTGTGCTACGGAAATAATCATTTTCACCAACAGGCAATGTGAACAGGTATTGTTCTGCATACTGCACCACCTCAAAGTTACACAGCGTATGGTGGGTATGATCAGTTATACCCGCTAATGCAAGAAAGCGTTTTTCAAAACCAGAAATATCTTTTACCTGGCTGTAATCATAACCAGTACCTCTGTTAGCACTGAGTTCGCTATAATTACCTAAGAAGTTTTCCTTCACCTGAACCTGGTCCTGCCCATAAGATAAAATAGCATAATCCGTAAACTGCTCGGCAAACCTTGACAACAAATGATCCAGGAAACCCTGTCTCCGTGCTGCATATTGATTCTCATCCTCAGCTATCTGTTGCAGATACGCTGAATAATTACTCAGGTTAAAACTGATTTCAAATGAATACCGGGTATTTGCTGCATATAGAAATGCATTGTAGTTACTATCAAAGGTACCCATATACAGCAATGCTGTTGCTGCATTATTAGCAGATGTAGCATCCGGATAATAACGCTTACTGATCAATACAAAATCAGTTGCAGTACTGGTGATGTAGTAAAAGCAACAACCATCTTTTTGTGTAATGACCTGAATAGTGGCATTATTATTCCGCAAATCATCTTCCAGTTGTGCAATCGCAATCGCATTGTCAGCCGTTGTTTCAAAAGTAGCCGGTGTTAGCTGACCAATATCAATCGTCTGTAAATCGGCCGTATCTATAACTGATTTGTCAATGGGATAACACAAAGTATCGCCTGTATTTCCCAATGACCCATCACTAAATCTTTGTAATTTATCCAGATCTGGCACACTATCCAGCCCATTGATAAAATAGGTATGCTGCTCTCCCGGAGCAGACATAGAAAACAGGGTACGTATATGCTGCAGCTGGGTCAGGTAGTTTGCCAGCAACTGATCAAAGAATAACAGGTACCCCTTTAACTGCAAAGCCTGCGCCTTACGCATGGCCGGTGCACTTGCTGAAAGTCCGCCTTTGGCAATACCATACACCCGTGGAAAATCATTTTGAATTGAATAATAATCCGCCAGATCTTTTCTATATACCCCTGTAGGAATCGCTGCATCCAATTGCTCTTCCTGATAGGTGATCTTACCCGTATACCTGAAATTCACCAACAACAGATCATTGTACTTCGAAAAATCAAATGCTACAGGTATTCCATTTCTTGTAAACCTGAATGCACAACAAGCCGGATTTAACAAGGGTATATGGTTCTCAGGAAGGGATATCTTCCAGCGTTCATCCGCATCACGATCACAGAATTTTATTCTCAGGGATTGTAATCTGCTGATGCCAGTTGTAGACAACAACACATTGTATACATCTGAAGTATGGATCTCTTTCCTTAAAATAATTTGTTCAAACTCCGTTGTATCCACAAAGCCATGACTACTGGTCACATTATAAGGTCTGCCTGCAAAAGCCTCATCCATAGAAACACCTTTGTCCAGCAACTGGGGCAATGTATAAAACTGCGGCGCAGGAGAGAAGAAATTGTGTAACCGTTGCATCAGGTCCAGGTACGTCTTTTCAGGATCAGCACCATTACCCAGTTCTATATCCGCCGTCACACCCAGTGGCTGACGGCATAAAATATAGATCTTCAGGAAGTCCTCACAGAAGTTACGATGTGCCAGCAGACTCTTTCTTACCTCTGCAAGCACGTTGGCTTCCACTGCGTTCTCTTCCAGTTCTATATATACATTGTAAAGCCCATTCAGCGACACCCTTGCATTGCGTTCATCATTATAATAACCGCAAAACTGCTGTACATTAAAATCATCGACCACTTCCAGCCACGCATTTCTTACACCATCAATATCTACCAACATCTTCCTGTAATCCAGTATAGTCAAAGGATTACAACCTAATATCTGCGCAGGGGTAAAGAAGTTACTATCCGTAGCACCACTGCCGGGCGCCGGTGTAAACAGATCTACCGCTGGCAGATTGGTACGATAACCCAAATCCAGCAATGCATAGCAAAGTGTTTCCAGTATAGTAATACCTGGATCATGTACGTTATGATCCGTCCATATCTTACCTGATAATTGTGCGAGGTAACCGATTCCTTCCGATCTCAACCTTGTAAAATCCAGGTAGTCCGGGAAACCGGCATTTTGCTTACTGATGACTGTCGTATCGTTTAAAACATCTGCCATGGAGACTTACTTATTTGGGGGTTACGGAATCTTCACAATATTGCATAACAGGCGTAGGCTGATTACCGCATGTAAATTCGCGGTCCCAGTTTTCATCTTCATCATCCGGAATATTTACTTCCACATCGCCGGCTATGAGAATACTACGTGGGGTAATGGGGCACACATTCGTCACATCAGTACCATTGGGATCCCCTGCATGCCATAGCCGCAGGTCCTTTACATAATCAACATAATCTCTTGTTTCGAGGAAATAGACAATATCTGATCGATATATACACTGCCCAAAGCTGAGTTTATCATACACACCTACTGCCCATGGTGCCAGGAATTCCCGCAGGTCGGCAGCCAGTTTATCTTTATAATAACCTTTGTCCTTTCCGGGATAGAGCTTCACCTGTATACAGGCATTCACCTTTTCATACCTTGGATTCATCACCTTTAGCTTTACAAAAGGAGAGGACACTTTTTGCAAACTTTCCTGTATTTTCTCCAACAGGCTCAATGGTGCTTTGGGTTCAAAAGCCTGCGATGCCTTCAACTTGTTCAGGTCAGGAATTACAGCTACCAGTACATGACCCGGTGCCATCGGGAAGTCGTTGGTGAATGCAGCAGCATCCAGTGCATGACTATGATTGATACATTTTACTTTAAATACCTGTGGAAAAGCATCGAGTACAATCCGCTCATAGTCGAACTTCTGAATGGCTCTTCCTTTGTGACGCAGCAACTCGCTCACTCTTACATAATACTGACCCTGTTCTTCCGGTACACTGCCACCAAAGGAAGGATAAGGCTGGGAAATCTTTTTCACCTTCGCATCTGCCTCTTTCAGTTTGGAGATCTGGCTGCCATCCAGTGGTGTGGCCAGTCGCATTTTATCATTGGCGGCATCGTTTGTAAACGTTACCCTCACCGCCTGTGTGTGGATGCCAATCGTCTCTGCCACTGACCTGCTGTTAAATGGAATAGCCGCTTTGATCCAGTGCAGTCCTTTTGGTAAAATGGTGTTTTCGTTCGTAATATTAGCCGGCAGAGAGAACTGGATGATGCCGGATGTGGTCAGTCCGTCAGTTGCATCATCCAGCACTTCAAATCCTGTACGCAAAGGCTTCCACTGGTTGTTGTCCAGGTAGTACCATTGCACGGTCTGCCGTTCGGCTTCAGAATCGGCGGTAGCTTCTGCCAGCTGGAACAATACACTCAGGTTATTGCCCGGCTGGAGCTCTTTCAGACCGATGAATAAATTTCCTTCATCAGTGAATAACGGGAACAGTGTAGGACTGGATGTGTTACTCACTGGCTGATACGTGCCTGTATATGGATGCAGGTGTATCAGGTCAATATCTTTGATTGTCGCAGTAGCGGTATAATCCAGCGAGATCCCTTTGATCTGTGGCGTATACGGCTCATTAGGGATCACTACCCGAATGTTCTGCAGCTTTACGATCTTATCATAGGTAGGTTTTAAGATCTGATCTTCTTCATAGTCGATCATGCGTTTTAGATTGTATCCATCCCACAGCGGTGCATTGTCAGGTACGCCATTCGGATACAAAGGGAAAGCAGCAGGTGGAAAAGGCAGCTTCCCCGCAGGAGGCGGATCACCTAATACCAGTTTATATTCCCCATCAGAGAAATCGATAGGTGTATTGGGTGTATCCGGATATTTCGTCCACAGTTTATCGATCAGCTGATCTGCCCTGTTACGAATGTTTGTTGTTAGCTCATAAGAGTGCTTTACAGCGTCAAATACTTCATCAAAGGTCAATACCTGTGCGGTAGAGGTCCCACTTGGCGAAATGCCATCATAAACAGGGCCTACATATATTTCAGGGTATTTACCCAGTGCCAGCATCTGCCTGGTTAATACATAAGAATACCGGGAATGCTGGAAATCCAGGTTCTTGGCAGAAGCCAATGTCAGGCGTAGAAATCCATCCTGTGCCGCATTGGTATAAACTGCATCTGTATAACTGAGGCCATCATCCCTTTTATAGGCATTGACACCTGTAAAGTTGCTCCTCTTGAAATTGAAGAAGTACAAAGGTCCATCATTGCCACAGAATTTATCACCCGGAGTGTCGCTGGTAAATAGTTTTTTGGAAGCATTATACGCCCTCCAACTACCATGATCCAAAAAATCCGCAGCGAAGAGAAAATTATCTTCATTAAAATCTGCTGTGTTGATAATGGGCGTGGTAGTCAAATCTTCATACCCATGATAATAGGTTTCCAGACTAGCCGGTTTATCTTTCCAGTTCAGCCTTAAGTTAATAGCTGTCCAGTTTTTATTAAAGATCTCTTTGGAACTCAGAATAAAATGCGAACCCAACCGTGGTCTGGAACTGAATGGATAGATAATTCCATTGATGTCCATCGGACTATCGTCATTCTGCACAATGAAATTCTTCAACCCACATACGGTCACATCAATATTGTTATCCTTTAAAATAACATGCTTGAAGAAATAATACAGCGATACCTCTACATCATCCGTTGTGGGCGGCACCGACAAGCAGCAATTATTTTCAGACTGCTTCTTCCCTGGCAGCCGCATGGCGATCAGGTCATTCAGCAACACCTTTACTACGGGTTGTGTGGTGTTAAAGTCTTCTTTTAACTTGTCCTTGTCGTAAAAGGCAATAGCAGGACTGTCAGGTTGTAGCGTAGCATTGATGGTAATAGAAAACAGATCCCCATTCAATGCCGGATCGAGTGTAATGCTCAGATCATCTGCATCCAGCCATTTGTCTTTTCCACTGAAAGATACATTTAGTGCCTTCTGTGGCGGGAAAATATCTTTCAATGTATCACCGGTATTCAGACTATCAAATTCTGCCTTGGTGATCAGTGCATCGTAGTTGTATTTCAGCTGCGGGTTATAACACAGCGTTTGGGTAGGTTTTTCCAGCAGGAATGTAAATAGGCTGGCTTCCAGTGCGGAGCTGATACCCCGTTTTACCGCCTGCCCGATAAGAGGCTTGCTGATATAATAGTAAGTCTGTTGAATCAACCCTGCTACAGTGCTGTATAGATCTGTAACATCGGTTAAAGAACACGCTAATTTAATTGTAATCGTACGTTTTCCCTCATTCAGCAGCAACACAGGAGAAGCTAATATAAACCCTAACCTTGCATGTGGATAGGGGTAAGTAAATTTCTGCTCAGGGTCAATGTATTTACTAAAATGACTGCCCATGGTAGGCCAGCTATCAGGTATCCCCTTCGATACGCCATCAGCAAACAGTGCATTCGGCGCCATATATACGCCATTGCTTACAAAGAGGGTACGTACATCTGCGACCTGTGCTTTATTAGCCACCAGCTCATTGTCCAGCGAAAATAATACCTCAGCTTTGTTATTGTCTTTCCCATCTTTTACCAGCAATCCGGCTTGCAACCTGTATTGCTCCAGCTGTTGCTGAATATCTACTAGTATATGCACCTGGTCAGGCTGTGCAGGTCGTGGTTTTAGTTGTAATACCTGTTGATAAAAGAAGTCAAGGTGTTTCTTCGCGAAACTATTCAAATCATCCTGCAAGTAGTGGAACAATTTCAGAAATGCAAACAACAAACCCAGGTGTGGGGTGTGCTGCTGTTGCGACGTTGCTTTTAATGGCAATAAGCTATTCTCAATATCAGCCGCTGCCGCTGTGCTGATACTATCTATTACCTGTTCACAGCTATTGAATACATTCACCACAGCAGCAGCAATATCAGTGATACTGGTCAATGATGATACAGCATACAGATCATCTATTTCCAGATCCCAATAGTCATTTTCATAGTAAGGACGAAAATCAATTCTTTTAATGGCAAACAGGGAAGCCGCCGCATTATCCAGGGCAATAAATTCTACAAGGCTATTGTGCAGTTTATCTTTGATCACATGTAACAATAGTGGCTCCAATGTCAATCCGGTATCTTTTACCTGCTGGTACCAGGCATCTACACGACTGATGGTATAGTACCACGTGTATTGCAGGAGTAATTGTAGTCCTCTGGCAGAGGGTTTCTTACCAAAGAGATAATAATACCCATCCAGTTTTTCTTTCTTTCCAGGAAGGTTGTATTTATTGATCGCACTCAGCGTAAAGGGCGTACTATTTCTGAAAAACGCCTGCCAGTCGCCGGCATTGATCAGTACATCGCCCTGGGCATCGTAATAGTTTACGTGCCTGGACAACTGTACGAAATAATCCAGCAGATCGGACAACTGCCTGCCATCAATCTGTGTAGTGCTGGACAATAGATCGTCTAGTACACGTTGACGCTGGCTGGTGCCGGGATCATGTTGAAATGGATGTAGCAGATTAGTGCATTCCATAGTTATTGATTCTTTATACTGGCTTTAATGCCTCGTTCTTGTAGTAATCGTACACATAGTTGAAACGGGAGTTTGTTTCAGGTACGGTGTATTCAATTGAAATGGTGAACCGGCCTTCTATCAGGTCAAAAGAGCTGTCTGCCGTTACAGCAATCTTGTCAGCAATGATGCGGGGTTCATATAGCAGGATAGCTGTCTGCACCCTGTCTTTGATATAACCGATCATTGAGCTGCTCAGTGGTTCAAACAAATAGTCGTTGAGGTTACAGCCATACCTTGGTTGCATCACTCTTTCTCCCAGGCTGGTACTCAGCAGGATGTTGAGGCTTTCGTGAATATCCTCATAGTCGCTTACCAGCTCCACCGCACCTGTTTGCT
This sequence comes from Chitinophaga sancti, assembly GCF_034087045.1. Lineage (NCBI taxonomy): Bacteria > Pseudomonadati > Bacteroidota > Chitinophagia > Chitinophagales > Chitinophagaceae > Chitinophaga > Chitinophaga sancti. The sequence goes on along the minus strand of NZ_CP139247.1, from coordinate 7,021,847 downwards.
GGTTAAAGGTGGGAGGGAAGGACCATCCACGGCCAAGAAATGAGTTTACTATTGTGCTCATGTTGTCTTTTTTTAATTATCCTCCTATCATCACAGTTGGAAAACCTGCTACGATCACGCCGCCATGGGCTGTATTATCACCCATGCGAGCCGCAGGTCGTCCTCCTATAAGCACGGTGGCAGAGCCTTTCACAATGGTATCAGGCGGCCCGGTACATACCAGGATATCGCCTACTACCGCAGCTGGCATGCCACCAATCATTACAGTGGGTACACCCGGCCCTGTTACGGGACCACCTACATGTGGCACCGGGCCCGGGTTTACCAGTGGGCAGGTGTGCATATCCGAAATTCTTGCTGCTGGCGGCATATCAGTTTATTTTAACTAATGATCCTGTTATTTCAGTAATACCACTGGATGAAAGCTTGGTGCTTGCACCACCGGAAATCTGTGCATCTGCACTGGCCTGCATAGAAAGCGAAGCGGCTTTAATACTTAAAGATGCAGCTGCTTCCAGACTCAGGTTTCCACCTGCTTTTAGCTTGATGTCCATCGGACTTTCCATGCTTACGCCCTGGGAGTCCATGGTCACCTTGTTGCTGTTCTGATCTGTAATGGTAATTTGCTGGCCAGCTTCATCCAGTACAATCTTATTGCCGGCTGGCGTATCGATGCTAATGGTTTTGGTATCATCGTTAAATGAGATGTGCATTTTACTGCGGGTAGTAAATCCTTTTTCATTATTTGCATCCTGTGCTTTGATAGGTGCGGGCTTGGCACTGCTATGCAACATGCCTAATACTACGGCATCGCGCGGATCATCGTTGATAAACCCTACAATCACCTCATCACCAATCTCCGGCCGGAAGAATGCGCCTCTGTCTTTGCCGGCATCCAGGCTCGCTACCCGTGTCCAGATACCCTGTGCATCATTGTCTATCATGGGTATGCGTACCAGGATCCGATCCTGTCCGTCAGGATCATTTTCCAGTTGCACCACTACGCCGATCTGTAAGCCACTGATGCCACCTGCCAGTCCTGCGGCAGGTGCATCGTTCATATCGTTGTGTACAAAAGCATATGGGGTAGGATCGAGGCCAAACTGAATATGTGTATCCCACATACCTTTGCCCAGTTCCTGTCTGACTGCTGTTACAAACGCATTGCCTTTGAACCGGTTGCCTACGCCATCCAGTTTCACCATATCACCGGGTTTGATGGTAGAAAAACCACTGAAACGTGCCCTGCCCCTGATCTTACTCATACGGCTTTTCAGCATAGTGCCATTCACCCAATCCTGTAATTCCTGTTCCAGGCGGTGACCACTGTGATGAAGCTCAAAAGGCAATTGTTTCATAGCAGCAGAAAGATCCTGTCCGCTCAGGTTACCATGTTCGGAAAAGGAAACACTGTCTGTATCTGCCTGAAATACCTGCTGGTTGCTGTAATCCCATGAGCGGGCAGCTACGTTTTTCCATTGTCTGCGGGCATCGATGTCAGCCTCAAATTCCAGTACAGATGAGCCATAGCTTACCTGTAATACAGGAGCTGCACTGGTATCCGGTTTTTTAATAGTCACCTTTCCATCGTCTACATTCACCAGCATGCTATTGGCCTCTGCGCGCAGCAACATAAAATCCCAGTCACTCAGGTGATGCTGCACCAGTTCTTTATGTGTAAGGGTCGTAGCCTGTGTATCACTGCTAAGCCCATATTTGCTAATGAGGTCGTCATATACCTCACTGTCCTTTACCTGTTCAAAGTAGCGGCTATGCCTGCCCAGTGTCATGCGCATGGCATCGTCCCTGCATTCAATATGTAGTTCCCCATTGCCATTCTCTTTGATCTTGATGGCATGACGGGTAATGATGCCTTTGAATACCTGTTGATTGTCGCCATCTCTTCCTATCCGGATTACCATACTTTTACCTGGTACAAACAGGTCTTCATCACTAATGGCAAATGTTTTATCGGCAGCTTCCCCATCGCGCAGAATAATACGCGCCATGGGAATGCGGTTAATTTCTTTGGTAACAGTAATGGAAAGGATCTGGTAGTCCGGTGATACTGCTGTACCATCCACGAGTAGCGTATAGGTAGCTACATCATGCTGTGAGTCGTTTGGTATCAGTATTTCTTCCATTACTTTTCAGTTTGGTCAAAGGGTGGGAAATAAAGTTCGGAACCTGCTTTGACGCTACGGATGGTGCTCAGGCCATTTACCTTCGCCACCTGCATCACATAGGCGGGATCGTTATAAATAGTATTGGTCAGGTTGTCCAGCCTGTCTCCCTGTACTACCTTTCTATAGTGGGTCAGGTCAGGGGAGCTTTGCCTGTCCTGTGCCAGTCGTTCCTGTCTGGCTACATAGTTCAGGAAGGTGGCATTCAGCTTTACACGCAGTGGATTACCTTCTGGTGTAAAGAGGGTATGATTGATATCAAGATTGGAGAGTACGCAGCGAAATTTAATCTCCGATCCCCAGATGATGAGCAGGAAACGTGGGCGGTGAATATTGCCGTCCATGTTATACACGCATTTCAGAAATGACTGTAGCTGGTCGTGTACAGGCACTGTCTTCAGTGCATCGAGGTAACCTTCCATGGTGCCGGTACCATCAAGGATAAATTCAAGCCGCAACTCTTCAGGTGCAGTCGATTTGAATCGTACATCCGTACCACTGTTGCCATGCCCTCTTCTTTCATCCAGGTCAACCTTGTAGTTTTTGGTGAACGACTCCGGGTTTACAGGCACGGTAAATACCGTTTCTGCACCCGTAAAGTCACGGTTGGGGAAGGAGTGTATCTTCAGCTTTACCAGGTGATTATTATCGCTCATTTCTATCTTTTATAGCATCCATGATCTTGTCCAGGGTATCCTTTATCATTTCTTCGCCTGGTGATACGCTGTTGTTATCACCGCTGCCTGACTTGCCGGCACTGCCGCTGCCGGCATTTGCATCATCGGTCACGGTGGCTTTGATCACCAGCTCTCTGATCTCTATAGGCATGTTATTCGAAGATTAATCTGTTATAATTGAGTTCCAGTGTTTCGATCAGTACCTCTCCCCGTTCAGCATTCAGCTCACCTATCTTCCAGCTGCGTGGCCATACATTGCTGAGTTTCCAGAGCATGAGTGTTTCATGGTCTTCATTCAGCAGTGATACCTGTAGCAGTTGAATGGGTTTCACCTGCTCATGATCAAAGGCGTCTTTCAGCCATTGGGTCAGCATCGCGCTTTGCGAGGGAGATAACAGCCCCCTCTTCAATACGAGGGGGCCGTACTTTCTTCTCACCGGAATCACGTGCTCAAAGCGGTTTTCGCCGCCTTCCTTTATCGTCTCCGTATCCAGCGTGGCATCTAGTCCGCTTACTGACTGAAAGCGCACATCAATGTTCTCCTTGTCGGTTACGAACTCCACCCTGAAGTGGAAGTTCACGGCCTGATAAAAGGAATTTGCTACATTTTCTGCCATGATTAGTTGTTAGCTTCCATGATTTCAAGTCCTTCATGTACCAGTTCCATTGTCTCGATGGCCACTTCATTGGCATCGGCTTTCAGGTCGGTAGACTGCACTTTGGACGGCCATGCGTTGAGCAGTTTCCAGGTGATGATGGCTTCATGGTTTTCGTTCAGCAGTTTGATGGTAACCGTTCTACGGTATTTGGAGCCTGTTTTGTTACCTTCCTGGAAGTAATAGGTCTTGGACCATTCATTATAGAAGTCAAAGTCCCCTTCAAAGGTGCCGCGCTTCAGCGTTATATTGCTGAACTTACGCAAGCCTGCCTGTTTAGACTTATTGTATTTCTTGCTGTTACCTTCGCGGTATTCTATCACTTCGGTTTCGAAATCAAGACCGCTTACTTCGGTAAATCCCATCCTGAAATCTGTACCCCATTCTACCTGGAAATGGAATTTAGGAATTGGGTAATCGCCTTTAGCTGCCATATGCATTTATATTTTTGAGCGTGATAAAATTTGATTAATTACACCTTGATTTTGGATCTACTACTGCAATTGCGTTGGTGAGACTACTCTTGCAGGCGTCTAGTGCTTCCTTGTCTTTATTGGCTTCTTTCAGCTTTTTAGACAGGGCCAGCAGCGATTGATCATCTTTGTCAAAAAGGGCTTTTACAGTCGTACGGTAACTATCCGCACAGATGGGGAAGGAGAGGATGGGAGTCAGTTCGCAGGTATCGTTGCCATTGTCAGTACCACAATCGTCGTCGGATGAAGGACCGGTGTTCTTCTTCACGAGTGCAGTGGCCGATGCTGCAGGGCTTGTACCGTCGCCAGGACAACCGCTGGCACAACCCAATACATTGTACCAGGTAGTGATGATGGTTTTAAGACCATAGTAGTTCTTACCGTCATGCTGTGTTTTGAATGGTTGGTAATTACCATCGCATGGTTTGAAATCGCAGGTGCAGTCTTTACTTGTTATTGCATCGATGATCAGGTTTGCGAGTCTTACGGCTTCGATGGCCTGTGCAATCAGGGCGTCGCGTGTAGCGATAATGGCATTCAGTTTGGTGCCATAGTCATCGAGTGCTTTCAGGATGCCTTTACCTTTTTCAAGGGCCGGATCGTCATTCTTCTGGATGCAGATCTGCAGGTCATCGTATCTTTTTTTTATATAATCTACCTGGCTGTAGAAATCCCTGACCATACAGAATAGGGTTTCAATCGCCTTGCAGGCTTTGCTGGCATTGTACCAGATCTTATCTGCCTGGGTAGCAATTATTTCCAGCTGGTGGCAGATGTTGCGTGCCAGGGTTTCAGCTTTATCCAGTTCATCGAGCCATACTTTATAGCGGCTGCGTCTGTCTGAAATAAAGGCGATCTTATTCTGGAGCTGTGTAGTCTTTTCAGTAACGGAAGCAGAGCGCTGCGTTACGTCTTTCAGCTGATCCTGCCAGGTGTCGTAGCAACAGTCAGTACAACCACCATCGCTGGTGGTGTTGGTGTTGCAGCAATCGGCGATCTTAGCGTCCCAGCCAGCTGCCAATGCGTCGTAATTATAGGTAGTAGACATTTGCGGGGTTTTAGAATTTAACAATTAGCTTCTTCTTCCTGGGTGACAGGTTTACAGCAGAAGGCATCTTTTACTTCATCACAGATGTTGCAGATGGCATCACTGCATCCTTTCAGACGGGGTGAATAGTTGCTTTCGCCTACCTGTACGCAATCGCATGGAGGGCAGCACAGATGTCTTGCTGCATCGTAATAGCCTTCCAGAATACTGCGCTGATAATGGCGATCGGTTATAGCCCTGGTCACTTCCTGTACCTGTTTTACTACATCATCCTGTAGTTTGTCCAGGTCTGTCTTGCGTGTTTTCATCACGCCACTGATGTGTGCTTCAAAAAGTTTAGACTGATCGGACAACGTTTTTTCCAGTGGCTCCAATGTTTCGAGATTAGAGAAGAGCTGGATACCTGCTACATCAGCGGCACTCTGGAAGATGGTATCAATGTCTGATGCCAGTGCTTTGGGCATATTCACCAGATCATTCAGAATCTCTTCTGATTGGGCGCAGGCAGCGATCACCTGTTTGCCACCTTCGCCACAGTTGCAGTTCTCACGGCTCTTTCCGGTAAGTGCTTTGTACTGGGAGCAGTTGCAGCTGTCATTGATAGCGCTGTCCAGCTTACCGGCAGCATCTTTCAGGTCAGCGAATTTTGTTTTTACTTCTTTTGCTTTTTTCGCAATGTCTTTCAGGGCGGCACCCAAAGCGCTATTCCACTTTTTGTAGGTGTCCATGTTAGACTTCAGTGATTCGTTGGTAATGAGCAGCTCAGTGGCGGTGGTCATTTCCAGGTTGCGATAGCGGCGGTAGTTGTCTTCTGTTTTTACAAAGAGACATTTCTTTTCATTCAGCAGCTCGCTGACGCCGTCATATTTTTTCTCCGCCTTACCCAGCGACGCAGCAGTATCATAGAGATTGCTGCATACAATACTTCTTTGGGTATTGATGCTCTTTTGGGTGGCGTTATCCTTGTCCTTACATTTATCTGTATTGGTGGATTGTTGTTTTTGCGGTATGTCCATAACAAATCGTTTGAAAGATTAAATTTTATGCTTCCGTCAGCATTTTATGCATGAACCGGAGTATGATAAACTCGGCAGGTCTTACTACCGCCAATCCAATTTCCACGATCATACGCCCTTCCCATATGTCTTGTTCAGTCATGGTTTCACCAAGACCAATCCTTACATAAAACGCTTCGCGGGTGGTAGTGCCCATCAGTGCGCCGGCCTTCCATTGCTGAGTGAGGTAGTTCTCGATCATAGATCGTACCCTGATCCAGGTGTTACGGTCATTGGGCTCGAATACGAATTGCTGAGCGGCATTTTTGGTCGATTCCTCTACCATGTTGAAGAACCTGCGTACAGGAATGTAGCGCCATTCGTTGTCATTACCTGCCAGTGTACGTGCACCCCAGATGATGGCTGGGCCCCTTCCCGGAAATGAACGGATTACATTGATAGACTTACCGGCGGTAGTGTCTACATTCAGGTTTTCCTGATCTTCCTGCGTAATGAGCATTTCAGGAGCAACTGCGTATTCGATATTTACATTGGCAGGTGCTTTCCACACACCACGGTTGTTATCGACAGTCGCATATACCCCTACTACTGCAGACGAAGCAGGCAGCAGCATCTGGATATCATTGATAGCGCCCCGGGCCATGTTGTAGTAAGCGTTGTTATTTGATTTGAGTTCAGTGAGGGTAGCACCGATATCGCCTGCACCATTGCTGATGATCTTTACATCTCCTTCGTTATAAGTGAAATCTGTTCTTGTATAAATACGGGGGAAATAAACAGCAGCATACTTCAGATCATCTGTCGTGCCAGAGAGCGTATTGCGCAGGAAATCCACATCCAGTCGCCAGTTGCCGGCATTTGCAGGATCAGGAAACACATCCAGTACCGTAAAGCGATCTTTCAGTTTTACACACTGTGCAATAGCAAGGGCATACAGTGCGTAGTAGTTACCTGCACTGGCCATGTTGATCGCATCCGGGAAAAGTAAGAGGGTTACTTCATCTATCTTTTCTACTTCAGCAAGGCCGACCTGCAGGTCGGCATCGAGGATCACATCTCCATCGGAATAACCGCCTACCGAAGTGACATAGCATGGTCCGCCACCATTGATAAAGAACATTTGCAGGGAATAATACATCAGGTATTTGGAGCGGAGTTCTGCATTGATGGCCCCCTGAATATCTACTTTACCCTGTGTGGTATCGACGGTGATTTCAATACCTGCATCGGGTTTGGCACCGCCGAAATACAATTCGTATTCCAGCATGGATTCAATGCGCCAGGGTTTATTTGTGAGGTCGCCGGCCACTTTCCACTGGGCCTTTTCCGTATAGCCGATAAAGGCAGGAATAGCTGTTTCTACGGAAGCGATGGAAGGGGGCAATTTGGGAATCTCTTCTATGTAGACGCCCGGGGTTTTATATTCTGCCATATGTTCTTGTTTATAAAATTTTAAAGATTGAAGGTTTAAGGTGCTACCGGAAAGAGTTTTGAAGTGGGTAGCATAATTTCTGTGAATAGCTGTTTATTTTCACTACGAATCATGCCATAGTCTTCCGGGTTTGGCAGGAAGAAAAATGAATTGTCCGGTTTCTGAAAATAAGTGGAATGATAAGTGGAATTCCTGGGGCTTTTGCTAATGAGTGATCCGTTCTGGTAATTCAATAATTCATCGGGGTAATTGGTCTGATCAAATGGTAATCTGTTTGCATGCACATAGCGCCAGTAGGTCAACCTGCTCGGAATCCTCAGCTCGAACACGGGTGGGTCGTTAATATTGCCCACCGGTGGTTTGCGGGTAATGAGGTAACCCTGATCATCCAGCAGATTGAACGCCGCATTCGTAACACGTGGTTTGAATTGCAGGGTAGCCCAGCCGTTTGTATCGGAAAAGATCACAGCATGTTGCCAGGCATAGCTATTGTCACCTGCTACTTCAAGTGAATATTTAATATAGTTAACTAAGGAAAGATTGCTGTAGTTGAGTGCTACTTTTTGTAAGCCACCCGCATTTTGAGCGACAAATGTATTCACCACATTACCTCCGCTATCTTTAAGTGTGAAGGTGGCCTGTGTCACATTTGCACCAGCAGGGAAAGTAAAATTAAATCTCAGTGGCAGCAAACAACGATCACCCTCATTCACGTAGTCATTGCCATGCAATGGCAACCACTTGTCTGCATTATTATCAATATAATATGCCTTAACGCTGTTGGGGGCGATCGTCGCGAGTTCTCCCTGTTCATATGCATACCCTGCAGTAAAGTCTGCAATGCGGCTGTTAAGCGCAGGGAAATTAAGCGCACTGAGCACACTATCATTACTAAAGTAATAGGTGGCTGGCACAGGATTAACAATACGTGAATTGGTAATGGTATGAAAGACGGGATTTTTCACCCGGAGGAGTATCGTAACCGTCAAATCTGCAGGCAGCGGTATTTTGGGGGTATATACCCGCGTGCCGTCCGGCAGGAAAGAGGCGGTGACTTCAATGCCAACTTTACAACCTGAGTAAGAGGGGAGCAGGCGCAGATGATGATCTCTGAACAACTGATTCAGTGCGGAAGGCACCTCAAAGCTGATATCGTTATTGACAGCCGGAGCATCTTTATCCAGCCTGTCACTAAGGAATAACAGGCGGTCTGCCTGGTTGTCCAGATCAAATATAGAATCACCTTTTGGATTGGTGAGATAGAATTCATGCAGCACCTTTACCTCAAACAATATTTTATATATAGTTTGCATGGTTAGATCACCTGTTTATGGGGGCGTTATTATTTTCTATTTCTTCAATGAGTGGTACTTCTCGCAGTCGGTTGTTCGACGTGAGTGCAATAAGACGGAGTTTATACATAACAAATGGCATTTGTCTGCCACCCAGAGATCCCCACAAATGGTTGATCTGTTCGAAGGTAAGGGTATAAAGCTCCAGGGTAAACTTCATATCCAGTACATCTTCGCCGGGTGGCAAACTGCCGGTATCGGAAGCATAATGAAAAGAACTTTTCCCCTGTACAAACTGAATCACGTAGCTCAATCGCTTCAACGCATCTACGTACTTGCTGCCACCGTAGTTACATACAAACAGTACATACAGGTTAAGGAACACCGGAGGATTCTGGTATACAGCGCTGCTGCTGCCTTTCTTCAGGGGTGTATTATTCTTTAGTGTACTTTCCTCCTCAAGATTGACAAGGGTAAGTACGATGTTGTCCGGTAGTTGTGTACCGGAGGCTGTTTCAAAAAGACCGATGTTGTCAATAACAACAGTCGCTGCAGCATCAGTAATGCTCAGATAAGATTCCAGCTCTTCTTTCAACAACAAAAGTGCACGATCAATCATTGCTAATTGATTAAATTAACGACATGGAATAACCAGACACTATATCATGCAGGATGATATGCGTAAAGTACAGTAAAGTATTAGATGCGTGATTCCCTTTATGGTAGGGAATTCTCTGTTCACAGACGCGCTACAGTTCGATGAAAAATCAGTGATGATTCATTACTGAATAGTTGTGTTTTGGGGTAAATAAATTAGTTGAAAATTACCAGGTTCTTCCAAAAAATGAATGTTGTGATCCATTTACCTTTTAGGTTTGTCAATATGCTATCTATCGCTTTTGGGGTAAAAAGGTAAATGATGTCGTGAAATTAAAACTAAATCTTGAAATTCAAACAAATCCTTTGCTTTAATTTTTTTCCATGTTCGATTAGTTAACATGCAAGTTACATCCATACTATGAATATAGAGCCAGTATTTCTCCGGAACTTCATGCGTAGAAATACGGTAAATTAAACTTTATACCTACAAAAAATGCCATTTTACCTCATTCCTCATTTGGGATGCTGTAAAATTGCCAAATTGCATAGTATCTATAACTGCTTTCCGGGGGGAAGATATTTACCGGGAGGGATAAATTAAAAAGTATCAGCATTCATGGCCGGGAACCGCAAGTACATATGGTACCACATATTTGGGAGTATGGCATTTTTGTTCGTACCCCTGTTACTTTCTCCCAGGCCGCCTGAGGAAACGCAATACATTTCCCGTCCTGATATCAGGGACCTGATCGGTAATGCACTCATGCTGCTTGTATTTTATCTCAATTATTACTGGCTGATCCCCGTCATATATTTTAAGCGGAGGTATGCATTATATTTGACGGGGATTGTGCTGGCATTCATTATGATTGGTGTACTGCCTTCCCTGCTTACGGGGCATATTCCCTGGCAGCCTTCGCCTGTACCACCGATGCGAATGCCGGATGCGAATGGGATGGGACCTATGTCGAACGGAAGAAGTTTTCCTGTGCAGATCAGTCATCATATATTCCTCTTCGCCATCGTCATACTTACATCAGTCTTACTGCGTATCAGACACCGCTGGTTTCTGGTAGAGACAGCCCGGTACAATGATGAGCTGATGCATTTGAAAGGACAGATCAGCCCGCACTTTTTATTCAATACCCTGAATAGTATTTATTCCCTGGTATTGAGCAAGGACGATGCCGCACCGGATGCAATTATAGAGTTATCAGAACTGATGCGCTATGTGCTCAGAGATGCCAATCAACACAAGGTACCACTGGAACGGGAGATCAAGTACATTACCAGTTATATCTCACTACAACAGGCCAGACTGGGAAATACAGCACCCATTCATAGCCAGGTACAGGTAGGTACAAATGACTTGCAGATAGCACCGCTGATCCTGATTTCCTTCATAGAAAATGCATTTAAGCATGGTGTAAATCCGGATGCACCATCAGATATAAATATCATTATTCAGTTAACAGCACAACAACTGGTCCTTCATGTGACCAATAGAAAAGTGAGCAAAAGACAGGTAGACGGGGAGGGGATAGGTATGGAGAACACCATCAAAAGGTTACAATTACTATACCCCTCCCGGCATCAGTTAAATATAACAGAGAATGAAGACGAATTTTCTGTACAACTTTCAATGGACCTGGCATGATGAAAGCAATAGCGATAGACGATGAACCACCTGCATTACAGGTTATTGAAACATATTGTAATAAAATAGATATTATAAGCCTGGAACAAGTATTTACCAGTACGGCAGCAGCATTAAAATATCTGGAAGAGCACGTGATAGACGTATTGTTCATTGATATCCGAATGCCAAACGTATCAGGAATGGACTTTTATAAATCATTACCCCGCAAAATGGTAGTTGTGTTTACGACTGCTTACAGCGAATATGCGATCGAAGGATTCAATGCCAGGGCAGCCGATTTTCTCTTAAAACCATTTCAGTATGACCGTTTTCTGCAGGCCGTAGACAAGGCAGCCATGCAGGTAGCTATTTTGCAGCAAACAGGGATACTTTAGTTTTTTTTATGGAAAGTAACTTAACGAAGGAACTATTTTTCCTTCTGCCGGTTGTAGCCATCGCTGTGTCGATGGTGTTATTTAGAAAAAGAAAGAAAGGGGGGCCTTTTATAGTTTCGGTACCTCAGGTGCCCACACCTAAAGTGATACAAAAGAGTATAGTCTCGACAGGGATCATACTGGAATATAAGCATCACTGCCGTGTGGCGCCTGCACCGGAACAGTCTCCGGCCGGCCCACACTTTAAGGTAGATGAGATGTATAAGCATGACATTGAACAATGGGAATCTCACTTTATCAGGATACCCTTCAGTAAGAACTAATAATTTTATACAACTCCCCTGAAATTCTATACCTGTTCCTGATTTATCTTTATCAGGTGAGGAATCTATTATCTATACTTTTACTGTCGCTGTGTTGTACAGCAGCCTTTGCACAGCGAACTGTGCGATATGACCTGTATATTGCCCATGGTCACATGCACAATGAAATGACCATTAATGGTGGAAGTCCCGGTCCTGTATTGGAATTTACAGAAGGTGATACCGCCCTTATCTACGTACACAACCAGATGGGAATGGAAACATCTGTACACTGGCATGGTATTCTTTTGCCCAATAGGTACGATGGTGTATCCTATCTCACCACGGCGCCTATCAAAGCCGGAGAAACACATGAATATAAATTTCCTATTATTCAAAATGGTACTTACTGGTATCATTCACATACCATGCTCCAGGAGCAGAGTGGACTGTATGGCGCAATTGTGATTCATAAAAAGAATGAGCAGCCACAGAAAGAATATACCATGCTGCTGAGTGATTATACCCGCATGAATCCACATACGGTAGACAGATATTTGCATAATGCGTCTGACTGGTTCTCTGTAAAAAAGAATAGTGTGCAGAGTTATGGAGAGGCGATCAAAGCCGGTAAATTCGGTACCAAAGTAACGAATGAATGGAAACGCATGCTGGCGATGGATGTGAGCGATGTATATTATAATCATTTCATGACAAATGGAAAGATGACAGATACATTGCTACAATACAAAGGAGGAGATAAAGTGAAATTGCGTGTGGTGAATGGGAGTTCTTCTACTTATTTCTGGCTCACTTATTCAGGCGGAAAGATTACCGTAGTAGCAAATGATGGAAAGGATGTAGAACCTGTAGAAGTAGATCGCTTAATTGTAGGTGTAGCAGAAACATATGATGTGGTAGTAACGATTCCTGATGATATGCAGTATGAATTTCTCGCAACTTCTGAAGATAGAACGAACAGTACTTCTGTGCTGTTAGGAAGTGGCATGGCCATGCCCGCAGAGCGCTTGCCACGATTAAGATATTTTGAAGGAATGAAGATGATGAATGGCATGATGAAGATGAATGGAGATATGGATGATATGGGGATGAATATGTCATCACAGCAGATGGATATGAATACAGTGATGTATCCTGAACTGGATCGAAAAAAGAAACCTGCCGGCAACATGGACCACATGCATTCGGATATGAATATGCATATGGACATGAATAAGAGCGGCATGGGCAGTATGAGCAATAGCGATGATCTGGTCACCCTCAATTACAGCATGCTTCGTGCTACCGAAAAAACAACCCTGCCCGCAGGTCCCACAAAAGAACTCCATTTCGACCTTACCGGCAACATGAACCGCTACGTATGGACAATCAATAACAAAACCGTTTCCGAATCAGATAAGATCCTCATTAAAAAAGGAGAAAACGTTCGCATCATTTTATACAACAATACCATGATGCGCCATCCCATGCACCTACACGGTCACTTCTTCCGTGTACTGAATGGTCAGGGCGATTACTCGCCCCTAAAGCACACCCTTGATATTATGCCAATGGAAAGAGATACCATCGAATTTGCCGCCACAGAAAGCGGTGACTGGTTCTTCCATTGCCACATCTTATACCACATGATGAGCGGCATGGGCCGTGTATTCAGTTACGAAAATTCACCTGCCAATCCTGAACTCCCAAATCCTGAAAAGGCATACCGGAAAATAAAAGCTGATGACAGGCAAATTCATACGATGGCAGAAGTTGGGTTAGAAAGCAATGGCAGCGATGGTACCATACAATTTGCCAATACCCGTTACCGTTTACAAACTGAATGGAGAGTCGGCCTCAATGCAGAAAACGGCTATGAAACAGAAAGCCATTTTGGCCGCTACCTCGGCCGCATGCAATGGCTATTCCCCTATATCGGCTGGGATTTCCGCTACCGCCGTGAAAAGCAACCAGAAAAAAACTTATTCGGCCAGACCAATACCCGCAATAAACGCGGTGTACTGCATGCAGGTTTTGAATATACGCTACCCATGCTGATTACCGCGGATGCCTCCATCGATACCGATGGCAAACTCAGACTGCAACTAAGCCGTGAAGATATTCCCATTACCAGACGCCTTCGATTCCAGTTCATGGCAAATACTGATCGTGAATACATGGCCGGCTTCCGGTATATCTGGACAAATTACTTGTCTTTATCTACTCACTACGACAGTGACATGGGTTTTGGTGCAGGTGTCACGCTCAGATATTAACTAATACTAAGCAAATATTAACCTTATTGGTCATTGTGATCTGCTACAATAATCTGCTGGAGATGCCTGCTATTACAGGCATCTCCAGCCCCCTCAAATAAAAGCATCGGCCGAAGGCAGACTTTTTTTTTGCCCCAATAAATGATAAAAACTGTCTTTTTTACAATTATTAATTCCTATATTGCTTTCCTCACACCACGTAAGGAAAATCATTATCATGAAAAAAGATCTGCTGCTTTTATTCTCAGCACTAACCATCGGCTTCACCGCCGCTGCGCAGTCACCACTACGCAGACACATCAATTTCGATTCAAACTGGAAATTCGCCCTCGGCCACGCCGGCAACGCAGAAAGAGATTTCAACTATGGCCTTGAAACCTCCTTCTCAAAATCGGGTTCCGCATACAACACCTGCATCGAACCAAAATTCAACGACAACACCTGGCAAGACATCCAACTCCCACATGACTGGGCTGTCACCCTGCCATTCCAATATTCAAAAAAAGGTGACCTCGAAGGCAAAGGCTACAAACCTGTAGGTGGCGGTTTCCCCGAAAACAGCATCGGCTGGTACCGCAAAACCTTCAACATAGCCCGCGCCGACTCCGGCAACCGCTTCGTCATCCAACTCGACGGCGTATACCGCGACAGCAAAGTATGGGTAAACGGCTACTACCTCGGCGGTAACTTCAGCGGCTACACAGGCGCCTCCTACGACATCACCGACGTATTACAATTCGACAAACCCAACGTCCTCGTAGTTCGCGCCGACGCCACTCAAAATGAAGGCTGGTTCTACGAAGGCGCTGGCATCTACCGCCACGTATGGCTCAATGTCACCAACAACCTGCACATCGCTACTGACGGTGGCGTGTTTGTTCACTCCACACAGAAAGGAAACGATGCCATTGTTACCATCGAAACAACTGTAAAGAATGAAAATATTACCCCTGCCAATGCCACTGTATACACTGTGATCACCAACAGGGAAGGCAAGACACTGGCACAAAGTAAACCACGACCACTGTCCCTGGCCATCAATGAAAGCAAAAAGCTTTCGCAGGCTTTAACCATCACCCAACCACAACTTTGGTCACTGGAAAACCCCTATCTCTACCGTGCCGTGGCTATCGTACAATCAAATGGTAAAACCATCGATAGTATGAAGGTGCGTTTTGGTGTTCGCACCATTGTAATGGACAAGGATAAAGGCTTCTTCCTCAATGGTAAAAACATCAAAGTACAGGGTGTATGCTGTCATCAGGACCATGCGGGCGTAGGCGCCGCCTTACCCGACTACCTGCAATACTATAGAATTGGATTGCTGAAAGAAATGGGTACCAACGCCTATCGTACCAGCCACAATCCGCCTACACCTGAGTTACTGGATGCCTGCGATAGCCTTGGTATGATTGTAATGGATGAAACCAGATTACTTAACAGTGGTCCTGAATACGAAGGGCAATTACGTAAACTGATCCTGAGAGACAGGAACCATCCAAGCATCTTCATCTGGTCTATTGGTAACGAAGAATTCCAAACCCAATATACCGACATCGGCAAGCGCATTGCCCAGCACAACCTGTTCGTACAGCAGGAGCTGGATCCTTCCCGCACCAGTACTTATGCTGCAAACATGCCGAACGTATTTCATGGTGTGAACGAAGTAATTCCCGTGCGCGGTTTCAACTATAACCTTGGCGGTATAGATGGCTATCACAAAGATCATCCTGAACAACCGGTAATAGGCACAGAAGTAGCCAGCACTGTCACCACCCGTGGCATCTACATAAAAGATACCGTAAATGGCTATGTACCTGACTATGACAGCACCTACCCATCATGGGCCTCTACTGCGGAGATCTGGTGGAAACTGGCCACCGCACGCCCCTGGTTTATGGGTGGTTTTGCATGGACAGGCTTCGACTATCGTGGTGAACCTACGCCTTACAGCTGGCCAAATATCAACTCTCACTTTGGTATCATGGACATGTGCGGCTTCCCTAAAAATGTATATTACTATTACCAGGCATGGTGGACGGACAAAGATGTGCTGAATATTGCCCCACACTGGAACTGGCAAGGAAAAGAAGGACAGCCCGTACTGGTATGGATCAATACCAATGCAGAAAATGTAGAACTCTTCCTAAATGGCAAAAGCCTTGGGAAAAAAGATATGCCGGTCAATGGACACCTCCGCTGGAGCGTGAACTATGAACCCGGTACCCTCGAAGCGGTAGCTTATAAGAAAGGTAAAAAAATCACCAGCAAGGTAGAAACCACCGGTACTCCTAAACGGATTGTATTAACCCCCTCAAAGACAACTTTGCAGGCTGATGGAGAAGACGCTGTCGTAGTCAATGTGAGTGCAGTGGATGATAAGGGCAGAACAGTGCCCGTAGCCGGCGATATGATCCACTTCTCACTGGATGGCCAGGCAGACATCATCGGTGTCGGCAATGGTGATCCCAGCAGCCATGAACCTGATAAATGTGTACAAGGTGCATGGCAACGCAGCCTCTTCAACGGGCATGCCCAGTTGATCATCAAAGCAGGAAACAAACCCGGAGCAGTGGTACTAAAAGCTACAGGAAATGGATTGGAGGCAGCTACCGTTACATTTTAATCTATAATTTTTTTAAACCCTCAAAAATGAAAAGAAACCCTCGTTTGCTAGTAGCAATCAGCCTTGTTATGCTCCTAATAGCTGCCTGTAAAAAAACAGAAGACCTGCCCGATATCAAATCTGATAACGTTGCCAGTACCAGTAGCGAAGCTGCTGTCACTGGCAACGTGACTTATACGCTGGTCACATCCAGTAATCCTACGTCTACAGAGCAGGCGGCGTACACTCTCATCACTGCTGCTATGGATAGCGCCGTATGGTATATGAATCATTATACCACCTACACCAAAGCGATTACTGTGACCTATGTGCCTTCTGTATCCACTGCCGATGGCAATATTAATGGAAGTATCCGTTTTGGCTCCAACACGTATTATATGAACCTGGCTACTGCGCTGCACGAAATAGCACATACAGTAGGCGTAGGCACTACGAGTGTATGGTGGAATACCCTGATCGTAAGTGGAACCTATACAGGTACCTATGCCACGCAGACACTGCGTACACTCACTGGTAATTCAACAGCAGTATTGTATGGAGATAGTCAGCACTTCTGGCCATATGGACTCAATTACCCAACAGAAGTGACTTCTGTGTATGATTACATTTATCATTGCCAGATATTGGAAGCAATGCAGCTGGATGGTTTGTAAATAAAACATTCATGAAAGAGAGAATTCTCCAACGGGGAATGAAAACCATTTTCAGAAAAAAAAAAGCCATGACGCAGAGGCGAAACGGCTATTACTTAAACCTACAACTGTTAAAACTGCAATTTTCATTGCGATGCAAAGGTAGAAGGTAATGGCTCATTGAATGAAACCAATAAATCGGAATACAAGACCAATTTTTCCTGCCTCGCCGGCGACAGGGAAAATTGGTCTTTTTTTGTGCTTTTTTGGAATTGATGCGAAGCGTCAGACGTTCTACTTTTGTATGGAATTAATGACAAATCGCGCAAGTTTATGAATCAAAAGAAATGGATCATTGACCCTGATCACTCAGGTGTTCAGTTTAAGATCAAACACCTTGTCATCTCGAATGTAACCGGTGCCTTCAATAACTTCAATGGTGGTGCAACCTTCTCCGATCCGCACCAGATCGATAATGCAGCAGTTCATTTCTCACTGGATGTACACAGTATAGATACCAATCAGGAACAAAGAGATACCCACTTAAAGTCCGTCGATTTCTTCGATGCGGCACACTTTCCACAAATAACATTTCAATCCGCTTACTTCAGAAAACTGAAGGGTGATAGATACAGCCTGGCAGGTACACTGACCATGAAAGGCGTGAGTCGTCCCATAGAACTGGAAGCAGAGTATGGTGGTGAAGCTGTAGATGGTTATGGCAGAAAGAAAATAGGTTTTGAAGTGAAGGGAAACATCAGCAGATGGGAATTCGGATTGACATATAATGCTGTGCTGGAAGCTGGTGGATTGCTGTTGGGCGAGGATGTACAGCTGGAAGCGAATATACAGCTGTTACAGGAATGATGCATTATAGATGCAAGATGAAAAAAAAGATTAATTGCATCCAGATAATGATTGTTTAATTCAGGCTCAATTATCTCACATTACAATACGAATTTAAGATTGATACAATAAATATTAGACAAGATTAAAACGAAAGACGATGAAAAAGAGAGTAATGAAAGGACTTGTTACATTAGGTTTATTTTTAGCAGTAACAGTAGGCGCAAAGGCACAGAGCAAGGATGATAAGGTTACAACAGACAGACCCGCATTTCTATTAAGCGTAGGCCCCGAGGCTGGTATTCCATTAGGTAATCTCAAAGATCATTACAACTGGACCCTGGGTGGTTCTGTACAGGCAGATTATGCATTGGTAAAACGTACATTGTACATTAACCTGAACGCAGGTTACACCAATATATTTGCCGACAATACACCAGGCCTGGATGATCTGCAGTTAATTCCGGTAAAAGTAGGTTTGAAGTATTATCCGTTCAGCAATAACAATGTATACGTACAGGGTCAGGCGGGCGTAAGCTTTATTACCAATGGCACCGGTGTGTACAACGATAAGTCAGCAGCTTTCGTATACACACCGCAGATAGGTTACCTGATTCCACTGGGCAAAGGCAATTACCTGGATGCTGCCGTGAAATTTGATGGCAACTCTAAATTTGTCGATGGTGGAACATCCAATAATGTAATAGGTGTCAGAGTAGCATACGCATTTAAACTTTAGTTTGTATAGGGGTTTATGGTTAAGTGAAAATAGTCGTTCGCCAGCATGTCGGACGACTATTTCGTTTTATGGCGTAGCTACTTTTTTGTAAGCAGAAGGATTCTCATCCGCAAACTTCTTAAAGAATCTGCTGAAGTGAGAACTGGTATCAAAATTCAATTGGTCCGACACCTCTTTAACACTGAGAGAAGAAGTTGTAAGCAATAACCGCGCTTCTAAAAATACTCTCGCATGAATAATATGCAACGCATTTTTCCCCGTTTCCTGTTTCACTACCTCACTCAAATGCTTGGCTGATACATGCAGCAGGTCGGCAAATTCCTGCACCGTTCTCTTCGTGAGAAAGTGTTCTTCCACGAGATCCCTGAAGTTCATGAAAAGCGTATATTGCCTGGTCAGCTGGTAGTGCGTGCGGCTGTCTGTACATTTCTCAAAAGTCCTGTTCACCTCATAGAGTAATTCCACCAGTTGTAACCGGATCATCTGAAGAAAGAAAGGATTTTCTTCTTTATACTCCAGGTCTATTTTCTCATAGAGTGATTTGATCTTTTGGAAATTGTGGTCAGAAAGACTGTAGATAGGAGGGCACTCTGGGTGCAGGTCCATTAAAGGGTCGAGTACGCTTTGCTTGATAAAGATATCGGAAATAAATTCTTTTTTAAACATGACCATGTAGAGCAACAGGTCCTCAGATGCATTTTCGAAAGAATTAATAAAGCGTGGCGAGACAATATGCAAAGACTGCGGTGTCACCTGGAAGGTGAAAGGCCCGACCGTCTTTGTGCAGGTGCCCCTGATGCAAAGAATCAGGGCGTAATGGTCTGTTTTAATGGGGGCTCCGTTTTTAACACTGCCTTCGTTGCTCAGTATAGCGAAGTTGTCGGGGTGCAGGAGCTCATCATATTTATCCATTCCAAAACTTTGCGCGACCTTTTTGTCCAGTGACAGGTAATATTTTATGGTGGATGGTATGTCCAGTATTGGCGTCTGCGTGTTCATAATTAAGGCAGTAAAATTACGGGAATTCTTTTAAAGCTTACCGTAGGTTATTTCTCCCCATCCTCCTAATCCCATAAACTCAAACGCTTTTGCCGAAGGCAAAAGCGTTTGAGTACTATAGCAGAGTTCGACTATTGTGAAAGTTTCTCCTTCAATAAAACCAGTCTGTCATAAAAACCTTCAAAAACTGGTACACCCTGTCGCTGCTTCATAATCTGCAGATGACTATGTACAAAAGCCTTTACATCGGTTATTGTAGTACTATGGAATAATTCTATAGAATCGGGTAAGGACGCTGTTTTAAAGAACTCTTCCAGCTCCTGGATCTCTTTGTCGGCATATTTCATGGCGCAAAGATGGCGATTTTATTTTTTTTCCTCCGCCGAAAACCGGAAAGTAGTCCAGGTCACATCTTCCTGCACCTCCTGTGCACCCCCACGGCCACCACCCATTCCGCCACGCATGCCCCCCATACCCATACCTACACCCATACCGCTGCCCATGCCGCCCATACCTATACCTCCGCCAAATGACACCCTGGGAGAAACGCCACCACCGCCACGACGTTGACCCTGTCCTTCACCCGGACCACCCCGCTTACCAGGCAGCTGGTTTACCATAACTCCCACACTAAAGCTCTTTCTGAGGGCTTTTTCTGACAATCCATTGGCGAGCACCCTGTTCAATGGAATCGCTGCCTCATATACCAGGCCACTATCAGCCATGGGATTTAATCCAATCTTAATCCCTGTCATCTTATCCGTCAGGTTATGCTGCCCGTTTTCCATGTTCAGAAAGCCATCTGTATTGTAAACAGTTGGGACTTTTATGCCATCCATGTTCCTTTCCGGGTATACCAGGGCCATTTTTTTCTTCTGTTTGCCCTTTGGATCAAAATAAAGGCTCATACCCGCCTTCATGATCCGGTGTTTCATTTCGGGGTCTGAAGTCATGACACATATATAAATATTCCGGGAATCATTGGTAATACTATAAGACAGTGTATATTGGCTGTTAGCATAGCGTAATGGCATTGTCCACTCGGAGGCATTACCATCTGGTTCAATAGGGCTGGATTGAAAACGCTCCTGTGGAGCTATATTTCTGTTACAACTAGTGCCCATTGCCAGCCAAAGGGTGCAGTAGCTGATAGCATGTGATAGTTTCATATTAGGTTAGAACTGAATTTCGTCTCTCAGGTTTAATAGCCCTGAATATTACATAAGTACTTGATAATTATAAGATAAAAAATATTTCTGTTCACAGGCAACCTTTAGATAACAGGTTCCGTATTATAATGGTATAGATTAAATACAGACGGCTTATCATTTGGAACAAATTAAGACCATAATAGAAGGGTGTATGCATGCACAGCCCAGGTGCCAGCGGCTGCTGTACGAACGGTATTATGCATATGCCCTGAAAATTGTGTTCAGGTATATATACAGGTATGAGAAAGCGACCGAGGTGGTGAATGACGGATTTGTAAAACTATTCAACCGGTTTGACAGGTTTACCTATGAAGAAGGAGAAGATCTGGAAAGAATGCTCCTGGGGTGGATGCGCAAGATCATGGTAAACACGGCCATCGATGAACTGCGAAGGAAAAATATGATCCCTGAAATAGGGGGTATCCCTGACTATGTATGGGACACACCCGATATGGGGCAATCCGCAGAACAAAAGTTGTATTACAAAGAACTGATCGTCCTGATCAAAGAACTACCTCCTTCCTATCAGGTTGTATTCAACATGTATGTAATAGATGGGTTTTCCCATCAGGAAATTGCAGACAAGCTGAATATCAGCTTAGGTACTTCAAAATCAAATCTGTCAAAAGCAAGAGAACATTTAAGAAAGAAATTAAATAACGGCATACGGGAATTTGATATATGCAGCTTTTAGATGACGATATGGATGAATTATTCCGCAATGCGGCATCGCAGTATCCCTTAAAAACGGATGGTGCGGACTGGGATGCACTCAGTAGCCGCCTGCAGTCTGCACAGCCTCAACCGGCTGCAGTGGAAGGCATGTGGGGTAATAAGTGGGTATGGCTGGGTATAAGCATACTATTGACCGTACTTTTTTTTATATCCTACGCGCCACCGCTGGAAACAGGTAGGCTGCCGCGTACCGGAACAGGAATAGCAACGACGACGACACCAGCAATAACAACTAATACAACTAATTCTTTAGTAACAACAACAGCACCAGCTATAACAACAAATACTACCAATACTACCAATACAATAACAAATACAACAACACCGATAAAATCATCGACACCTACTACTATTTCCAATTCTACTTTTGGTTCGTCTACTCCCGGGCTATCCATTAATAGATTTAATTCTGAAAAAACAACAAAGACAAACAATAAGCATATATCTACCTCCGTTATTGGTGTTGTAACAAATAATACACAGGAACAAGACGTCAATAAATCAGTTCCAGGTACCTCCATTTTCGCTGATGAGCCTACAACGCTACCTATGCAAAATGTGCGGGAAAAATTACCAGTGGACAGTAACACAACAACGCCAACGAGCACCACACCAGTAAAGGATATTCCGCTGCCAACAGCAGCCGAACCAGTTGTAAATAAAACAGTAGAACCAGTAATAAAGGAAACTGCATTAGAGCCGGTAAAGAAAACGCCAGAAGAACCAGTAGTAAAGAAAAAGCAGTCCCCTGCCAAAGTGCAGACAGGCCTCTATTTCGGTCTTATTGCCAGTCCTGACATCAGCACCGTAAAAATGCAACACGTGGACAAAGTAGGCTACGGCGCCGGTATCATAGTCGGTTACCGCATCTCCCGCAGCTTTGCTGTGGAAACAGGCCTCCTCTATGATCACAAAAACTACTACTCTGAAGGAAGCTACTTCAGCAAGGAAAAAATTCCTTACATCCAAAACTGGAAGATCATTAACGTAGACGGCTATTGCAATATGTACGAGATACCAGTGAATGTGCGCTACTTTATTAAAAATGGTCAAAATACAAGCTGGTACGCCAACGCAGGTGTATCATCTTACCTGATGAAGAAAGAAGACTATGCTTATAAATACATGACCACCTCCGGAGACCTGAAGAACGGCTCCTGGGCTTATAAAAATGCAACTCAAAACTGGTTTTCTATAATAAACGTGGGAGTAGGATTGGAGCACAACCTCGGCACAATAGGTAAGCTCCGTGTAGAACCATATTTGAAAATACCTGCCAAAGGACTCGGTATCGGAGACCTGCCCATTACCAGTATGGGTATCAATATTGGCATCACGAAATCTATCCGTTAATCGTGTAGGCTTCCAACATTAAAATCCAAATTGTATGACGCGAAAAAAGACAATCCTTTTCGCAGCGGTATTCCTATGCCTTGTGGCAGGAGGAACAGGCTACTACTTGTACAACAAACCAAGAACCACCGCTGCCGAAGCGCACACAGATGATAGTGTGACTGCCAGAGAACTGTATGGCACTTATGCTAAAGATGAAAAGACTGCTGGTAAACTGTACGAGAACAAAGTTTTGGAAGTTACAGGCATCGTCATGAATGTAGAACAAAACGGTAAGGACGTTTCCGTACTACTCTCTGCTGGCGAGACTGATCCCGGTGGGGTTAACTGCAGCCTTGCAGGCAATTCAGATCAACTACCTAAAAACGGTGAAACCATCCGCGTTAAAGGCAAGTGCACAGGCTTTTTGATGGACGTAAGCCTGGTAGACGCGACCATTCTCTCAACTAAATAAAATTATAAATTATGAAGCGTGTATTCTTTTTTCTGTCAGCAATCGCAATCGTATACTGTCTGACCATGGTAACATCCTGCTCGAAAGACAATGAAAAGGATCTGACCAACACAGGCACCGATACTACCGGAACCGGTGGTGGCACTACCTGCGATACCGTAAACATGAAATATGCTGCTAATGTACAGCCTATTATTTCGGCTAATTGTTATAGCTGTCATGGTAATGGTAGCGCCAGCGGCGGTATCTCTCTCGACACTTACGCAAAAGTATTAACACAGGTAAACAACGGTAACCTGATTGGTACCATCACTCACGCGAGCGGATATCCTGCCATGCCACAGGGTGGTAGCAAACTCTCTGATTGCAATATCAACATTATTAAAGACTGGATCGCCCGCGGCGCTCAAAATAATTAAAACTGGAACATATGAAACTAATGTATGTAATGGCGCTGGCTAGTTTGTTATACCTGCCTGCCAAAGCGCAGACATTCATGACGCGCAATGGAAAGGTGAACTTCTATTCCAAAACACCGCTGGAAGATATCAAAGCGGAAAACAGGCAAGTTGTGGCAGCCATCGATCTGGGGAAAAAGACCGTAGCCCTGACCCTGTTGCAAAAGAACTTCCTGTTTGAAAAGCAACTGATGCAGGACCATTACAACGAGAACTATGTAGAAAGTGACAAGTTCCCCAAAGCGCAGTTCACAGGCACAATCACCGGCTATGTAGGCACCACACCCGGTACTTATAAAGTACAGATCAGTGGTAACCTCACCCTGCATGGTGTAACCAAACCGGTGAGTGCACCTGCGGAATTTGAAGTGGCCGATGGCAAAGTAACAGGTAAAGCTGACTTCAAGGTAAAACCTTCTGATTTCGATATTAAAATTCCTTCGCTGGTAAAAGATAAAATTGCTTCAGAAATCTCAGTTCAGGTAGTTGCTGCCTGCACTGCGTTATCAAAATAATGGATATGCAAAGAAAAATCATTCAAACCGTATTTTTATTACTCTTATGCGGCCGTATGATGGCGCAGGACAGCAGTCTGATGAAAATGATGGACGATGCCGTAGCTGAATCACAAAAAGGGCAGGTGGTAACCGGTACCTTTAAGGCTACACAGATTGTAAACCTGCCTACTGTAGAGTCGCCAGGAAAGAAAAGCCTGCAATTTATGATCATGCACCGTTTCGGTAAACTGAACGGTGGTGCTTATGAGCTCTTCGGCCTGGATAATGCCTCTATTCGTTTTGCATTGGATTACGGTATCACCGACCGCTTCTCTGTTGGGTTGGGCCGTAGCTCTGTTGACAAAACTTTCGATGGTTCCCTGAAATATAAGCTCCTGCAGCAAAAAGAAACAGGTATGCCCATCTCAGTAAGCCTGTATGGTCTGATCACAAACTATACACAACGGTATACAGACAAGCCTTACCTCGATGCAGGCTATCGCACAGCCTATACAACACAGGTGATCATTGCTAAAAAGTTTTCATCTGCATTCTCATTTGAAGTCGTGCCATCCTGGATTCACTATAACCTAACGCCAACGCCGGAAGATAAGAACGATCTCTTCGCGGTTTCTGCAGGTGGCCGGTTGAAATTTACGAAGCGGATGAGCGTAAACGCAGAGTACAACTACCTGCTGCGTAACCAGGTAGTTAGTACGAAAGTATATGATGCTATATCCGGTGGTATTGATATCGAAACAGGAGGTCACGTATTCCAGCTGGTATTTACCAATGCCGCCGGCATGGTAGGTCCTTATTATCTGGCTAAAACAGATGGTAGCTGGGGTAAAGGAGATATCTATTTTGGATTCAATATCACGAGAAATTTCAATTTCAAAAAGTAAGCTACGCAACTATTTCTGATTAAACTCCCCGCAGGGGCTTCCCAAATTTTATTTAAGCCTCCTGCAGGGACTTCCCAAATTTTATGGTTGCCGGCCTGGCCGGCAACCATAAAATTTACAATATTTACCTACAAAATTTCCGGTTTGGTCGTTATTTCCCTCCACTAATGTAAGATAGCTATTATTTTTCCGGCCTTATGACCAATGCCGATAGCCTACCTTACCGCCTTTGGAAGCCGGTGGACAACACTCCACTGGTAATTTTTCGCATCCTCCTTGGATTCCTCCTGTTCTTTCAATCTATTAACGATATTTTCTCGGATAGGGTACGCACCTTGTTCATTGAGCCTGCCTTCACCTTCCCTTTTATGGGATTTGAATGGTTACGGCCACTGCCCGGGAATGGTATGTATTTCTATTTTCTGTTGATGGGCCTTTTGGCCATCATGATCATGCTGGGAGCTTTTTACCGGGTTGCAATGATCGGCTATACACTACTTTGGACCGCCACTTACCTCATGCAAAAATGTGGCTATAATAACCACTATTACCTGATCATACTCATTTGTGCATTCATGTGCGTGATGCCTGCGCACCGTCGCCTCTCTGTTGATGTGTGGCGTCGTCCCTGCATCAAATCCAGCTATTGCCCACAATGGTGTAGCTGGCTCTTCATCGCACAGTTTGGCATCGTGTATACGTATGCCGCTATTGCAAAACTATACCCTGACTGGTTATCAGGTCGCTACCTGGAAAGTACGCTGACCAGCAACCGGATCAGGTATTTACTTTGCTTCGTAGGAATAATATTCGATTTCCTCATCACTCCCCTGATGTTATTCCGTCGTACCCGCACCTGGGGAATGGCAGCGGCATGCATTTTCCACCTTACAAATGCAGTTGTTTTCACTATTGGTATCTTCCCATTCCTGGCCCTGTCTGCCATGTTGTTCTTTTATCCGCCAAATGTGATCAGGCAATTGTTAAGGTGGCCTGCATTAAAGCCCAAAGCCAATAATGCCTCAATAACCATATGGAAAAAACTGGCTGTATATGCCATGGGCATTTACCTTCTCATACAGGTATTACTTCCCATACGTTATCTCTTGTTTGGTACACAACCTTACTGGTCAGAAGAAGGGTTCCGCATGAGCTGGAGAATGATGTCACGTAATAAAAGTGGATGGGTGTATTTCAAGGTAGTAAACAATGACACTCATAAATCATGGATAGACGAGCCGGAAACAAGACTCAATTATGCAAGTCTGAACAGTCTGCCAGGCTTCCCTGATATAATCTGGCAGTATGCACAGCATATCAAAAAAATCTATGAAAAAGAGGGCATTCATAACCTCTCTATATATGCAGTCAGTTCAGTGAGTCTGAATGGCCGGCACCCACAACCATTGATAGATCCGAAAACGGACCTGGCCAATACGCCCTGGGAGCCGTACCGCCATGCAAACTGGATTGTACCGCTGGAACACGAGTAACTTAGCCCTCGTCTATTCATCCTGGATTATCCAGCTGGAATACGAGTAACTACCCCCCCTCATCTATTCATCCTGGATTATCCAGCTGGAACACGGGTAACTTACCCCCTCGTCCACACAGTCGTTCTTCCAAACATGGAAATGCCGATATACCCTCTTATTTCGAGTTTCTCTCCTTTGAATTTCATCGTACAACTATAAGTCTTCCCACTCTTGGGATCATAAATTTTTCCGCCTGTCCATTCCCCATCATCATACTTGAAGTTGGTCAAAAGAACAAGCCCTAATAATTGCCGGCTCTTTAATTTAGCATCCGGATTCTTGGTATCCGTCCTGTCTTTCCGGGGTGTCTTCCCATCCGCTTCCATGAGGTCACGCCCCCATACCAGCTTCCCGAAATATTGATTCCCGGTTTTATAAATCTCTATACGCCCGTCTTTTTCTTCATTCAGCCAGTTACCGAGTATTTTGTCTTGTGCCAGCAATACCTGCGTGGAAAATAATAAGGTAATTAATAAAAATGCGATCCTTTTCATGTGAATACTTTTTAATAAGCGCCAGTCAAAATGCGCAGATCGGATAAGGCAATCCTGTAATTGAGCTTAGCACTCAGCAGGTCTGCCTGCGCTTTGGCCAGCGTTGATTTTGTGGTCAACAGATCAGCTTCAATATTCAGGCCAGCATCTTTTTTGTCCTGTTGTATTTTTAGCTCATCCTGCCGGAAATTTACAGCTTTTTGTGCTACGGCGATCAGGGCAATTGCCTGATTTATACGCCTTTTAGCTTTCGCAATATCATGGTTCACAATTTCCTGTGTATTTGCTACGTTTTCGGCAGACTGTTGCAGCTGGAAATTGCGCTGATGCAATACCTGTTTGTTGGAAAAGATATCCTGGATATTCCATTTAAAAGATGCACCTATAAAAGGATTGCTGTTGGGATAAAGCACATTCCCTGTCTGGTATGTATATCCTGCCATCAACCCAAAATCAGGCAGGTAGCTACGTTGCGCTGCTTTGATCGCCTGTTCGGTTTTAACCCGGGTCAAATTCGCCAGTCGTATATCCACATTGTTATCACCTGAAATACTATCGCTGATGGGTTGTGGATTGTAATCCACCTCTGCCAGTACCACACTGTCCGCAGTGATACCTGTCAGCTGTTGCAGATCGGCCATGTAATCGTCTGCCTGTATCTGTAACTTCAGCAGGTTTTGTTCCTCATCTGCTACATTTGCCTGCAGGCCAGCTTTGCTGGCGTCTACGGTTTTCCCTGCCAGCAATGCGCTCTCTACATCAAACTGCTTCATCTGTGCTAATTGCAGATTAGCATTGGCAGTAATCTGTTGTTGCTGATTAATCAATAAGCCATAGTAAAGTTTTTCTACCGCCTGCCTTATTTGCAAAGAAGCCTTTCTGCTTTCCTGTTCTGCAATCAACACATCGGTTTTACTCACTTCCATCCCTGCTTTGATCTTACCCAGCTGGGTAATGGGCTGGTATACGGTCACACCTGCATTGAAGTTATTGTGTTTACCCAGTTCAAAAGAAGCATCTTCATTGGGCAGATTAATATTGGTCCCCCCAAGTGGAAGAGAACCAAAATACCCGGCAGGAATATTCAATGCACCCAGGTTCTGGTTATATTGATACGCAGAGCTGACAGTGACAGCAGGATATAGCCTGATGGCATCCTCATGCAGTTTCGCTGTTTTCTCAGATTGTTGTAGTTTCCTGATGTGCAGTGCCCTGTTATGTTGCAATGCGAGATCAATGGCCTGCTGCAAATCGAGTGGCATCGGTTGTTGCGCATGCAGCAACGGTGCCGTGAGCAGGAATATAATGAGTGTGAGAAGGCATCTACTTTTCATCGGAAGTCGGTTTGATCCATACGATATATAAAACGGGTACGGTGAGCAGGGCAACGATCATAGACCATACCACTCCTACGGCAATCACACTGGCCAGCGGACTCCACATAGGTGAGCCGGAGATGATCATAGGCAATACCCCGATTGCCGCTGCCATCGCAGTGAGGAAGATAGGCCGCAGCCTGCGCTTACCTGATTCAATCGCTGCTGTACGTATGTCCATGCCATGCTTCAGCAGTTCGTTGGTATGATCTACGAGGATGATGGCATTTCGCACTACAATACCTGACAAACTTATTAAGCCTACAAAAGCCGTAAACCCGAAATTGTTATGCGTCATGTACAACCCTGCCATGGCACCGAATAAACTGAGCGGAATGGTGAGCATGATGATAGTGGCTTCTTTCAGGTTGCGGAACTGGAAGAGCAGTATGAAGAAGATGGCTACAAGACTGATCGCGAGTACAACCATCATCTGACTGAATGTCTCTTTCTTATTCGCATCTTCACCACCATATACAATCTGGTAACCCGGTGGCAGCGTGAGTTTGCTGATAGCCGGCTGAATCGCTTTCAGCAGGTCGGCAGGCAATACATTGTCTGCCGTTTCACTCAGCACGGTCAATGTTCTTACACCATTACGGTGCATGATCTTACCCGTCTGCCATTCAGGAATAAGGGAAGCTATCTGACGCAGGGGCACACTGGCACCTGTAACCGGAGATTCCAGGTACATGTTTTCCAGGTCACTAAAGCTGCGACGGCTTTTTTCATCCAGCCTCAATACAATGTCAATCGGGTTGTTGCCCTCATACATTGTAGATACAGGGTAACCACTAAAACCTGTATAAACCGATTGAGCTATGCTGGCTGTCGCAAAGCCAAGCCTGTTAGCTTCATCTTTCAGCTGAATGCCTACGCCATAATAGTCTTCCCTAAAATCACTTCTTACGAGATAACTACCTTTGGTGTTCTGAACGATTTTCTGTACTTCTTCACCAATCTGTTTCAGTCTGCTGATGTCATCTCCTATAATACGCACTTCAACCGGAGACTTGAGCACAGAGCCCTGTTGCATCAGTTTTACCTGTGGCAAA
Organism: Chitinophaga sancti; assembly: GCF_034087045.1. Taxonomy (NCBI): domain Bacteria; kingdom Pseudomonadati; phylum Bacteroidota; class Chitinophagia; order Chitinophagales; family Chitinophagaceae; genus Chitinophaga; species Chitinophaga sancti. The sequence goes on along the minus strand of NZ_CP139247.1, from coordinate 6,991,943 downwards.
CCTTCCGGTACAGCAGCAGCTACCTTTTGCTCCAGCTCCATAGAGAGAGCATTGGTAGTTGCTTCTGTAGTTGTGTTAATTAAAATCTGTCCGTAGTTACTCACAGGTACTTCCGGTGAATAGTTGTAGTAGAAACGCGGTGCACTCGTGCCAGAAAACGTAGCATATGATGTAACACGGGGATCGTTTTTGATCAATGCAGTGAGCCTGTGTATCGCATCATCCGTCTTTTCCAGTCTGGTACCTGTTGGCATCCACAGCTCTACTACAAACTGGTTCCTTTCTGCGGCAGGAAAGAACTTCTGTCTGATCCCTTTTGTATACAATAAACCAGCCAATGGAATCGTCAATACACTACCAATGATCACCGTCTTCGGATGCACTACGCACCAGTCCAATGCACTGTTATATGCATACTGCATTCGGTCAAGTAAAGACTTTCTCTTCTTCGTCTTCTCCGGACTATGTAATCCTTTTTTGATGAAAGTAAAGCACAACAACGGTGTCAGCACCATTGCCACGATAAAGGAAGATCCCAATGCCACGGCCACTGTAATTGGTAACGCTACAATGAATTCACCTACCGCTCCTGTGATCAGTACCATTGGCATAAAGGAAGCGATGATCGTTACCGTTGCTGCCAATACAGGTACTACCAGGTCTGTTGCACTTTTCCACGCCGCCGTCCATCTGTCTTTCCCTTCATCCAGCAGCTCTACATAGTTATCTGCAATTACAATCGCATCATCCACCACCATTCCCAATACTACGATCAATGCTGCCAGTGATACCTGGTGCAATTCTATACCCAGGAGGTGCATAATGGCAAATGTTACCGCAATGGTCATCGGAATGGCCATAGCAGCTACTGCCGCAATACGTAATGGTAGCAGTAAGATCACGACGATCACTACAGAAATGATCGCAAGGAAGAACTCCCTGATAAAGTGAGAAACGTTTTCATCTACCAACCCCGGCTGATTCACAATAGTGGTGATATGTACATTGGATGGTAAGAGTTTAGATACCTCATCCAGTTTCTGCTGCACCGCTTCACCAAATTTTACAATGTTGTTGCCTTCCAGCATCTGCACGGTCAGCATCATAGCCTTGTGTCCATTTACCGTGATCAGTGAAGAAGGATCTGCATAAGTACGATTGATACTGGCCACATCTCCCAAACGCACAGTTGCACCTGTTCTCGTCGTACCCACAATCTGGTTGGCTATCTGGTTCTCTGTATTATAGTAACCAGTCGTATACAGAGGTGCCTTGGTCACATCTGTTTTTACCTCACCTGTCGCCATAATGGTATTCTGTGATTGCAACACACGTGTTACCTGTGTTACATTGATACCATATTGCGCCAGCTTTTCAGAATTAGAAGTAACGGTGATCTGTTCTTTCTGTTCACCAATGCGTTTGATTTTGGACGATGCTTTGATGGTTCGGATGGCATCTTCCATCTTCTGTGCATATTCTTTTAGCTGGGTATAAGTCGCGGCATCACTTTCAATACCAATCACGAGTGCTTCCGTATCCCCAAAGTCAGAGTTTACAATGGGTCCGCGTACACCTTGCGGAAAGTCGATAGACTTACCCACCAATAACTGGTGCCGCAGTTTGCTCCAAAATACATCCGGGTTCTTTACTTTTTCTCCCAGTTCTACATTCACGATGACCATGCCATCCTGTGAGGTGGAGTAGGTCTTATCTTTTCTTACTTCTTCAAACTGAAAAAGATATTGTTCCAGTTTTTTCGTCACCTGGTCTTCTACCTGTGCCGAATTGGCGCCGGGGAAGTAAGCAATCACCAGCCCCTGCCTGATCGTGATTTTCGGATCTTCCCTTCTGGGCATGGTGAGCAGGGAGTTCACGCCTACTGCAAATACGAGCAGTAGTACGGACAACGTCACCTGTTTATATTTTAAAGCAGATTGTACAAGATTCATGATGAAGATCATTTAGAAAGAGAAACAACAGCACCGTCATTGAGTTTTTGCTGACCGCCGGTCACTATCTGTTCGCCGGCATTCAGGCCAGAGGTGATCTCCATCAGGTTGCCACTAAGTTGGCCGATGCTTACTTTTCTTTTGAAAGCCTGGTGGCGCTGAGAATCTACTGCGTACACGTAGGTTTGTCCGTCGATGTCGTGCATCACTGCTTCCACCGGAATTGCGAGGATATTGCTCACATTGCCGCTGGCCAGTTTGATTTCAGCGATCATTCCCGGTCTGATCAGGAGTTGAGGATTGTCCAGGGAGATCTTTACCGTAAAGGCCCGGGCAGCAGCATCTGCGGCAGCTCCCACTTCGGTGACCTTACCATGGAAGGTTTCATTCACGGCGCCTACCAGTACAGCAGCTTCCTGTCCCAGTTTCACATTATTCAGTTCACTCTCCGGGATGTAGGCATTTACCTTCACAGTACGAATATCTGACACGGTGAAGAGTGGCATCCCTGCACTGGTGATCTCACCTGCTTCAGCGCTCTTCTTTAGTAAAACCCCGCTAATAGGGCTAAAGAGTTTTGTATCGGAAAGATTCTTGGCTTGTAGTTTTTGCTGTGCACGTGCCTGTGCAAGGGTATTGGTGATCTTGTTAAAGTCGCTCTCACTGATGCTCTTGCGGTCATACATAATTTTCAGCCGATTGAATTCATCCTGTGCCTGGTTGGTACTGGCATCCGCCATTTCCTTGGCAATGGCATAGTTCTGCGGGTCGAGACTGGCGAGTAGTTGCCCGCTGGCAATGGTCTGTCCTTCGTTGGCAGCGATATAATTGATCTTCCCGGCTACCATAAAGCCAAGATGTACGGTCTTACTACCTTCTATATTGCCGCTGATGTTGATGGCATGGCTGGCAGTGGTGGTCTGAACGGTCTGGGTAATCACGGGAATGGCAGCATCCTGGGAAGAGGATGGTTTGCCTCCTGTATGACAACTGCTGGTGAAGAGGACGATGGCAGCGAGCCAGCAGGTACATTTCTGTAACATAAGCACTACATTAATTATATGGCAAAATTTCAATAAGATTCCGGAGTAATTTTTAATCTATATTAAAAAACATGCCGATACAGGATATTGTTGTACTTATTTCTGACTCCTGATCACACTCAGTCTTTGCTGGGTGATGCCGATGTAAGATGCGATATGACCTAATGGGGCTCTCAATAGTATGTCAGGGTGCTTTTCCAGTATGGTTTTATACCTTTCCTGGGCCGACTGAAACTGGGTCATATACAACCTTTCTGACAATTTTTTCATGACGTCAATCAGGAGTATCCGCATCAGTTTTTCCAGTTGGTTATATTTGTTGATGTATATTTCCAGGTCATTGAAGTAAATCCAGCGGAGGGTTGAGGGTTCCAACAATTCAAGGCCGATGGGGGAGGGAGTGTTATAAAAGACGCTCTCAATTGAAAGACTAAACGAATTTTCAGAAAAGAAGAAATGGGTGATGTCTTTGTCGTCTTTTGTGTAATAAGACCGTAGCAATCCAGACTCAATAAAGTATACTTTTTTCGACAAAGAATCCGGTAGCAGGAGTTTATGGTGTTTGGGCAGGGTCTCGCAGGTAAAAGCCAGTTCCAGTTCTGAGCAGATGTTGGCAGGCAGATCGAATTCCTGACGCAGAAAACCTAATAAATCCATGATGCAATTTACCAAAAATTTTGCTTGTAAATTTTTCGTTGTTGACTATGTCTCAATAAATTAATATTATTATTTAATCATATTGTATAATTGTATCAAATAATATATCTTTGTTTTGAGAACTGTGTATTTAGAAAGGGGGAGCTATCCCTTCATCCCGCTTATTCACCATATAGTTATGCCTCGACCTGCCTGGAGTACATTATGGTCACTTATATTCTTACTTTTCGTGCAAGCAGCATACCCACAGCAAGGTTACATCTACTTACACGTTAACAGCCAGGATGATACCATATCGCCCGATTTCCAATTCTCACTGAATGGAAGCACGGGCTTTATTCTCAATGACATTCCTTCTACATTGAATCCCATCAGCGACATTGGCGCAGGTGAGCGGGGAGAGCTATGGGCCAGTCTCCAATCCAGCTATACCATTTATCGTCGTCCTTCAGGTAGTAGTCAGTGGAGCAGTACGAGTTACCAGGCAGTGGCCATCGATGGCGCCGGCGCCGGTCAGTTTGTAAGTGTGGATGCTACCGGTACGGCTTACTTCTTCGACGGTACTACCCTCAATACAATTTATCGCCCATCTTTTCATGCAGGTACTGTCGCTGTAGATATTGCCTATGGCGGTGGCCGTATCGCCATTACCAGGGGAGATGGCAGTATCCTGACGAATACCAGTACTGTTGCACCCTATGCCGATAGCTGGGCGCAATTATTGGGTATCAGCGCCGCCGCTACCCGTTTGGATATTCAGCCTTATAACGGCACCGTTGTCTATGTGGGGAACGGGGTATATACTATTCCTTTTACCGGCGGTACGCCTACGAATATAAGTACCACAGCATACACCGATATCGCCATTGATGGCCAAAGTTACATCTATGCGAATGGCGCTTATTACAATGGCACCACCTGGAGCACAGATGCCACCGCAAAATCAGATCTGGCAAAAACGACCGCCTATGATGGCGCTGTTTGGAGCAGTAACAATACCACCATCTATAGCCGTACCACTACCAGCTGGCTGGATGGTGAAAGGATACGTACTACTCAGAAAGATAATAGTGTGATCATACCAGTTACTGCGGGCACCTATAACCTGACTGCCACAGGTGTTTGTGGCTGGAAGCTAATCAGCTATTCCATTTATGATCCAGATGGTTCCACAGCCACCGTAAATGCTATTTCTGTAGCTGCCGGCGAAATCGTACACATCGTAGCCAATGAAGATAAAGTAGCGACTACTGCTATTACAATCACCGGAGACAGTACATTGTGTGCAAATAACCGGATCTCTCTGAACGTATCGGTAGCTGGTGGTAAATGGAGCAGCAATAATACGCCCGTTGCTGTTATAGATGGCAACGGCACCGTAAATGGGGTATCAGGAGGTATCGCCACGATTAAATATGAGGTCGTGACAAGTGGTTGTATTGACTCTGCGACAAAGAAAGTCTATGTATCCTCAGCCCCTACCTTCACGCTCACATCTGCAAATGTGACCTGCAACGGGTTGAAAGATGGTATTATCAGGGTAGTTACTTCCAGTACAGGTAATCAATATGCTATTAATGGTGGTGCATGGCAGACAGACTCTGTATTCAAAGGATTAGCTCCCGGCACATATAGTATTGCTGTAACCGGTGCCAATAGTTGTGTATCCGATTCACAAACTGCCATCATCACTGAACCGGATGTAATCGGTATTACAGTATCACAAATATCAGTTGGCTGCCCCGGCGATGCCACGGGTAGCCTGACTGCCGTTGCGACTGGTGGGGTGGGGCCATATACGCTGCAATGGAGTACAGGAGCGACTACCAGCACCATTGGCAGATTGCCCGAAGGTACTTACAGCATCACTGTAAAAGATGCGAATACCTGCTCGGCCGCTATCAGGGTGAAGCTGGTATCTGTGATCTCGCTGTTTATTATCAACACACCTGTAAAACAGGTAGGTGGGCAGATAGTCATCACCGGCACCACACTCCCCAATGCATCTATCATCGTGAGCTTTCCTGATGGAACCAGTACAAGTACACATGCAGATGCATACGGTAAGTACAGTACGATTTCTGCCAACGCACAACCCAATGGCAGTGTATATGTTACTGTCACCGACGCCAGTACAAAAGCCACCTGTACCCGTTACGTAGCTTTCACCGAAGCACCCAATGCGGATGTAAGTATTGTGAAGACACTGGAAACAGTCGGCACCATCGGTATCGGAGATGAAATTTCTTTCCTGCTCACAGTGTATAACAAAGGACTGGACAATGCCACATCCCTGATCATCACAGATGATTTTCCATACAACCTGTCTTCCGCCACAGCGCTCACACCTTCTACAGGTTATGCCACCTACAATGCGGCCGTGAATGAAGTAGTCTGGAACATTGATACACTGAAGGTGTTGAAATCAGCTACCTTATCATTCAAGGCCCGTGTTACAGCAGCGGGTGTATTGCAGAATACGGCCATTGTTTCTGCCAACGAAACGGATCCTGACAATTCAAATAATTCAAGTACAGTGGCCACACCTGCCATCAGTGCAACCTTTTTTATACCCAATGTGATAACTCCCAATGGGGATGGAAAGAACGACCAGTTCGTGATCAAAGGACTGGACCTCTATCCCGGATCGCAATTGGAGATCTTTAATCGCTGGGGCAACCAGGTGTATCGGAGTGATAATTACAATAACAATTGGAAAGGAGAGGGGTTGAGTGCAGGCATTTATTACTATGTGCTCAGGATTAATATGGCTGGTGGGCCACAGCTATACAAGGGATATATAGAACTGATTACCAGATAGGAGAATGAAACAAAGGAGTATCACCATATTGGTTTTCTTCCTGTTCTTCCTGCGCGCGCACGCGCAGCAGGAGGTGCAGTTCAGTCAGTACGTTTTTAACGGACTGAGTGTAAATCCTGCTTATGCAGGATACAAGGAAGAACTATACCTGCACAGTAGCTACAGGCAGCAGTGGGCGGGGTTTCCGGGGGCACCGGTCACTGGTACGATCTCGGCGGATGGTTTGACGGATTACTCGGATGGAAGAGTAGGATGGGGAGTATTAACGGCTTTTGAAAAATTGGGTCCGCAATCTTCCACAGCACTGTTTGTGAACTATTCGTACCGTATGCCGATGGATTGGGAAAGTGAAAAAACGCTGGCAGTTGGTTTGGGTGTCGGTGTCACGAATTACAGTGTTGATGGCAGCAATCGTAAATATGTAGATGCAGATGATCCTGACGTAATATTAGGCCGCCAATCTACATTGGTACCCGATGCGCGGGTCGGGCTTTATTATAACTCTGCTACTTCATTTGTAGGTGTGTCTGTATTGAATTTATTTTCTGCCTATACCAGCGGCAAGATCTTTTTAGGAAATGGATTGTTGTATTCCACCTTGCGCAAATCCAGGCACCTGTATCTCTCCGCAGGTACCATATTTTCATTAAACCAGGAAGTGCAGTTAAAACCTTCCATCATGGTAAAAGGCGACTTTAAAGGACCTGTAAATGTCGATGTGAATGTCTTCGTTTTATTGCAGGAGACTTTGTGGTTGGGAGCCTCTTACCGTACAGGGTTCAATTACCCCGGAAATACGAATTTACAGCCCAATTTAGATCCTAATAATGCCTTTAGCCTGATGATGGAGGTATATGCAAATGACAACTTCAGAATCGGGTATTCTTACGATTTTTCCACCAGTGGAATTTCACGATATCAACGGGGTTCACATGAGCTCTCTTTAGGCATTACCATCCCCAGTAGCGCCAGCATGAATAAGGTACAATGTCCTCGTCATTTTTAATGTACAACTGATTGTATTTCAACTCTTAATTAACCCGGAGAATATGTGGATAACTTTATCCACATACCTCTCACTACGCAGAAAGTATAGTAAGTGACCTGCTAACTTTGATACTGAAGAACAAAATAACCATTTACCGGCATCCATGCAGCACGGCGGTTAATCAATCACAAACAAAGAAATTAAACGTATGCGAGGACAAAATACCCTTTTCAATCATTTCATAGAAAATCCTGTCTCCAAAACAGTGCGTAAAGGCCGCTCCGCTGATATGATCGCCCTGAGAGACGAATGCCTGCTGCACCGGTATTATTATTACATCAAATTGCAGCATAAACGGTATGATGCTGCTGTACAGGAGTTATCCAAAGAGTTCTATATCAAGAACAGTAATATTATTTACCGGATGCAATGTAACAGTGACAGACTGGAAACCATTATGAAAAAAGAACAACCCGACCTCAAGCAACTACGGCTGCTCTATCCATGGTTGACGTGGTAATGTCAACGATTGTTAACCCTGAAAAAAAAGCCTGTATCTTAATTGATACAGGCTTTTTTCATTCGGATACTTAATGGAGCAGTTTTTTGTTTATGGGATTCTCAGAGGTTTTATTATAACCTCTTTTTCATTCGTGAGAAATGATATTGTTTCTCACACTCAAAGTACATTAATTGCCAATTGAGGTTTTGAACCTGGAACCGTACTCACAGGCAAGTACTCCTCAAAATCCAGGCTATACGTCAGTACCCTTGCCCTGAATGCATCAGATCTTACCTCCGTATTTACTTTAATTCTACTCAGCGGGTTGATGCCATTACTACTCCATCCCTGCAATGCTTCGTGCAATTTTCTTTCTACTTCATAATACCCCATCACGGTCGTCGTGTCTATAAAAGTAACCCCATCAGCAGCGAGTACATAATATACTAACCTCAATTGGAGCTCACCATTTGCCCGTTGTCCCTGGTTGAGTATTTCTGTAAAAGTGACATTGTTGAAGTCAATAAATAAACATGGCCATATAGCAGGTACATTGCTATAAATCTCTGTTTGCCCCATCTCGGGTAAAATACCTTGTATCTCTGGAACTGTTGTGGCGATGTGGGTTTGCAGAGATGTAAAAAGTTGTGCGAATAAACTGTTCATTTCTTTTTTATATTTTTTTAAGAGTTAACAACACTGTAAATATCGATCTAATCTGCATCTTAAAAATTCATCGCATCAATGATTATACAGACACTGAAATCTAAATGCACAATAAAAGAATAAGCATTATTTCGCGATTTTTTCACCGTACGAAAAAGCTGTTCCTTTGTATTGTTATCGCTTGCAACACACACGAAAAAGCATCGATCCTTTTAAAACCTAAATTGTTAACCCTCAGATGTTACTATTAAATGAAGTCATTGATGTTAGCCCCGGAAATGCTCTCTACCAGCGGCTTGGAGACCAGGCCTTCTCTGTAATCGTTCTCATCGGCATTGCATGGGTATTGTGGAAACGCCAGATCAAACTGGAAGATCGTCTCACGCAATATCTCAACGATGACCGTGACAAAATGCAGGGAGTGATAGAAAATAATACAAAGGTCATGGAGCGCCTGGAAAGCGTACTGGAGAGACGTTAGTATTGTCCCCCTATTTTAAAAACAAAAGCGCCCTCTGTCAAGAGGGGGCTTTCTAAACAAGTACACCAATTAAATAATATAGACCTATGGCATTCTGTAAAAAAACAGGAACAAAGATTAAACACGCATTACAACAATTCGACGCTTTTATTGCAGCACATGCTGAAGAAGCGCTGCGAGTTACCAGGGTTATTAAAACTGCCCTGGAAAGCCCTGTGGTGGATCTCCTGGAAGCTATTATCCCCGGTGATGCAGATACAATTCTAAAAAACAAAGTACTGGCAGCACTCGAAACAGGTATCGATACCCTTAGCATTCTCGTAACCTGTAAAGAGGAAACATCACTGGAAGGCAAAATAGCTTGTTTTGTCCGCGCATTATCAACAGTATCTCCCGATCTGCAGGATGCTGTGTTGCAAAAATTGCAGAGCATCATTTTGCGTGAGCTGGATGGCAATACAAAGAAGCAGAATATTTATGATCTGTTTAGCCAGGCGAGTTACAGTAATAGTAAGTAATATTTTTTCACAATTTAAATGGACCTAAAAAAGTAAAAAATGGGATTACCAAAAGTAGCAATTACATTAGGCAGCGGCAATCTTGGCAGAACCGTTGTGACTGATGATGGGGTTGCAGGTTTAATTCTGACGGGTGTAGAAAACGGATTGATTTCGTTGAATCAACCCAAGGTGATCTACAGCCTGAGCGATGCCGAAAACCTGGGTATCAAAGACACCAATTTAAACTTTGATGCATACGCCCGCATCAAGGAATTTTATGACCTGGCTGGTGAAGGTGCAGCGTTGTACATCATGCTTGTTGGCGACGGTGTAAACCAGGCAACGATCGTAGATCCAACCAATGCTGAAGGAGCTGTGAAGCTGCTGAATGCTGCACTGGGACGTATCAGACTGCTGGGTGTATGTTTCACTCCTACCGACCTTTACCCGTCCCTCATGAAAGATGGATTAGATGCAGGTACGATTGATGCGGTGCCCAAAGCACAACAGCTTGCAGACACTTATGCTGCACAATTCAAGCCTGTACGCATCTTACTGGAAGGTGTCAATGCAGACATCGAACATCCAGAGACACTGAAAAATCTGCGTACTTTCTCTGATAACCGTGTCGGTATCGTTATAGGTAGTGCACGTACTAATGGGGCTTCTGTGGGCCTTGTACTGGGTCGTGCCGCAGCTGTGCCGGTACAACGTAACCTGGGTCGTGTCAAGGATGGTGCATTACCAATTACAGGCGCTTATATCGCTGGTAAAAAGATTGAAGACATCACTGGCGTTGATGCCTTGCACGACAAAGGGTACATCTTTTTCCGCACATTCGTAGGCCGATCCGGTTATTACATCAACGACGATCCAATGTGTGCCCCGACTACCGATGATTACAGTCAGCTAGCACTGGGTCGTGTTATAGACAAAGCCATCTCCCTGTGCTACCAGACCTATGTAGAGGAACTGAACGATGAAGTTGCTATCGATGCCGATGGTAAACTCAGCGTACCTGTTATCAAGTACCTGCAAAGCAGGATCGAAACTGCTGTCAACAACAGTATGGCCGGCGAGATCAGCTCCTTCAGCGCTTACGTTGATGCAAACCAGAACGTACTCAGCACTGGTAAAATCACCGTGAAAGCAGCCATCGTACCCGTAGGTTATACCAAAACCATCGAAGTATTACTGGGCTTTTCTAACCCCGCACTGAACCAGTAACAACTGTTAACCCCAACATTTAAAAGACAACGACATGATTTTTGACACCAAAGAAGTGACCTGGGCAAACATGAAAGTAGTATTGCTCGGTAAAGAACTGACCGGTATCCGGGGCATTAAATACAAATTATCCCAGGAAAAAGAACACCTGCATGGTGCCGGCGATGAACCTATCGGCATCCAGCGTGGTAAACGTATCTATGAAGGTGAAATCAAACTGCTGAAATTTGAATACGACATTCTCGCCGATGCTGTAAAGAATGCAGGCGGCAGAGACATCCTAGACCTCAGCGCCGAGATCGTAGTTACTTATGTAAAAGACGTTACTTCCACCCCCCGCACTGATATCATTCAGGGTTTCCAGTTCAAAGAATTTGAAAAAGGCTGGGAACAGGGCGCCAAATTCATGGAGCTCACACTACCTATCATCTTCATGGGCCTGAAACAAAACGCTTAATTTTTTTAAACTCACCACAATTATTTAAACCTATATCATGACAGTAGAAAATTCGCTTGCCGTTAGCCAGGAGCACATCGATGCATGGAAGAAAAAATACAAAGATGTATTCAAACTCACAGCTGCCGACGGTAAAGTAGGCTATTGCAGAAAACCCAACAGGGATGAAGTCAGCTATGCCATGACATTGATCTCCGGCGATCCGCTGGCGTACCACGAAACTATTCTCAAAGCTACCTGGCTGGGTGGTGATGAAGAAATCGTAGAAGATAAATCTTATCTCTACGGTCTGGGTGGGCAGCTGGATAAACTGCTGGAAGCGAAAAAAGTAGAAGTGGAAAAGCTCTAAGCGAGGCGTCCGGCGATTTTGATAGCAACCCTTTCGGTTATATTCAAACGCTGTTCGAATATTATCTGCCCCAGGTTGACACCTCGCAATTATCCGACGCCCAATGGGCAGAGAAATTTGCACAACTGCATGATATCCGGCAACGGGAATTGAAAGGATTGTCGTTGCTGTCACGATAGCATGGTGTAAAATAATAAACAATGGCAGACCTGACTACTATTACAACCGATACCTACAAAGACTTACTGAAAGCAGCAGATGCTGCTTTCGGTAAGATCGGTAACTGGATGAAGAATACGATCAATGACAACAATATATTCATAGCATCCAACAAAAAGCTTGGCGCATCATTAGGTGATATTGAAGACAGGTTTAAGCGGATCGAAGACCTGAAAAAGAAAACAACAAGTCCTGTCACCATCGCCCGGCTTGACAAAATAAAACTCAAGTGGGAAGAAGATAAAAAGGATATACAGGATCGAAGCGACTTTCTCAATAAAAAAGGATGGAAAGATAACATCACAAAGAAAGCGGATGCTGGTCTTGACAAAATGATCAAAGCCTCGCCAGACCTGCTCGAAATGGGCATGGCAGCGGAAAAGGCACAACTCGGTTTTCAACGGCTCACAGGTTCCTCCACCGCCGCCGCCAACATCCTGAAAGATATCCACCAGATGGCGGCCACCTCTTTCTTCGACAATGACAAGCTACAGGAAAATGCAAAGACCCTGCTTGAAAGTGGTGTCGCTGCCGAAAAGCTCATGCCTACCATGAATATGCTGGGTGATGTAAGCGGTAGTAACCAGACAAAAATGGACTCCCTTACCCAAGCCTTTGGGGATATGCAACAGCTAGGTCATCTGACCGAAGGTTCCCTGAAAGCCATGAACGAAGCAGGTTTCAAACCACTTGAGCTGATGGCCGCAAACGGTAGCCAATCCATTGAAGAACTAAAGGCATCCATGGCAGCAGGTGGAGTCTCTACAGAAAGCGTTGTAGCCGCTTTACAGGCCGCTACGTCCAAAGGTGGAGAGTTCTTCGGCGTGATGAAAGAACAGGGCGAAACTGCTACCGGGAAATGGCATTACCTGCAGGAGAAAATGAGCGAAGCTGGAGGTACGATCGGCAATGCCCTCATGCCTACCGTCAGCAACTTTATTGACAACACATTGATACCGCTTGTAGGCTGGTTAAGTGCCGCAGCCGGATGGATCGCTGAGAACTCAGACCTGGTAGGCTTTCTTACCACTGTAGTCGCTGGCGTGGTTCTCGGCTACAAAGCATGGACACTCGCTGCTGAATTATTAGGACCTGCCATGATGGCCAGTGGGATAGGAACAATCTTCGTGGCTGTCGGTGCATTGATCGGTATCATCATCTATGCATGGAATACTTTCGGCTGGTTCAGAGGTGGTATCATGGCTGCATGGGAAGTGCTCAAAACCTTTGGTCAGTTTATATGGGACTATACTATTGAACCAATCAAAGATCTGCTCTCCGGTTTGTGGGGCTTAGCAAAAACAGTGTGGTATGTTTTCTCTGGTGACTGGGACAAGGCCATGGAATCAGGCCAGCAGGCGATAGATGGGCTGACCTTCTCAGGTACCGCAGCTGCGATGAAAAAAGATGTCAATGACATCATGGGTTTAGGCGATAAGGTCGCCGATACTTTCAATGCTGAGGTCAATAAGAAAAAGGATCAGACAAATGCAGGCCCCGGCAATGGTAGCTCCGGCAGCTGGCAGGGAAATTTCGGAGGCGGATCAGCCAGTGGTGCTGGTGCATCCTACTTCTCGTTACCCCCCCTTCCTCCCGGCAAACGAATCGACAACGCCCCCGTTGTTTCATTTGAACCTGATGCCACCCGCAAAAAGATGTCAATGGACAATACCAAAGACACGGTGTCTGGCATCACCACCGGCGGCGCACGTACTGTAAACATCACCCTGCAAAAGCTCTTCGAGACCATCAACATTACCACCAACACTGTGGGCGAAGGCATTACCAACATGGAGCAACAGGTGACAGATGCACTGCTTAATGTTTTAAAACAAGCTTAATTATGGCACTAAATATCGATATCAGCAGCACCTTCACCAGCACCTTTGGCTATACCCCCGAAACCCTTAATGTGCTCACACAGCCTGATACGAACAAACGGGGCACCAGTTACTTTGGCAAAGAAACCTGGAACAAAGCCTATTTCATGGCGGTAAAGATCGGGCCACTTGAACTGTATAATCCCGTTATCAGTATCAGCAATCAAAAGACAATTGTACAAACAGCACTGGTAAACCGGTCCGGTACGGTGAAGGAAATGATCAGCAAAGAGGATTATAAAATAAACATCAAAGGCATTATTCTACGCGATGACAATACCTTCCCAGACGGGGAGATCAGTGACCTGATGGACCTGTATAACAGGAATGAAGCACTGTCCATCGAATGTGCCCTGACCTCGCTCATCTTTGGCGAAGGTGAAAAAGTAGTGATCACCGATCTTTCTTTTCCTCCATCACCAGGTACAAAAAATATACAAGCTTATGAAATGAACCTCATCAGCGACTTGAAATTCATCTTAAACAAAGCATAGATGTTTATTCTGAAATGTGAAATCAAGATCGGCAGCTATACCTTCTATTCCGTGAAGGAAGTCAAAGTAAAACGCAGCCTGCATTCCTACGTTGATACTGCCACTATTACCATCCCTGCTTCTGCTGTGTTGCGATATACCGGTAAGCTGCCAACAAAGTCCGTCGTTAATTCGGCAGACCAGTTTGCAGAAGGCGACAAGGTAGAGATCTGGCTGGGTTATGACGATGCCAATAAACTGGAATTTGAAGGATTCGTAAAGAGGATCAATGCCGCCACTCCCTGTGTGATAGAGTGCGAAGGCTATAGCTGGCAGTTGCAACAGAAAGGCGTACTGGATAGTAATAAAAATATCGCGCTGAAAAAGCTGCTCACCAGGATCACCAGCGGTACCGACATCGTTCTGAGTACCGAAATACCGGAGCTCAACCTGAACCAGGCTTACTTTTCCGGGATGACAGGTACCGATATTCTCGACTGGTTAAAAAAGAACCTATACCTGAATGTGTATTTCGAAGGCAAACTATTATATGCCGGGTTTGATTTTATCAAAACACCAAAAACAGGTAAATATGTCCGTGGCCGCAAAGCCGGCGATGCGCTCACATATGAAGTGATGAATGATATTGCAGACTACCAGATCGGTTATACCGTGATCAAAGATGATGAACTCAAATTCAGAAAGGCCAGTGATGCACATGTATTGGTAAAAGCTATCTACATGGATAAGAAGAATAAACCTATTACCGCTGAAGCCGGAGATAAGAACGGAGCAGAAACTACCATTCACGTCTCTCATTTCGAAGATCAGGATGCACTGAAAAAAGCAGCGGAGAATAAGTTGAGAACCCTGAAGTATGATGGCTATGAAGGTAAGCTGGTGGCTTTTCTGCAACCCTATACTTTTCCCGGTTGTAAAGCTGCGATATCAGATACAAAGTTCCCCGCCCGTAATGGCACCTACCGCATCGAAAGTACAGAAGTCACTTTCGGTCCGTCGGGTGGACGGCGGCTGGCAGAAATAGGTCTTAAAATGTAAACCACATGACGAAGAAACAACGTGAACTGATAGATGCCCTGAAGAAGTTGTCGCATACCGATGCCATTATCATCCCCGCAATCGTAAAAGATGTAGATGAAGAAGAAGGCACCATCGTCGTCACCACTGCTACGGGGCTGGAAATAGCCGATGTAAGACTACGGTCTGTAATAGGCGATAATGACGGCGTACTGGTATTTCCAAAGGCAGGTAGCAGCGTACTCATGGCAAGGATACAGCAGAGTAACAACTTCGTGGTCATCAGCGTGGAAAAGGTGGAGAAGATCCAGTATTTCGTGGAAGATAAATTCTTTGAGATGGATAAGGATGGGCTGCAGGTAAGTGCCGGTGATGAAAGTCTGAAGAAATGCCTCGACGATCTGCTCGATGAAATTGTAACGATCTATGCGCCGATGAATAAATCTGCTTTCATGGATATAAAACAACGATTGGCAACCCTTTTAAAATAAACCTATGTCACTTAATAAAGGTACGCTGAAAGCAGCGATCAAAAGCGCTTTTAAAAATATGAAAGATACAGATGGCGATGAGGAACAAACCCTGGATATTTTATCAGGCAAACTGGCAGAAGCGATAGATACCTATATCAAAACGGCCCAGATCACTTATGTTCCGCCCGGCTTGACCGATTCAGTAAATGGACCTGTTGCCGGCGTATTTAATGGATTTTTATCATGAAAGATATTCTATACAACACCGAACTTGACCTCGACATCCGCAACGGTGATTTCGTTACCGGTTTCAGCGATCTGCAACACCAGGAGATGCTGCTCATGAATAACCGGGCCAACTTCAAGGAATCGCCCGATACCGGTATAGATGCATTCGGTTTCCTGCAGGACAATGATTACCATTCCCTGCTCGCCGAAATCCGCAACCAGTTCATCGCCGATGGTATGACGGTTAATAAGATCACCCTTTCTGACTCCGGTCAGTTAAACATCGATGCTACCTATGAAGACAGTTAATGTAAAACCCCATCAATGCCTGCTGGATATTTCCATGCAGGAAAAAGGAAGCATTGCGGCCCTCTTTGACTTCGCTATTGCAAATGCCCGCAGCATCACAGATGACTACCTAGCCGGTGAAACCCTGTTCATTCCTGATACGGACATCATCGATACCCGGATTTGGCAGGAGTTGCAGGACGAAGCCATCGTGCCTTCCAATGGTTACACCACCGAAGATGCTGCCATCGTAATGGGTGGTATTGGTTACATGGGTATTCAGCTGAACTTCCGCATCAGTTAAAAAATTAAAACAATTATGGCAAGAACAATCACCGAAATACAGGATGATATCATCAGCCGTATCACAGGTACAACAGAGCTTTCTGTACTTAACAGTACCAGCAAGGTAGCCGTATGGCGGCTATGGACCTACATTGTAGCCGTGAGCATCTGGGCGCTTGAAAATCTTTTTGATCTGCACAAGTCAGAAGTAACGACACTGATCAATGAGAAAGCGCCTCACAGTCTACGCTGGTATGCGAACAAGGCAAGAGACTTTCAGTATGGATCTGAGCTGGCATACGAAGCTGATTACTACGATAACTCCGCCCTCACAGACGACCAGGTAGCCGAACAAAAGATCATCGCATTCAGTGCGGTGACAGAGCAATCCAAAGGTCTGCGCCTGAAGGTCGCACGCATCGTAGATGGAGACCTGAACGCCATCACCGCACAACAGCTGGAATCATTCGAGACCTATATGAATAAGATCAAGGATGCAGGTGTGACGCCACTCGTCGTGGAAAGTCTGCCGCCAGACAGCCTGAAGCTGGACCTGGTGATATATTATAACCCACTGGTATTGGGTAGTGACGGTTCCCGCCTGGATGGAACGAATGCTGATCCTGTGGGAAAAGGTATCAAGGATTACCTGCTGAATTTACCATTCAATGGTACGCTGGTATTAGCTTATCTCGTAGATGCATTGCAACAGGTAGATGGTGTGGTGATCCCGCATATCGTACAGGCAGAAACGAAATATGGCACATTGCCCTATTCTGCTGTAGATGTAAAATACAGTCCTGATGCCGGTTATCTGCGTATCGTAGATGAAGATGGGCTGACAATCAGGTACGAACCTCAAAGCACGATCAGATGAGAACCATTTTCGATATTGATTACCAGAAGCTGATCAGGCTACTGATGCCGCCACGACTTAGAAAGGTCATACACATTTCGTGGTTACAGGCGATTACTTACCCGGTCAATTTACTGTATCAGCAGTTCCGGCGCAATCGCGATGCGAACCTGTACAGACTAAGCATCACACCACAGGTAGTGTACCTTGAGAAATTGCTCAATGATCGCTATGACCTTGTCAATAGGGGCATCCGTATTGTGGATGCGGTGAGTAACGAAGTCACACTGATCTACCAGGAAGAAGAATCCAAACCAAAGTTCCTGTATACCGAAGCTGAATCACAACCTATCTATCTCTTTACTGAATCGGAGATCGGCAATGAACCTGTAGATTTTTATATACTGGTACCCTCAGGAGTCAGCTACAATGCAGATGAAATGTACGCGCTGATTGATACCTATAAGCTGGCTGGGATAGCTAGAAAAATTCAAAATGTATGAACAAAATAGCACAATTAACAAACCTGGGTGGTTTCCCCATGACCCAGTATACGCTTGACTTTATGCAGTCATCCTACCACGATGCGCTGGCTGGGTTATCTAAGATGATCGGTAATGCAGTGATCGTATCAGGGATGGAAGAAGTGGGCAATAATGTAGCAGATGGATGGATCAGTTATAACGGGGAATTATTGCCATTTGTCGGAGGGCCGAAGCAGGCCACATGGATTGTGGAAGAGTTGCCCGAAAGCAGGCTCTTTGCAGACCAGATCACACGCAATGTATACTTCACAAGAAGAGCGCGATTTGCGGCTGGTGGTATAGCCTATGGTAACCTGCAGCGGATAGAAACATTGCTGAGCCTGCGTAATACGGTGGCCAATATACAGGCTTCATTTACACAACAGTTGAATGGTCTGTTTAAGAAAGGAGATGTGTTGGAAGTGGATTGTGATGCCCAGTACATTGCAGGCAATTTTACCAGCACTGGTTTAGGTATCAATGAAAGAGACGGCTGGGCCATCTGTAATGGTAATAATGGTACGAGAAACAGGATGGGTAGATTCCCTGTGGGTTATGATGCCAGCAGAGCAGATTACAACCAACCCGGTAAAACCGGCGGTCTTGAATCCGTAACACTGATAGAATCGCAGATGCCGAAGCACAAACACAATTTTGGAGTCACCGGTCAGCAAACTTCTATCCCGAGTCCAAAGATATATGGTATCACAGATGGTTATGCACCACTGGCTGGCACTTATGATCCGGGAATGTCTACCACAGGTGGAGACCAGCCACATGAAAATCGACCTCCATTCATTGTTACCCTATTCATCCAGAAAATAAAATAACATGCCAATACGCGAACGTAATAAACTAAAGGGATGGGTGCAGACTGGCGCCTATCCCACACAGGATCAGTTATGGGACTGGCTGGACAGCTTTCTGCATAAATCGGAAGATACTATCGGCGTCGATAATATCGAGGGATTACGCATCCTGCTGGACAACAAAGCAGACTTTGAAGCCTTCAATACACTCTACCTGCAGTTCCAGGAAGTGGCCGGTTCCATGAAAAAAATATGGAGAACAGATGTAACCATCTCCCTTTCTGACGACTACCTGAATACTGAGTACCCTTCAGCGACCAAAGGTACACAGGTAATATGCCCTTCCATTTCGCAGGGCGGCGAAGTGTATGAGAAGTATGACGATACGACCAATGCATGGTTCCGGTTGTATATGATCAGACCTTCTCTGACTGGCAGCCCTGGCTTAATGGCGGGAATAGAAGTAGATAACTATGTATAAATTTAAAAATTGGTAAATGAATATAGAGCTAACAAAAGTGAAGTGGTCGGATGGTAAGGCGCCAGGTTCCCCGCAAACAATGAGCCTGAGCTTTCGTAAGCAGGATGCTCCGGATGTAGCAGATAGCTATACACTGGTTACCGACAGCCTGTTTGTACTCACGAATGGTACAATAGTGAATCCTCCGCTCATCAAAGGGCTGGAAAATGAAACGCCTTATGTATTCCGGCTTGCGAATAGTGATGTAGCTGGAGGAAGTCTGGATGTAATGTATACTACACCGAATGAACTGGTATATGATGCACTCAGCGGACAATATGCACCTAATGCAAGGATAGATTGTGTGAAAGAAGATGGTAACTTTCTAACCGGCATGATCCCTTCCGGTGGCAAGGTGTTTTACACACTGGAAAATGATTTCAAAGACTATTTTGGTAACTATGGGAATGTCCAGTTGCCCGAGAACCCTGTACTGAAAAGAATATCCGGGTATACTGGCGTGCATCTTGACTCACAGACAAGCAAAATTACATTGAATGATATCTCCATGTTAGATATTTTAGGTAGCGATGGAAAGAGCGGGTATGGTCTGGGTATCTACTTTTATGTCAGCAGTGCAGACCTGGCTGCAACTGGTTCATGGCCGCTCATGACCTGCCTGGACAATAATGGAAATGGCATTTGGGTATATGTAAATAATGTAAGCAGGAGGATCATCTGGCAGCAGAAAAATGTAGGTGAAAGCGAAAGTATCTCCTCTTCTACTCACATCATTCCTGACAGCTGGAACAGCCTTTTGATAGGAAGAAGTGCTGGCAACGTACTCGCAAATCAGCTTAACTTCATGTACCTGAATGGTGCGTCTGTAGGTACCGGTAATATCACTGAAAATTCAACCCCTACTACGATCAGCTCTACTACGAAACTGACTATAGGCGCCAGTACCTGGGGAACGGGAAATATTGGCAAAGGAACTTTCAGGAATATATTTGTTGACTCAGGTTTATCCCAGTTTGGTGACAGTTCCGGCTTCTCCGTTCTGGCTCCGCCTGTAGGTTATTTACAGGATCCCTATAATACGGGTAATTTAATCACTATCCCTCACGAGAACATGATTGAAGTTACCAGCACCAGTGTCAGTTTTACACTGCCACAGAACCTGGCAAATGGTAGTTATGATTTCTATGTAAAGTATAACAATAACACCAGTACAACTACCCCTGTTCGCATTTACGTGAACGACATCTCAAAGCAAACCAGTGCATATGATTTCAACTTTGCACTCGCTGATGACAATGGTTATACCATCGATATGTTCCAGGTCAATCACTATGCCTTGTCGAAAAACCCCGATGGCGGTGCAGATGGTGGCGTCGTTCCCAAAAACATCTACTTCAAAGAGGGTCTGCTCGTACTCGAAGCACATGGCGACTGGTATGACGGCCTCTTACATGGCGTAGATACCGATGGCGCTGTCAAAAAACATACAGAATCAGGCGACCCGTTAGTAGGAGAGTACTGGAACACCCGTGTAGGGGCAGCTGTCACTACCCAGAGATACTGTGGATACGGCCGCTATATAGTAGAAGCAAAACTACCCAAACAATTTGGCGTATCTCCGTTCTTCCGCCTATACCATCATGCAAGCGCTAAATTCCAGGACCCGTTTTACGACCAATGCATTGCCAGCGGTCTGCATCAGCAGGGTAATTACTTCGAGGGTGACGGCTACTTTGTAAAAGTGAAGAACGAGTGGTCTCTTGAACTACCTTCCAACAATGCAGTCTGGTCCTTTTACACAGTTAACGCCATGCTGACGGCCAGTTATATCACTCCCTATGCAGGTATGAAGGTGATCGTACAATACGATACCGATGAAAACAATGGTACTTACCAGCTAAACACACCTGCCGCTCCAAACCAGCTTTCCAGCTGGACAAAGTTCAGCGATGAAATGCAATTTTTAAAACAACCCCGAAGGGATCAGTTGAAAATAACAAATGCACGAGGTGAACTGGGTGAAGGTGTCGGTTTTACACAGACAACGGATAACCAGCAGGAGGAGTTCCTTGAAATGCGCGCTTCAGCAGGAAAAGATATCTGGGACGATGCATTCCATGAATTTAGAATTGACTGGTATGCGAACAGGGTGGAATACTACATCGATGGTGTGCTGATTCAGAACAATCCTTTCTATGTACCTGACATTGCAGGCCGTTTTTCATTTGGTTTGTCCTTCCCTTCCAAACCTTCCAGCCTCAGTCCATGGTTACCTGATCCGGAACAACTCTCCGCAGGTGTAGCTGCATGGCATCACCAGGCTATGACGGTGAGAAGAGTGGCGTTCACGCCATTTACTGATGCTGTGGCGGGTGGTACGAACCGTTTATTAGGAGAAAGTGCCCCTTACTCTGGGTTGTATAAATTTCCTTTCTTATATAGTTAATGAAGTAAAACAAGGCTGCTGTCCGGTCAGCAGCCTTGTTTATATTTAGTTTTTAACGATCTTTTTATTGATCATCTTTCCATTATGCACCAGCTTTAATAAATAAATGCCTGCCGGAACACCCTCACTATTAAAGGTCCGTGTATATTGTCCCGTACTCAGCATCTCATTGGCCAATACCCGTACCGGATGTCCATCTATTGCATATACGATCAATGAAGTATGCCCTGCATCCTGCAATGTGAATTGAATGGTCATACGCTGAGAAAATGGATTTGGATAAACATTGACAACAGATAACTTTTCAGTAGCAGTTTTTAAAAGTGAAACATCTTCTGTGTTTAAAAGTGAAACTTTTCCTGTTGCTGCTTTTTTAACCGGCGAAGTATTAATTACCAGCTGTGTCACACTACTACCACCTTTCTTAATCTGCACTTCCGTAATGCTATTCCATGCATTCACACTATTCCCATGCCCAACGATCCTCACATACTTCGCACTTACAGGTGTAATAGGAAAGCTCTCCAATGCAGTTGAAGTACCACTACTTTTTAAACCAGTCGCAGCATTCGTCCATGTACTCCCATCCGTACTTGTCCGGATATCAAAAGTAGCCACTCTCGTATTCCCCTGGTAAAATGCAATATCCACACCTGTCACCGTCGTTGTCGCATCCAGACAAAACTGCAGGTACTGCCCGTCGCCGGATGAAGACCATCTCGTATCTAAACTACCATCCAGTACATTCGCCGCTACATTGCCATCATCCCCACTGGCACTCACCGGTACACAGGTACTCGCAGTCGCCTCTGGCTTCCACCAGTTACCGGAAATAAACAATTGACATAGCAAGTTATAAGAATCACTATAATACCCGGATTTCTTAGTAGTCAGAAAAGTCCAGCCACTATTCAAAAATGACTGATTACTGCTGTTTACCACAGACGCCGCTACAAAGGGCGCTACAAATACGGCCTCAGGATCAGAACCGGTTGTGGTACCATTCAATTTATACCCATCTTTGATACTGGAAGGGTTGCCTCCACTTTTAGTAATAATCCATGACGCCATTTTATTCGCCAGTGTATACGCACTGGAAGAACCATACAATGCATAATCCATCACTACCCGCAATGGCACACGGCAGGCATTGTAATTATACTCGTTTGTTTGCGGTCCTTCATCAATATAATTCTGTGGCGCTGGCTCAGGTGGATTCTTTACCACAAAGTCAGAGATCAGTCCTGTATTAGG
Source organism: Chitinophaga sancti (assembly GCF_034087045.1). NCBI lineage: Bacteria > Pseudomonadati > Bacteroidota > Chitinophagia > Chitinophagales > Chitinophagaceae > Chitinophaga > Chitinophaga sancti. The sequence continues at coordinate 6,969,046 of NZ_CP139247.1, read as the reverse complement.
CGAATAGGTGGCCGTAAATGAATTGTACACACTATACAGGTTATTGATCAGTGTCAGCCACGTAGCGTCTCCTGTTTCCTGGTAGAATGCACGTAAGTGACTCAACATCCAGTCAGACGGTCTGGTATTGAGTGCACTCTTACTATCCCAGTCACCCAGGTTCAAACGATTGTTACTGGTCACATTGGCTACTTTTAGCCCGTTAGTGATCATTTTCTTTGCCTCATTGAGATAATTGATAGTTCCATTGGAACCCCACTGATAATGGGCTAAAATCAATGAATACGCAATATCCACATCTCCATCTGTAGCAGAGTCAAAATGCCCCTGCGCACCGGTGGCATCCGCCACTACCCAACCCATGAGATTCGTATTGATGGAGCTGTGGAATGCTCTCGCCGTCTTAAACAACCCATCATAGATAGTTTTTGCATTTGGGTCATAACCCGCCATCAGCACGGTAATTACCATGCCATAACCCTGCCCCTCAGAAGAACCCAAAGGGGTATAACCCTCTGCATCTCCGCTGATTTCTCCCTTGATATAATAACCACCGGAGAGGGTAGATAACGTTTTTACATACTTTGATTTCCAGTAATCATAATAACTGGCAACACTGGTATTCATAGAAGCCTGTGTTACATTACTGGGTTTGATACAATTGGCATAAGTGACTGCCTGTGGAAAAGGTTTGTTTTGCGCTTGTACAGAACTATTGACAATACAGCATACGCTGATCGCCAATATAGCAGATCGTAGGATCATGTGGTTAATTTTAAGGGTGACTGATATAGGTTTTACCGGAATTTTAAGGGTTTCAAATGTGGATTTTTAAGGTTTTCGTAAAAGATGGCAGTTTTTCAGTCAGTATAGTCAACTTAAAAATAGGGAATTTGCAAACGATTGCAAAATAAAAGAAACAACACTTATTTAACCCAATTGTTAAAAAATCCTCCCGACCTTTGCCTCTCAGGAAATCTAAACCAACATGAAACACATTTCCCTGGCGATGCTGATCACGCTATCAACGAATTTCGCTTTTGCACAGGACACTACCCAGCATATTGTTCAAGGACGCACCAACAGCAAAGAGCAGGAAGCCAAACCTTATGTCATCATGATCTCTATCGATGGCTTCAGGTATGATTATGCAGAAAAATACCAGGCAAAGAATTTACTGGAGTTGTCCGGCGAAGGCGTGAAAGCCACTGCCATGCAGCCTTCTTATCCAAGTTTGACCTTTCCTAACCACTATACACTGATCACAGGTTTGTATCCCGCCCATCATGGACTGGTAGACAATTCCTTCTATGACAGGAATCGCAAACAGTCCTATGAAATGAAGAACCGCGACGCCGTGGAAGATGGTACCTGGTACGGCGGAACTCCGCTCTGGGTACTGGCTGAAAAGCAACATATGGTAAGCGCCAGTTATTTCTGGGTAGGTTCGGAAAGTCCTATTCAAAATACACGCCCTACCTACTCATACCGTTACCAGGAAAAGACAGGTATCGACAACCGTATTCAGTCTGTCGTAAACTGGCTGAAATTGCCGGCAGCTCAACGGCCTCACCTGATCACCTTCTACTTCCCTGAAGTAGATCATGCGGGACACAGCTATGGTCCTGAGTCAGAACAGGTAAAACAAAAGGTACAGTTTGTCGATGAAAGCATCGGTAAAATGGTGAAAGCAGTGAGTGCATTGAACCTGCCTGTGAACTACATCATAGTATCAGATCATGGCATGAGTACTGTAGATACAATGAACCTTATACAACTGAAAGATATGGGATTAAAAATGTCGTGGGGTGGTGAGAAAGCAATGTTTTACAGTGATGATACAGCAAAGGTAAACGAAGCATATGCATATTATAAATCTCACGAAGACCACTTCAGGGCTTATAGGAAAAATGAAATGCCTGCAAGATGGCATTATGGAACAGAAGATAAATACAACCGTATCGGTGACATCATAATAGTACCTGATGCGTATTATATTTTCGCGCAGCCTAAACGGGGCGAACAACATATCGGTCATCATGGATTTGATAATAATCTCACGGATATGAATGCCGTATTCATGGCGTGGGGCCCTGCATTTAAAGCGCACCAGCGGATTGGTACATTTGCCAATATACACGTGTATCCGCTGGTAGCTGAAATATTGGGTCTGCAAATCACAGAACCGGTCGATGGCCGGCCCGAAGTATTACAACCGATATTAAAGGGCAGATAAAACTCTTTTTATCACTTCATCCATTGCTTTGTACTCTATCCATCTCGTCACGACCACTAAGTCATGCTCCGGATCTACATAAATGAGGTTGCTCCCATTCCCTACATGTACAAAAGCACTTGCCGGTGCACTGGGCAGCATTTTTTTGTCTGTATTCAGGAACCAGTTCATATAGCCATAACCTGTATTCGCAGTCGTCGGTGTCAATGCCTGTTTTACCCATTGCGCTGACAATAACTGTTGGCCGTTCCAGTTACCCCTATGCAAAGTGAGCAATCCAAATCTAGCCATATCATATGCACTGATAAACATGCCGCCACCCCAGTGACCACCGCCGCTTACTGACTGAACAGGCGCGCCATCCAGCACGATCCAGGAATTACGATAGCCAAACCATCTCCAGGTATTCGAAGCACCAATGGGATCCATGATCTGTGCTTTCAACACCTGTGGCAATGGTTGCCGCCATACACAGGTAGTAGCCAGCGCCAGCGCATTCACCCGTACATCATTGTATTTCCATACACTACCGGGTGTATGTCTCGGTCTTTTCATCCATTCGGTATAGTTACCCTCTGGCCTGTCTGCCCAATCTGGTTTTCCCCAGAGGGTACCTTCCCAGTCACTCGTCTGGCGCAGCATTACATCCCAGGTAAGGGAGCGGTTATGTTCCGTGGCAAAAGGGTATATTAATTCCCCTGATCCATATACTTCGATAGGTGGTACGTATCTGGCCACGGTATCATTCACACTACGGATGAGCCCTTTATCTACAGCTACACCTATGACGGCATTCAGAAAACTCTTGGTTACGCTATGTGTCATGTCCACCCTGTCAGGATCTCCCCAGGTCTTTACGATATATCCTTTGTATACGATGATACCTGTGGGTGCACCTCTTTCAGCAAAAGGTCCGATACCGGCACTGAAAGGTTCTTTGCCAAAGGAAATTGCCTGTGCAAGTTCCATATCTCTGGGTGCTTTGGATTCATTCTGTATTGCATAGGCAATAGCTGAATCGAGTTTAACGGGGTCAAGTCCCATGGTTTTAGGCACCTTTTGTTGCCATTCGCCCCTGGGAGGAAAGTACCCCTGTTTGGATTGAGCGATGCTGTGCCATGAAATGCTAACGAGCAGGAAAAGAAGGATAGGTGATTTCATACTTGCAAGATAAGAAGAATTGAATGGTTGGTGTTAAATTTGCTATACGTATACAGGTTTTTGCTATCTTCAATTACCAATGGAAAAAATAATACAGGAGTTATCGGGGATTGAGGTATCCAGCATGGATCTGGATGCCACCATATCATTCCAACCGTTTATCAATCGTCTCCGTGACAGGATCAGGAACGAGCAAACGGCAAAGAAAGCTTTGTATGAGCAGGTGCTGGCCACCTACGAAGCCTACAGCCTGTCGCAGGAGGAAATTGCATTAACAGATATCGACAAATACGAGGCCCTTCTGGACCTGATGTATGCTTGTCTTTCGCCTGCCATGACGGACGAAAGGGAGCTGGCATGGGCCATGAACATGCCTTTTCAGCCAATTATTTTCTACGGTACCACCCTGTTTTATGAACTGATGCGCAATCGTCGGGATGATCACGATATTTATGTGACTACGAAGAACGCTGACGACTATCATCGTAATCGTCTAAAATCATTATATTCCTTTGTACTGCAGAAGCTGTATAACTTCCAGGCACCTACGCAACTGCCGGATGTACATGCAGGTATCAACTTATCTACAGGTTTGTTGCAGTACTATGCCATGCAGATCAATATGGATTACATTGAAGTCACTGCCAAAGGCCCATTGCCTGAGCTGGATTTCAGTGAACTCTATATGCGTATGAGTGAAGGCGAGGGGTATGACATCCTGCTTGAAATGCTGCCATTGTCTCTCTTCAAAATTAGAGGGGTCTGTATCCTGAATCTCACAGACGTCACCGCTGAAAAAGCCATTGATAACATAGAGCGGATACGCCTGAACCGTACACCTGACAAGGAAGAAGAGAACTACAGGTATGTGATCAAATCACTGAAGACACTGGTTAAAAATAACCAGATTGAGTTTGATCTCTTCCCGTTTGTCAGGGTGAACAATGAACCTGTATACGGCTATGTAAAAGGCGGTACCGGTATCCTTTCCGAAGTATGGGGAGAAGGTCGTGTATCCCCCGAAGTGTTCCGCCGGCAGGCAAAAGGATATTTCTCCAATCCAAATTTCTTCTTCTCCCCTGATATATTTTCAGAAAAACAGCAGCAGCAGGACTACCTGGATCACTTCCGCAAACTGGGTGTGCGCTCACTGGCACTGATGCCGGTATTTCACAATCTTACACCGGTAGGAGTATTGGCAATCCATACCTGGGAAAACGCTTCTTTTGATGAGAAGGTTATTGTATTGCTGCAACCAGCCATGGCAGCCATCGGCCGTTTGTTACAGATCTATATTGATGAGTTCAACTATGAAATAGAAGGCATCATCAAAGAAAAATTTACCTCCATCCATCCAGCCAGCCGTGCAATGGAAGTTCAACGAAGTGGCCTGGCAATACCTGCATGATAAAAAACGCCATTTAGCTGATAAGGAATTCAATATTCACTTTGACAATGTTTATCCATTATATGGTGCGGTAGATATCCGCAACTCTACTATAGAACGGAACAAAGCCATTGTAGCCGACCTGGATACTCACCTGTCATTACTGGGTGGTATCCTGAATACCTTACAGGAACGCTATCCATCTTCCCTGCTGGAAGAGATGATTTACAAGTGCTGCAAGTGGCAGGAAATACTGGGATCAGACCAGCTGTATGCCAATGACGAGGATAAGCTGAATGGTTTCTTAAGAAAAGAAACAACACCATTCCTCTCGCATCTGGCTGTGCGACACCCGGAAAGCAAACCATTGGTAGATGAATACCTGAAAGTGCTGGAAGCTTTTAACAGCAGTACGACCGGTGAGAAATATTCACTGGAAGTATCTATGCAGCAGATCAATGAAGCAGTGAACGAATATTTCGAAATTGAGAAGATCCAGTTACAAAGCCTGTACCCCTGTTACTTTGAAAAGTTCAGAACGGATGGGGTAGAGTACGATGCATATATCGGACAGTCCATTGCACCTCAGCATCCTTTCGATCATTTTCATCTGAAGAATTTACGCCTCTGGCAACTATCCAGTATGGCAGCGATTGCACGCATTACGCGTGCTTTACTACCGAACATGCCTAAGGTGTTACGCACTACCCAACTCATCTTTGTACACAACCACACTATCGATATCAGTTTCAGGGCAGATGAAAGACGCTTTGATGTGGAAGGCGCTTACAACATCCGTTACCAGATGATCAAGAAGCGCATTGACAAAGTGCGCGTCAAGGATACAGAAGAGCGCCTTACCCAACCGGATAAGATCGTGCTGATCTATTTCGATGATAAGGATGTGGATGATTACCTGCCATTTATCGAATATCTACAGGAGAAGGACACCCTTTGCAGGGACCTGGAATACCTGTTGCTGGAAGATCTGCAGGGCTTAAGCGGTCTCAAGGCATTGCGTGTAGGTGTGGTGTACGAATCTTCACTGAACGATTAGTTTCTTCGTTTCTTTAATGCCTTTAGAAGTCAGTCGCACGAGGTACATGCCAGCCTCCAGGTCACTGATGCCCACATTCAGGCGGGTGGTACCTTCCTGCAATCCACCCAGGAAAGATTTCACCAAAGCACCCCGGCTATTGTAAAATTCAATTAATACTTCAGCAGCGGTTTGCAATTCATACTTAATATTGACATTGCCGGATGCGGGATTGGGAAAGACTTTCAGATCGGCGGAGGCTGTTTTCTCTTCCTGTGAGGAGACAGACACGGCGCTCCATGTAAAGGTCGTACCGGTATTGATCTCTTTCGCATTGCAGTTCAGGCTCAGCAGGTTGCTCTCCATAAAAACAAATTCTCCTTTTAAGTTTTGCAATGCAACGGTATTGTTGCTCAGGCCTACCCATTTAAAACGGGAGTTGTGATCAATCATCGTACTGGTACATCGCATTGGACTGGTAGATGTAACATAACGACCGTTACTACCCTGTAGGGCGATGGTGCTGTCGCCGGCATCGACAATTATAAATTGTTCGGAGGCGCTGATGGAGGTATGATCACATTTCATAGGGCCATACCTGTCAGCAGCAGACATGAGCCAGACATCGTTGAGCAGGTAAATAGTGCTGCCTACAGGAGCAGGGGGAATGGTATCCTGTGCTTGTACAGACAGGATAGCCATCAGCAACGATATGCAGCACAGTAAGTAAAGTTTCATGGATAGGTTTTAATATCAATATCAGATATGGAATACGGCTACTACATAACGTAATAAAAAATATTTTATTATAAAACTAATTGTGCATGTAAGCGCTGCAATGTTCCGGACAGGTCCCCACACAGTCCCGGATGTACTTTAGATGATTGAATAATAGTACTTCTTGTCGCAGTTAGCCAGCGAAAACGGGAAGGTTGGTCCAATTTGGCAATCGGTCCCGCGTCACGATTCCCTGCGGCAATCTGTTCAAAGGCAACCAGGTATGCGTTAAGTTCCTCCATATCGATATCCGGCGCCAGGCTCCTGATCTTTTCCTCGTTCAGGGTATAAATGGTTTGCAGATACCGCTGTTGTTTACAATACAGGATCACACCTATATTGAGAAACTCTTCGCGTACCACACTGGGAACTACGCGAATGACAGCATACTCATATAAGTGCTTCTCTTGCATGTTGTGCTTCTTTTACAAATATTTCAGACACGGCGAGGCGTGTAGTTAAGAAATTATAATATACCTGTCTTACATCATCCGGCGATTCGCCGGTAGGCCATACCTGCAACCATACGTCAGGGATCAGGTGCACGATTTCCCTGATCTTTCCAGGTGTCAGTATTGCTTTCAGTTGCGTATCTGCTTCCGCGATCATACTGGCCTGTGGCAGCAGTACATGGTCTTTGACCTGTACAAACGGCTTTTTGGCAGATTCCTCCCAATTATTCCAGGAGTGGTGAAAGTACAGGGACGCGCCATGATCTATCAGCCAAAGCTCTCGGTGCCACATAAGCATATTGGTATTGCGGGGGGTACGGTCTACATTGGTGAGCAGGCAGTCCATCCATACAATACGCGATGCCAGTTCAGGATCTATTTTAGTCACCACCGGATCGTAGGTAACAGCACCTGACAGGTAATGGACACCCAGGTTCAGTCCAACACTTGCCTTCAGGAGGTCCTGTATTTCCTCATCGGGTTCCGTACGGCCAAAGGCACTATCCAGGTTGGCAAACACGATTTCCGGCATTTTCAACCCTAATGTGCGGGCTATTTCTCCTCCTATCAGTTCGGCTATCAGGGCTTTGATACCCTGGCCGGCACCCCGGAATTTCAGTACATACAGGAAACCGTCATCCGCTTCAGCGATGGCGGGTAGGGAGCCGCCTTCCCGAAGCGGCGTGACATATCTTGTTACGCTAACGGTTCTAAGCTCAGGTTGTTGATTCATACCCGCAAGTTAGGTAAAAGAGGTAATAACCTTCATACACTCAGGGAGATAACCCGCCTATAACCCGCCTATAAGCCGCCCATAACCCGTAGATAACCCGCATCTATATAAAGGCGGGTTATCTACGGGTTACCTGCGATTTATATATGGTTTACTCTTATTTCTTACCCCTTTTCGATGTATCTTGCACCATAATTCTGCATTTTTCATTTGACGGATCAATTCACAACATGGATAAGAGAATCGGCGGACGGCAATCAGCTGGCATATGGTTATTTATATACCCATCATTACCCCCGTCTGCAGGTTGCCATTACCTTTATTACCCAGGATAAGGTCGAAACCGAAGAGATCCTGCAGGAGACTTTCCTCCGTATCTGGAAAACAAAAGAGAAGTTATTACTGGTCCGGTCATTTGAAGACTACGCCTTCCGGGTAGCCAAAAACCTCCTGTTTGACCACCTCCGGCGCAAAAAGGTGCACCTGAAAGCCATCGACACCATCTTCCGGCATCAGGACGATGCTACTACCGGTGGCGACCATCAGCTGGTATATAAAGAATACCATGAAATTGCCACCCGAGCCATCGATACCCTCGATCCTCAGAAAAAGGAGATTTTCCTGCTACGCACACAGGAAGGACTCAGTTTTGAAGAAATTGCCGACAAATGCGGGATCGCTGTAGTCACCGTCAAAAAACATTTTTACGCAGCCTTTCATACCCTCAAAAAGCTTCTGAATGAGCATGGTGGCGTATTTACCTTCCTCCTCATCGTCTGGTCCAGGGGGCATTAGCATTTTTTTTTCAAAACAGCGTATACGAATCTTTCACGAGTTCGTCTCTAGTATATGAGCGACGAACAGATCATCCATTTAATTCATAAATACAGGAGCGGTACACTGACCGAAGCGGAGGAGCTGGCTTTTTTTAGCTGGTATGCTGAAGTGGAGGCCGATGCGTTCCATCGTATCCTGCAACAGGCAGGAGAAGTGGATTATGTGCCAGCGTCGCCTGCGTTTCTGTCTTCACTGGAGGAGCGCTTACAAAATAAAGAAGGGGTAGTCAGGAGAATGCCACTCCTGCGCCGCGCTGCTGCTGCAGCGGCCATCATTATACTGGGCGCCTCCGCCTGGTATGTTTTCAAACCACAACGCAGACCTATACCACCAATGGAAGTCGCAACGGTGAATGATGTACAACCCGGTAAAAGCGGTGCCGTGCTCACCCTTGCCAACGGTCAGGTCATAGCCCTGGATAGTACCGGCAATGGGGTGATTGCCAACCAGAATGGAACCACGGTGACATTAAAGAATGGTAGTCTGAGCTACAATGCAGACAAAGCAGCCTCCGTGAGCTACAACATGATCCATACGCCGAATGCCAGACAGTTCAAACTGGTATTGCCGGATGGTACCACTGTATGGCTCAATGCAGGTAGTTCCCTCAAATATCCCACCGCCTTTACAGGTAGTGAGAGAACCGTTACTATTACGGGGGAAGCCTTCTTCGATGTAGCGAAAGATGCAGTACATCCTTTTGTAGTAGAAGTAGCCAATCAAATGATAATACAGGTACTGGGTACACAGTTCAATATCAATGCCTATACCGACGAGCAGCAAATCAAAGCGACCCTGATACAGGGCAGTATCAGGGTGAACAATGGTGCCGCAACGGTTGTATTGCAACCGGGCCAGCAGGCGCAGGTGAACGACGGCATCACCGTGAATAGTCACATAAACACAGTACAGGTAACAGCCTGGAAAGATGGGGTCTTCAACTTTGATGATTTGGGAGTAGAGGCGGTTATGCATCAACTGGCCAGATGGTATGATATCGAGGTGGTTTATGAACAGGGAGTTCCAACCAGCCGATTCTATGGCGAAATAGGTCGTAACCTAAGCCTGGCGCAGGTACTGGAAGGCTTAAAACTGTCAGGGGTACATTTTAGAATTGAAGGTAAACGGTTGATCGTATTACCGTAAGCACCACAACCATGTGAATTGTTTTTCAATATAAGTTCGTCTAAACGAAAAACCGCCCAGAGGTAGGATTCTGAGCGGCTAAGGTCCGGATGCACTGAATAGACAATTATTTAGGGACAACTGAATTTTTCAATCAACCAAACCAAATGCAAGGTATGCAAAAAATTGCTTTTTGTGACCGGGCCGACCGTGTCATGCCTTTTTACCGGCTCTATGGAAGCCGGTTGTCAGCCAAAATCATGTTAGTTATGAAGCTAACCATCGTATTAATGACCATTGCATTCATGGGGGTATATGCAAATGGCCGATCTCAATCAGTGACAATGTCCGGCAATAATATTTCGCTGGAAAAAACATTTTCTACTATTCGTACGCAAACAGGATATCTCGTATTCTGTGACCGTGAATTATTGTCTGAAGCTGCCCCGGTTTCTGTAGCAGCGACTAACATGCCGCTGAACCAGTTCCTGGAACTTATCTTCAAAAATCAATCCCTGCAATACCTGATCCGCGAGCAGACGATCTTCGTGAGTAAGAAGATAAAACTGCCGGGTGTACCTGAAGTGATCAGTACTGTACCTGTAGAAGGTATCGTGCACGAGGCCGGTGGATACCCGCTGGAAGGTGCGACTGTGAAGGTGAAGAACGGCCCCGTGTCCGTAATCACCAATTCAAAAGGGTATTTTGACCTGAATGCGAAAGTGGGTGATGTGCTGGTAATTACTTTCGTAGGGTTTGAGCCACAGGAGATAAAAATCACCAACAGCACAACACTGGATATTGCTTTGAAAAGACAGGTGGTGAATGTAGATGAAGTTACAGTGAGTGTGAGCACCGGCTACCAGACGATTTCCAAAGAAAGAGCGACGGGGTCTTATGGTGTGATCACTGCAAAAGAAATTGCAGCTACACCTACTATTGATATCATGCAAAGACTGGAAGGTAAGGTACCTGGTGTGAAAATAGATGTGAACACCGGTATTGTACAGATCAGAAGTACAAATACTTATTCAACTACTTCAGAGCCATTGGTCGTAATTGACGGGTTCCCCATGATCGCTGTCGGTGATAACCAAAGACTAACCTCCATTGGTAATTCCCAGATGGCCAACAATACTGTGCTGTCTAAGATCAACCCTGAAGATATTGACCAGATCACTTTCCTCAAGGATGCGGTAGCCACTTCTGTATGGGGGGCAAAAGGTGCGAATGGTGTGATCGTGATCACTACTAAACACGGTAAGAAAGGGTTACCTACGTTGAACTTTTCGTCTACCTTTGGTGTGGCGTCTGCGCCTAAATTCTCCAAAATGCACTGGATGAGCACTGCTCAGTATGTAGACCTGGAAAAAGACCTGGTGAACAAGGGATTCATTACCGATGCCAAACAGAGTAGTTACTACAATCCTTTGTATGCTAGCAATCCGAGTGAAGTGCAGGAATGGCTCTTCAAAGTACAGCGTGGCGAAGCGACACAGGCAGAAGCGGATGCTGCCATCGATGAAATTTCTAAACGCAATAATGAAGGACAGATCAGGCAATACCTGCTGCGCAAAGCAATTTCCCAACAGTACAACCTGTCTATTTCCGGTGGTAATGATGTCAATTCTTATTACATCTCCGCTAACCATAACAGGGATAATCCAATTTATAGAAGTAACAATGCTGACAATACTAACCTGACAGCCAACCTCTCCAATAAACTGTGGAACAACAGGGTGACGATCAGCACAGGTTTTAGCTACCAGATTGCTAATACAAAATCGAACCAGGCCGCAGTTGATGCATTGGGTGCTACTACCACCTCTCTTCGTCCTTACGATATGCTGGTAAACAGCGATGGTAGCCTGATACAACGTTCTATTAAATTCCGTCCGGAATTTGCAGACAGTCTGACGAACCTTGGTTATCTTCCCTTTACATATAACGCTATTCAGGAGTTAAACTACAGCAATAACAAGAGTACGTCCAATACTGCCCGTTTCAATTCTGGTATCAATGTTAAGATCATGCCATGGCTGACTGCAGATGTAAGTGGTCAGTATCAGCGTTATAACTATTACCTGAGCACGATCAATGAAATAGATAGCTATGTGGGCCGTATGAATATGAATACTTTCACTACTATATCCTCTACTACGGGCAGACCAGTGTATAGTATTCCTTACGGCGGTACTTATTATATCCAGCAGTCTATGAACAGTGAATATGCACTGCGCGGACAACTGAATTTCAATAAAACCATTCACAGTTATCACCATATTACAGCGCTGGCAGGTTCTGAAATCCGCCAGACGTATACAAAAGGTGATGCGAGTACCCGTTATGGATATGATCAGGATGCCAATACCTTTGGTTCCATCAATCCCACTACCTACTACAATACGATGTATGGGTACACCCAGCAGATTGGTAATAACCTGAGTGCGATCACAGAGCAAAGGAACCGTTACCTGTCTTACTTTGGTAATGTGGCTTACAATTACAAAGCGAAGTATGACCTGTCTGGTAGTGTTCGCTTTGATGATTATACCCTGTTGGGTATTGCTCGTAGCAAACGTGCAAAACCTTTCTGGTCTGTAGGTGGTAAATGGAACATTCAGCAGGAAAACTTTATGCAGTCATATAGCTGGCTGAGTAACCTGAGTGCACGGCTGACTTACGGTACAGGTGGTTCCGTTCCGTTGGCTGGTTATAATAAAGCCATTATTTCCCTTGGTTCAACTGATGATAATACACAGTTGCCAACAGGTACTATCAGCAATCCGGCTAATCAGCAGCTGCAATGGGAAACTACCCGCACCCTGAATGGTGGCCTGGATATCGGCGTGTTCAACAACCGCCTCACAGCCAGCATCGATGTATATCATAAATGGAGCAGTGGTATTGTGGTGTACCAGCCGTACAACTCTACTTATGGATGGTCTTACGTGTACTTCAACTCAGGAAAACTCCAGAGCCATGGTATTGATCTGGGGCTGACTGCCACCTGGATGGATACAAAAGATATGACCATCAGCTCTACAATCAACTTTGCTTACAGCAATAATAGGGTAACAGACAGCCGTTACAGCAACGTCACCGTGAGTTCTCTAGTAGGCGGTGCACAGACGTTGGATGGTTATCCAATCGGAGCTCAGTTTGTATACCGTTCTGCAGGCCTGGATGAAACTGGTCAGACGCAGATCTACGATAAGAATAATAAGATCATCAAAAGTACAGAAGCGATTCCGACCACTTTTGGTAAAGATGATCTGAAATATGTAGGTGTGAAAGCTGCTCCTTACTTCGGTGGATTCCTGAACAACTTCAGGTATAAGAATTTTGACCTGCAGGTACAGATTACTTATTACATGGGTGGTAAGTTTATGAAACCATCAGTGAATGGTTATCCTCAGTACTCTTCTTTCTATGGTGTATTGGGTCGCCAGGAAGATTTTGCAAAGAGATGGCGTGAAGCAGGCGACGAGGCGACTACTATCGTACCGGGTCTCGATAACATTAACTACAATAGCTTCCAGCGTTATCAATTCTCAGATAAGCTGTTAAGAAGTGGCGACAATATCCGTCTGCAGCAGATTTCACTGGGTTATCATTTCCCACAAAGCATGCTGCCTAAGAAGGTGATCAAGAGTCTTTCCATCAGTGGCAATGTGCGTAACCTGGGTATGATCTGGGCAGCGAACAAGGAGAAATATGATCCGCAGTACCTGAATGTCAGCAGCAGTTTTTACAGTGCGCCTCCGGTGACCAGCTATTTGTTTAACATTAATGCATCATTCTAATGAAAAAAGTAATTTTCTATATAGCGGTTGCACTGTTAGCAACAGGTTGCCGCAAATACGTGGAGATCGATCAGATAGGACAGCGGGTGCTGACCTATACCAGTGATTACAGAGCGCTGATGGATAACTCCAGCGAAATGGAGAACTGTTTTGGTCTGGCTACCTATTCCAACGATGATACCCGGTTCCTGGATACGAACAAACAGATCCAGATGACTGATATTTATTACAATGCTTATCAATGGAAATCTCAATACTGGGCAGATGCACAATCTGATGCTGACTGGGATAAAATGTATAAAACCATTTACAACTGTAACCTGACGCTGGAAGGTGTGCTGAACAGTGAAAAAGGTACAGATGCCGATAAAAAGCAGATCTATGCTGAAGCATTGGTACATCGTGCATATACCTTTTGGGTACTTGTAAATCTATATGGTAAACAGTATGACAGTACAACAGCTTCTACTGACCTGGGTATCCCCATGGTTGTATCTACTGATTTGTACGCCAGTTTGAAGAGGGCTTCTGTACAGACTGTATACAACCAGATCCTGAATGACCTGTTGTCATCTTTAGATGCATTGCCATCTTTGCCGGACTACAATACCCGTCCATCCAAAGCAGGTGTATATGCAGTACTGGCAAGGGTATACCTGTGCATAAGACAGTTTGACAAAGCGCGTAGTTATGCAGAACAGGCACTGGCATTGCAGAATGGTTTGCTTGACCTGCGTAATTACCAGACCAGCACTACCAGCTTTCCACAGCGTCTGAAAGATCCAGAAGTGATCTTCTCTAAGGTCAGCAATGGGTATTACGAGGGTATGCAGCTGGATACAGCGTTGCTCACATTGCTGGGTACGAAGGATCTGCGTTATAAACTGTTCGTAAGACCAGGTAGTAATTTCTATCCTACATTTAATGGTTATGGCTACTCCCGTTATATGTATACAAGTGAGTACTATCCGCTCTACCAGGGGCCAAACGTGCCTGAAATGATGCTGATCATAGCCGAAGCAGCAGCCCGCTCAAATGATGCCAGCACTGCTGTGAGTATGATCAACTCCATCCGTGAAAAACGTTTTGCTACTACCGACTACGTCGCTGTAGATGCGACCACCGGTGCAGACGCGATGCAACTCGTGATTGCCGAAAGAAGAAGAGAATTCTTCGGTACAGGTCTCAGATGGTTTGACCAGAAACGCCTGAACAAAGATGCGGCCTACCAGGTAACAGTATCCCGTACTTTTAAAGGTGTCACCACTACATTATTGCCAAACAGCAATCGCTATGTTTTCCCGATTGGCAACAAGTATATCCTGTTAAATCCGGAGATCGAACAAAATCCAGAATAACAAAAACCAACCATAATGAGGTGTTGGGGGAGAGTGTCACAGCTCTCTCCCGTACGCCTTGCAAACAACCCAACAATGAAGTATACATGGATCAGTGCGCTGGCTATGATGCTGGCAGTGCCAGGTGTTGGCTTTAGCCAGACAGATAGCAGCAGGTTACAAAAAAGTGGTGTGCCCGTAGCAGGCGATACGTTGACCATTCATTACAATCCCGCTGGCGGTCCGCTGGCAGGAAAGGAGCATATCCGTGGAATGGTATATACCTTTCGCAACTACAGATGGGGATTGGATGATGTGAACCTGCAGTTGCACAATGGCAGCTATGATGCAAAATATTTAGTGCCGGATAACTGTGCATTGGTAGCATTCAAATTCTATGTAGAACAGGATGGTCAGATCGCCGCTTATGATAACAATAGTGATTATGGTTTTGTAGAAACCACTATTAATAAACAGGGTGTAGCACTGCCTGGTGGTGCACTGGCATGGGGTTTATTCCGTAAACCTTCCTTCGGTCATGCGCCGCAGGGATACTTCGAAAAATTCAATATCAGTGATGAAGCGCTGGAAATGTGGATACGTAAGGAAATTAAATATTACCCTCAGTACATGCCACGTTATTTCGGTGAGTACCTGGCTATGCTGAAAATGAGCCTGGGTGATGAATACAATGAAAAGGTGGAGAGGAACCTCGTTCGCCTGGCAGGTTTACCAGATATCGATGAATCTAACTATTACCAGATCTTTAGCACTTATCAGTTTGAACTGAAAGATACCCACAAAGGGGATTCAGTAAAAGCAATATTATTAGCTAAATACCCACATGGTCGTCAGGCACGTCATCAGGCATATATTGCAGCTTACAATAGTGAGCAGAACGATGCTAAGCTGGGTAAGATGGAAAAATTTTTGAAAGACTTCCCGGTTGCAGAAATGCGCAAAGATTCCGGTGCTGAACAGCAGTACATGTATTACAGCATCTACAGGGAACTGGCAGTTGGCTATGTGGCAACAGGACAATCAGATAAACTGATTGCATTGCTGCCACAAATGGACTTCGCTTCCCTGGTAGAAATTTATCGCTGGAATGTAGAACGTCATTTTATGACGAACAGTATGCCGCTGGATAGTATATATCCTTTAGGAAATGCCATGATGAAAGAGCTGATCAGCAAGGTACATGATGGCTCTTACAATGAAAACCTGCGCTTTACTCCCAATCAGGCAGATGAATTTGCGATGAGTCAGCTGGATAAAAAACTGGCGGTACAGGTACGCATGCTGGACAAAATGGGCCGCTATGCAGAGGCGATGCCTTACCTGCGTATGATCTCTCCAACCTTTATATACACCAATGCAAAACTGAATGATGCACATATCGACATCCTGGAGCATACAGGCAATGCAGCACAGGCAGCGGCAGTACTGGAGACAGGTGTAAGTAATAATGCAGCTACGCAGGGTATGATTGAGAAACTGAAGAAGGAGTATGTAGCAAAGAATGGGAAGGAAGATGGTTTTGATGTTTATATGGAAAGTCTGAAGCCTGCTGCAGATGTAGAGAAGTTAAGAGCTGAAATTAGGTCCCACCTGATCAGTGAAAAATATACTCCATTTAAATTAGAAGATTTAAATGGCAGGACGGTTAGCAGTGCTACAGATTTTAAAGATAAAATAGTAGTGATAGATTTCTGGGCCTTGTGGTGTACGCCTTGTAAATCAGCATTCCCCGGTATGCAGATGGTGGTAGACAAATATGCGAAAGATAAGCATGTCGCATTATATTTTATTGCTACGCAGGCAGCCAATAAAAACTATAAAGAGGAAATCAAGAGCTATATTAGCAAATCAGGTTACCGCTTCAATGTATTGTTGGATGAAATTACAAGCAAAGGTGCACAGAACCAGGTATTCAGATCTATGGTACCGGTGTTCAGGTCATCTGGTATTCCTCGCAAGGTGGTGCTGAAGAATGGTGTGATCCGCTGGACATCAGAAGGATATGGTGGTAGTGCGAGCAAACTGGTGGATGAACTGAGCTATGTAATTGACCTGTTAAAAAATGAGAATTGATGAAAGGGAAATTAATGCTGGTGGCACTGCTGGGAATGCAGGTTGCAGTGGCTCAGAAAAAAATAATTGATACGACTGCATATAAGGAGTGGAAAAGGATCGGTACGCCATCTCTATCCTACGATGGTCAGTGGATGTTGTACCGCTATAGCGAAAATGAGCAGGGCTTGCAATACCTGGTAAATACTTCCACTGGCAAAGCGACCACCTTTAGTAATATGAACAGTCCTGAATTTATAGGCAGGGGGAAGTGGATAAAGTTCACCAGGAATGATTCCACCGTGCTGAGACGCTTGAAAGACGGACATGAAGAATACTGGACCAGGAGTAGCTATTTTATTGGTAATGACAATAGTACGACCTTGAGTTACAGCGCCTCCGGCAAACAGGTAGTCGTAGATATAAATACCGGCGACAGCACTGTACTGAATGGTGCAGGCAGGTGTAGTTTCTATGACGGCGGGGTTGTTTACATCAAGGGAAACCAGTTGCTGGCAGGTCCGTTAAAGGGAAAGCAGGCAGTGTTGTTTACAGGGCCGATTGATGATTTAAACTTTAACATGCGCAGGAAAGAGGGGACGGTCTTATCTGACAAAAAGGTATATTATTTTTCTATAAAAAGTGGAAAGACTTCCTTCGTGTTTGATTACAGGGACATAAAAGCCCCTGCCGGTTATAAAGTAAACGAACAGGCGCCGCCTGTTACCGCGGGAACCAAACAGTTTGTACTTGATGTAATGCGTACAGCGGAACCAGTTATGCGTCCGCAACCACAGAATACCGGTTTTCAACTGGAACTGTGGACATGGAATGAGCCGGTAACACAGCGTTTGCAACGCAAGGGTGTGTACGACAAAAACATGATGAACCAGGCGAAGTTTGTTTATAACATAGATACAAAGACAGTGGTAGAAGTAGCACCTGAAATGTCTGGTCAGCTGGTAACACCCTCCAGCGAAACATTTGAGTATGTGCTTGCATTGGACCCAGCTCCTTATAAGGTGGATATCGATTACCGCTATAATAGCAATGTGGACATTTACCTGGTAAATGTACATACAGGAGAAAAAAGACTGATTGCAAAAGATAGTTATGAAACGCCAGTTTGGAGCCCGAATGGTAAATTTGCTATTTACTATGATACACAGAAAAAGATATGGGAAAAGATTGATCTGAGTACGGGTAATTTTATAAACATCTCTGATCAGATTGGTTTTCCTGTGAATGATGAGGAGTGGGACCAACCGGGTCGTAATCCTGCTTATGGGCTGGCAGGCTACCTGGATGGTGGAAATACGGTGGTGTTTTACGACAGGTATGATATGTGGGCGGTAGACCTGACAGGTCAGCGCAAACCTTATTCACTGACAGGTCAGTATGGCCGTCAGCATAAAGTGATGCTGCGTCTGAACGGAATGGAATATATGGAACAGATGGATCTGAGTAAGCCTTTATTGCTGCGTAGTTTCAATGAAAATACAAAGTCACGGGGAGTGTACAAATTGCAATCTGTGGGGAGAGTAGAAAGCGTAGCAGATAATCCTGGTTTTAATTTGAAGATTGGTTCTATATCAGGTGATGGCCGTTCCTGCATCTTTACAAAGGAAAGTTACCAGGTCAACCCGGATATATGGTATGGTGATATTGATTTTAAGAAAACAAGGCAACTGACTGATTTTAATCCGCAACAGAAAGATTACAAATGGGGGACTGCGAAGGTAGTAAGTTGGAAAACTTTTGATGGCAGGGATGATGAAGGTTTGTTGTACCTGCCGGAAGGTTATGATTCTACAAAAGTTTATCCGATGATTGTAGATTTCTATGAGACACATACGCAGGATCTGCATGAATATATTGTACCTGAGTACAGCACAAGTACGATCAATATTAGTACCTATGTGAGCAATGGGTACCTGGTATTCCGTCCGGATGTACATTACGTCATTGGTAAGCCGGGTGAGAGTGTGTATAATTGTGTGGTGAGTGGGGTGAAATCTCTGATTGATAAAAAAATAGCTGATAAAGATGCAGTAGGTTTACAGGGGCATAGCTTTGGTGGTTATGAAGCTGCTTACCTCGTGACTAGAACGGATGTATTTAAATGTGCGAATATTGGTGCGGGTGTGGTGAATATGACTTACAATTATACGGCGATACGGCAGAATGGTGCGCCATGTCTGTTTAAGTTTGAATCAGAGCAGTATAGAATGGGGAAGAGCCTGTGGGAAGATAAGGAAGGGTATATTAGCAATTCTGCTATTTTTAATGCTGATAAGATTCATACACCATTGATGATCTTTCATAACGATAAAGATGGAGCAGTACCGTTTACACATGGACTGGATCTGTTCCTGAGTATGCGTAGGCTGCAGCGTCCGGCGTGGTTACTGAATTATAAAGGTGGTAATCATACGTTGGAAGATTTGCCGGCACAGAAGGATTTTACTATTCGTATGCAGGGTTTCTTTGATCATTATTTGAAGAAGACGGCTATGCCGAGATGGATGAGTGAGGGGATAAGTGTGGATGAGAGAAATGTAGATCAGAAATATTAAGAGAGGGGAAATGATTGATCTGCCGGAAAAGGAATTATACAGATAAGTGAAAGTTTCATTTTATTATGCGTTTAGATAGGTAAGTGGATAATTCATTTTGATAGCAGATTAATTTTAAATATTTGATTTTGATTTTGGTTGATAAAATGATCCGCCGCTACCTTTCAAGGTAGTGGCTTTTTTTATGTGCGCTCAGCATGTTCATTAACTCTACGGTGCAAGTCCGGAACGAGCGGGGTAGTACGAATCGTTAGCTTAAGGCAAGGCTGTCCATCGCGAGGTGGAATCTGAAGGAAGCCGGCGGCAAACTTCCGACCTTACGAACAGAAACCGTTTCAGGCCAAAGCGGCTGGATAATGCAGCATATTGTGCAGAAGTCCCAAACTACCCGGAAGCTAGCATGGTAAATACGGAAGGTACATGGAAGGAAAGTGAATGAACTTACCCGAGGAGATCTGCCAGCGAATCCCCGCTATGGAGCAGAAGTCATATTAGGTTTCAGGAATCGAGCCGTTGGAAAGAACGGAGGTCTCACGAGCAACTGAAGGACTGAATGTCAGAACAGGGGTTTAAATTTCATGATTTACTATTATGTGTTGAAAGCCGAAACACGTTAGAGAACTCCGGGATTGAGAAGGATGCCGGCAGCAGAATTCCATGTCGGAGGAACTTAGCATAATAAAACAACGGAGATGGAAACCGCAATGCAAGTTTACAATGTATTATCATGTTGGAGGAAATTCTAAGCAGAAGGAATGTTGAGAAAGCGCTTGAACAGGTAGAAGGGAATAAAGGAGCCGGAGGTATCGACGGGATGAAATGGAATGAACTGCGAACCTTTATTACCCTCCACTGGCAAGAATTTCGGCAATCCATTTTAAAAGAGACCTACCGCCCCACAGCGGTAAGATAGGTAGAAATAGAGAAACCCGGAGGAAAGAACTCGCAAAACGCGGACAATCTTTTATTCGGTATGCTGACGATATCAGCATATACGTGAAAAGTGAACGCGGGGAAGCGGGCAATGGAAAGCGTGATCAGTTTTATTGAAAAGCGACTGAAACTAAAAGTCAATCGTGATAAGACAAAAGTGCAACGTTATTCATTATCATCGCTGCTTGGCTTTGGTTTCCATACACCCCGGTGGAAAGTATGGAACATTCGGGTATCGAAGAAAAGCATAAATCGGGTAAAAGAGAAATGCCGTGTGATAACTACCCGAAACAACGGATTGTCAGAAGAAGCACGCATACAGAAATTAAAACTACTGATCAGGGGCTGGATCAATTACATATCCATCGCAGGATCAGTAAAACACCAATTGTTAAGGCTGGATAGTTACGTTCAAAATCGCTTGCGAATTTGCCTTTGGAAACAATGGAAACGACCGGGCAGCCGGTTCAGACAACTTTGTAAGCTGGGAATTGACAAAAAACGGACAGGCTACATGCTTATAGTCATAGAAAGTATGCACGTATGGCACAGGCCTTTGGTGTATTGCGTGCACTTTCTAATAATTATTTTATAACAAAGGGGCACATAGGATTCTACGAAACTTACCAACGAATAACAGGGAGACAAACATCATTGTTCTGACAAACCGCCGTATACGGACCCGTACGTACGGTGGTGTGAGAGGTCGGATAGCCAACTAATGGCTATCCACCTACTCGATTGACTAAAAAATAATTTCAGTAAAAATTAGGTGATAATTTGTTTTATATAGAATTATTGTATGTTTAATTGAAGTAAAGACCAGGATCCGACCCAACATTGATACTGTAGCGTAGAATTTGTTCGGCTAAATTTTTAAAAGTTTGTTTGTCGCCTATACCGTGTCCAACTTACTGAGAGAAGATTTATGGACGTGTTGATTGTCGTGTAACCCTCAAGCCATGAGGCCTGGTATAGAATTTACGTGCATTTTCTGCACTTTTTTTATACAATTTTATGATTATCTCTTTAATTTACCTCCATAAAGTTCTCACAAAATTAAAATTGGAAATACATAACAATGAATTTATAATTAAATAATATAGAAAGCCTCAGACCTTTCGTCTGAGGCTTTCTATCAAAACAAAGGTATATCTGTCATGATGGAGGAATAAAGAGATTTTCAACGAATAGTTGGATAATTCGAAGATTACTTATGTAGTCCCTTTTTTCTTAAATAGGCTAGTAATAAAGCAGGTCTGTCTGTTTGAATAATATTAAAGCCTTTATCCAGCAGCCATTGCCAGCTATCTTTTATATTGCCATCATCAAAAGCCATATCATCGTAATGACCGCCATTCAGGCTAGGCCATAAGGCATTTACCCATAATCTTGATTGTTTGATTTCTTTCAGATGGGATAAAACAGCAGAAGTGTCTCTTTTAAATATCAGTTCAAAAGCGGTAGGTTTTATCTGTGTTATTGCGTCCTGGATGGTGTTGAATGCTTCTGCTTCATCCAGTGATACAATAGACATGTAATATATCTTTTTCAATACAGCAGCGTAATCATCTTTCACTTTAGTTGCCAGTGCATCTCCTTTAAAAATAGCCTGTTCAACAGTGCCTGTTTTTTCAAGTACTGCATAACATTCATTGATATACCTGTAAGATTTATCCAGGTTCACCATTACTTTTCCTTTTGCAGCCAGCATCACTTCTTCCAGTGTAGGAATCCTGTGTTGAGTAGGAACACCGCATCCGTTCCTTAAATACAGTTTCTTCAGGGAGTCCAGTGTAAAATCTCCCACCTTTCCTTTACCGGTAGTGGTTCTGTCTATTTTCTCATCGTGCATAATGATTAGCTGACCATCTGCGGTTTTCTGTACATCTAATTCCACGATATCCACACCCATTGCGATGGCCAGTTTAATAGCTGCAACAGAATTCTCCGGAGCATCGCGCCAGTCTCCTCTATGAGCGGCTACCAGTACTTCTTTCCCTGTTGGGTTCTTAAATTCACTGATAATAGCATTCACTTGTGACTTACCCGACAGTGCGGATAACAATAATAAAAAAGTAAGTAGTTGTTTCATATGATTAATTATAACCTTCATTTTGTTTCACTGTAGGATCTGTGTTTATTTGTCCCTGTGGCACCGGCATTAAAAGATTATGTGCGTCAATCGTGGTCAGTATGCCATTATCACTAAACCATTTATTTATTACTGTTATGGCAGTACCTGTGCGTACCAGATCGAACCAGCGTTGCCCTTCTCCTACCAGTTCAAGTCTTCTTTCCAGGTCTATGGCGCTCCTTACATCGACCTGCGTGAGAGCATTGGTGGCAGTAAGGCCCGCCCTTGTTCTGATGGAGTCCAGATAAGAAATAGCGGCGGCGGTTTTCTCCAGTTCATTCTCTGTTTCTGCCAGCATCAGCAATACATCGGCATAGCGTAATACAACCACATCACTGCCTCCATCTGTAATAACAGTCACTGGCAAAGAAAGTTTTTTACAATAAGGTACTCCTGAAGCAGTAACATCAATATATGTTCCTTTTCTTTTATCAGTAGCGGTATATAGATTGTATAAACTTTTTGTTGGCAGATTGTGTCCTTTTGCTCCTGACTGAGTACCGGAAGGGCTAAACTGCTGAAACATCGTACTTCCTTCGGTATTTCCATTTATCCCCGATGCAAACTGCACTGCAAATATAATCTCTGCATTGTTTTCATTACTGATACTGAAAACATCTGCCGGATTTGTTATCAGGTGGTGTTTACCTGAGTTAACGACTGCCATCAGCACTGTTTCCGCATTGGTATATTCTTTCAGTGTCAGGTATACTTTCCCCAGTAATGACTGTGCAGCCGTTTTGATTACTTTCCCTGGCTGTGTGGAAGAAACCGGCAGTTCATCAATTGCTTCTGTAAGATCTTTTTTTATCTGAATATATACATCTGCTGCCGGAGTGCGACCCTGTCCGAAATATACATTAGGATCTGTTGTTTCTTTCAGTGCTAAAGGTACATTTCCATATAATCTTACCAGGTTAAAATACAGCAATGCACGAATGAACTTCATTTCTCCTTTACGGGCTTCTTTAGTAGCAGGTATTGCATATGGAATATTATCAATACGGTTCAGTACTACATTAGCCTTCTGGATAGCCTTGTAAGAGTCCTGCCAGGCAGCCGTAATAATAGCATTGGAAGGGATCAGGGTAAACTGGTCCAATTGTCCGTAAATACCATCATCATTGGCAGGTACTTCATCAAAAGTATTATCAGAAGGGATCTCTGTAAGCGCAGGCATATACAGGCCATATAACCCGTTGAACTGTAAGTTGGCATATACTGCATTCACATACTCCTCTACCTCTGTTTCGGTACTTAGAAAACTTCCTGACTCTTTGTCAGTAGAAGGGTTCTGAAATAATTCCTTCGTACAGGAACTGCATAAGAACAATAATATGATAAAGCTGATCTTCTTCATGATAAGTAATTAAAAGGTGACGTTAAAGCCTGCGATGAATGATTTTGCTACAGGATAATTGGCCATTGACAATCCATTAGTTAATACATTGTCTGTAGACGTTGCATCCGGATTGTAGCCTCTGAAATCGGTAATAGTGAATAGATTGTTGGCGGTAACATATACTCTTACAGCAGACATTTTTACCCTGTAAGTCCATGCTGCCGGCAGGTTATATGCCAGCTGAATATTGCGCAGTCGCAGATAATCTGCTTTCTTAAAGAACATATTGGATGCGCGTGTCAACTTCCTGTTGCTGGATAAATTACCAAGATTAGGCTGGGCTAAGAATCCGTTAGGATTATCAACAGGATGATAACGGTTATCATAATAATATTTACTAGGTACAGAAAATCCTTCTCCTGCTTCATCAAACAAAGATATCTGCCTGTCATATATCTTTCTACCCTGAACTCCCTGAAAAGCAACACTCAATTCAAGTCCCTTATAAGAGAAATTATTTGAGAACCCATAGGTGAATTTAGGATTGTAGGTACCAAACCCCATACGGTCATTTGTATCAATCTTACCATCATGATTAATATCTTCCACTTTATAGTCTCCTGTAAGTGTGCCTGTCATGTGAGGGGTGTTATCGATATCTGCCTGTGTCTTATATACGCCCGTTACTTTATATCCATATAATTCAGCTATTGGTCCACCTACTCTTGTAAGGAAATTACTTTCAGCGCCTGAAATAATCTGTTGCTGACCTGGCGCCAATGCCATTACTTCATTCCTGTTAGTAGCAAGGTTTCCGCTAAAGCTCCATTTTACCGGTCCCAGGCCTATCTCTGTGCCAGATAACTCCACTTCAAAACCTGAGTTTTTAACCTTCCCAAGGTTTTGTATAGAGTTACTGAAGCCGGAAGCATCTGGAACGGGTACATTCAGCAGCAGATCTTTTGTAATAGCACTATAATAGTCTGCTGTAATATTAAAATGATTCCATAAGCGCAGATCAATACCCAGGTTGGTGGATGTCTTTGTTTCCCAGGATAGATTAGGATTGGGAGTAGTTGTGGCTGCAAACCCAGCTCCGAGTGTATTACCGTATACGTAATTAGAAGAGTTTACAAGTGCTTTTGAGCTGTATGATCCTATCTGATTATTACCGGATTGCCCATATGTAGCACGCAGTTTGGTAAAGGTCAGTACATTTGATTGCGGGAAAAATCGTTCCTTACTCAATATCCAGCCTGCTGTTACAGAGGGGAAATTTCCCCATTTTCTGTCATCACCAAAACGGGAAGAGCCATCCCTTCTTATTGTGGCAGATAAAAGGTATTTATCTTGGTAAGCATACTGTGCGCGGGCCAGGTAGGAAATCTGTATCCATGTATAACGGGTTGCGACTGCCGTAAATGCACTAGCACCTCCTATGTTAGTAATATTATTATCTGCAATACCTGAACCTGTTACAATGGTAGTTGATCCTGTTTCTTTCTGGAAAGTATAACCTGCCAGTACATCCAGGTTATGAGATCCCCAGCCTTTTGAATAATTCAGTGTATTTTCCCAGAGGTAATTCACATTCATGTTTCTTGTCTCTATCGCACTTGCTGGTTTAGGTGCAGCACCTCTGTATTGTCCTATATCGGAGGGATTATAAAAGTCGAACAGATTACTGACAACATCTGCACCCACCATTGTTTTTAGTTTAAGCCCATCCAGTAATTTATATGAAAGATATCCATTACCAAATGTTCTGAAAAAATCTCTCTTATTCTTAATCTTTGTAGCCAGTGCTACTGCATTTTCTCCCAATGCACCATCTTCAGGTGTATTGGCGATAATCTGTTTACTAATAGCTAATGATCCGTCTGCATTACGCGGACTGAAAAACGGATACATAATGTAGATATCAGCTATCGGATCATTAGACCAGTTAGTGTTATTATCAAAGTAATTTTGTGAATTACAGGAAGGATTGATGCTTACCCCCATATCAAAACGGTCAGATAATTTAGTATCCAGTTTGATGGTACCACTATAGCGTTTTAATCCGTTACTGATTACAATTCCCTGCTGATTTAAATAATTACCCGCCACATAATAATTTGTCTTTGAAGATCCACCGGAGATAGCCAGGTTGTAACTGCTCATCTGCGCATCTCTGAATACCTCATCCTGCCAGTTAGTATTAGTAAGCCCTGGTTGTTTTGCCAGGTAGGGATCCAGGTAATTCAGGCGTAGTTCACGCAAACTACCACCTTTTGCAATACGTGTAGCCCTGTCGTCGTTAATGCTTCTGTTAGCCGGGTTTTTTGACACATATCCCCAGTCTCTTGCCTCTGTAAAAAAGGTAGCCGCTTCATAAGCATCTGCATATTTAACACGATCTGCTCTTTGCTGTGTACCGGCATATACATCCAGTGATACTTTAAACTGATCTGCTTTTCCTTTTTTTGTTGTTACTAAGATCACGCCGTTAGCGGCCCTGGAACCATAGATGGCAGCGGAAGCAGGATCTTTCAGGATATCTACTGATTCAATATCCTGTGGATTGATGGAATTAAAAGAAGATCCTTCTGATAATGGAAATCCATCTACTACTATTAACGGACTTCTTCCTGCCGTTAATGTACCTATACCACGGATTACTATCTGGGGATCTGTACCTGGTTGTGCGGATGCATCATTGATAACTACACCAGCCGCCTTACCTGCCAGTTGCTGCGCAAAGCTACTCCCGTTATATCTACTGAGTTCTTTCGACTTCACCTGAGAGATAGCGCCGGTTACTCTAGCCCTTGATTGTTGCCCGTAACCAATCACCACTACATCTCCCAATGCTTTTGTAGCAATACTCATTCTTACCAGTAAGGAGTTATTATCACTGTCATTGATCAGATAAGCATTGGAAATATATTTTGCATACCCAACAGCAGTGAAAATAAAATCGTATTTACTACCTACTGTTAAATGATCAAATGTATAAATTCCTTTCTCATTGGTCATAGTAGCTTTGATATCCTTACTGCCGGTTTCATTCATCTGAACAGTAACGCCAGGCATACTCTCTCCTTTTTCATTCACCACCATTCCCTTGATCCTGGCAGTTTGCTGTGCCTGTACGCTAAGACTCATTAATAATAGACAAAGTGTTATAAAATGTCGAAAAAACCTGTGATGTTGCATTTTTTTCTTTTATAATTTTGACAATAGGTATTCTGTTCCGCCCATGAAGCGGTTACAGTATGCTTATAAATCCGGATTTACTGTGGTTTGCTGATGATTATTTTCCTTCCCTCTTTACTGAATGTAAGATCATTCATATTGCATATGGCTGCTAATACCACCTGCAGGGAGTCTGACTTTTCAAATTTTCCTGTGAATGACAATCCTTCTATTGCTGTAGTATCTAAATCAAACTGTACATGATAATAGCTGCCCAGTTGAGCAAATACCTCCTGCAACTTCGATTTATTAAATGACATGATAATGATATGCTCTCTTGCATGTACGTCTTTGGGCAGTATCGTATTATCAACATGAAATTGTTTCAGTACCGTGTTAACAACGAATTCCTGTCCTGGTGTTAAATACATTTCTTTCATTACAAGATCACTGCCCCTTGCAGCCTTTACAACTACCTTTCCTTCCAGTAGCTTTACTAACAGTTTATCCGGCTGTGAAGTACTTACAGAAAAAATTGTTCCTAAAGCTGTAGTAGTAAATCCTTTCGCGGTAACACTGAAAGGACGTTTATTATCTTTTGCTACTTTAAACAACGCAGTTCCCTCTAACAATATATTACGTTCCAGGCTATCAAATAATGGATAATAGCGAATTGTACTGCCTGGTTGTAACTGCACTTCAGTACCATCTGATAGTGAGAGTGCCTCCATATGTCTGCCGGTATTACTGTACTTCAATAATTGCGCTACAGATGCTGTCTGCTTCACGGGCAAATGAGTATCCCTATTTACATAAAAGAATCCCCATCCTGCTATAATAATCATCGCCGCGGCTGCCCAACGGCTCCACATAGTTATAATGCCTACCTTCTTAGGGACTATCAGGTGCTCACGTATTCCCTGTAATACTCTTTCTCCTGCCGGCTCACTTAGCAGTTCTTCATGATTGTCGGTATATGCCTGCTCCATATATTCTTTCCACGCAGTTTCATCACTGTTCATATACTCGAACAATTGTTTTTTTTCTACGGCGGTAAGCTTACCTGCCCAGAATCTTTCTATTAGATGTTGGATATCTTCCATTCAATAGTAAATACTCCCGGAGAGGATAAAAGGGGATGATTCTAATGTTACCAGATTGTTAACTCAGTAATTTTCGAGGAAAATAATCAGCAGGGATAAGGAAGTAAGACTTCTGGCGGTAGTATATTCGTCCTGTACATAACTTTTAATAAAACGTGTGGACTGTTTCAGGTAGTCTTTTACAGATGGCACTGAGATACCTACTATTTCTGCTACTTCTTCATAGGGCCTGCCTTCCAGGCGGCATAAACGAAATACTTCTTTCTTACGGGCGGGTAAATGGTTGATGGCATCTTCTACTATAGAAAGCTGTATATTGTAAAGCTCATCATCATCCTGTTCCTCCTGCGGAAGGTTTTCAGGATATTCATCCAGTATTATAGCCGATTTTAATTGCTGTTTAAGATAAGTAGCTGCCTTATTATAACTCACCACAAAAAGCCATCCACCTGCAGATTTATCCTGATGAATCTTTTCCCGGTTCTGCCAAAGAGCCAGGAATACTTCCTGTAAGATATCTTCTGCTGCTGCCGGCTGCTTTATCATCTTATATATATTCGCATATACAGCCTGCTTGTACTGATGATACAATATCTCAAAAGCAGCAAAACTTCCGCTGGCAAGATCATGGAGTAAAGATATTTCTGTTTTGGCCCCATCCATATACTGCAAAAGTACAGATTGGAATATGGGCTGTAAGTTATGAAATTGTAAATTTATATTATTCGGGACTTCCCTTATTTCACCATCTGTAAGCTAACGCTCTACGATTTTGAAAAAAAGGTGGAGGTGAAGTATGTGGTTAGCAAGTATTGATGATTGGCATAATCTTTTAAGGGTAAAAGTCATGCCTTCTTCAGTAATATCATATATGAACTATGACCCTGAAGCGCATCGCCTGAGGGTTCACTTTTTATCGGGAGCGGTATATGATTATATGGATGTGCCAGAAGACGTATATATGCAAATAAAGTCAGCGAAATCCAAAGGGATCTTTCTCAATAAAAAGATAAAGGGGAAATATTCATTTAATAAAATAAATTAAGGGAAGGCAGCCATAAGGAGCCTTCCCTTTTTCATATGCTTGCCATTAACCGATCAGTTTCTTTGCCTCAGCGACCACATTCTCCACAGAGAATCCCAGTTCCTTCAGTACTTCTTCTCCCGGTCCGGATTCACCAAAGCGATTGATGCCTAACACCTTTCCTTCAGTACCCACGTATTTATCCCATCCAAAAGGCGTGAGGGCTTCGATAGATATTCTTTTTACTATTTTTTTAGGCAGTACGCTTTCTTTGTAAGCGGCATCCTGTTCTTCGAACAGTTCCCATGAAGGCATGCTTACAACTCTGCTGCTTACACCTTCTTTACTGAGTTGTTCCTGTGCAGCCAGTGCCAGTGATACTTCAGAGCCGGTAGCGATCAAAATTAATTGTAATTCCTCACCATTATCCTGCAGTACATAAGCACCTTTCTTCACATTTTCGGCAGAAGGGAATTTTGACTGATCCAATACCGGTAATTTCTGACGGCTTAAGATCAGCGCAACAGGGCCTTCTTTTCTTTCCAGTGCCAGTCGCCATGCCTGTACAGTTTCATTGGCGTCTGCGGGACGAATGGTTACGAGATTGGGCACCACACGCAGCGCAGCTACCTGTTCGATAGGCTGGTGGGTAGGACCATCTTCACCAAGACCAACGCTATCGTGGGTGAAAACATAAACGACAGGCGCTTTAGTGAGGGCAGCTAAACGAATGGAGCCTTTCATATAATCGGAGAAGGTGAGGAAGGTACCGCCATAAACGCGCACACCTTTGTGTGCCGCCATCCCGTTCAGGATAGATCCCATGCCATGTTCACGAACACCAAACCAGATGTTTGTTTCCTCATAATGATCAGGCTGGAAACTCAGTTTTGAATCCAAAGGCATGTCATTGGAAGAGGCAAGGTCAGCACTACCGCCAAAAATGTAAGGAATGACCTTTTTTAAGGCCAACAGTGCCTTACCATGAGCCTGGCGGGTAGCAAGTGCGCCGTCTTTTTCTGTGAACACAGGCAGGCTATTTTGCCATCCTTCCGGTAATTCATCATGGGAGCTTAATTCCAGTTCTTTTCCTTCGGCAGGGAAAGCGGCTTTATATGCATCAAATTGCTTGTTCCATTCCTGTTGGAATTTTGCGCCTTCTTTGGTGCGGAGCAGCATGTGCTCTTTTACTTCGGCAGGCACATAGAATTGTTTGTCTGGGTCTGCGCCATAGAACTCTTTCGTCTTGCGCACATTTTCTTCGCCCATGGCGCTACCATGTACTTTATTGGAATCTGCCAGCGGACTACCATAACCAATGATAGTACGTACTGCGATAATAGATGGTTTGTCAGTGACCTGTTGTGCTTTCTTCACAGCAGCTTCGATGGCATTCAGGTCATTTCCATCTTCAACGATTTGCACATGCCAGTCGTATGCTTCATATCTTTTCAGTACATCTTCGGTGAAGGCGAGGCTGGTGGGACCATCCAGGGAGATCTTGTTATCATCATACAGACATATGAGTTTACCTAATTTCAGGTGGCCTGCCAGAGAGGAAGCTTCAGAAGCCACCCCTTCCATCATATCGCCATCGCTGGCGATTACGTAGGTAAAGTGATCGATTATTTTATGATCAGGCCGGTTATACTTAGCGGCGAGGTGTGCTTCGGCCATTGCAATCCCGATGGCATTGCCCAATCCTTGTCCTAATGGGCCTGTGGTCACTTCAATACCTGGGGTAAGCATGCTTTCAGGGTGACCGGGTGTTTTAGAACCAATCTGTCTGAAATGCTTCAGGTCATCGAGCGAAAGGTCATAGCCGGTGAGGTGAAGCATGCTGTATAATAAAGCAGAACCATGTCCTGCAGAGAGTACAAATCTATCCCTGTTAAACCATTTCGGGTCACTGGAATTGTAACGCATGATACGGTTAAAAATTACATATGCCATAGGTGCGGCACCTAATGGCAGGCCGGGGTGGCCGGAATTTGCTTTTTGTACGGCATCGATAGATAAAAAGCGAATGGTATTAACAGAAAGAGCGTCTATAGAAGTAGACTTTACTGTTGCTGAAGTGTCAGTCATAATATTAATTAATTGTGAGTGAGAGTATGTTTAGTTTATCTACAGGTTGGTAAAAAAGGGCGTCATTATTTTTCAAATACGACGGCATCTGCTTTGGCGCCCAGTTCTTCCAGTGCGGCACTGATGTCTTTTACCATCTGGTCAGGACCACATACATAAAAGTGTTTATTGAAATCTTTGATCTGTTCTTTTAAGTAGCTGGCGTCTATCTTCCTGTTGTCAAAGCCATCTTTCTTTTCTTTCGTCAGGGTGTGGCGGACGTTTTTTCCAAGGATCTGGTTTAGCTCTGATTCATAAATGATATCAGCGGCTGTTTTGTTCGAAAAGAAAAGATAATTATCGGTTATTTTTTGGTCCTTGTACAATTGTCGCAGGATGGCGATGAAAGGTGTGATACCAGCGCCACCGGCGATAAAGTAACCGGGACCTTTGTAGGAGATAGCGCCCCATACATCGTGAATGTTAATTGTGTCTCCTGGTTTTAGCTCATGCAGGCGTTTGGTGACACCATCATGATCCGGATATCCCTTAATAGTAAATTCCAGGTAGGGAGCTTCGTTCAGTGCAGTGAAGGTGAACGGTCGGCGTTCTTCTTCCCAGCCGGGGATAGAGAGGGAGATCTCAGTAGCTTGTCCCGGGACGAAGTTGTATCCTGTGGGCTTTTCCAGTCTAAAGTATTTTACATCGTGTGTGACATCGTGGATTTCGATGATCTTAACGGCATGTGATTCCATAATTCCTGTTTGGAGAATTGGCAGCATATAGAATGCCACAAATTCATTAACAATAGATTATACAAGAAATTGGTTGGAAATTACAACAAATGGGTTCTTTCGAACTGATCAGTCAGGTTTTTTGTTAAATTACTGAAAATTTCTGAAGTGAAGAATACCCTATAATAGTATATGATATAATGAAATCCAGAGAATTTTTAGTACATTACTCTACATTCTTTTTATATGTCATACGAACCTCAAATAACGCATCACAATCCTGCTGTTACAGATGATCGTCAGGGTACCGGTGGTATATCCCGCGAGGCAGTGCAGCCTTTTCAGCTAAAAGAAAATAATACTGGTTTACCCGATAACCTGAAGTCAGGGGTGGAAAATCTATCTGGTATTTCTATGGATGATGTGAATGTTCATTATAATTCTTCTGAACCGGCACAGTTACAGGCCCATGCTTATGCACAGGGGACTGATATTCATATTGCTCCCGGGCAGGAAAGGCATTTGCCACATGAGGCGTGGCATGTAGTGCAGCAGAAGCAGGGGAGGGTGGAGGCTACCATGCAGATGAAGGCTGGGGTACCTGTGAATGATGATGCGGGTTTGGAGGAAGAGGCGGATAGGATGGGGGATGAGGCTATGCAGTTTAAGTTGGAAGAGGAAGCGGATAAGGCGATGCAATTTAAATTGGACGAGGAGAAGGAATAAATGCACCAACAATATTTATTGGTGCATTTAGGAAGAATATGGTAATGGTTTATGCTTTCAGCTTCTGTACAATAATCTGGTACTTCGCTACTTTCTTTCCGGGCATAATATGTGCCTCACAACTCTTCATCGTAACCTTCACCTGAAAGGTATCATCACCAAACGTCAGCATCGGCGTACTACTTCCCGGCTTCAATTCCAGTGTCTGTGCATTGTGATCATTTTTATCCACTGTTATTGAAATAGCACCTGTCTGCTCATTGATACTATTTATCTTCACTGCAATCCCTTCAATGATCTCACTTGTATTACCCAGTGCAGTATATCTATCCAGGTCATACACAATTTCATAATTCTTTTCAGCAGTAGGTAATGACGTAGGCGGATGGATCATGCGTTCCTGGGCATATTTCTCCGCATTCAGTTTGATATTTGCAAACCTGTTGAGTTGTAATTGCCTGGTCGAAACACTGTCTCTCAACTGTTCCTGTTGTACCTGTAGTTTTACGATCTTATCATTATTCCCTTCTGACTTCGTTTTGGCGAGGGTATTGATCTTTACTTCCAGGTCCTGCTGCACCTGTTTAAAGCTATCTACCTTGATAGACGCTACCGCAACAGAATCTTTGTACTTGCCGATAGAATCAGTGATCAACTGGATCTTGCCCTGAAAATAACGTCTCAGAGAATCCCATCGCTGTTGCATATCAGCATCGGTAGTGGCGATAGACAGTACTTCGAACATCTCGGCAATCTTGTCGTATTTACCGAGAGAGTCGGAGGTATACAGGTTATTGTATTGGGTGATATAGGAGTTCAGGTATTCATTCTCCGTTTGGCGGGAAGAGATCTTTAGCTCATAGCCTTTATAAATACAGGTGGTAATAATGCCGGCTACCCCAATGATGAAGGTGCCCAGGAAAAATTTCCAGAAGTCGTAGCGGAACTCTTTAATTTTGATAATAGCCTCCTCAGATAGAGGTGCGCTGTTCTCTTTAGTTGTTAGCATAGGGATATTAAATAGGATGCAAAGGTACAGATATTAGATATTATTTCTATTTGTGAGAGTGACTTCTGGTAAACAAGTGGACGTTTCCGGCAGTCGACTAAATGAAAAAAGGGCATATCGTATTATCGATACACCCTTTATTTTTGAGCGGAAGACCGGGCTCGAACCGGCCACCCCGACCTTGGCAAGGTCGTGCTCTACCAAATGAGCTACTTCCGCGTTTGTATTATACCACCGGCTTTTTCCGTTGGGACGGCAAAGATATATAATTAATTTTATAAAAAACAAATTTCGTATAAAAATGTCATCAATAAAAGGCCGGGTTGATAAAGTAGAAGAGAATATTTTCCGAGACATCCAGCTGATCTACACGGGCATAATAATATAAAGATAAAAAAACAGAAAGGCACCGACAATCGTCGATGCCTTTTGATGTGGACCTGATTCAAACCATAATCAATTCGTTTTTATCTCCCCGCCTTTGAGTGTAATCACTCCCTCATACTGCTCTCCATTTTTTATTACGATTGCATTTACATGATGGATCTCTTTGTCTATATCATACTTCCCATTCCTTGAAGCGAGACTAATTTTAGTCACTCCCTTTTCCTCTTTCGCCTGAAAAGTTAACTGACAATATTCTCCTTTCTTAAAACCCCAGCCTTCACCAGCATCCCAGTACAATTCTCCCTTCGCCTTGCCTGTACCATCCAGAGAAATAAACAATGTCAGTTCCTCTAATGAATTATCATTTGTATGCTGTATTGCTTTTCCTACTGGAAGAATGCACCCCCCTTTGATCAGTAATCTTGCCTGATGCGCATCCTGACTATCTCCGTCAATCAATTGCAATTGTTCCCATTTACCTTTTGGCAATGCAGGGTTCTGTGCAAATGAAGGGATGACCAGCAGATCTTCACCTAACAGGAATGCCTGTTCTTCTGCTCTCAACCTTGCATCTGCCGGATCATCAAAGAAGACAGGCTGCATAATGGGTAACCCTGTCTGATGTGCCTTGTAAAACAACGTATAGAGATAAGGTAATAACCGATACCTGCGTTCCAGTGCAATGCGGGATGTCTTTTCGATATCCGGTCCAAACGCCCATGGTTCTTTGTTATTCGTTCCTTCGCAGGCATGGCCTCTTGCAAATGGCAACAGCGCACCAAATCCAATCCAGTCTGCCCATAATTCTTTAGATGTATTTTCCAGGAAACCTCCGATATCCGGTCCGCTGAAAGGCTGTCCTGACAAGCCCAATGTAATTGACATAGGAACTGATACTTTCATAAACCGTGCATCTGCCAGGTTATCACCCGTCCAGGTAGCAGCAAAGCGCTGTCCTCCCAGTAAATTTGCACGGGTGAGTATGAAAGGTCTTTTATCCGGATTGGCTGCCATCACACCTTCGCGGGTAGCCTGTACCATCAGTCTGCCATAAGCATTGTGATATAACAGGTGTGGACCTGCGGGTAATGTACCACCCCCACGATGCGGCGTGTTGTATGGCATGGTACCCAGGTTCCCATCCATTACAGCGGGTTCGTTCATATCATTCCAGATACCATCTATACCATTGGCCATGAAGTTGCGGTACAACCCGGACCACCACTGCCGTGTACGAGGAATCGTGAAATCAGGGAAGGCACAATCACCTGGCCATACTTTGCCATGATATTCTTTTCCGGTGCTATCTTTCACCCATACATCCTGCGCTGTACCAGACTGGTATACGGAATAAGCAGGATCAGCTTTCACACCGGGATCTATCATAAAGATGGAATGAAAGTTCTATGCATGCAGATCGGCATTGAGCTGTTTCGGATCCGGGAAATTCTTTTTATTAAAAGTAAAGATCCGGAAGCCTTCCATATAATCAATATCCATCCAGATCGCATCACAAGGAATTTGTTTGAGCCGGAAGGTATCGGCAATCTCTCTTACCCGTTGTTCCGTGAGGTAAGAGAACCTGCATTGCTGATAGCCCAATGCCCATCTTGGCGGCATTTCCATGGTGCCTGTTAATTCTGCCAATCCTTTCACTACTTCCTGCGGAGAGGAGCGATCGATCACAAATACCCGGAAGCGTGTACCGCCTTCTGTATTAAAAGATACCTTGTCTGATTGGGTGGTCAGTGTAGATTTCCACTGACTTTCAAAGAGCACGCCGAATGCAGAACCGTCTTTTCTTACACCAATTACCCATGGGTGTGTCTGGTACAGTCGCTTGCCACTATCCGTACCATATGCACCATTGTCGGTATTCCAGAGTTTGATTGTCTGACCGTTTCTCAGCAGCGGTCCTGTTACTTCTCCACCACCATATAAACTGATTTCTTCATCTAGTTTAACACTTGCACCTGTTCCATTAAATTCAGGTACTACTTTCCAGTTAGCAGGCACCTTACCTTTTATCGCCGGCTCACGTTGCAGCATTAATGAAGGTGTTTTCGATGGATCAAAGCCTTCCGGAATAAATTCAGCAATAGAATTGCCCACCAGACCTGACTGTCGGATAGGGATCTTTTGCGCATTTACCGCACCCCAGCACATGACACCCAGGAAGAACAGGAAACATTTTGAAACTTGAATCATCTATTGTATTGTTTATTAATAATCATTCATAGCCGGGATTCTGCACCAGTTGTGGATTGGCTCCCATAATATCTTTTCCGATAGGGAAGATGGCCGTATGATTGTCAGCATCAGGTTGTTTGTCCCACCAGGTGCCGGTGTTAAATACGCCCCAGCGAACCAGGTCTGTACGACGACGGTTTTCTCCCAGGAATTCACGACCCCATTCATCCAGCATCTCCTGATCGGTTAGCTGACTACCATCGGTTTTATACAGACTTGTAGAACCTTCAGGATAGTTACGTTTGCGAACGGCATTCAGTAACACGGCAGCACTAGCCTTATCTCCAGCCCTGTATTTGCATTCAGCAAGTGAATAATAGATTTCTGACAAACGTACTTCTGCATAGGCGGATGTAATACGGTTGGCATCAGGTGTAGGATACATCGGATATTTCAACATAAATATGCCTGAATTATGATCCGCATGATTCATGTTGGATTCTTTGTCAGCAATGACTGTACCTGGTTTTGCATCGAGGAACCAACCTACCTGGTCGCGGATAAATAAAGGGTAAGATCCTTTGTTACCACGAACCGTATCTGGCACTGTTGCACCATTCACAGAACGTTCGAAAGGCAGGTAACCGAAGAGGAACATACCTTCACGGGTGCTGTTGCCCAGGTTCTTGTACAATTTAAGCCGATAATCGTCAGGGTAGTGTTGGAATTTTACAAATGGTTTTCCCAGTGCAAATGGATATTCCACACTGTCTACATCTCTGCCAGGTTGTAATGCAAATCTTGGATTTGACTGACCAAAATCAGTAAACTTACAATACAAAGGAGCTGCATCGTATGTGAGACTCCAAAAGTACATACCGCCATCGTATTGCCAGTGGGTACGTGATAGTGTACAGGGGAAACCGTAAATAGTTTCTGAATTG
The DNA here is from genome assembly GCF_034087045.1 of Chitinophaga sancti. Taxonomy (NCBI): domain Bacteria; kingdom Pseudomonadati; phylum Bacteroidota; class Chitinophagia; order Chitinophagales; family Chitinophagaceae; genus Chitinophaga; species Chitinophaga sancti. The sequence goes on along the minus strand of NZ_CP139247.1, from coordinate 6,931,737 downwards.
ACCGTGCTGTTTGTATAATCAAACGGCGCATCCCAACGGGTATCCAGTGCATAGGCACCATATTTACCATCAATGATATCCTGTGCTACGGTGGCGCAATCAGTATACCTATCTGTGTTGATATATGCCTGTGCATTCAGGTAGAGGCGTACCAGCAATGCTGCTGCTCCTGCCTGTGTCCAGCGGCCAATACCGTTGCTGCCTAAGTCTGCTCTTTTAGGCAGATCAGGGATGGCAGCTTTTAATTCGGACTCGATGTAAGCGAAGGTTTCGGCTGGTGTGGATTGTTTATTGCCGGTAGTGGTATGTTTTACATCGGTGATGATTTCAATGTTGCGATAGAAATCAAATGCACGCAGGTAAAACCAGGCTCTCAGTGTTCTGAGTTCTGCTTTGAAATCTGCTAGTTCGGTAGCAGTGATATTGAGTTTAGCAGGGTCAGTTATACTTTCCATATCCTGCAGGGAGTTGGTGGCCAATACGATACCCTGGTAAAATGCAGTCCAGGCACCACTTGTAAAGCCATCCTGTGTAGTCCATGTATGGTAGTGCATACGTTGGTAGTAGTTACCATCCTGCCAGTCACCCTGACGGTTGTATGTTCCTATTTCGTCGGAAGCGTTTTCGCCGGCGGCATAGATATCATTTCCCTGAATGCTCCAATACGCATGTTCAAATGGACGAAGAAAATCTCTGATCACATCATCTCTTCTTGTGAGGAACTGGCCAGCGTCAACTTTGTCGTATACTGTTTCATCCAGTTTTGTACAGCTGCCAAAGATCAGTAATGTGGTCAGTGCAGCTTTCACTATATAGTTATTTTTCATGATTGTCTTTTTTAGAAGGTTACCTGTAAGCCGCCCAGGAACTGGATTGTAGCCGGATAGAAATTTAAATTACCTTGTACCCCGGGTGTTAAGCCGTTCACAGGATACAGGTCAGGGTCACCACCTTTGAAGCTGGTGAAAGTATGCAGGTTGCTGGCAGCTGCATACACCCTGAAGGCTTGCATGAATTTGGATTTGACAGCATGGCTGTAGCCCAGTGTCACATTATCAATCTTAACAAATGAACCTGATTCGAGGAAGTAATCGGAGGCCAGTGATAATGTAGATGAACTGGTCAGCTTCGCATATTTACTACCCGGATCGTAGGCAGAGCGCAATGTATTGGCATCTGTTTGTGTAGCAGGCGTACCGATGTAGAATGCCTGCATGTTGAAGATCTTATAGCCAAAGTTGCCACGGAAGAAGATGTTCAGGTCCCAGTTTTTATAGGTGAATACATTGCCAAGTGAACCGGTAAATTTAGGCAGACCATTACCTACAAATTGTTTGTCATCTGCATTGGCATTGTTGGCGGTGACGATAGTACCATCTTTTTTATAGACCAGCAATGCACCATTTTCATCTACACCTGCTGATCTTAACATATAGAATTCACCGATGCGGTGGCCTTCCTGTACACGCTGAATTGTACCTGGGCTACCGGGAGCTGGTAATCCTGCCAGATCGAGGTAAGGAGAGCCCTGATACACCTTGTTGGAGAAGGAAACGAACTTGTTATTATTAAGGGCGGTGGTGAAGGAGATATTATAATTGAAGTCACTTTTCCGGATGACCTGTGCATTCAATTGTACTTCCAGACCGGAGTTCTTCATAGTACCCACATTGGTGAATGTTTGTGACTGAGAGTTCGGTGGCAGTGGTACGTTATAATATCCTAACAGATCTTTGTTGGTACGTACATAGTAGTTGAGTGAACCGGATAAGCGGCTATTGAAGATATCGAAGTCGATGCCTGCGTTAAAGTTGATCGCTTTTTCCCAACTCAGGTCGGGGTTCACATTCTGTGAAGGGCCATATACCTGGTAGGTAACACCATTGAAGGTGAAGTATCCATAACCACCATAGAGCAGCAGGGAAAGGTAGTTACCGAAATCCTGGTTGCCGGTGATGCCGTAGTCAGCTCTCAGTTTCAGGTCGTTCAGCCAGCTGATCTTATCTTTCATGAAGTTCTCGTCAGAGATTCGCCATGCAAGGGATACGGCAGGGAAGTTCCCCCATTTATTGTCAGTACCGAACTTGGATGAACCTTCGTGACGAATGCTGGCAGTGAGGATGTACTTATTATCAAAGTCATAGTTGATCCTGCCAAAGAATGCTGCAAGCCGGGAATCGTTTTGCGTAGAGGACACAGCGCTCTGACCATTGCCTTTGTCGCCACCATTCCAGGTACCGGAACCCAGGTTGTTCCATTCAAAAGTATCGAATGGAAAATCGTAGTTGTTGGCACTGAATTGCTGGTAATTAAAATAACTATAGGAATAGCCACCCAGTAATTTGAAATGGTGTTGGTGATAGTTCAGGCCATAATTGATGGTCCATTCAATGTTCTGCTGATCGTTGTCCACCTGCTCCTGTGAGGCATAGTTTGTTTTAGTCGTTTGTCCTGTATGCACGATGGTGGTCATGGTAGACGGACGGAAATAAAGGTTCTTATAAGAGGATTTAATATTGGAGATGGTCGCTGTTGAATACAGGTTCTTCAGGATGTTCACTCTTACAGAACCGCTCATATCCAGTTCTTTTATCTCAGCCTGACTTTTGATCAACCGGGCATTTTCAACAGGGTTGTTGGAGAAGAAACCGGTGTTGAGATAATGATAGCCGGTACTATCGTACACGGGTTGAGTTGGATTGAGCGTTATCGCATTATTAAAGTTGGATTGATCGGCGTTGCTGGTTTTCATATAACGGGGCGCCACATTGAGCGCCACGGTATAGACATTACTCTTTGAGGTATGGTTCACATTCAGACGTGCGCCATATTCCTTTTTATAGGCACGAAGGTCAATACCGGTGGCATTCCGGTAGTCGGCAGAGGCAAAGTAGTTATCATTTGCGGTACCGCCTGAGATCTGCAGGGTATGCTTCTGGCCGTAGGTAGGATTGCGGGTCACTGCTTTCATCCAGTCAGTATTGGCGCCGTAGTCGATACCCATGGTTGGGGTGGCATTAACGCGGTATTGCCGGAACTCGCTGGCAGTGAGCACGCGGGGAGCCATGGTGATTTTGTCCAGGCTCACGTAGCCATTGTACACCAGTTTTGAATCGCCTGTGCCCTTTTTGGTAGTGATGATGATCACGCCGTTGCTACCCCGGGTGCCATAGATGGCAGATGCTGCACCGCCTTTAAGCACGTCGATAGATTCGATATCATTCTGATTAATGTTATCGATATTACCGCCGGGCACTCCATTGATGACATACAGTGGCCCCAGGCCTGCGCTTCGGGAAGAAACGCCCCGTAGCTGGATGTTGGGAGAGGAGTTTGGATCGGCGGTGGCAGTGTTGGTGATGGTCAATCCCGCTACTTTTCCCTGGAGGGACATGAGCGGGTTATTGCCTGCTACGGCTTTTAGTTCGTTCGCGCTCACGTGGGTGATGGCACTTGAAACTTCCTTTCTGTTCAATGTACCGTAGCCGACGCTGACCACTTCGACACCTTTTAGTTCCTGGACATTTTGGACCAGTTTTACCAGCAGTGTGTTTTGGTTGGAGAGCCGGACAGTTTGCGTGAGGTAGTCAATGGAAGAAAAAGTGAGTGCCTGGTCAGCTGTATTAATGTTTAATACAAATGAGCCATTGCCGTCGGTGGTGGTGCCTGCTTTAGATCCTACCACCCGGATCGTTACGCCTGGCAACGGATCGTTGGTTGTAGAATCAATGACTTTGCCGGTGATCGTCCTGTTTTGACCAAAGGATGTGTATCCAAGCAGAATAAAGATTAGACAAAAAAAATTTTTTAGCATAACGGAGTGCTTAATAGTAGAACGTGGATAAATTTTTTAACATCGCTGCAGCGGATCAAAATAAATCACTAATTAAGCGACTTGTATTGACGGGGGAGATGGTGGGTGAAAAATCTAATTACTTATTATTGATAATCAGTGTGTTGATAGCATTTTGGGGGCAAAAAATCTAAGAGGTTTCAGGACAAAAAATGTACTTTTAAGGTACTTACATATGAACAGAATAACATTTATAGCCGTTTTTGTACTGGCATTTTTTCAGGGGTATGCACAGCATATTGATGCAGATAGTTTGGTGGAGGTGCTGAAATCAGAGTTGAAAAAAGAAAACAATTTTGACCTGACGAGGATCAATCGGATAGGTAATTTGCGGTCTTCATTGCTTCATGCGGACAGCAATAATTTTACGCTGCAATATGATCTTTGTTCAAAAATATATGAGGAATATTCTTCTTTTAAATTTGATTCTGCATATGTGTATGTAAAGAAGATGGTGAACCTGGCAGAGCAGTTTCATCAAAAGGATCAGTTGATTGAGAGTGAGATCAGGTTGGGGTATACTTTATATTTTTCCGGATTTTATAAGGAAGCGTTTGACGTAATCAGAAAAATAGATACGAGCAGGTTTACACAGGCGCAGTGGAGTGATTACCTGACTATGCGGGCGAGGTTGAATCAAAGCATTGCGGATTATGACAATGATCCTTTTTTTTCCAGGGGATATTATGACCAGTCGGATCTGGATTTTAGAAAGGCGCAGGTGATTACGCCTGTGAATGATTTTGAAAAAACGGTTGACCTGGCTTTTTTGCCGGATTCATTGAGGCATAAAAGTCTGACCCCGGACTATTTCTTCCATTTGATCATGGCGCAGCGGTTGTCACCCCATCGTATAGCAATGGTGGCTACGCGCATAGCGGCTGCATATAAGGGGAAGGATAAGGTACTTTTTTTAGCGTTGGCGGCGATTGGGGATGTACGGTCTTCAACAAAGGAGACGTTGGCGATATTTCTGCTGGCGCAGGAGTTATATCATATGAACCATACAAATGACGCTTATATATTTATGCAGGCAGCGGCGCGCAATGCCAATTTTTATGGGGCGAAAAACCGGGCCGTGCAGATAGAATCATTGTTGCCGTTGGTGGCGGGGAAGATGATAGATGAGAAACAACATCAGCGGGATAAGTTGTTAATTGGCTTTTTGACATTTTTGATTGTGGCGGTAGTGTTGTTTTTCCTGTTATTTATTTACAGGAAGCAACTATTGCAGATAAAGGCCAGCGAGCTGATGATCAAGGAGAAGAATGCACAGTTAGAGCATGTAAATGAACAGTTGTGGGAGTCGTCGAAGATAAAGGAGGAATTGATCGGGTTGTTTTTTAAGACCTGTTCTTCTTATATAGAAACGTTGGAGAAGATAAAGCAGCATACTTTGCATAATATAAAGCTGAAGAAGTATAATGATGTGAACGATCTGATGAAGGGGATTCATATCAATGAAGAGAAGGAGAGTTTGTATAATATGCTGGATAGTGTTTTTTTGACGATGTTCCCGAACTTTATTGCATCCTTTAATGCGTTGCTGAAAACAGAGGACCAGATCTGGCCGAAGTCTGGCGAAACGCTGAATGCGACGTTGCGCATATTTGCATTGATGCGGTTGGGGATTATTGAGCATGAGGCGATTGCGAAGATCCTGGATTATAGTGTAAGTACTGTGTATACTTATAAGACCCGGATCAAGTCGCGGGCGTTGGTACCTGCGACTGATTTTGAGCAAAAGATTATGGAGATTAAGTTTATTAAATAACCTTGTTGGGTAGCAGACACATTTGCATTGTCGAAAAATGGTTGAATAATGAACAGCTTCTTAAAAAAAGATGTTTCATTAAAATTTACCTTTAATGCTCAAATAAATAAATTTCTGGCTTTACCTGTGTTGATATTTATCATATCAATTTTTTTATTTGAGTGTTTAGCTGGAAATTCGCGATTATGGAACAAGGGAATGGCTATTCTTCGATAAAGCTGACTAAAGAGCAGACTGCTATTATTCAATCAAGGGGCAGTGTCCGGATCAATGCCATTGCGGGATCCGGCAAGACTACGACTATCGTAGAGTATGCCGCGTCGAGGCCCGGCAATCCGTCCATATTATATCTAGCGTTTAATAAATCAGTCAGGTTGGAGGCGACACGTAAGTTTGAAGCAAAAGGGCTTTCAAATGTACGGGTAGAGACTGCGCATTCATTGGCGTATAAGCAAATCGTATTTGCACATAAATATAAGGTAAGAGGGCAGGGGTATAAGAATGGAGAGATTGTGGATATGTTGCGATTGAAGGGGAATGGAGAAAAGCACAATGAATATGTGATAGCGACGCATATCAATAAATTCCTTTCTTACTATTGTAACAGCAGTACGGTAAAGATCGTGGAGCTCAACTACCTGGAAACGTTGACAGATAAGGAAGCGGTAGCGTTTGTGACAAAGTTTTATAGCACTATTGAAAATGGAACGCGGGCGATTTTAAATAAAATGAATACGGGGGAGATAGAGATCACCCATGATTTTTATTTGAAAAAGTTCCAGTTGGTCAATCCAGTTTTATATTACGACTATATACTTTTTGATGAAGCACAGGATGCTTCCGGGGTGATGCTGGATGTGATCCTGAAGCAGGAAGCGACAAAGGTGATAGTAGGGGATGTACACCAGCAAATTTATGGATGGCGGCATGCGGTGAACTCATTGGAGAAGGCTCATTACGATTTACTGCGGTTATCAACGAGTTTCCGGTATGTGCAGGATGTGGCTAATCTGGCATCTGAGATACTCTTTTGGAAGAATCACATGGCCGAAACGCAAAAGGTATCCATCTTTGGGCGGCCAAAGCCTGTGAAGCTGGGGAACCTGAAGGCTACGATCGCAAGAACGAACCTTGGGTTGTTGCTGAACGCGATAGATTTTATTACAGATAACCCTAAGGTGAAGCATATTTATTTCGAGGGGAATATCAATTCATATACCTATGCAGATGATGGTACATCTTTGTATGATGTATTGAACCTGCAGAATGGGAATTTAGACAAGGTGAATGATAAGGTGGTGAAGTCAATGCGGAACCTGGATGAGCTGGAAGAATATATAGAAAAAACGGAGGATGTGCAGCTGGCGACGATGGTAGAGATTGTGAAGGAATATGGGAATGAGATCTTTGCGATCATGAAGAAGTTGAAAGCGTTGCATGTAGGGGATGAGCATCGACATAAGGCAGAGATGATCTTTTCAACGGTGCACAGGGCGAAAGGGATGGAGTATGATACGGTGTACCTGGTGAATGATTTTATTGCGGAGGAGAAGCTGAAGGAATTGAATAAAAAGGAAGAGGCTGATGTGGATCGGTTGATGGAGGAGGTGAACCTTTTATACGTTGCGGTTACAAGGACCAAGGGGCAGTTGAATATTCCTGAGACGCTGGTGCCTGCGGGTTTTCCAGCCTCGCCGTATATTAATGTTTTGAAGGTGAAGGCAGAAGGGAATCCTTATAATAATGTCAGGACTTCTTCACTGAGAAGAATTAATAAGCATACGTCTACGCCCGAAAAGAATATTATTAAGAAGAGAGCAGCGTTAAAAGAGGCGGCGAAGCCATGGTCGGCAAGGCAGGATGAGGAGTTAAAGATCATGTTTGAGAAGGGGATGCCGGTGAGCAGGCTGACGGTGTATTTTGACAGGACGAAGGGAGCGATTTTGGAGCGGTTGAAGCAATTGGGATATTATTTGGATTAGATATTTTGTTGGAGAAGTTAGGTTGACTTCTCCGTTTAATTTGTTTATTTTCAAAAGCGCGTTTTGATGCACGCTATTGTGATGCCTCAATTTTTTACTTTGCTAATACAGGCTTACCACCATTTTCAGGATAATAAATTTTCTGTGATTCACTCGCCTTTGGGCCAAGCCATATATATTTCTGTTCATTGTACTCGCGGGTAGCTGTTTCATCCATCACCACAGTATCCATGTCAATAGTAAGCACAGAAAACGGGTCATAGGTGCCGATATCTACAGGTCCGAGGCTATCTATAGTTGTTCTGCCAAATAATTCCACCCATCCTTCACGACCCAGCAATGTTAATTGACCATCATGATTAATATCCTGCAATTTCATAGGGGTTTCAAATGCTTTATCGAAAACCATTTTGAAGTGTGCACCTTTACCATAGATGATATTGAAATCTTCTCTTCCTGCTCCATAGATATATCCAAATAGCAATATTGCAAACTGGTTGTTGTCTTTATAAACAAAGACAAGGGGAGAATTGACGGCATTCTGGTTTTCATTCAGGAACGATGAGTCTATGATATCCCAGGCGCCATCAGTTTCAAAAGTTTTTACGTCTCCACCATTTAATGCGATTTCAATCTGTTGAAATGTGCCGGGATCCAGGGGAGGGCCAGATATCGTGATGGTATCCATTTTACCATCATTATTAAGATCGGTAGTGATGACCTCATGGAATTTTTTTGGGGATTGTTCTTCAGTGATAGCATTTTCAAATGGGTGGGTGCTATCATTGCGTATTTCTTTCCGCTGTGGAGCTGATTGACATCCGCCGATGATGATCAGGGATAAAAGGAGATAATATAGTTTCATAGCGTGGCAAATATACATTTATAGGCTAATTTTTAATTGGAGGTCTTCCGGGTCATCCAAAACTGGTTAATTGAATAGTAGTTCTAATTTGCATAAACTAATCTTTTTTTCATTGCAGCCATAAGCTTATTATCTTCCTTATGTGTTACTTCTATTCTGGCAACAAGCAAAGGTATCGCTTCCCTAATAAATTTAGCAACAAGATTTTTCCATTTATCATTGCTTATCAATGTGCCGATTTCTTTAATAATTAGTAATTGAAGATATAAACCAATTTCTGTTGCCTGGATCAGTATATTCTTAGCGCTATATTGATAATATGTCTCATCAATACTACGGTAATATTCTGATGTTGTAAAATTAGAATATGCGAAGTTACTTAAATATTTATCGAGGAAGTTATGGATTATTTTATCTTCCGGATAGGGTGATAATTTAACCAGATCAATTAGTTCTATGGGTTTATTGTTGGGCGTTTTAAATAAGGAAAGCACTTGTTTCGGATCCTTATTAAGGTACGCCATTGTAAGATAGTTCCGATAAATAGTATACAGTAATACCATGGCGTCTTCAGTGGTTCCTTTATTTACCAGGGCAGAAAATGCAACGAAGCTTTTACAACATTTTGTGAAGGAGAAGAATTGGTAATCGTGCAGATATTGATCGGTAGTGAGGTGTTTGGTAATTGCTTTAATACTTCCAAACATATCAACTGTTTGTTTATACAAGGCAATATAGATGTTGATGTATTCTTTCAAAGAATAGAAAAGACCACCGGTAGTTATTTGAATGCGAAGCTCATTTTCATCTCCTGATTTTAATTGATCCAGTGAAGAATGCACCCTGATAACATTCGGGTTATTTTCATCGAATATCTTCTTATATAATTTTAGGGCGGACTGGAGTCTTTGCTTCGCTTGTTTAAATTTTCCTTCCTGTATGAAGTAATGGGCAGCTAACTCATCTAATTGGGGGCTTTCATTCGTTATATGCTGTGCTCTTTCAAGATTAGCTCTTCCTTTATCAAATTGATGTAATTCAAATTGAGTCGAGGATAAATTAATTAATAAATCCGGATGAGGATTTTCCGGACAGGCTTTAATGCTGTTAATAAATGCTTGTTGGGCCAGTCTGAATTTGTTTTTTGCCTTCAGTATTATTCCTATTGTATAATAGGAATATGATACAAGAGATGGGGGCATCTTTGAATGGATGAATTTGTTTCCTTCTTTCCAATACAATTGTGCTTTTTGATAGTTTCCTAAATGATAGTAGGCATTAGCCAGGTGAGTATATGCCTGGGCTAATGAGTCAGTATCATTGTTTTCTTTTAAAGTTTTTATAGCCTGTTTGGTCTGGGCAATTGTTGCTTTAAAGTCATCATTATCAATATCGGGTAATTGGAATCTGGATGTCAATTTGGTGGATATTAAGGATGTTACGAATGAAATTCGGTGGTGGAAATGAAGGTATCATTTTTCGGATGAAAAATTTATTCTTTAGTAAGGTTAGGAGTCATAATAGTTTGTGTCTTAGCATATTTTAATTCGTGGAATGATTTTCAGGAAATTATTAAAATTTCCGGCCATGCTTACATTGGAATCTTACATAAAATTAGTGGAGCAGGCATTATTTATGTTAAAAAGTTTGCAACCATAAATATATATGCTACGTATATATGTTAAAAGAATGATATGAAAGGGTGCAAACTATTTTCCCTATTACTCCTTTTTTCACTTGTGCTGAGTTCCTTTGTGCCACAAAAGGAAATTACCTGGACTGCCATTGGCGATTCCTTTACTTATTTAAATGACCATCTGGAAGAAAGTCAGAACCGGGTTGAAAAAGGATGGATAACGAGAACAACAGAACTGGTGCCAGGCCTGACGTATATCAACAAAGGGCAAAATTATCTGACAAGCGTTGAAATTGCCTATAAGATTGATGATTTGGATCTGAAGCCATCAGATGTTTATACTGTATTCCTGGGTACTAATGACTGGTGGTTGGGTGTAAAAACAGGTACATTGGACGATTATACTAACAACACCGGGATTGCTACTCTAAATGGGGCTTTCAGGGTGATTATTGACAAATTGCGTAGCCTTAACCCGAAAGCACATATTATACTGATGACACCTATGCAGCGTGGCGATTTTGTTTACATTCTCAATCATAATTTCAGTAGCTGGGGGTCTTATAAAGACCAGGAGGGACAGAGTCTGGAATCATTTGTTAATGCGGTGAAAGCAATTGGTAAGAAAGAAAACCTGGAGGTAGTGGATCTTTATAGTGAACCCAGGTTGGGGATAGCACAGGCTGTGAAGTTTAAATATCTTAGGGATCCTTTAACGCGCGAGTACAAAGAGTATCCTTATCCTGATTATATTAAAATACCATTTACTGTGGGAGATATATATCCTTATCCTAAAGAAGCAATAGATGTTACTTATGATGGGATACATCCTTCTGATAAAGGAGGGGCTATTATGGCCGAGATATTAGCGAAGGTGATAAATGGGTTTCAGTTTTAAATAGTAAAGGCCGGTTTATAATTAAATGGGCTGGTTTATTTTTAATTACTCCCGGATGAAATAGGAAGGCTATGGTTGCTATTGAATGTAATGTGGTTTTCCAATAACAAAAAAGGCACCGCGAGAGCGATGCCTTTTCAAAATCTTGAAGCGCCAGCTTCATCTGTACCCGGGATGGGAGTTGAACCCACACTCCCATTGCTGGGAACGGGATTTTAAGTCCCGCGTGTCTACCGATTCCACCACCCGGGTGGCCCTAAACAAAAAATCCAAATTGCACTGCAATTTGGAAGTTTGTCAGTGAGCGGAAGACCGGGCTCGAACCGGCCACCCCGACCTTGGCAAGGTCGTGCTCTACCAAATGAGCTACTTCCGCTTGTATTAAGAACTTATTTCCCTCAGAAACAACCCGTTGTTTTTTCGTTGGGATTGCAAAGATAGGATTTGTTTTATAAAAACAAAAAAATCTTATCCTTATTTTTTGGAATTTGTAGACCACCACTCGAAAACCAAGCCCAGCAAAGCTTTAAAGTAAATAAAAAAGACTGCGATACCACAGCCTTTTCTAAAAATCTTTAAAATTTATATCTGTACCTGACCACACCCACCTGCACTTTCTGCCTGCCATACACATCCTGCGATTCTAACAGATCCATCTCATTGTACGTATTTCTGTATATGATATAATCGCCGGACGTAACATTCACTGTTGTCGTCGCCCCAATCCTGTTCTTCGCATCGTAGTCAAATACATAATCCGGTAACATCTTCTGTTTGGAAGGGTAGTAGCGGTAAATATCCGTCAGTAAACCCTGGTCATTGTACTTGTAATAGATCTTGCCTTTGTTCGTTTCCTGCTCTTCTACTATGTGCCCTGCACTATCCAGCACAAACTTAACCGTAGTAGAGTCCTCCAGCTTTTCCCCACGGAAATGGATCATTCTGGTAGGTCTGTTCAGAGAATCGTACACATACCGTCTTGTTTCTGATACGGAGTACTTATTCTTAGGATCCTCGGTTTTGACGTAAATTTCCTTAATATTATGGGAAGAGTCGTACTTGTCGTACGTATAAATGGTCGTAGTAATGACATTACGGGTACTATCCACAATCTTCGTCAGCTGACCGTGGGTATTAAAGTACGTCCGCATGATGGAACGGCCTGTAGCGATGGAAGCGGTCACCGTCATCAGCTGACGGTAGTTGTCTAGGAAATCCCGCTCACTCTTAAAGTCGTAATCAGTCTTCCGTCCCTCAGCATCGAGACTTACTACTACCTGAGATTGTACTTTGGCCTTTTTGAAATTAGCCTGGTTGGCCTCCGTCTGTTTGGTATTGAGGATATCCAGGTAATAATACTGGGCCCTGGCCCCTGTGTAAAGTCCCAGAAATATGGCTATTGTAAATAAAGTTTTCCTCGTGTACATATTAAATGCAAAAATAATGATTTAGGGGATGTTATGGATGAAGGATTTGTAAATTATTGAAATCCAGTCCCAACCCAATTTTGTTTTCCCCTAAAACGTAAAACAGATTAAAAAAATTATATTTATAGGACTAACACTTTTACCAATTGAAAACTCAACCTATCAGGGCAGAAAAAAACTGCCTTAATTGCGGCACCGAAGTTCCGGAGCGCTACTGTACTCATTGTGGTCAGGAAAATACCGTTCCCCACGAAACTTTCGGCCACCTGTTCAACCACTTCTTCGCCGATGTAATCCATTATGATTCAAAAACATTAATCACCCTCAAGTACCTCCTGTTCCGGCCAGGATTCCTCACCCAGGAATATACCGCCGGCAAAAGGGTCCGGTATGTAAATCCGATTAAGTTCTACATCTTTACGTCCTTCGTCTTTTTCTTCAGTTATTTCGCCTTCACGCATAAAGATGAAAAAGGTGACACCCAAGGGGTGGTAGTCACCGAAAGCTACAACCTGAATGACGATGACAAAACTGATAGCATTGCCAATGCCTGGACCGGAAAATTGGAGAAGTACAAAGATGAAAAAGACTACTTAGCTGCCCAAAAAGCCCTGCCTGAAGGTCAACGGGATGGGTTTTTTACAAAACAGGCTGTCCGCCAGTATTTTAAACAGAAAGAACGAAAGGAAAAAGGAGAGGAGGGCATCAACGAACGATTCCAGCATAACTATCCCAAAATGATGTTCGTCTTACTCCCGCTATTTGCCCTTTACCTCAAATGGTTTTACCGCCGCAATAAGAAATATTTCTATGCCGACCATGCAATTTTTTCCCTGCACTTCCATACGTTCTTTTTTATCTTCTACCTTTTCACCACCATATTGGATTGGCTCTTTAGTGTAGATTTTATATCTGTTTTTGGACTCATCGTCGTCTTTATCTACCTAATGTTGTCCTTAAAGAAAATTTATGGCGGTAAGTCATTCTGGAAAGCCTTATTACTGGTGTTGTTATATAGTTTCACCCTCCTGCTGGTGTTCACCGGGTTTTCAATATTGCTTACATTTTTGACGTAAATTAGGGGATGCAACCAGAATTTATAATCATACACCAGCAAGTAGCGCCATATGTTGCGCACATCCAATTGAACCGCCCCAAAGAACTGAATGCCCTCAATCTGCAATTAATGACAGAGCTGAAGGAAGCATTAAAATCACTGGACGCAGACGAGAGTGTACGCGTGATCGTGATCAGCGGAAATGAAAAAGCTTTTGCGGCAGGCGCTGATATTAAACAGATGGCAGGGAAAACTGCCATGGATATGTATAATATCGATCAGTTCAGCACCTGGGATACAATAAAGAAAACAAAGAAGCCGTTGATTGCAGCAGTAAGCGGTTTTGCATTAGGCGGTGGCTGTGAACTCGTTATGCTTTGCGATATGATCATAGCCAGTGAAACCGCCCGATTCGGACAACCTGAAATTAAGATCGGCGTGATGCCCGGAGCAGGAGGAACCCAACGCCTTACAAGGGCCGTGGGTAAAGCCCTTGCTATGGAAATGGTACTGACGGGAAAATTTATTACCGCAATAGAAGCATTAAATGCAGGACTAATTAACCGTATCGTTCCGGTTGAATTATATTTGCAGGAAGCAATCCAGTTAGCGACCGAAATTGCAGCACTGAGTCCACTCGCTGTACGCATGGCGAAAGAATCTGTACTGAAAGCTTTCGATAGCTCGCTGGAAGAAGGCTTACATTTTGAAAGGAAGAACTTCTACCTGCTGTTTGCCTCCGATGATCAGAAAGAAGGCATGCAGGCTTTTGTAGAAAAACGAGTACCTGTATTTAAAGGAAAATGATAGCGGCTATAGAAAGGCCGCGAACAATGAAATCATGACATTTACCAAACATGTAACAGCCATCATCGTGATGGCTGCATGCATCTTCGGGTGCAAAGAACCCTCAATGAATAATGTAAGGGAGAAGAAAGACAACATTGAAGCGCCAGCGACAGACACAATGATAACCATTAACGACGCGATTGAACCCGTGAAAGTGACCTCCTGGAAGCATTTTGAACAGTACGACGGTAAGTATATTACGGAAACGGATATACTGCAACATGAACCGCTCAAATCGCGGCTTAAAACTTTGTTAGGGAATGATAACAATACGCTGCGCGAACGTTTTGACGTCGCACCTCCTATTGAAGTGGAAAATGATGTGCTATATAACCAGGGCTGTCGTAAACACTATTGCGGGGCTGATGAAGCCGCGATTGCAATCGATATGAAATCTGATGTCGTGTACGCTGGTGTAGCGGTAAATGGGATTGTAAAGCTGTATAGTGAGGAGCGGGATCCGAGATTTCCGGAGAAACTACTAAAGTGGAAAGAGAAATTCGGTAATTGAGTCAGGTGATAACATTCATAAAAGAGGGAGTTCTCTAACCAGAATAAGACCTTTTTCAGGAAATAAAGAAGGAAATGAAACTCCCGGGAAACGCATAAAATGGAACCTGGCCCCATCAGGTATCCGAATTAAAAGAGGGTGTATCACAAATTAGATACACCCTCTTTTTATAATTGTAAAAAACAAAGAATTAATTAAACTTCTTCTTCAACTCCGCCAGCTTAGCCTGGAAATCATTCAAAGGTGCTGGTGCTGCCTTCTTATTATTGTTATTATTATCCGGTCTACGCTGCTGCTCCCTATTCCTTGGTTGCTGCTGCTGCGCAGGCTCATTCGTCTTCATTGACAAGGATATACGCTTACGGGATGGATCTACCTCCAACACTGTCACCGTTACTTTCTGGTTCAACTTCACTGCCTCATTCGGGTTGCTGATATACTTATTGCTCAGATGAGAAATATGCACCAGGCCATCCTGTTTCACCCCTACATCCACAAACGCACCGAAGTTCGTAATATTCGTCACCACACCTGGCAATGTCATTCCTACTCTCAGATCTTCCATACTCTTGATACCTTCTGCATATTCAAAGATCGCTATCTCATCGCGTGGGTCACGACTTGGCTTATCCAACTCCTTCAGGATGTCTTCCAAAGTAAGCAGACCTACTTCTTCACTCACATACTCTTTAGGATTGATCTGCTTACGCAGATCTTCTTTCGCTATCAGATCCTGTACGGTACAATTCTGTTTGGAAGCCATGCTCTCTATCAGTTTATAACGCTCAGGGTGTACTGCTGAATTATCCAGTGGATTATCGCCATTCTCAATACGAAGGAAGCCCGCACACTGTTCGAACGCCTTTTCACCCAAACGGGTTACTTTCTTTAGCTGTAAGCGATTGCTGAATGCACCATTCTCCTTACGGTATTTTACAATATTCTCCGCCAGGCTTGGTCCTAAACCAGATACATACGCCAGCAGGTGTTTGGAAGCTGTATTCAGGTTCACACCTACATTGTTCACACAACTTACCACTACTCTGTCCAGGCTCTGTTTCAACTGGGACTGATTCACATCGTGCTGGTACTGCCCCACACCAATCGCTTTTGGATCAATCTTCACCAGCTCTGCCAGTGGATCAATCAGTCTGCGGCCAATAGATACTGCACCACGTACGGTTACATCAAATTCAGGGAACTCCTCACGCGCTACTTCAGATGCAGAATACACAGAAGCACCACTTTCATTCACCATGAATACATTGATCTTTTTACCAAAATCAATCTTCTTCACAAATTCTTCTGTCTCTCTACCAGCAGTACCATTACCAACTGCGATAGCAGAAGTGTCATAACGATCAGCCCATTTTTTCAGCAGGGCTTCTGCGTCATCACGTTTATAGTTCTTTTCCAATGGGTAAATTACATCGTTGTCCAGCATATTACCCTGGTTGTCAAGCGCTACCACTTTACAACCGGTTCTATAACCCGGGTCAATGGCAATCACGGCTTTAGGACCCAGTGGTGCAGCAAGCAACAGCTGACGCAGGTTCTCTGCGAACACCTCGATTGCTTCCTGGTCCGCTCTGTCTTTGGCCAGTGCACGGAATTCATTCTCCAGGGAAGGACGCAGCAGACGCTTGTAAGAATCTGTGATCGCCTTGCCTACCTGCTCTGCAGCAGCATTGCGGGTGGTAATGAATTGTTTCTCCATGATCTCAATCGCATCTTCCTCGTTTGGCGCAATGGTGCCATAGAGGAACCCTTCAGCCTCTCCACGCAGAATAGCCAGTACACGGTGAGAAGGTATTTTGCTGAAATCTTCGTTGAAATCGAAGTAATCCTTGTATTTATTGCCTTCCTCTTCTTTGCCTTCGATCACTTTGGAGGTTAAAACAGATGTATGGTTGAAAAGCTTACGCATTTTGTCACGCAGCTCAGCATTTTCGTTAATCCACTCAGCCATGATATCGCGGGCACCTTTCAGGGCTTCATCCGTAGAGGCTACCTGCTCGTTAAGGAACTGTTCTGCAAGGGATTGTGGTACACCTTCCTGTTGTTCAAACAGCATTTTAGCCAGTGGTTCAAGACCTTTTTCAATCGCCACAGTAGCCCTGGTCTTACGTTTAGGTTTGTATGGCAGATAAATATCTTCCAGTTCTGTCAGTACCCAGGTATTTTCCAGTTTGTCCTGCAGCTCAGGGGTCATTTTCTCCTGGTCTGTAATGGTTTTGATAATGAACGCACGACGTTCATCAATTTCCTTGTAACGTTTCTGCAGGTCTTCAATACGGCCTATCTGCACCTCATCAAGGCTGCCTGTCACTTCCTTACGGTAGCGACTGATAAAGGGTACCGTAGACCCTTCTGCCAGCAAATTCATGGTATTCTCAGCTGAACGGGCTGGAATGCCCAATTCAGACGAAATAAGTGCAATGTGTTTGGTATTCATGAAACGAAAATTAGTCTTTTTACGGTGATTAAACCGGCCGACAAATGTAAAGAAAATGCCTTTGTCATCAACAAAAAGAAATTAACATATGATGGCCGGCCGGATATCTTCAAATTTCGGCCCGAAATTAGCAGCGGACACATATTCCTTATATTTGACAAATGGAAAATAACGCGGCCTTCGAACGGCTACTCAGTATTATGGATGATCTCAGGGAAAAATGCCCCTGGGATAGAAAACAAACCATCCACACCCTGCGTCAGCAATCTATTGAAGAATTATATGAACTGGCAGACGCTATCACCACTTCCGACTGGAAAGCCATTAAGGAAGAACTGGGCGACCTGCTGCTCCATATCGTTTTTTATGCCAAAATAGGAGCCGAACAAGGGCAGTTTACCATGACAGACGTGATCAACGGCATCTGTGAAAAACTCATCTTCCGCCATCCGCACATCTATGGCGATGTCAAAGCCGAAGATGAGGAAGCCGTTAAACAAAACTGGGAAAAACTGAAACTGAAAGAAGGTAAAACCTCTGTACTCAGTGGTGTACCTGTATCCCTACCCGCGCTGGTAAAGGCAATGCGCCTGCAATCCAAGGCCAAAACTGTCGGTTTTGAGTGGGATACTACAGAGCAGGTATGGGATAAAGTGAAAGAAGAAGTACAGGAACTAGAAGAAGTAGTGGCTACGGGCAATCAAGACGAAATTGAAGGGGAATTCGGGGATGTACTCTTTTCCCTGGTCAACTATTCACGTTTTCTGAAGATTGATGCAGAAAATGCACTGGAACGTACCAACAAAAAATTTATCAGCCGCTTCCAATATATTGAAATGAAAGCGGCCGAAAAAGGCAAATCTTTGGATGAAATGACGCTGGGTGAAATGGATGAACTCTGGAACGAAGCAAAAAAATGCTAGACATTAAAGAAATACGACTTTTCTTCATCCGACACGGATACCTACTGATCGTAGCAGCCTGGCTGTTTACCTTTTCCTTCCTGTTCAGTAACTACTGGTCCTACTATTCCTCCCCCATGGGAGTGAAGCGTAGCCTGGAAAAAAGTATCTCCCAGCGGGAAGCGTCTTTTGAAAAAATAATCAAAGATCAGTTTCTGCTCAACCATCTTTTTTCACGCAATTACAATGAGAAGGAAATAAAAAGCCTGGATACAAAGGACTTTTATGTTTTTGCCTACGATAGCAGTGAGGCCGGCCGCTGGCTGGTATTCTGGAGCACCAATATGGTAACACCGGAGGAATGGCAGGTGCCGCTGGTGGATGGAAACCGTTTTGTAAAATTAAAGAACGGATATTATGAAGTGCTGTGCCGACGGGTGTTTAGTCCGGAGGCTGGGCATGAACGCTTTATGGTCGGTGTGATACCGGTCATGATGGAGTATAGTATTACGAACAATTACCTGGTCGATCACTTTTATGATAAACCTGCGCTGGGACGGGAATACAATATCAACCTCAAAGCCCCCGGCATACCCGTACTCAATGGCAAAGGGCTGATCCTTTTTTACCTGCACTACGACAGAACATTGGATACCAAGCCTCCTAACCTACTGAGTGTCATACTCAGAGTAATGGGTTGTTTCTGTGTATTGATCTTCATCAACCTCTTTGCCGCGACGCTGGCAAGACAAAAGAGCGCCCTGAATGGGTTTCTGTTCCTGCTGGCTGTCATTGTCGTATTCAGGTTATTGAGTTACCTGTACCCGTTTCCTTTCAACCTGCGAACACTCAATATCTTCACGCCTTTGATCTATGCAAAGGACGAGATCTTCCGATCGCTGGGCGACCTGTTGCTGAACGTATCGCTGACGTTTTGGTTGTTGCTGTTTTTCAGGCAGCATGTAAAATCCATCAAAGCGCCTCCGGTGAAGAATGCATGGCAGCAAAGAGGGGTGATCATTCTGAGTAGTTACATCATGTACGTGGTCGGACAGTTTTTGTCTGAGCTCATTCAGAGCCTGGTGATCGACTCCCGCATTTCTTTTGATGTGGCGAACCCATTCAGTCTGAATGAATACAGCATCATCGGTGCGATCATATTAGGGTTCATCGCGTTTAGCTTCCTCTTCTTTTCACAGATTGTGAATTCACTGCTCAATGAGTTGACCAGTTTCAGGCATCGTACCAAGTATGTATTCCTGGCGATAGTCGGCGTAGTGTGGCTGGTGTTCAGGATCCATAATCCGGAGATACATTATTCCATTGCTTTGGTGATATGGCTGATCATCTATGTGATCCTGCTGGATGCACTGGCATTTAAATTTGAGAATAGCCTGGCGACAGTGCCGTTTTTGTTCTGGTTGTTTTTGCTGACAATCACAACCTCTGCGGTGCTGGTGTATTACAACGATCAGAAGGAGCTGAGTCTGCGTGAAAGAATGGCGATAGAATTGTCGAAACAAAAGGACCCTTATCTGGAAATGTTGCTCACTGATGTAACAAAGCAGATGGAGCAGGATGAACTATTGCAATACTTTTTTCAACAGGCGAATGGGGGGAATATGCCGAGGAGTACCCTGGAGAATGAGTTGAAGCAAAAATATTTCAAAGGATACCTGGGTCGATTTAAGGTAGACATCTATGCCTTTGATGAGAACGGGATGCCGATTTATGGTGGCGACACCAGTTCTTTCTATTCACTGAGCAGGAAGATGCTGGTGGAATCAGAACTGATCGGGAACGATCTCTATTATAATGAAAGAGGATTCAATGATTATAGCTATATAGGTCAGAAAGATTTTTATCGCAATGGGGAGAAGGCAGGCTACCTGGTATATGAGCTGACACCAGCGGTGGTCAATTCACAACGATTGTATCCTGAATTGCTGGTGGATGGAGAAATCTATGACCCTGAAAAAGAGTCTAATGCGACCTATTCTTATGCGATTTATGACAAGGGGCAACTGGTAAATAATAACAATGATTACTCGTTTCCGGTCAAGTTGTACGATTCGGATATGCCTACAGATGAAGTGACGGTGAAGAAGGTGAATGGGTATTCGCTGATGTACTACAAAGCATCGAAAGACAAGGTAGTGATTGTGGCAAAAGAGATCCGGAGCTTTATAGAATTTATCACGCTCTTTGCGTACATGTTCTGCCTGTTCCTGTTGATCATTGCTATTTACAGGGTGCTGGATCTGTTGGTGAAAGCAAGGATGCGGATTGGCAACCTTAAATCACTGGTCAATATTAATATCAGGAGAAAGGTAACCGGGACCATTATTTTCATTGTGGTATTTGCATTTGTGATCCTGGGTCTGACCACGGTATTGTTCTTCATTGATCGTTCTGAAAGAGAGAATAAGGAACGTCTGAGCCATACGATCAATGAGGTGACGCATGAAGTGGAGAAGGTATTTGCAAATCAACGCATGTTTGATGACCTGGAGGATCTGTATGATCCGATATTCCAGGCCAGTTTGTCAGAATCTATAGGTGAGATTGCAGATGAGCGGGCGTTGGATATAAACATTTATGACAGGGATGGAAATTTGCAGGTAACAACGCAGCCACTGATTACAGAGAAAGGGTTGTTGTCGAGAAAAATAAATCCGGATGCGTATATGCAACTGGGGCGTCAGCAAAAGATCCAGTGGATACAGAAGGAGAAGATCGGTTCGATGGGGTACTTATCAGGCTATGCACCGTTGCGTAATAATGGAGAGATCTTCGCTTATCTGAATGTACCGTATTTTGCAACGCAAACGGAATTGAACCAGCAGATCTCCAACTTCTTAGTGGCGCTCATCAATTTCAATGCGTTTATATTCTTAATAGCAGGGTTATTAGCATTATTAATTACCAACTCTATTACAAAGTCATTCTCCTTAGTAACAGAGCGCTTGCGCCATGTGAGCTTAGGGCAGCAGAATGATGAGATAGAATGGGAAAAGGATGATGAGATCGGGGCTGTGGTAAAAGAATACAATAAGATGGTGAGAAAGCTCGAGGTGAGTGCGGCCAGATTGGCAAAGAGTGAGCGTGAAGGGGCGTGGAGAGAAATGGCGAGACAGGTGGCGCATGAGATCAAGAACCCGCTCACGCCTATGAAACTGAGTATTCAGTATCTGCAAAGAGCGATAGATAATGATGCTCCAAATGTAAAACAGCTGTCTACGAATGTAGCGCGTACGTTGGTAGAGCAGATAGAGCATCTGGCGAATATCGCATCAGATTTCTCTGCATTTGCAAGGATAGGGGAGGCGAATAGTGAGGTGTTGATGCTGAATGAGGTATTACATTCTCTGAAAGAGTTGTACCAAAGCCACGAACATAGTACAATTCAGTTCAATCATCCGGGGCATGCGTTTTATGTATTTGCAGATAAGACACAGATGAACCGGTTGTTTACCAATCTCCTGCAGAATGCGATACAGGCTATACCGGAAGAAAGAGAGGGGATCATCACCATCAATATGGAGGAGGAGGATCCGGGTTGGGTAGTGGTGAGTGTATCGGATAATGGGGATGGTATTCCGCCTGAGGTTCAGTCAAAAATATTTGTACCGAACTTTACAACAAAGAATTCAGGGACTGGTTTAGGGTTAGCGATGTGTAAGAATATAGTGGAGCAGGCGAGGGGAGAGATCTGGTTTGAGACACAGTTAACGGTCGGTACTACATTTTATGTAAAGTTGCCACTGTCGGCAAATCCTGTATAAAGAAACAAGGTCGGGCATTATGTCCGACCTTGTTTTTATACAACGTAAAAAAATACCAGCCTTGCGACTGGTATCAATAATTTTTAGTTCTAATAGGATGTAAATTATTTCACAAAGCTCTCCCGGATCTTCTCCAGCAGTTTCGTTTCGATCATTTGTTGAGCCAGCACAATCATATTCTTAAAGGCAGTATCTTTCGATATACCATGACCTATGATCACCGGCTTAGATACGCCTAATACAGGTGTACCGCCATAGCTCTGGAAGTTAAACCGGTCCATGTACTCATCATTAATATTCCGCTGTACTGCTATATCGTGCAGTGATTCAGCCATCTTGAGTACAACATTCCCCGTAAAACCTTCACATACAATGACATCAGCCTTGCCAGTCAGTACATCACGACCTTCCACATTGCCAATGAAATTTAAACCAGGGTGTTCTTTCAGCAAAGGATAAGTGGCTTGTGCCAGCAAATTACCTTTACCTTCCTCTTCTCCGATATTCAGCAGACCTACAGTAGGGTTACTTACATTCAGGATATGTTTGGAATAGAGAGACCCAAGTATTGCAAATTGGAGCAGGTTTTCTGCTTTACAATCGGCATTGATACCAACGTCGAGTAACAGCCCGATAGAGCCGTCCAATCTTGGCACTGGTGTAGATATCGTTGGTCGCTGAACCCCCTCAATCGCTTTGATGGAATAGAATGTTCCAACCATCATAGCGCCCGTATTTCCAGCACTGATGAAGGCATCAATCTTCCCGCTCTGTAACAGGTGAAACCCAATACTGATAGAAGAATGTTGCTTTTCCTTCAGCGCCTTGGTAGGATGTTCATTCATCCCAATAACCTGGGATGAATGAACAACTGAATATTTTGATTGGTCCAACTGTGCTTCAGATAATAAGGGAGCCAGGGCTGCCTCATCACCAATCAGCACCAGATGTGCATCTGCTGCAACAGTATCTAAAAATAATTTTACTCCTTTTACTGCTTCGACGGGGGCATAATCACCGCCCATCATATCTAGCCCGATTCTCATGAACGTTTAAATTTGTCTTTGCTCGGGGTAAAAATAGTAAAATTATTTAGCGCTGCTTTGTTTTTCCAATACAACTTTTCCTCTGTAGTACAGTTTATTCTCTACCCAGTGAGCACGATGTCTCAGGTGCACTTCACCAGTTGCGCTATCTGTGCTTAAAGTATCCGCAAAGGCCTTGTAATGCGTCCTTCTCTTAGCTGATCTTTGCTGAGAATGTCTGCGTTTCGGATTTGGCATCGTATTTAGTTTTTAATTGTCCTAGTTTAATGTTTCAATAAGTATCTTTTCCCTTAAGATCCCGGCTTAATTGCTCCGGAATTTGTCCAGGTCTTTCCAAATTGGATTGTCCTGAGCGTCAGATTGTTTGTTCATCTGGTCCAGCATTTCCAATACTTTCGGATCACATGTGCTTTTGCCATCCACATCCGGGTGTATCTTCTGCATAGGAATGCTCAGGTTGATGAATTCGTAAATCCATTCACCGACATTCAGGTGCGATTCCGTTCTCGAAATATAAGATACTTCCGGATCCTCATCACCTTCAATCTCCTCAGGATTCTCCACCATCTTCACCACCTGGGTAAAATCATCCCATAGCTGAAGATTAAATGGTTGCCCACAACGGTCACAAATTACGCTAACTGATCCGCCAATTTCAAACTTTAACAGGAAAAAATCGCTTTTCTTGTCCAAGGTCAGCTTTACTGTTGCTTTACAGTCGCTGAAATCCTGCGGTCCGTAGTTTTCAAAAAAACTATCCGTAACTTGGTATTCAAATGTATGCTCTCCGGGTTTGAGCCCCACAAAGGCAATTTCAAATTGACGGAGTTGTTTCATAATAAAATCCTCACTTTTAGAGGGATGCAAAGGTAACCAAATATTTGCAAATGCAAAAATTTCCTACATTCGCTTTTTCACATCTGCCTGAATTATAGGTTTGTACAGCTAGATTAGTGAAAACCAATTAATTAATTATTATATTCGTGCTGTATAAAATCAGCATCACTGTACACTTTCCATTCATAACCAATGGCCCGGATCAAAGGTACGAGAAAACATCCCATTACCCGAAGCATTTCGCCGCCGGACATATTTTCACTGCCAATCAGCGTCTATTTCCAGCACACCAATGCCGGTATCCTACTCCTCGATGCGGAGCAGCACCTCGTGTGGGTAAACGCTGTATTTCAACAATATACAGGAAAAGATATTGACCTGCTGCCTGGTTTGCCCTTTGCTACCATCGTCCGGCACCTGGCCAGGGGGGCCCGGAATCCTGAAGCCTTTCTGGCCACCGTAGAAGACCTGGTAAAACAGAAAAATCCCTACTTTGGACAGGAACTCCTTTTTTCCGACAGCCGCATTTTCGAACTGAACTATACGCCGCTCTGGCACAACGGGGTCTTTAATGGCAGCATGTGGAAGGTAACTGACATTTCACGCCGGCAACTACAGCAGGCAACCCTGGAGCAGGCCCGGCAGCAGGCTGAAGAGGCCCGGGGTGCACAAAAAGAATTTCTGGCCAGCATGAGCCACGAAATTCGTACCCCCCTCAATGTCATTATCGGTATGACCCACCTGCTGGAAGAAACGAACCTCGACGGCCGTCAGCAGGACTATATCAATATATTAAAACATAGTTCCAATATCCTCCTGGGACTGATTTCCGATATTCTTGATATCTCCAAGATCGAAGCAGGGGAGTTTCAGGTCAATCAGCGGGAGTTTAACCTCACCGACCTGGTACATTCTCTCCGGCACACTTTTGAGCTCAAACTGGGTCAGCGTCCTGTAAAAATTTCTGCGACTATCGATACCCTTATCCAGAATCGGCTGGTCGGAGACGATACGCTTTTGAACCAAATCCTGATGAACCTGTTAGGTAATGCAGAAAAATTTACGCCGGAAGGGGAGATTGCCATCCGCGTGACCCCGGAAAGCTGGCAGGACGACAAAGTGTGGGTACGCTTTCGTATATGTGATACGGGTATCGGCATCAGTAAAGACAAACTGGAACTGATCTTTAAAAATTATAAACAGGCAGAACAGGAAATCAAGGAAAAATATGGCGGCACCGGTCTGGGACTCGCCATTTCCAAACAACTGATTGAACTACAGGGCGGTACCATCAGTGTGGAAGAAGTACCGGGCTACAATACCTGTTTTTCGTTCAACCTGCCCTTTATCGATACCCGGAAGTCGGCCGTCACCACACCCAGAGCTGGATCGCGCCATAAACAGGCCAGTTTTTCAGGATCAAGTGTACTTGTGATTGAGGACAATGCGATGAACCTTCATTACATTAACTGCCTGCTGGAAAAATATAACGTGCAGCACCAGCTGGCCACCAATGGCCCGGATGCACTTTATTTTTTGAATTCAAGACAGTATGACCTGGTCCTGATCGATATCCGGATTCCCGGACTCAACGGCCTGGAGCTGGCTGGCCTGATCCGTGAAGATGAAGATAAACCGAACGTAGCTACTCCACTGGTAGCCACTACTGCCCTCGCCATGGAAAGTACTTTTACCCAGGCAAGGCAGGCCGGTATCACCGATATACTAACGAAACCGTATACCCCCGATCAATTGTTACAGGTGTTGAATAAATACCTGAATGAAGACGAAACTGAACTTATAATGGAAGAAACAAACAACATGTCTGGTTTTGAGTTCCACAAGGACCTGGATGTAAAGTACCTCAATACCCTGTATGAGAACAATATTTCGTACGCGGCGGATCTCTTTGAAATATTTTTGAAAACGATCAGGGAAGAACTGGTGAAGATTCAGGCTTTAGTAAATGCACGGGATTGGGAACTCCTGAAATTTCAGGTGCACAAACTGAAACCCAATTTCTCTATGGTGGGACTTACATGGATTAGTGCCCGTATGCAGAACCTGGAAAATACATTGAATGCAAATACAGTGCTGCCTCCTGAAGAGGTAGATGCGCTGTTTGCCAATATTTCGGAAGAAGTGGAAAAATTCTATCCAATTATTGAGGCAGAGTACGATAGAATGAAGATCTACCAGTAATCAGAATTCGTCAAGAATTTCTTTCACATTATTATAATAGCTACCTCCGAATAAGAGCAGGTGCACCATGAGCGGATATAACTGGCACACACCAATTCTGGACTGCCATCCTTCAGCCAGCGGATACATGGATTGATAGCTGAAGTAAAAGCGGGTATCAAAACCACCAAACAGTCTGGTCATAGCCAGGTCCATTTCCCTGTTTCCATAATATACCGCAGGGTCGTACACACATGCCTTGCCATCTTTGCCCACCATGAAGTTACCTGACCAGAGGTCACCATGCAGTAATGCTGGCTTTTCGTCGGGAAACATAGCTGGCAGCTGCTTCCACAGGTGCTCCATCTGTACTACCATTGCCTTGTCCATCACCTGCTGGTCATAGGCCGCCCTGGTAAGTGGTTGTAACCTGTTAAAGGCGTAGAACACCGGCCAGCTGCTATAAGGCGTATTGTATTGCTTGAGGGTACCGATGTAATTGGTCTCCTGAAATCCGTAGTATGTCTGCGTCTGGCGATGTACTCTTGACAGGCTTGCACCGAAGTTTTCCCAGAAGTCAGGCGTCACGCCGCCTTTTTCCATAAACTCAGTGACCAGGAAACCTTTGTCACCCACGGTACCTGTGGCCAGAGGCCTGGGTACGGATATGGCATTGGTATTACGGAGTATATTGAGTCCGTTCAGTTCCCGCAGGAACATGTCAGGATAGATATGCGCATCGTTCATTTTCAGAAACAACGTTCCGTCAGATGTGGAGAGCTTATATGTTTCGTTAATATCTCCACCGGATATTTTTTCTGCGCAATTAATGTGTATTTTCACTCCTGACTGGCAGGAAAGCGCTGTCGTAAGTTCGTCCAATAAGATCTCATCTGTCATTTTACGCGCTGATTAGTATGGATACAAATACAAAGATAAGGCACATAGGAGTACGTATTTTGGTAACAATATTGTGCATCATTATTTTGAAGGGACTGTTCATATTCAGCCATCATTTTGAAGGGTGGTATTTTCATAGGTTCTACTTTTGGATAAGTAACTTATTAAGGGCGGCATTGGGATCCATACCCTTTAGTGTTGGCGACGTAATTTATGCTGCCTGGGTTATAACAGGTAGCATTTATTTGTTAAAATTATGTTATAAACTGATCAAAACCCAATGGAAGGAAAGTTTTTTATACTTTCTGAAGGGAATAAGTGCTGTTTCGACATTATATCTTGCCTTCCTGGTGTTGTGGGGATTTAACTATGACCGTTACTCGCTGGAAAAAGATATGCAACTGGAAGTAAATGAGTACGGTACGGAGCAATTGTATAAACTGGCAGATACCCTGTTGCAACAGGTAAATGCGAACAGGATAGAAATGGGTGATACACTTTACGCCACACGCCCGGGGGCGGACAGTGCACAGCTCTTTCAGCGGGCAGTGGTCGCCTATGATCAGGCGGCAAAGCAGTGGCCGGTGCTGAAATATACGCATCCCTGTCTCAAGACTTCCCTGTATGGTACCTGGATGAATTATATGAATGTAGGGGGCTACCTCAATCCCTTTACCGGCGAAGCACAGGTAAATGCTACTACGCCGGGTTTTATGCACCCGTTTACGATTTGTCATGAAGTGGCACATCAATTGGGATATGGGGCGGAAGAAGAGGCTAATTTTGTCGGTTACCTCGTAGCAGGTCATGCAAAGGATGTCCGGTTCAGATACGCTGCTAATTTCGAGATGTTTATGTACAGTATCAGGCAGTTGCGCTGGCAGGATACCACCATGGCGAAGAATTTGTGGCAGAAAGCCGTACCCGGTGTGCATGAAGATTACCATCAGTTAAAGAATTTCTATCGCAGATATAGCAGCCCGGTAGATGATTATACTTCTATGATTTATGATCAGTACCTGAAGGCGAATAAACAGGAAAAAGGAATACGTAGTTATAGTGAAGTAGTGGGATGGCTGGTAGCCTACTTCCACATTCACTGATTAAAAGCAGCATACGATGAATCAGGAACAACAACGCCTTCAGATAAAAGGCTGGAAGAAATGGGGATCTTATGTGAGTGACAGACAATGGGGAACTGTACGCGAAGATTATAGCGGTAGCGGCAGTTCATGGGATTATACAACGCATGATATGGCGAGAAGTAAAGCGTGGAGATGGGGGGAGGAAGGAATTGGGGGAATTTGCGATGAAAGACAGCTTTTGTGTTTTTCACTGGCTTTCTGGAATAAGAAAGACCCTATTCTGAAAGAACGCTTCTTCGGACTGAACAATGCTGAAGGGAATCATGGGGAGGATGTAAAGGAACTCTATTACTACCTGGATGCAACACCCACACACTCCTATATGAAAATGCTGTATAAATATGTACAGCAGGAATATCCTTACCAACAACTGGTACAGGAGAATGCCCGGAGGAGCAAGGCGGAAGAGGAGTATGAGCTGATTGATACCGGGCTTTTTAATGAAGATAAATACTTTGACATCTTCATAGAATATGCAAAGGAGGATATGGATGATGTGCTTGTCAAAATCACGATTCATAACAGAAGTAATGAGGATGCACCTTTAACAGTATTGCCTACTGTATGGTTCCGGAATACATGGGTGTGGGGGCGCAGACCTTATAAACCTGCTTTGTGGCAGGAGGATGCTACTACTATTCGGTTCGATCATGAGAAATTACAGGTACAGTACCTGTACCAGGAAGGAGGGCAGGAGATGCTGTTTTGTGAAAATGAATCCAACAATAAAAGATTGTATAATATAGATTCCATCACACCTTATGCAAAGGATGGGATCAATGATTATATCCTGCATGGTGCATCTTCTGTAAATCCTGATAAAAAGGGTACGAAGGCTGCGGTGCATTATGATATTTCTGTGCCGGCACATGGTTCTCATACTATTAAATTAAGATTAACGGATAAGGCCAAGGAACAACCTTTTGCAGGTTTTGATGATCTCTTTGCTGCGAAGATTGCAGATGCAAATGCATACTATGAAGAATTGCAGGCAGAGATTAAAGATGAAGATGAAAAGCTGATACAGCGTCAGGCATTAGCAGGTATGCTGTGGAATAAACAGTTCTACTACTACAAAGTACAGCGCTGGCTGGAAGGCGATCCTTCACAACCGGCACCGCCTCCGGAACGCTGGAATGGCCGCAATAAAGAATGGAAACATCTTGTGAATGAAGATATCATTTCCGTACCTGATAAATGGGAGTTTCCCTGGTATGCGGCGTGGGATCTGGCTTTCCATTGTGTGACCCTGGCGATGGTGGATCCGGATTTTGCAAAGCAACAATTATTGTTGTTGACAGAGGAGTGGTACATGCATCCTTCAGGAGAGTTTCCTGCATATGAGTGGGCGTTTGGAGATGTGAATCCACCTGTACATGCAGGCGCGGTATACCGTGTGTTTAAGCAGGATGCGGCATTAAAGGGGGAGAAGGATTATCATTTTCTCGAAGCATTGTTTCATAAATTACTGATCAATTTCACATGGTGGGTGAACAGGAAAGATAGTAATGGGAGTAACATTTTTGAAGGTGGCTTCCTGGGATTAGATAATATAGGTGCGTTTGACAGAAGTCTGCCATTGCCGAATGGTATTCGTGAAGAGCAGGCAGATGCAACCAGTTGGATGGCGACGTATGCCTTGAATATGTTGCACATTTCATTAGAATTGTGTAATCATAATAAGGTCTACAATGGTATGGCGACGAAGTTCTTTGAGCACTTTATGTACATAGCTGGTGCAATGGCGAGTATGGGTACGGGGAATAGTGGGTTGTGGGATGACGAAGATGAGTTCTTTTATGATCAGTTACGGGCGCCGGATAATCGTATTGTGAAGTTGAAGTTCAGAAGTATGGTAGGATTGATTCCTCTTTGTGCGGTGGAAGTTATTTCAAAAGAAGCGTTGGCAAATAACCCTGTTTTTGCGGAACGCATGTCCTGGTTTTTACGACACAGGCCAGACCTGGCACAGCTGGTATCAAGGTGGTATGAGGAGGGGAAGGAGAATAAACATTTGCTGAGTTTATTGCGTGGGCATCGTATGAAGCGGTTGTTGTACAGGATGCTGGATGAAACGGAGTTTCTGAGCGAGTATGGAATAAGGTCATTGTCTAAAAAATATGAGGCGGATCCTTATCGGCTGTATGAAAATGGAACAGAATTAATCGTAAAATATGTACCGGGAGAAAGTGATACGATCACTTATGGAGGTAATTCTAACTGGCGGGGCCCTGTGTGGATACAGATGAATTTCTTGCTGATAGAGAGTTTGCGTAAGTTTCACTATTTCTATACAGATGATTTCAGGATAGAATATCCGACATCTTCCGGTTGTTATTATTCATTGAAGGAAGTGGGTACCTTGCTGGCGGATCGGTTATTAAAGATATTCAGGAAGGATGAACATGGTCGCAGGCCGGTGTTTGGGAATAATGAGAAATTGCAGAGCGATCCGCATTTTGCTGATTTGATACAATTTCATGAATATTTTCATGGAGATAGCGGGAAAGGGTTGGGTGCTGCGCATCAGACGGGTTGGACCGGGTTGGTGGCGAACCTGATCAGGATGAAGCATACGAATCCGTGATAAATGCGGAAGGGATTATTTTTGCCTCTGGCAAAAAATAATCCCTTCCGCGCAAAAAAAGGCGTTTACCGAAGGTAAACGCCTTTTTTTTGCTAATTCATCAACAGCACATTCACACTTCGCTGCAATATATTAAAGGCAATCTCCGCCATTAAATTCTCTTTATCCAACGTCGGATTCACTTCCGTTATCTCAAAACAACATATCTTTCTATGCTGCATAAACTTCGCTATCAGATCTTCTACCTCCCTCTCTCGTAGCCCATTCGTCACCGGTGTACCGGTTCCTTTCGAAATAGAACTATCCAAACTATCCACATCAAACGACACGTATATATACTCGCAATCACTCAAATACCTAAACACCGCTCTCGCCACCTGCTCCGCACCCTTTCTCCTCACTTCATTGGTAGTAATCACCTTCATCCCATACTGCTTTATCAACGCCTCTTCCTCCTTCTCATAGTCACGTAATGAAATAAACACAATATCCTCCGGCAATACTTTCGGCGCAATCCCGCCAATATTTTTAAGTGCCTCCCACTGTTTCACCGTATTATCATCCAGATCATGCACCTTACAATCCAGGTTATCTTCTGCAATTGAAATTGCCACCGGCATCCCATGCATATTCCCTGAAGGCGTAGTATACGGCGTATGTAAATCCGCATGCGCGTCAATCCAGATCGCTCCTATCTTCGCCTTCGGCCTCGCCATCTTCAACCCTGCAATGGTAGCTCCCGCCGTACTATGATCTCCTGATAAAACAACCGGAAACCAATTCGCCTTCACTGTTTCACACACACTCTTACTGATCCTTTCATACAAAGTCAGGGTACCTTTAATCCTTTTTGCATAAGGGGATTCTATCGGTTCAAAGAGCAGCTTATTTTCTGTCTCAATTGTTTCAGTAGGGAAATGCACAAAAAAGTTGCTCATGAAGTCCAGCGCAGCTATCTTGATCGCTTCCACACCCAGGCTGGCGCCACGTGTTCCCGCGCCAATCTCTGATTTCACCTCAATGATCTTAATATTTTTCATAAAAGGATGTTATTCCTGTTTAGCAAGCTAATGGTTTTTAAATGAACGGGCAGCCGGTTAAACTGTGGAGGTATATACATACCCGCGTGAAAACATATAATAATTCCAATAAGGGACAGCTATCTTCAAATAATCTTTAATATTTTCATGATAAAAATGGATAAAGACTAAATGTGGAATTCAGAAGTATAAAAACAATAAATTCGTTTATATCAATAACTCCAACAAAACGTAAATTCCATGGACTTTCAACTCACTGAAGAGCACCTGATGATTCAAAAGGCAGCCCGGGACTTCGCACAAAATGAACTTTTACCCGGCGTCATAGAAAGAGATGAGAAACAAATATACCCCGCAGCGCAGATCAAAAAACTGGGAGAGTTGGGATTTCTCGGAATGATGGTAGATCCAAAATATGGAGGTGCCGGCCTGGACACGATCTCCTATGTGCTGGCTATGGAGGAGATCTCCAAAATAGATGCTTCCACCTCTGTATGTATGAGCGTAAATAATTCATTAGTTTGCTGGGGCCTGGAGCAGTATGGTACCGAGGAACAGAAACAGCAGTACCTGGTACCCCTTGCCACAGGTGAAATCACCGGTGCATTTTTGCTCAGCGAGCCTGAAGCCGGCTCCGATGCCACCTCACAGCGCACCACTGCCGAAGATAAGGGCGATTTTTACCTCCTCAATGGTACGAAAAACTGGATCACGAATGGTAGCAGTGCAAGTGTGTACCTTGTAATCGCTCAGACCCACCCTGACAAGAACAGCAAAGGCATCAATGCCCTGATCGTAGAAAAGAACAGTCCCGGTGTCACAGTAGGGGCCAAGGAAAATAAAATGGGGATCAGGGGTAGTGATACCCACAGCATTATGTTCCAGGACGTAAAAGTACCTAAGCAGAACAGGATAGGAGAAGATGGATTCGGTTTTAAGTTCGCCATGAAAACACTGGCGGGTGGCCGTATCGGCATTGCTTCCCAGGCATTGGGTATCGCTTCCGGCGCTTACGAATTAGCAGTCAACTACTCCAAACAACGCAAGGCTTTCGGTAAAGAAATCAGTCAACATCAGGCCATCCAGTTTAAACTGGCGGATATGGCTACCCGTATAGAAGCATCGCGGTTGCTATGTTTCAGGGCAGCCTGGGAGAAAGATCAACATAAAGATTATACCCTCAGTGGCTCGATGGCGAAAGTGTTTGCCTCGGAAACAGCGATGTGGGTTACGACAGAGGCAGTGCAGGTTCATGGTGGATATGGCTATGTGAAAGAGTACCATGTAGAGCGCCTGATGAGGGATGCCAAGATCACACAGATCTATGAAGGTACCAGTGAGGTGCAGCGGATCGTGATCGGGCGCAGTATACTCGGCTAAAACCCAATTTTATGTCTAATAAACAAGATTCCTCCAACGATTTCACCCATTTCCTGATAATAACAGTGCTCGCGATTGTTATTTCCATTCCTTTTATTTTTATCGCACCTTCAGCAGCAGCAGTGGCATTTATGATTGCATTGGTATCGCTGAATAATGCTATCGGTAATAAAAAAGGTAAAGGAGGGAAGGAAGACGGCGATATCGATGGAGGAACCTTTATAGATAATACAGTACCTGACAATAGCGGACCCGATTTCAGTGGATTGGATGATTCCACACCGTCATTGGATAATACTGGTATGACGAGTCATCATAGTCATGCCAGCCGTACTGACTAAGCCCCCCGCAAGGTAAGACCCAAAAAGAATTCCCTCTTGCCACCACAGGCCACAATTACTACCTTTGCGGCATGTCAGTAAATTTACCCGCTTATAACAAGATCATCGGCGAACTGGCCCCTCATAAGGCTAAACTCGTCGCGGTTTCCAAAGTAAAACCAGCCTCCGACATACAGGCGCTGTATGATGCCGGTCAGCGTATTTTTGGCGAAAACTACGTACAGGAGTTGCAGGAAAAACACCCTGTACTTCCAAACGATATTGAATGGCATTTCATCGGCCACCTCCAATCGAACAAGGTAAAATACATCGCTCCCTTCGTTTCCATGATCCACGCAGTTGATAGCCTGCGCCTGCTGGAAGAAATCAATAAACAGGCAGCTAAAAGTAATCGTACCATCCGTTGCCTCCTTCAGGTGCACATCGCCGAAGAAGAGACCAAATTCGGCCTGGACGAAAACGAACTCACCGACCTCCTCACGCAATGGAAAGCGCAGGCAGATAAATTCAAAAATATCCTGATTGCCGGCTTTATGGGCATGGCTACCAACACCGATAACCCCGATCAGGTAAGAGCTGAATTCAGGCACTTAAAAGACCTGCAAACACAGCTTAAAGCTACCTTTGCACCAGAAGGGGAGGCGCTCACCGAACTTTCCATCGGCATGTCCGGCGATTACACCATCGCGCTCGAAGAAGGAAGTACCATGGTCCGTATCGGCAGCATGCTTTTTGGCGCGCGGTATTAATTCCCTATCTTTACCCCACAAAACTAATAGACTATACTCATGCTTAAGCATTGTTGGTTACTGGCGTTACTGCCAGCATTTATGTTCGGTAAAAGCCTGGAAAAAGGGAACCTGCCTGCCGGCACCTGGAAAGGTAGCCTGCATCGTGCAGATGGCGCAGATATCGTGTTTAACTTTGAAGTGAAGGACAGTGCGCATAAGAAAGTGATCTATATCCTCAATGCGAAGGATCGCATGCTCGTAGACGATGTGAAACTGAAAGGCGATTCTGTATTCATCAAAATGCCGTTCTTCGATTCCGAATTCAAAGCTGCCATCAGGAATGGCGGTCTGGAAGGGGTATGGGTGCGTCATCTGCCTGCCGGAGAGGTGACGATTCCTTTTACTGCTGCATACAATGTGAAAGAACGCTTTCATGCACAAGCACCTCCTACACTCAATATAACCGGTCGCTATGCTACCTGGTTCTTTAACGCAAATAAACCAGATTCTTCTTACGCTGTTGGTGAATTTAAACAAACCGGCAGCAAGGTAACAGGTACCTTCCTCACGTCTACAGGCGACTACCGTTTCCTGGAAGGTATTGTAGACGGGGATAGTCTGAAACTCTCTACTTTCGATGGTTCCCATGCTTACTACTTTACTGCATTGGTAAAAGACGGTTATCTTGAAAATGGCACCTTCTATGCCGGCATTGGTGCCGGTAAAGAACAATGGGTAGCCCGCAAAGATGATAAAGCTGCATTGCCTGATGAACGTTCTCTGGCCACTACCAAACCGGGGAATAACCGCCTCGATTTTACCTTCCCTGATATGAATGGTAAAAAAGTAAGCATCAATGATAAGCGTTTTACAGGCAAAGTAGTGGTGATCACTTTGATGGGTAGCTGGTGTCCAAACTGTATGGATGAAACCGGTTTCTTAAGTACCTGGTACAAGGAAAATAAAGCCCGTGGGGTAGAAGTAATTGGTCTTTCTTATGAAAGAACGACTGATTTTGCAACATCTCAGAAAGCCCTTGCAGGATTCCTGAAAAGATTCGATGTGACTTATCCAGTATTGATCACAGGTGTAACACCGGGAGATCCGCAAAAAGCAGAAAAGACATTGCCACAGTTGACGGGAATCAAAGGGTTCCCGACGACTATTTTTATAGATAAAAAAGGAAATGTGAAGGAAGTGCATACTGGTTTTTCCGGGCCTGGTACGGGAGAGCACTATGAGGCGTTTAAGAAGGAATTCAATGCACTCATTAATTCATTATTAGTGGAATAAAAAAGTTCACTGGCTATAAATAACGCTTATTTTTCATGAAATAAGGTTTACCTGCCATAAAATAGAGAGGTCCTGCTCACTCAGCAGGACCTCTCTATTTTATTCGCGTGGCCATCCGTTTATGTGCTTTTAGGAAAGCGCCTCTTTCTTAAACTTTGTATAAGATTGATTGCTTTCATCTATAATCTTCAGTACACGTTCCTTCACATCATCTTTCAAGCCTGTCGTTTCGTTTTCGAAGATATATTTCAGCTCTGACAAACCATCCGCACCTTTTCCAACTATACGTCTGAAACGATTATTCACATCATGAGCCGACCTTCTGATTCTTTTCCTTGTTTCTTCACCACTATCTGGTGCTGTCAATATTCCGATTGCAACTCCTGCTGCCAATCCTGCTAATGCGCCGTATATTAACTTCATTGTGCTCATAAAAATAGTTTAAAAGGTTAAACAAAATGCATGTATTGTGTGCCAAATATCAGGCCAGACACGGCCTGTTGAATGTGAAAATAATGTGAAACCCTGCACTATAGTGCCGTAATTTCTCCTGTTTCCACATAGTTTTTAAATCTCAGAATATCTTTCCTGATCATGTTTTCAAACGCAGGATTCAGTATCCACGCCAGTCCTGTGCCTACGTAGCCCGCTGGTGGACGATAGGTGATGATCACTTCCATTTCGGTACCGCCACCGACCGCATCATTAAATGTGATCTTGCCCGCAGTTACCAGGTCTGACCCCGGAGCAGAGCGCCATCCGATCATATCACCAGGTTCATCTTTAATTATCTCTGCATCCCACTCTATGGTACCTAGTTTGCCAGGGCCGGTAGCTACCCAGTGTGAATGATGACTGTCTTTTTCTGTTACTACCGCAAGATGACGCATAAAATGCGGTAGGTTTTCTACAGCACGCCAGAAACTGTACACTTCAAAACGGGGCTTGTCTACAATGAATTTCGTACGAATGTTGATCGCACTATTGTGTTTATCAGACGAGCTTCTGCCTGCTGCTGCGGAAATAGGGCAATTTCCTGAAATACCTCTGTATAAGAGATAACCACCGGTAATCAGTCTTAGCAAACTACGAATGGGGTGTTTGTTTACCTGACTAATAGCGCTGGTAGTCATCAGCGCACCGCCTACAATAGAAGCGATCCGACCGGGTTTACTTACATTCAGTATATTGGAGTGTTCATATAAGGCTGTGGCTCTGGGTTCGCCATGACCATTCAAAGGATGATTATACTTACTCATAAATAACACATTTACAATTGGTAATACTAAAATGTTGCTAAAGGTTCAAGTAGTTGATAATCAGTAATTATTAAGAATTTTAATTGAGTATTGAAATTCACAGACTGCTAGTCTTTGTAATCAGCGGCCAGTTGTTGATAGATGTCATTTCCCCAATGAGGGGCTAAGGCATTATCCGGTTTAAATGCCGCAAATCGCTGGCCAGCTTCTGCAACCAGTGGGGCCGCTTTCTTTTTGCCACCACCAAAGAAGGCAGGCGTGTGGTACACCACTAGTGCTTTTAGCAGGTAAGCACGTGGATTTGTGCTATCAGCAGCAATCGCTTTGTCAGAATATTCCTTGCTATCAGATCCCAGTGTCACACCTCTGGTAGGACTTGCATTGATCCTTGCAGACAACCAGTAAGCCATTAATGTGAGTGCTTCTGTATTTGTTGGCTGCATATCCAAGGCTTTTTTAACATATGACTCAGCTTTATCAGTCAATGGTTCAGCTTGTCCTCTTGGGGCCTGAAAACTGGATTGGGTATATGCCCAGCCTGTATAATATTGTAATAGGAATTCGTTGGGATCTGCTTTGACCAAAGCCTCAAGCGCATCAATATTATTTTGCCATGTACCAAAGGTTTTTGCCGTATCCAATTGGGACAATACTTTTTGCAGGCGTTGTTGCCAGGAATCCTGGGCGAAAGAAAAATGGCATATGAGGACAAGGATGAGTGTAAACAGTATTTTCATGCGAATACATTTTATGAGTCTTGCCCCAATAACATGCCAACCCACTATGAAATATTGTCAACATGACATATCTTAATACTTCTAAAATCAAAAACAGAGTTATGAAAAAACTGTTGACTGTTGGCTGCCTGCTGTTGTCCCTCGCCTGCTCGGCCCAGCAAAAAACTAAAAAAGGATGGATGCAGCTTTTTAATGGGAAAGATCTGAAAAACTGGGATATTAAAATCAGGGGTCATAAACTGAATGATAATTTCGGCAATACTTTCCGCGTAGAAAACGGTATTCTTCAAGTGCGCTATGACCAATATAAAGAATGGGGCGAGTTGTATGGACACATGTTTTACAGGAAGAATTTTTCTGCATACCTGTTGATTGCAGAGTATAGATTTGTGGGTGAACAGGTGAAGGGTGGACCAGCCTGGGCACTTCGTAATAATGGGCTGATGCTGCATGGGCAAAGCGCTGCCAGCATGGGTTTGAACCAGGATTTTCCTATTTCTCTGGAAAACCAGTTGTTAGGTGGTAATGGTAAAGACCCCCGTTCTACCGCGAATTTATGTACGCCGGGTACCAATGTTGTGATCAATGGAAAGTTTATTACAGAGCATTGTATTACCAGTACATCTAAAACATATGATGGAGAGCAATGGGTAAGAGTAGGTGCGTTGGTGTTAGGTGACTCTGTGATCAAACACATTGTATTTAACGATACGGTAATTGTATACAATAAGCCACAGGTAGGTGGTGGAAATGTGACAGGTGCTGATCCTGCGCTGTTGAAAGAAGGACGTTTACTGACGGAAGGTACGATCTCTATACAGAGTGAAAGTGCGCCGACTGATTTTAGAAAAATAGAGGTATTTGATCTTTCTCCTTATATGAAAGATCCTAAAAAACTGGATGCGATCATCCATCAGTTACAGGAAGAAACGAGGACAAAATAATTAAAATGGGGTATCATCCTTCAATGAAACTCCTGAGAATC
This sequence comes from Chitinophaga sancti, assembly GCF_034087045.1. Taxonomy (NCBI): domain Bacteria; kingdom Pseudomonadati; phylum Bacteroidota; class Chitinophagia; order Chitinophagales; family Chitinophagaceae; genus Chitinophaga; species Chitinophaga sancti. Next base: position 6,893,281 of record NZ_CP139247.1, on the reverse strand, counting down.
TCATAAATGGAATCTGGCTTCATCAGGTATCCGAATGAAATGAGCGTGTATCAAATTGAAGTGTCTAACTTTTTAGCAGCACTTTAACTTTTGATACACGCTCTTTCTTTTTATCGTATTGCGACTACCGGTGTTTTGAAAGTAGTATCCGGTGTCTCAACATGAATAGCTCCATGAGGTGGTCCTGGTGGTTTGGGTGGTCTTGGTGGCCGTCCATGACGTGGCGGCACACAACTCGCGCCCAACAATATTATCCCCAACAACAATGGCATGAATCTGTGTTTCATATTGTAGACAATTTAGTTCTACGATTAAAAAATCAAATTACATGCCTGAAAAATACCTATCTTTGCGCCCAATAAAAAAACAATTCAAACCTTGCGCCATGTAATCTCACAGGCATATTAACCACTGCTCCCGCCACCTGCACCCTTGCAGGCATGGCCTGTGAATCTTTTGTCTAATCCAAACCCTGAACAACATGGCTATTTCAGAAAAATATGGCCGTACCTACCATTTTCCGTTCTCACCGGGTACCACCAGTGATGATCGTATCCAGCATGATTACTGGCAATACATCAGCACTATACCCACACTTATACATACGGAAAAACTGGACGGTGAAAATAATTGTCTTTCCAGGCATGGTGTATTTGCGCGCTCACATGTAGCGCCCACTACATCGCCCTGGACAGAGAGTCTGCGACGTTACTGGCAGATAATAAAAAACGACCTGGGTGATCTGGAAGTTTTCCTGGAAAATGTATATGCGATTCACTCTATCGCATACAGCAATCTCGATTATCATTTTTATGTATTTGCAGTCAGAGAAAACGGGCAATGGCTCAGTTGGGAAGAAACCTGCTTTTATGCAGCTATGCTGGATCTGCCGGTAGTACCAGTCATAAAAACACTAACTACACCTGCGTCCCAACAATCATTCGAAAGTGAATTACTCGATATTGTCAAAGGTCCTGGCGCCTTTGCCGCACACGATGCATTCACCGGTGCACCCGCCACCATGGAAGGCGTGGTCACAAGAGATGCAGGTAGTTACCGCGTATCTTCATTTGCTGAACACGTATTTAAATATGTAAGAAAAGGGCACGTAAAAACAGATGTGCACTGGACGCGCAACTGGCGTCGTGCCCGATTAAATTTTGAAGGAGGTCAACATGTGGACTATCAGTGAAAATAAATCATGGAATTATCTTGAACAACAGTATGAATGGGTAAAACGAATGCATGATACACCGCAGGATGCACGGCATCATGCAGAAGGGAATGTGGCGATACATACGCAAATGGTGATAAATGCATTGATCAGTTTACCAGCATATCAGGCACTTGATGTACAAACACAGGAAATTATGTGGGCGACTGCATTGCTGCATGATGTAGAGAAAGCAGGAACTACGGAAATATTGCCTGATGGTTCGGTAGTGTCTCCCGGTCATGCGCGCAAAGGAGAAATGACGACGCGGCAGATTTTGTATAAAGAAATACCTACGCCATTTGCGATCAGGGAACAGATTGCAAAACTGGTGCGTTTCCATGGATTGCCTTTGTGGGTGTTTGAAAAATCGGATCCTGCAAAAGCTTTGATCATCGCAGCTTTGCAGGTAGATGTGCGCTTGCTGGCGTTGTTTGCAAAGGCGGATGTATTGGGTAGAATTTGTCCGGACCAGGAGGACTTATTGTATAAAATAGAATGCTTTGAAGAGTTGTGTAAAGAGCAACAGTGCTGGGGGCAGGCGCCTTATTTTTCAAATGCACATGCAAGGATGAATTATTTGCAAAAAGCAGATACAGATCGTAGCTATGTACCTTTTGAAAAACCTAAAACAAAGGTGGTGATCATGAGTGGTTTGCCAGGTGCGGGGAAGGATACTTACGTACAGAAACATTACAAAAACTGGCCGGTGGTTTCACTGGATGCTATCAGGATAAGTATGAAGATTGCACCGACGGATAAATCTGGTAATGGGCGGGTGATTCAGGAGGCAAAAGAACAAGCCAGGGTATACCTGAGAAACCAGCAGGGTTTTGTGTGGAATGCTACGAATATTACACAATCAATGAGGGAACAATTAATTTCATTGTGTATACAATATGCGGCGGAGATAATCGTCATATATGTTGAAGTCCCGTTTAAAGCATTGTTTAAACAGAATAGTGCGCGGGAGGCTATCGTGCCGGCTGGGGTTATGCAACGGTTGGTACATAAGCTGGAGGTACCGGATATTACAGAGGCGCATGAAGTAGTGTATGCAGTGAGTTCATGAAGCCGGAAGCAGGCCACGGGATCGTATATGCTTTTGGCTCATAAAGCTGGGAGCAGGCCACAGAGTGGTGTATACGGTAAGTTCGTGAAGCTGGAAGTAAGCCCACCGGATCAGCTAAATAGCCGGGAAATCGCTTTCCTGTACAAGTGTTATAATATTGCTAAAATGTAGTGTACTATCACTTAGGAAAGCGCCTTCCCAACTTCCCAGAATCATTTAATCCGTAAATTGCAAGCAACCCGGCCATTTTGCTATCAACCTTTTGGCCAAGGCACAGACATGAAGAAAAGTTTAATGATTATTAGCACGGCTATGCTGTTATCCCTTTTTTGTTATGCCCAGAATGACTGGAAACTAAAAGACAATAAGGACGGGATTAAGATCTACACGAAGACAGTCGAAAACTCCAACTTAAAAGCCATCCGGGTTAAAGTTGCAGTAGAAGCTACCCTTAGTCAGTTAGTATCTATCATTCTCGATATTTCATCGGCAAAAGATTGGGTGTACAGTACGAAATCAGCTTCCTTACTTAAACAGGTAAGTCCAGCTGAACTATTTTACTACTCTGAAGTAGCATTGCCATGGCCGATTACGAATCGTGATTTTGTAGCGCACCTGATTGCTACGCAGGATGCGAAGACAAGAGTGGTGACCATCGATGGCCCTGTGGTGCACAATTATGTGCCTGAGAAAAAAGATATTATAAGAGTTAGTAATTCCTATGGGAAGTGGGTACTAACCCCGCTTCAGAATAATATGGTGTATATTGACTATACACTGGAAACCGACCCGGGAGGTTCTATTCCTGTCTGGTTGGTAAATCTCTTCGCTACCAAAGGGCCAATGGAAACTTTCAAAAAGCTGAAAGTGCAGTTGGCCAAACCTGCTTACCGGAATATTCATTTGTCATTTATTAAGGAATAGGAAGGCGATACGCCCACTATTAAAGGATAACTCCACGTTAAGTCCACCCTGGAAAGGGTGCGTCTTAGCCCTTGTCATGCTGCTAACATATCGCCAGAAGTTCATCATAAGCAGAAAAATCCATCTTAAATCTACTTCAGGTCCATCTTATGTCCATCCGGGGTCCATCCTGGTAAGGGTGAGCCTTCGATATAACTATACTACCAACATATCACCAATAGGGCACCAATAGGTCACTAAAAGGGCACCTCAATATCCCCCGGATAATGAAGTGCCCTTATAATATACTTATAATACCCTTTTAGCACTAAAACTTCACTATAGCCAGACTATCCTCCGCCTATCCTTAACCATTTGTACTTCCCAATTTCAATTTCTATATTGCATAATCGTCAAAAGGTCTCAACGCTAAAATTTCACATTCTTTATTCTTTTGGCGCAATTTTATTGTAACGTTATGGTACTTAGATCGAAAAATCATGCTAGCCGGTCTTTGACAGGCTTCCTTTGCCTTTGTGGTATGGGAACAGCTTTTGTCAATCCAGCATTCGCGCAATCCGGCAGTCTGCCACTACAGGACTTATCCTCTTTTCATGACCCAGGTCCCAGCTGGAGCATCGTCAATGACGCTGCCGCCGCTTTAGATAAACCTCATGAACTGAGCTTTTCCCCAGGTACCGGTGTACTCCTGAACCTCCCGGACAAAAAACACCCGGGTCAGGACCTCTTTTCCAACGCTGAATATGGAGATGTAGACCTGGAACTGGACTATATGATGGCTCCCGGCTCCAACTCAGGCGTATATCTCGAAGGGAGGTACGAGATCCAGCTCCTCGATAGCTGGAGCAAAACCAACCCTACAGCCGGCGATAACGGCGGTATTTATGAGCGATGGGAAGACAGCCGTCCCTCGGGACTACAGGGTTACGAAGGTCATGCACCCCGCTACAATGTAAGCCGTGCACCAGGCCTCTGGCAACACCTGAAAGTTTCCTTCCAGGCGCCCCGCTTCGACGCCAATGGGAAAAAGATTGCCAATGCACGTATGCTCCTCATTACCCTGAATGGTGCAGTTATTCATGAAGATGTAGAACTCCTTGGTGCTACCCGTGGCGCGATGGAAGGTGGTGCAGAAAGTGCTACCGGTCCACTTCGCCTGCAGGGTGATCATGGTGCCGTCGCTTTCAGGAACATCAGCATCAAAAAAAGAGATGCGGCCAATGAACCACAGGTGGTCAACAACCGTCGTGACAATGTAGATCCTATCTATGTAGACGCCCCTGTAAACACCGTTCTTCGCAGCTTTATGGACGTGCCTAACCTCCGCATTGTTCATGCGGTAAACGTAGGTAGCCCTGAACAGGTACACTACACTTATGATATGGACAGAGGCCTGCTGGCACAGGTATGGCGAGGTGGTTTCCTCGACGCTACCCCTATGTGGCATGACAGAGGCAATGGTACTTCCCGCCCACGTGGCACTGTGCAAACTTTAGGCACCCCTTCCTTTACCCTGGCCAAACTCGCCAACGCGCAGGCGACCTGGCTAACTGATACTACCGGCACCGGTTATCGCCCAAAGGGTTATGTTCTTGATGACAAAGACCGCCCAACCTTCAAATACCTGATCTATGGCACTGCTGTAACGGATGAAGTGCGTGTACTCTCAGAAGGCCATGGTGTACATCGCGAAATAACCGTGGCAAATCCTGTAGATGGACTGTATGCAAAGATTGTAGCAGGTAGCAAAATAGAACCTGTTTCAAAAGATCTGTACATCGTAGATGGCAAAGCTTATTACCTGCAACTGGAAGATACCGGCAATGAAAAGCCGATCATCCGTGATGCCGCCGGAGGAAAAGAAATGATCATTCCTATCCACGGTAAACTGAGCTATGCCATTCTTTTCTAATCGTTCCTTAATCTTTTGAATCCTGCACATGAAAAACATATTAAAAAAGGCGGTGCTCTGCGGCATGATGCTGGCCGTAACCTCGATGGCCACACGGGCACAGGAAACGCCGAAAGAAGAAGACTACTTTAAGATCTTAAAAATGAAAGCCCCCGAAGGGATCCTGCTCGAAGTAGGTGGGCTTTGTGTATTGCCAAATGGCGACCTGGGTGTATCGACCCGCAGAGGTGATATTTGGGTGGTACATGGACCTGATAGCCGTAACCCTTACTGGACAAAATTTGCCAGCGGGCTGCACGAGATCCTGGGCCTCGTATACAAAGACGGGGCGTTGTACTGCGCACAGCGCGGGGAACTCACTAAACTGATGGATACCAATATGGACGGTAAGGCAGATGTATACGAAACTGTATATGCATGGCCGCTATCCGGTCATTATCATGAATATAGCTTTGGTCCTAAATTAGCGCCTGACGGATCTTTTTTTGTATCCGGCAACGTTGCTTTTGGAGATGAAGAATGGTGGAGAGGGGAGAGCCGTGTTCCATGGAGAGGTTGGATGATGCACATTTTTGAAGATGGACATATGGAGCCTTATGCTACTGGTTTCCGGTCTCCCTGCGGGTTGGGTATGATCAATGGGGAATTGTTTTATTCTGAGAACCAGGGTGACTGGGTAGGTTCCGGTGGTGTATGGCAGGTGAAGAAAGGTGCTTTTATCGGTCACCCTGCGGGTTTACGCTGGTCACAGGAACCGAATTCTCCTGTGAAGGTTACAGAGAAACAATTCTTTTCACTGGTAGATGGTCGTCGTACTAAAAATGCAGAAGGTCGTTATATCAAACCAGAAAATGTGGTGAATGAAAAGTTCGTGACACTGATGGATGTAAAGAAAGAAATTCCTGATCTGCAATTGCCGGCGGTGATCCTGCCACATGGTATACAGGGTATTTCCAACTCTGAGATAGTACAGATCCCTGAAGGTAGCTTTGGACCATTTGCAGGTCAGTTGCTGGTAGGTGATCAGGGACAGAGTAAGATCATGCGTGTGGTGATGGAGAAAGTAGATGGTGAATACCAGGGTGTGTCTTTTGACTTCCGCCAGGGATTTCAGTCAGGTGTATTGAGAATGGCATGGGCTAAAGATGGCAATACTTTGTTTGTAGGCGAAACCAACCGTGGTTGGGGTTCTGCCGGTGAGGCGAATGAAGGTTTGCAAAGACTGGTGTGGAATGAAAAGATGCCGTTTGAAATGAAGACGATCAAGGCAATGCCGGATGGTTTTGAGATTGAATTCACTTTGCCGGTAGATAAAAAATCTGCGGAAGATGTAGCGTCATATCATGTAGAGAACTTCACTTATAAGTATCATGCGGTGTATGGTAGTCCGATGGTGAATATTGGGCAGTGTCCTGTAAAAGGCGTGAAGGTGTCAGAGGATGGACTGAAAGCAAGGATTATTGTGGATAGTCTGCGGCTGGATTATGTACATAATATCGTGCTGGAAGGTGTGAGAGAGAAAGAGCATTTTTATTCACTGATTCATAATAATGGGTATTACACATTGCATCATATTCCACAGGGAGCTAAGTTGGCAATGAGTCAGGTGAGTACTTACAATTCAGAGAAGGTGAAAAAGGCGGCGGTTACAGCGGGAAAGGCTGGTACATCGGCCACTGCAAAAGGAACTACCGGTACTGCCGGAAAAGCTGGTGCGGGTGGAACATCTGTCACAGGAACAGCTGGAACTGGCAATGCTGCAACGGCTGCTGCCGGGAAGAAAATCCCTTCATTTGAAGAAGTAAAACCTTTGCTCGCCAAATACACTTGTCTTGCCTGTCACAATCCTGACAAGCGCCAGGTAGGTCCGGCTTATAAAGAAATTGCAAAGAGAAAATACACGAGTGATCAGATCTTAAAACTGATTGCGAATCCAAAGCCACAGAACTGGCCGGAATATGCGACAGAAATGCCGCCGATGCCACAGGTGCCGAAGGTAGATGCGCTGAAGATAGCGGCGTGGATTAATTCGTTGAAATAATTTCGAAGCGTAAGGTCTGCACTGCTTTTAAACCAGCCGCAGGCTTTGCCCTTAAGTAAAAAAGCTTTTGCCGCAAGGCAAAAGCTTTTTTACTTGATATTTAAAATAAGTTTAGAACTGATTCTTCCACATCATACTCTCCACTGGTTTTACAGTACGTCCATTATACTTTGCATTCCCCTTCTTATTATAGAAAGTCTCTACATCTCCTTCCACTACAAAATAAATCAACTGCCCTATCGGCATGCCGGCATATATCCTCACCGGCTGTGCACAGCTAATTTCCAGCGTCCATGTATTACAAAAACCTACATCACCTTTACCAGCCGTAGCATGAATATCGATCCCCAAACGTCCTGTACTTGACTTCCCTTCCAGAAAAGGCACATGGGCATGCGTTTCCGTATACTCCTCTGTTACACCCAGGTACAGTGTGCCCGGCTGTAGTACGAAGCCTTCCGGCCCTATTTCAAAATGTTCAATTTCGTTGTGCGAGCGGGCATCCAGTACACGGTCTTTATAAGTAGCCAGATACTTGCCCAGATGTACGTCGTAAGAGTTAGTGCCGAGATACTTCCGGTCGTAAGGTGAAATGACGATAGTGCCTTTCTCAATTTCCTCCAATATCCTTTTGTCTGACAGGATCATAGATCGGGTAAGTTGTTTTTGGTTATTATGTATTAATTTGGCAAGATATGCCATTAATACGTACGATACAAATATCTCCCGGCAGCCGGCTGGGGGTTTGGCAGATCGGAGAGGACGAAACCTTCTTCAGGAAAAGGGTGAACATATCCCCGGCCATACATCATCCGCACAAACGACTGCAGCATTTTGCCGGTCGTTACATGTTGACGGAGCTATTTCCTGGCTTTCCTTTGGATAGTATCCAGATCACGGAAAGCAGAAAACCTATATTATTGTGTAATAGTTTACACTTTTCTATCTCTCATTGCGGCGATTTTATAGCCGCCATTGTGAGCCAGGATGGTGCGGTAGGTGTAGATATTGAGAGTATGAACGATAAAATTGAGAAAGTCTCCCATAAGTTCCTGTCACCAAAGGAGCGGGAATTTATCGATCCGGCCAATTCTCTTGCGCACAAGACCATTTGTTGGAGTGCCAAGGAGGCCGTGTTCAAATGGTATGGCCTGGGGAAGGTTGATTTTAAGGAAAATATGCAGTTAGAGCCATTCCCATACCAACCATATGGGTTTATGCACTGTAATTTTAACAAAGCAGATAAAAAAGCCAGACTATCTTTGCAATACATAATTGCGGACGGCCTGTGCCTATCCTGGACCATTTAATGCATTCACTATTTAAATATACACTGCTTGAAAATCTTTTTATTAGGTTTTATGGGTGCCGGAAAGTCCTATTGGGGTAAACAGCTGGCTGAGCATCTTGAGTTACCATTCTATGACCTGGACGATGTAATTGTAGAATCAGAAGAAATGTCCATCAGTGATATCTTTGCCAACAAAGGAGAGGATTATTTCCGTGCAAAGGAAAGTTTCTGGCTGCGGGAGCTGTCAGAAGGGGAGCATTTCGTGATTTCCTGTGGAGGGGGAGTACCCTGTTTCCAGGATAATATGGATGTGATGAATGAAAGAGGTACCACTATCTGGTTGAACCCGGAACTGTCCCTGATTGTAGACCGCCTGAAGCGTAAGAAGTCAAAACGCCCGCTGATAGCGGATTTGCCGGATGACGAGATCATGGCATTCGTAGAGAAAAAACTGGCCGAAAGGCAGCCTTTTTATCAACAGGCACAAATTACAATAGCAGAATCTGACAACGTAACATTAGATACATTTACCAAAAGATTGAACAATAATGCATAAGGGCTTTTTAATCTGGGCATCCGTATTTGGCATATTAGGGGTAATAATGGGTGCTTTCGGAGCACATAAGTTATATGACCTGGCTAAGGTTTACGACCTGGCTGATCCTGAAAAACCATTTACGACGCTTTTGGAGAGGGCTTATAAGACAGGGGTGACTTACCAGTTCTACCACGCTTTGGCTTTAATAGCTGTGGCACTGCTATATGTTTATATACCAGGTTCCCTTACACAATGGGCCGGACGCTGCTTCATCACCGGAGTGATCCTGTTTTCGGGTTCCCTTTACCTGATTACATTTGTGAAATTCGCAAAAATAGATTTTCCTTCAATTATTGGTATTCTGACGCCGATCGGAGGAGTATTCTTCATCGCAGGATGGGTTTGCCTGTTGCTGGCGGTCGTTAAGAAATAAACGAACTTATGCTTAGATATGTGGTTTTGACCTGCCTGGGTTTATGCCTGGGAGGATTTGTATTTGCACAATCCGGTCCTGACATTAGCGGGAAATGGTATGGTATTCTGAAAACCCCGCAGGGGCAGAAGCAAAGATTAGTACTTACTTTCGACAAAGTTGATGGTGAGTGGGAAGGCCAGATGGTGAATCCGGATGAAGAGGATGCACCTGTAGACATGGATACCGTGGCCGTGACAAACGATAGTCTGAAGTTTTCCATTCCTCGTATTGGTGTGGTATTTATGGGTGCATGGACGAACCGTAATACCTACAATGGTTTCTTCTACCAGGTGAACAACAGGGTGAGCATTTACTTTTCCCGCAAGGAAGTGAAGGAAGATGATTTGCCGGCAGAGCGTCCGCAGACGCCAAAGCCACCGTTTGCATACGATACTGAGGACGTTAAATTTGTCAATAAAATTGATAAAGTGCTGCTGGGCGGTACGCTGACAAAACCGGGTAACAAAGCACAGGAGCCATATAAAGTGATCATACTCATTCCGGGTGCTGGTCATCCGGATAGGGATAATGAAATTTTTGGCCATCGTCCGTTTGCAGTGATAGCGGATTATTTAGTAAGAAAAGGAATTGCTACGTTACGGTTTGATCAGCGTGGTATAGGAAGTAGCACACGGAATTATGACTCTGCCAGTATCGGCAATTTAGCCAATGATGTGCAGGCTGCCCTTGATTACTTGAGAAGCCGAAAGGATATTGATTCTGTTGGAATTGGATTGTTAGGGTATGGAGAAGGTGGTGCCGTGGCTGAAATGGTGGCGGCAAATGATAAGATGATCGCTTATCTGATGCTCATGGCTGCGCCAGGGGTAGATGGGCAAACACAGTACCTGAACAGGATGATGACGACGGCAGCTTCCTATGGTGATTCGAAAGATCGTATCAGAGATTATAAAGGATATTATCAGCCTTACCTGAAGGTGTTGGTGAATCAGAAGGATACGCTTTCCCGGAAGACGATTGCTTATAACTACTTAGGTTTGGTGTACAACCGTTTTGGAGATAGTACAAATCTAGCTGGAAAACAGCAGTTTGTACGCGAAGTGTATATGGCAGATACCCGGCCACGGGCGCTGTCATTACTAAAATTTGACCCCGCGCCTTACCTGGCAAAGATCAAATGCCCGGTGCTGGCTATGAATGGAGGCAAGGATGTGGAGACAGAAGCCACCAGTAATTTGCAGGGCATCCAGGCAGGGTTGAAGGCAGGTGGAAATGAGATGCTGACCATGCGGAATTTTGTGGGATTGAATCATTTATTCCAGCAGTGTACTACGTGCAGGATAGAGGAATATGGTACGCTGGATGAGACGATCAATCCGATGGTGATGGAAATGATGGCGAAGTGGGTATGGTTGCTGTATGGAGAATAATGATTGAAAATATTTATGGAAAAGGTTTTGCTGAGAGGCAAAACCTTTTTTTATGGCAATTCATGCCGCCTGACGGCGAAGCCAAATTAAAAAAATAAGGTAACTTCCCTGTGCCGCAGGTTAATACCATCGCCATTTTCAGGTATATATGAAAATTAATTCTTAATATATCAACCTGTGGCCTTAATTTTGGAGCGCAATAGAATATGTCTAAGAACAAACTGAAAACTGAAAAACCAGAAAGCAAAAAGGCTCCTCGTGCTAATGACCCCAACGTATTGAAGCAGGAAAAAGAAGCAGAGGTAAAAGTAAAGGAGCTGGTAAAAGACGAGCGCACCCACAAAGTTCTGGGTGTGATATGTCTTTTATTGTCCCTCTACTGTTTTCTTGCATTCACCTCGTACCTCTTCACATGGCAGGATGACCAGGACAAAGTATTCCGCTATAGCGCGAACATTCTCCTGATGGATAATGAAGCGGTAAAAGTAGAAAATCTACTGGGTCGTTTGGGTGCATTTGTTTCCCATTGGTTTTTTTACAAAGGGTTTGGCGTCGCTTCCTATCTTTTTTGCTACCTGTTCTTTATTCTCGGTGTCAACTTCATCGTGGGCCGCCGGGTATTCAGGGTATGGCGCAATGTTAAGTATATCCTCTTTGGTTTATTGTTCATCAGCACCACGGCTGCATTTGTAGCAGGTCTCGCTGCTGCAGATTTTGCATGGGGTGGGGCTATGGGTGACAGCGTGAGCAAATGGATCTCTGGTTTCCTGGGTACGGCTGGTGCAGCTTTACTGTTGATGGTAGCTGGTCTGGCCTGGTGTATCTGGAAGTACAACCTGGATTTCAAGTGGGTATTGCGCAACCCAAAACCACCTAAGCCACAGTTGGCCGGAATGCCCGAAGGCGTGGATGAAGATGTGGAAGTACCTGTGACAAAAGAGCAAAAGCGTAAGAATGGCCTGAAGGAAAGAGGTAGTGTCATTATCGCACCTGCGATGGAAGAACCGGAGATGGAAGACATGCAGCTGGTAGAAAAAAGCATGCCGCTGACAGTGAAGCCTCCGGTAGTAGAAGAACCCGTAGAAGAAGAAATAGAAGAGGAGGAATTAGAAGAGGAAGATGCGGGCCCATTGTTGTATATCGAAGAAACGATAGAGCAAACCAATGCCCGCAATAAAAAGAACAACGCACCTTTAGATGTAGCGTGGGAAGTGAAGCCTAGTAAAGACGAACCAGATGAAGTGCTGGCAGAAGCCACTGGTACAGTGGGCGAAGCTGCTCAGCTGGATCCATACGATCCTTCGCTTGATCTTCGCGATTACAAACATCCGTCACTTGAGCTGCTTGATAACCACAATACAGAAAAGGTTGTGCAGGATGCTACAGAACTGGACAGAAACAAAGACCAGATCATCAGCACTCTTAAGAACTATGATATTTCCATCCAGAAGATCAGTGCGACTGTAGGGCCGACAGTTACCCTGTACGAAATAGTACCGGCAGCCGGTGTACGCATCTCCCGTATCAAGAACCTGGAAGATGATATTGCCCTGAGTTTGTCTGCATTGGGCATCCGTATAATTGCGCCAATTCCGGGTAAGGGTACTATCGGTATAGAAGTGCCGAATGTGAAAAAGAGTATGGTGTCGCTGCGTAACCTGCTGGCATCTGAAAAGTTCCAGCAGAGCAATATGGACCTGCCGATCGCTATCGGTAAGAAGATCGACAACGAAAACTTCATTGCTGATCTGGCCAAAATGCCCCACTTGCTGATGGCGGGTGCTACCGGCCAGGGTAAATCGGTGGGTATTAATACCTTGCTGGTTTCACTTTTGTATAAGAAGCATCCTTCTCAGCTGAAGTTTATCCTGGTAGACCCGAAGAAGGTGGAGCTCTCCCTTTATAAACTGATAGAGAAGCATTTTCTTGCCAAGTTGCCGGGCGAAGAGGATGCTATTATCACCGATACTAAAAAGGTAATTCATACCCTGAATGCCTTGTGTATAGAAATGGACCTGCGTTATGACCTGCTGAAAGAAGCAGGTACCCGTAACATCCGTGAGTATAATAATAAATTCGTACAGCGCAGGCTGAACCCGCAAAGGGGACATCGCTATCTGCCATTTGTGGTACTGGTGATTGATGAGTTTGCGGATCTGATTATGACAGCGGGTAAAGAAGTGGAAATGCCGATAGCGCGTCTGGCTCAGTTAGCCCGTGCGGTGGGTATTCACCTGATTATTGCTACCCAGCGCCCATCAGTGAACATTATCACAGGTACGATTAAGGCGAACTTCCCGGCTCGTATTGCTTTTAAGGTTTCGAGTAAGATTGACTCCCGTACAATTCTTGATATTGGTGGTGCAGAGCAGTTGATAGGTCAGGGGGATATGCTGGTGTCGTTAGGCGGGGACCTGGTGCGGTTGCAATGTGCATTTGTCGATACTCCTGAAGTAGAAAGAGTGGCGGAGTTTATTGGGAAGCAACGATCTTATCCGGAGGCGTATCTTTTGCCGGAATATGTGGATGAGAAGGATATGGATGGGAAGGAAGTAAATTTGCAGGACAGGGATCCGTTGTTTGAAGAAGCTGCCAGGGTGATCGTGCAAAACCAGCAGGGATCGACGTCTCTGTTGCAGCGCAGGATGAAACTGGGTTATAATAGAGCAGGCAGACTGATGGATCAGCTGGAAGCTGCTGGTATTGTGGGGCCTAATCTGGGGAGTAAAGCGAGGGAGGTGAATGTGAAGACGGAGACAGATCTGGAAATGATATTGAATGATTTGGGTGGGGGATTTTAATTGTATTTCCGCCTTTTTGGCACAATCTTAACAATCCGGGAACGTCCCGGCATAACATTTGTTTTTACTACTACAACAATAAAAAAACTTACCGTAATGAGGAAAATTTTATTCATGAGCATGTTGGCAGGGAGTGTAGCAATGAGCGGCATGGCTCAGACAAAAACAGGTAGCCTGGGTGCGAATGACCCGAAAGCAAAGGTGATCCTGGATAATGTTAGCAAGAAGTTTTCAACTTTCAAGACTGTTGTAGCTAACTTCGTATTGAAAGTAGAAGGTGGCAACAACAGCGTGACAGACTCCAAGAAAGGAACTGTATATGTAAAAGGCAGCAAGTATAAAGTAAACCTGGAAGGCCAGGAGATCATTAGCGATAACAAGACTAGCTGGACTTACCAGAAAGATGCTAATGAAGTGACAATCAATAACGTAGATCAGGGTAGCACACAGCTCACACCTGCTAAGTTGTTTACTAACTTCTACGATAAGGATTATCTGTACCGTTTGGATGCAGAAACTACAGAGAAGGGTAAGGTTTATCAGAATATTGAGATGACGCCTACAGACAAGTCTAAGAATGTTTTTAAGGTAATTGTGTCAATTGACAAGAAAAACCAGAACATTTCGAGGATGAAAATGTTTGAGAAGAATGGAAATCGTTATACATACGAGATTACAAATTTCACACCTAATACCAACCTGACTGATGCTACATTCAGCTTTGATGCTAAGAAGTATCCAGGGGTAGAGGTAGTGGATTTGCGATAAAATATTGATGGATCTTCGATTAAGAAGAAAGAAAAGCCTGGCTATTTTTGGCCGGGCTTTTATATTTATGGATATTTTATTTTATATGTAAGAGGAAGCCTGTTTACAAGCATACTAGCAATTGCACATTTTTTTACTACCTTTGGCAAGTTTTAATTAAAATTAAGCATTATGGCATACGACGTAATCGTAATTGGTAGTGGCCCCGGTGGATATGTGGCTGCTATCCGTGCTTCTCAGCTGGGATTTAAGACGGCAATCGTTGAAAGGGAGAACCTGGGCGGTATTTGCTTGAACTGGGGTTGTATCCCTACTAAGGCATTGTTAAAATCTGCACAGGTATTGGAATATATACAGCATGCCAAGGCCTATGGAATCAATGCAGGAGAAAGCAGCGCTGATTTTGATGCTGTTATCAAGCGCAGCCGTGGTGTTGCCGATAAGATGAGCAAGGGTGTGCAGTTCCTGATGAAGAAAAACAAAATTGATGTTCTGCTGGGTACCGGTAAGCTGAAAGCTAAAGGCCAGGTAGAAGTTACAGATAAGGACGGTAAAACTGCAGTACACGACGCTAAGTACATTGTACTGGCTACAGGTGCGCGTGCCCGTGAACTGCCTAACCTGAAAATTGATGGTAAGAAGGTAATCGGATACCGTGAGGCAATGGTGCTGCCTAAACAGCCTAAATCCATGATCGTAGTAGGTTCCGGCGCTATCGGCGTTGAGTTTGCTTATTTCTACGCTACCCTGGGTACTAAGGTGACTATCGTTGAATTCATGCCGCGCATCGTTCCGGTAGAAGACGAGGATATCTCTAAAGAACTGGAAAAGATCTACAAGAAGAAAGGTATCGAGATCATGACCAATGCATCTGTTGAAGCTGTAGAAGCAAACGGTGATGGCGTGAAAGCGAAAGTGAAAACTGCAACTGGTGAGATCAGCCTGGAAGCAGATGTTGTACTGAGTGCTGTTGGTATTCAGGCTAACATCGAGAACCTGGGTCTGGAAGCACTGGGTATCAAGACCGACAAGGGTCGTGTACTGGTAGACAAATATTATCAGACAAATGTACCGGGCATTTACGCTATTGGTGACATGGTTCCTGGTCAGGCATTGGCGCACGTAGCTTCTAAGGAAGGTATCGTTTGTATCGAAGCGATCGGTTATAATGAGAAGAAGTATGCTCACAAACCTGAGCCTATTGATTATATGAACATTCCTGGTTGTACTTATTGCGCACCAGAAATTGCTTCTGTAGGTTATACTGAGAAAGCAGCGAAAGAAGCTGGTTACGAAGTGAAAGTTGGTAAGTTCCCATTCTCTGCGTCAGGTAAGGCGACTGCCGCTGGTGCGCCTGAAGGGTTTATCAAGGTGATCTTTGATGCAAAGTATGGTGAGTGGCTGGGTACGCATATGATCGGTGCAAATGTTACTGAGATTATTGCGCAGACAGTGACTGCACGTAAGCTGGAGACTACTTATCAGGAGGTGCTGGATTCAATTCATCCACATCCGACTATGAGTGAGTCAGTGAAGGATGCGATTGAGGTGGCTTATGGTGAGGCGATACATTTGTAATAGAAAGTATTAGCGCTATATTTAGGGTCCCGGAGTTTACCTCCGGGACTTTTGTTTTTTAGGGAGTTGTTTTTTAGTGGCGGGTGGTATGAGGTGATTATACCATCCGGATACTTAAAGTTTTACCAGCTTGGTGGAAAATACTTTTTTCCCCTCATCATATAATACGCAGGTATAGATACCCGGCTGTAATTGTTCGACGGATACCGTTTCCAGCAGGCTGGAAAGGGTCTTGGTCAGAATCAGTCTTCCACTCATATCAAACAGCTGCAGCTGCATATTGCTCATGCTTTTGTTAACTACATTCACCAGGTTGGTAGCAGGGTTTGGAAATACCAGGTGGTCATGCTGCTTCAACTGGTATACAGCTACCGGGTCTGAGTAAATATCTGTACCGTTATCTGTGACGAGTCTGACCCTGTAATAGAGTAATCCTTCAGGTGCATTTTCATCTTCAAATGTATAACTGGTAGAAGTGGTAACTGTGCTGGTACCAATAGGTACATAATCATTGCCGGAGAGCCGTTGCCAATACAGTTCACTGATATGCCAGGTAGTGCCCAGTGTTAATACGAGCGATATATTTTTATCCGTTGTTTCATTTGCCAGTAAGCTTTTAAAATAACAACCTGTACCCTGTAACTGGTAATTGGTGGCGTAGCTTTTCAAGCCAGACCAGCCTTCTGTGTGCAATGGACTTACTGCATAATAGGCTGAATTACCTGAAGCGGTCAATGTCAAAAAAGTATCCACTGTTTGTGTGTAAGGCAGGAGATAGGTGGTGCCCATATTATAGAGTTGATAAGCACCGGCATTTTGTAATGTATTCCAGAAGATCATGGCACTGTCTTCGCAGTCATAACCTGTTTGTAAGGTAAGGCGGGGGGACAGATAAAAGGTATCACTGATAAAGGAGGTATCTGTGGTGGTGTATTTTAATAAAGCAGTACTGAAAGTATCAGGAATGGTCCAGTAATACAGACCGGTCGCGGTATTCAATTGTGTTGCGATGGATTGCCAGGTTGCGCCTTTATCATAGCTGCATGAAATATCTCCTTTACCCGTTACATTCGAATGCCATCGTAATGGAAAGGGGACAGGGTTTCCTGCTACTATTACCTCTTTAGCACCCGGATTTTGCCATTCAAAGTTGTTTTTAGGTATATAGCCATAAGCAATATAAAAAGCCTGATTTGGAACGTTTAAATGATGCGTAGCCACCTGTACCTGATACGTGCCTGCAGTAGGGTTATCGATAGTGACCTGTTCTACATTGTTCAGACTATCACGGGAACGATGTGGTGCAGCAGATAATGAATCTGATACAGGTGCTGAAGACAATACCCAGGGAAGATAATTACTATTACCTGTATTTACGGTTAAGTCCAGGTCATTCACCAATGCACTGGCGGCATTTGCTTCGGCAGGGGGATCATTCCAGCAGAGGGTGACTTTTAACTCCTGTATACCTGCGGGTACCTGTATAGAGAAAGTGCCATTATCAGTGCCTTTTAAAAAGTGATTTTCTGCTAATGTCTGTACCGCATGTAATGCATGTAAACTTCCAAATCCATTGCTATAGTTAATACCATTGCCGGCTGCACTATTGATCAATATCGCTTTGATCAGTGCTGCCGAAGGCATGGTATGATACACCTGTTTATACGCCTGTTGTAATAAAGCTGCTGTACCGCTGCACAATGCTGCTGATCCTGAAGAACCATCTATTCCAAATGCCACTAACTCAGGTTTGATACGTCCATCATATGCAGGACCTTTTGAACTGATAGATGGCACATGCAATGAATCGTCAGTAGCGCCCACTACTAATACATTCTTTGCCTGTTTGAATGTGCCTGTCAGATTTGCAAACCCGGTCATGTTTTGATAAATGCCTGTAGAATCTGCATCTGTACCTATATTGCCTGAAGAGAATACATGCAGCACAGTATCTGTATTATACACCTGCTCATCAAATGCTACAGCTTCTGCACCATAGTAATTTTCTATACCCGTACCATAAGAATGATTCTGAATAGAGACATGATATGCACGCATATAACTGCTATCCTCAGGCAGTAAACTATAATTATAATCAGCAGGGCATAACAATGCCTGCGGTGCAGCCCCCATGCCTTTTTCACCGGTATTGCCTGCACCTGCTATCATCGTCGCCATAATAGTAGCATGCGAAGAAAAGTTTAGTGAGGCATTTTCATTATATAAAAATCTTCCTACTAAATCAAGATCAGTTGTATCGAATAAATCTTCTTTTAATGATATTGTGATGTCACTTCCTTTTATCGCAGGATAAGCCTGTTGTACAGTATTGATCGCATTCGCAGAGATATCTGCTGAATTAATTCTTTGTTCCGGAGATGCTTTGCGTTGTACATCGGCAAAAGAAATAAAAGGTTGTGCTATAAAGGAAGACCAGTCTTTTGTGTAAATAGAAACAGTGTAAGATTGCCCATAGTGGTGTAGAATGCGGCAATATGCAGGTGGGGCTGATGATGTCACAATTAAACTGATACTGTCGTTCAGTAAATTAAAATGGTCTCTCAGTGAGCTGGTGGTGTCTTCCAATGAACTGATATTGTCTCTCAATAAATGTATACTGTCTCTCAGTGACAATATACGAAGCAAATTCGTACTTGCTTTCCAGTTATCATTTGCATTATACGTATACACCACCTTCTTCTGCAAACTACTATCGAAATTTGTCTTCTTTAGTATAAAATGCAATTGGCTCAATGATTTTACTACACCATAATCATGCAGTGATTTACCGGGATATTCACGGAACTTTACGAGGTAGTAATCTGTATATTTACGCGACTGAGATCCCGCAACGTCGCTGCTGGCGTATCGTGCAGCTACCTGGTCAGATAACTCCTGTGCGCCTGCTGATAATGATTGGCATACTAATAAGTGTAACAATACAAGGGTTGCTCTCATAAAGATTTTGGGTTGACAGGTTGCTCTTTGCTTCAAATAAAACTAATGTAATTCATTCATAACTTTGATTAGCAAGGAAAGAAAATTTTTTTTTGGTTTCGTGGAAAGTTGTAATATTGGACCCGAGCAACTAAAATCTAAACGTCGAGGCAATTGATACCAGAGATGAAGTATACAGCCATATACTGGCGTTAACCAAAGGAATCAAATACTCATTGAAAACCCGGAGAGGACGCGGATCTTGCCATACCGTTTCTTTCACCCACATCACTTTATGAGCACTAAAAATATGTATCAACAGTAACAATTTAAACTTGATGATGCACGTAATGTGCAGCAACTGTAAACACGAGCAATTATCTGTCGTTAGCTGTATTTACTGATGATAAATACGTCCATTTCTCATCAGCGAATCAGCTAATAATATCTTCATTTTCCTGAAACCCAAACCAAATCTAAATGTATGCGTAAACATTCATTCAACGCCTTATTGTGTCTGGCAGCAGGCATCGCTGTAGCAACTGTGTCCTGTAAAAAAGATAACGTAAGCAGCACCAAGCCTGATGCTATCCCCACTGAAACCCTCGCCAAAATCGAAGCACTGGGCTTCAGCTCCGCTGATGTACACAAGTTCGGCGATGATTACATAGTGGAAGGTGATATCCGCCTGACTGAAGCAGATCTGAACAGTAAATATACTGGTCCAGTACTGCGTGTAGCAAGTTCAGAGCAATATCGCACTACTAACCTGGTAACAGGTACTCCACGCACGATTACTATAAAAGTTGCCAGCAGCCTGGGTAGCGCTTATGTAGCCGGTACAGATACCGCTATTGCACGTTACAACGCTCTTGGCCTGGCCATTACTTTTTCCCGCATTACCAGTGGTACTGCCAACATTACTATCTCTGGTTTCAACCAGGGTCCAAGCGGTGGTTATATCACCCTGGGTTCTTCTGGTTTCCCAACCAGCAGCGGTAATCCTTACAGCTCTATCCTGATGAACACTAACTCACAGGCATATGGCAGCAATCCAAATGTACTGTATGTAGGTTCTGTAATTCAGCATGAAATCGGTCACTGTGTTGGTTTCCGTCATACTGATTACTTCGATCGTTCTTACAGCTGTGGTGGTTCTGCTACCAACGAAGGAGCTTCTTCTGTAGGTGCTATCTGGATTCCAGGTACTCCAACCGGTGCAGATGCAAATTCATGGATGCTGTCCTGCTCTAATGGTGGCAACCGTACTTTCAATGCGAACGATGTTATCGCATTAAACTACTTGTATTAATTAGTAAGAAAGATATTCTTATTAGCTGATGCATGAGCAAAGCAGCCGGTAGCGATTTGCTGCCGGCTCATTTTTATTTACCCCAACTATTATTGTATGCGTAAACTTATATTCCTGTACTTTCTCATTATTGTAACCTCCTGTAAAAAAGAAGTAACTGTTCGACAAACAGCTATCCCAACAGCTGTTCTACAGAAAATTGCAGCATTAGGATTTAATGCTGCAGATGTACAAAGATTTCAGGGAGATTACCTTGTAGAAGGTGACATCCGTCTTTCTGAAGCTGATTTAAATAAACCTGCTATCGGACCTTATCTGCGAATTGCAGGCACAGAACAATATCGTACCAGCAACCTTGTAACAGGCACGCCACGCACGATTACTATAAAAGTAGCCAGCAGTCTGGGTAGTGCATTTGTAGCAGGGACGGATACTGCCATCGCGCGTTTTAACAGTCTGGGTATATCGCTGACTTTTGTACGTATTACAACAGGTACTGCAGATATTACGATTTCTGGTTTTAACCAGGGGCCAAGTGGAGGATCGATAACATATGCTTCTTCCGGTTTTCCTTCCAGTAGTGGGAACCCTTATCCTACTATTCTTTTAAATACCAATTCTGCTGCATTTGGCAGTAATCCGAATGTATTGTTTGTGGCTTCTGTTATTCAGCATGAAATTGGGCACTGCATTGGTTTTCGTCATAGTGATTGCCTGGATCGTTCTTTTAGCTGTGGAGGAACGCCTGTCAATGAGGGATCTGGGGGGGTAGGTGTCATCCTGATACCTGGTACACCGAGTGCACCTGATGCCAATAGCTGGATGCTGGCCTGCAATAATGTGGGGAATCGTACTTTCAATGCGAATGATAGGATTGCACTGAACTATCTGTATTAAAATCATGAAGAGATAACAAAAGAGGAGGATGTATCTTACTTTCAGATACGCCCTCCTCTTTTGTTTATTTCATTGGTTATTCTGCTTTACATTCATACACTACAGAACTGCACCTGTCTACATCCTTCAATCCTTTGCGCCAGGAGATGAAACCATTCCAGAAGCCTTTGAATAAGCCATTCCCACCTGTTTTATACTTTTCACTCAGCAGACTCACATAGAAACCATCGAACACCATCGGATGCTTTTTCACTACCCTGATCTTATGTTGCTTCAGGAGTACTTCCATAGCCGTAGGAGAGAAGTGATACAGGTGACGTGGCACATCGTACGCAGCCCAGTATTCACCATAGTGCTCCGCATCGGGAGAGGTGTAGTTGGGAACAGCAATGAGGAGTGCGCCTTCCGGTTTTAATAAGGTGCGGATCCGGCGGATATAGTCATGTAAGGTATGTACGTGTTCCAGTACATGCCACATGGTGATAGCATCAAACTGTCCGGCAGGCAGAGAATAGAGATCTTCTGAAGCACGAGGTTCGATGTTGTATAATGTCTTTGCGTTCTGACGGGCCGTTTCGTCTGGTTCAAGACCGGTGATCTGCCAGCCGCCCTGTTGCATGAAGTGAAGGAAGGAACCTGTTCCACAACCGATGTCGAGGATGGAACCTTGTTTGAGACCAGTTGCTGCTTTTACCCAGTTTTGTTTACTACGCAGGGTGATTTTCCTCACGCTGTGGTATAAACGGTTGATGAGGCCCTGACGGGTTTCAGAGTGGGAGATGTATTCCTGCGATTGATAATAGCGGCCAATGTTGGCGCTATCAGGAACGTTTTGTGTGAAGCGTACGCTACAATGTCCGCAATGGTTAATGTCGAAGGTTTCCTTTGAAACGGTGTAATCTTTGGCTGTCAGTACTTTATGTGAAGTTGCGGCTCCACATACCGGACAGGTGTTATGGTAGATAAAAGACATGGCCAAAAATAATGAAAATCATAACGAAAAAATCGCTTATGTCTTCGGCACAAGCGATTTTTTCGTAGCAGGTGGCATGGCCTGCGGCCGGCTAAACAGGTAGGAACTATTTATATTCACCGAATACCTTCCTGAATGTATCGGCTATTTCACCGAGGGTACACAAAGTTTCCACAGCTTCCACGACGATAGGCATTACATTTTCTTCCGTATGGGCGGCGGCTTCCAGCCTTTGCAAAATCGCCTGTACTGCTTCATTATCCCTCCTGCTTTTTAGCGATTGCAGCCTTTCCGTTTGCACCTGCCTGATACTATCATCTATCCTGAATATTTCTGGCGTTCCTTCATCCTTTGCCGTAAATTTATTCACACCTACTATGATCTTCTCACCTCTCTCTATTTCCTGCTGATATAAGTAGGCACTTCTTGCTATTTCATCCTGTACAAAACCTTGTTCTATCGCACTCACCGCGCCACCCATCGCATCTATACGATGTATCAGTTCCCAGGCCTTTGCCTCCACCTCATTTGTGAGTGCTTCTACATAATAACTTCCGGCAAGGGGATCAACTGTATCTGCAATTCCACTTTCATAACCTACTATCTGCTGGGTACGCAAGGCTATCCGTGCCGCTTCTTCTGTAGGCAGGGATAGCGCTTCATCATAGCCATTGGTATGCAGTGATTGTGTACCACCTAAAGTCGCCGCCATGGTTTGCACGGCGACACGCACTATATTATTATGAGGTTGTTGTGCTGTCAATGTACTTCCACCTGTCTGTGTATGAAAACGTAGCATCTGTGCCTTTGGATCTGTAGCCCCCAGTTCCCTTGTCATATGGGCCCACATTCTACGGGCCGCCCTGAACTTGGCCACTTCTTCAAAGAGATGGTTATGTGCATTGAAAAAGAATGACAATCGCCGTGCAAATACATTGATGGCTAACCCTTTTTCAATCGCCGCCTTTAGATAGGCTTTGCCGTTAGCCAGTGTAAAAGCCAGTTCCTGTACTGCATTTGCACCTGCTTCCCGGATATGGTATCCGGAAATAGAGATCGTATTCCATTTAGGGACTTCTGTACTACAATATGCAAAGATGTCAGTAATCAGGCGCATAGAGGGTTTGGGCGGATAAATATAGGTGCCTCTCGCCGCATATTCTTTGAGAATATCATTCTGAATAGTGCCTGATATTTTATGCAGGTCTGCACCCTGTTTTTTGGCAAGGGCGATATATAGCGCGAGTAGTATAAATCCTGTTGCATTGATGGTCATACTCGTGGAAATATCTTCCAGTTTGATACCGGCAAAGAGTCTTTCCATATCTTCCAGTGAATCGATCGCCACACCCACTTTACCTACTTCCCCCTCCGACATGGCATGATCTGAATCATACCCGATCTGGGTAGGCAGGTCAAAGGCTACACTCAGCCCCATTACCCCCTGGCTAAGCAGGTAATGATAGCGCTGGTTTGAGGCTTCTGCAGTACTAAAACCCGCATACTGCCGCATGGTCCATAGTTTATCGCGATACATGGAGGCATGTACACCTCTGGTAAATGGGAATTGTCCGGGCAACTCATCCATGGGTACCGGTTGGGTATAAACTGGTTCAATGACAATACCGGCATCTGTTTTGATGATATTTTCCATTTTGTGTACGTTCGTGGAATAATGTTGTATGATAGACAATGTTACATAATTATTACCGTATTGCTGCGAAGGCCAAAATATTGATAATTTGCAGGACCATTCCTGAAAGATTTACCGGATAAGCTATGTTTATTTACGCACTATTACTATTGACTTTTATTTTGGCCCTGTTCAGCATCTTTTTTACATACACTGCTGCAGCAGCCCTATTCCGCCACAACTGGTCACGTCTGCTAGCCGGGTTGTCGTTGGGTGTATTTATTTATCTCTATGGCACCTGGGTGTACCTTACGATCGAAGCCAAGTATGGGTTTGGCATCTGTTTGCTACTGGCCCTGATCATTGGGACCCTGCGCCGGAAAAAGGGGCAGCGGGCGTCAAAAACCTGGCAGATAGTATTTAATTTATTCTTTACTGCTGGTTTGACGTTGTTGAGTATTCTATATTTCACCGGTACCACCGGCAAACCTGAAACCATTGAACTGGCTTTCCCTATGAAAACCGGGCGGTATTTTGTGCTGCAGGGCGGGAAGGGATTGCCCACTAACCTGTTTCACTACAGTTTGCGGGGAGCGATTTATGCCATGGATATTGTAAAACTGAAATCCGATGGCAGGCGTGCGAATCAAATCTTCAGCAGAAAGCTGGCGGATTATGAAATATTTGGTGATACCTTATATAGTCCCTGCGATGGACGGGTATTAAAAGCTTACGGAAACAACCCGGATAATATCCCTCCTGATATGAGCCGGGGACCAAACAATACCAACCAGGTCATCATCGAAACCACTAATAGTTACATCTTTTTAGGGCATATGAAGGAGGGGAGTGTGATTGTGCACGATGGCGATGTGATTAAAAAAGGGCAACCCTTGGGTTGTGTGGGGAATTCAGGGTTTAGTACTGAACCGCACCTGCATATTCAGGCACATAAGAAAATACCTGGACAGCCATGGTACCAGGGACCACCCTTATATATACATTTCAATGGAAAAGGATATTTACTGTATGAGGTGATCCGGCCCAAAAGAGTGATGATGGTAAAAAAATAACACGAAAACGGAAGTCTCAAAAATACAATCAGGGTCTGAGAATCGCATAACGATTAAAAGTTTCTGAAAGATACCGGAATAAAACATTCAGGAAAGCGGGAATTCACCATCAGGCATGAAACCCATTTTCATGAAAAACATTCATGAAAGAAGTAATTCTCCAACTGAGAATGAAAACCATTTTCAAAGAAAACCCTCATGAACCGAATTCACAAACGACTATGAAAATGGTGGTACCTTCGACAAAAGTACTACCATGGAACAATCACATATCAGTTTTGAACAGGTTGTGAGTCGTGGCTGTGGCCTCGATGTTCACCAGGAGAATGTAGTAGCTACCATCAGGGGTGATAATTTGCAGGAACAAACCCGCACTTTTAGCACCTTCACAAGTTCACTTAAGGACCTGGTAGCCTGGTTGGAAGAATCGGGCATTACACATGTCGCAATGGAGAGCACGGGTGTTTACTGGAAGCCTGTTTTTAATATACTAGAACCTCACTTTGAACTTATTTTGGTCAATGCCCGGCATATTAAATATGTGCCGGGTCATAAGACTGATCGTAATGACAGTGCCTGGATTGCAAAATTATTGCTAAGCGGGCTACTAAAAGGAAGTTTTATTCCACCCCAATACACTCGTGAATTACGGGAATTGTACCGATACAAACGTAAAGTAATAGGCCAACGCTCCAGTGAATATAACCGATTACAGAACATTTTAGAGACTGCCAATATCAAATTGAGCAGCGTTGTCAGTGATGTGTTCGGCATAAGCGGCTGGTCAATGATCTCTGCTATTATTGATGGAGAACAGGATCCCATGATATTGGCCAATCTGGCCAAAGGTAGGCTCAAAATCAAGAAGCAAGAACTTATTCTTGCTTTAGAAGGTAATCTTAATG
Source organism: Chitinophaga sancti (assembly GCF_034087045.1). Classification (NCBI taxonomy): domain Bacteria; kingdom Pseudomonadati; phylum Bacteroidota; class Chitinophagia; order Chitinophagales; family Chitinophagaceae; genus Chitinophaga; species Chitinophaga sancti. The sequence continues at coordinate 6,867,547 of NZ_CP139247.1, read as the reverse complement.
AGCATCACCGTTTTATGCTCAACCTGTCTAAAGCTGCTATCTTACAGCTAAATGAACTGCTTTGTCAGGTAGATAACCGTATTGATCAGTACTTAAGAAAATGGGAAGAAGAAGTAAAATTACTTCAGACTATTCCCGGAGTACAAAAACAAACAGCTACAGCCATCTTAGCCGAAATAGGTACAGATATGCATGCCTTCCCAAATCAGCATCATTTAGCCAGTTGGTGTGGCTTATGTCCGGGTAATAATGAAAGTGCCGGAAAAAAAAAAGTGAACGTATCAATCATGGCAACAGTTCTCTTAAAACAGCACTGGTGGAGGCGGCCTGGGCCGCTGTACATACAAAGGAATCTTATCTGAAAAGAAGATATTACTCTTTAAGTGTGCGAAGAGGTAAAAAACGTGCTCTTATCGCCATTGCACACAAAATCCTCATTGCCACTTATTTTATACTCAAAAATAGAGTGCCATATATGGAACCGGATAATCAGGAGTGGCTTAAAAAAAGAAAGCAGGCGCAGATAAATAATTATCTCAGGCGCCTGCGCGAGCTTGAGGCATTACCCCCATCTCAATAAGATTACTAAGTTACAAAAATCGACCTCTTATTGGTGCTTTTTAAGCCTGTAAAGAAAACTGATTTAAGACTCTAAGTACAAACGATTGTTGCTATAAGCACGAAATGAAAATTTTAAGCATATAGAGTCATATCAAAATTATGACACAGACTAACTATTTTCAATGAAAAGGGGGTGTATCATACTATTGATACACCCCCTTTTCGATTTTCAGGACGTTTAGTATCCTCTTTTGTTAGAATAACTTGCGGGCTTCGGCATTCACGATCTGCGCGGTCATTTCGGCAGGGGATGATTCAGCTTGCAGGAATACTTCCAGAATATGTTTATTAAGATCCATCGCGGTGGCTTCGGCCGGGAGCTGACTGGCTACCTGGTTGATGATCGTGATGGTTTGTTCTTTCAGTGTTTTTACGGCTTCCCAGGCGATTGCAGAGACGTAGATCTGCTGGGTGACGTTGTGGTCGAATTCAGCTTTGATGGTGTGGATCAGGCCCACCTGCATGTCTGTAGCACCAAGGCCGGGTTGATATACACGGCTGATCAGGTTCTGCAGGTTGATGCGGTCTACCAGCAAGGCCATTCTTTCATAGGCTTGTAATTGGAGGGGGAGGACTGCCGGGTCGCTGCTACGTTTTTCAGAAACAGGTGCGGTGGTGACAGGTGTAGCCTCCTTGTCTTTCGGTTTTAGGAACATATCCTTCAAGGTCATATATAGAATAGTTAGAATGCCAAGTCCAAGTACGATAAAGAGGGCTTGTTGAGATGTCATACCCATGTATAATAATTGTTTGCAACTGCAAATATATAAATAATAATGTGCAGATGTAGTGGCGAAAAAAAAGCTTTTGCCAAATCGGCAAAAGCTTTTTCTATGGAAAATGAATTATTCAGGCCAGTTTTTCCAGACCAGCTTTCAATCGCTTCATCCCTTCCTGGAGCTTCTCCATAGAAGCGGCATAGGAAATACGAATGGCATTTGGCTGCTGGAAGGCAGAACCTGTTACAAATGTTACGTTTGCTTTGTGCAGCAGGTACATACACAGATCATCAGCATTGTTCACGTCTACACCGTCGTAAGACTTGCCAAAGAAGCTGCTTACATCCGGGAACATGTAGAAGGCGCCATCAGGGTTAATCAGTTTCAAACCAGGCATCTGGCTCATTTGTTCAAATACAAATGCTCTTCTTTTGGTGAACTCTGCCAGCATTTCATCAGCAGAATCTTTCGGACCATTCAGTGCTGCCACTGCTGCCTTTTGTGTGATAGAGCAGGTTGCAGAAGTGAACTGGCTTTGCATATTTTCCGCCGCCTTTGCTACTGCTGCAGGTGCAGCCAGGTAGCCCAAACGCCATCCCGTCATCGCAAAGCCTTTACTCAGACCATTGATGATGATGGTGCGTTCTTTCATTCCTTCGAACTGTGCTATGCTTTCGTGTTTACCTACATAGTTGATGTATTCATAGATCTCATCAGCCATTACATAGATACCAGGATACCTGGCAAATACATCGGCCAGTGCTTTCAGTTCTTCTTTACTATATACAGATCCGGTAGGATTGCAGGGAGAAGAGAACATGAACAACTTTGTTTTTGGCGTAATAGCCGCTTCCAGTTGTGCAGGGGTGATCTTGAATTTATTTTCAATACTGCAAGGTACGAACACAACCGTACCCTGGCAGAGTTTTACTAATTCTGAATAAGTGACCCAATATGGGGTAGGGATAATGACCTCATCACCGGGGTTGATTATACTCAGCACTGCGTTGGCAATACTTTGCTTGGCACCTGTTGATACTACAATCTGTTCCGGCAGATATTCCAGATTGTTATCGCGTTTCAGTTTCTTCACTACTGCCGCTCGCAGATCTGCAATACCAGCTACGGGTGTGTAATGTGTAAAGCCTTCATCGATGGCTTTTTTTGCTGCCTCCCTGATGTGGGCTGGCGTGTCAAAGTCAGGTTCGCCAATACTCAGATCCACAATGTCTATGCCCTGTGCTTTCAACTCGCGGCTCAACTTCGCCATCTTGATCGTTTGTGGCTCAGAGATCCTTGACAGCCTTTCTGCTAATTCCAAATGCTTCATAACAAAAATGTTTAGTAGGTGCGCGACCAGCAACAAACCTACAATAATTTTGTAACTGATAGTGGAAGAAATCTGTGATCGTAGTTAGGAGGAGCGGAAATACTTAACGTTTTAGCAGCTTCACTACGGCCTTGTCTCTGCCTTTTTGCGCCCTTAAATAATATATACCAGCAGGTAAGGTTGAAAAGTCAGCAGGCCATTCATAGTAATAATAATCTGTAGCAGGGGTAAAGTTCGTTGTCCTGATCCTGCGGCCGTTATTGTCAAACAGCGCCAGTTCCACCTTTTGACCAGCATTAGCATGTACAAATGTTTTGATCTCATTGGTAAAGGGATTGGGGATTGCTTTTAGCCAGCTGTGCTGAAACTGTGCAGTGTCATTCGATAAAGTGCTGGCTAGTAAGGTATTGTAAGCTATCTGGTAGTTGGGTATACCATATCCCATATCATTGTCTGGAGAGCCATACTGGCTGCTACTGGCCCTGACAGCATTGATCACTTCCTGGTTCGTACTGTTAGGGAATGCCTGCCATAAGCATGCGGTGAGACCCGCTATGACTGGTGTAGCAAAGGATGTACCATCGCCTAGAGTAAGTATGCCGTCTGGTCGGACGATCTGGCTATTTTTGCCAACTGATACCACATCTGGTTTGATACGGCCATCGGCGGTGGGGCCACGGCCGCTGAAGTCAGCCAGATCACCTTCTGAACTGACTGCGCCTACAGTCAGAATATTATCTGCATCAGCGGGTGTCAATATATAATGCCAGTCATTCGCACCTTCATTGCCTGCGGCAATGACGACGATCATTCCCTTTGCAGCAGCCAAAGCAGCTGCACGGGCAATGATGGTCGTCTTTCCATCCAGATCTGCATAAGTGTGATTATAAACAGGATCGTCAAATGTATTGTAACCAAGAGAGGAGGAGATGAGATCAGCTCCCATACTGTCTGCATATTCAGCCGCAGCCACCCAGTTATTTTCTTCAATAGGTTTTTCCCAGTCTGTTTCTTCTGTACGGAGCAGGATGTAACCTGCTTCTGGTGCGGATCCGATCATCTCATCGGGGAGGTTGGCTGCCAGGATGGAGAGGACCTCCGTTCCATGTTCGCCATAGTCGTATACGTTAGCAGCGGCATTGACAAAATCCCAGGTGCTGATGATATTGGTACTGGTAAAAGCACGGTTTACATTCACAGAAGGGAAACCATTGTCAATAACGGCAATGATCATGTTCTGTCCTTTATAATTGTTGTCATGCAGGGTGATGGCATTGTGTAGTTCCATTTGCCAATGAGCGCCACCGTATGTACCGGTACCTGACTGTTTCGTGCTTTTGCCGTAGGCAGTAACGGCCTTTTGTAGCGCGGATTTACGACCTTCGGTGCTGGTTTTTGCTACAAAGGAGAAGGATTGAATTTTGCTCAGGGCGGCGGTATCAGCAGTCTGAATGATGACCTGATTGAACCAGCGGGAAGTATATAATATATTTACATTTCCGGCAGCAGCAATGCTGTCGCGGTAAGTTTGAGTTACCGGCAGGTCTGTACTGTCTATGGAAAGGTGTTGTTTTGTTCTGCGTGCAATTGCTTTGGCAGTAAGGAATTGGGAGGGTTGATCGAGCGACCATGTAGTGTTGGCTTTATCGCGCAACTGGATAATATAGCGTGGAGTCTGGGCCTTAATAAAGGAATGAGATAGCAGGAATAGTATCAGGATAGTGAGCCTCATGGGGGCTAAGATATAGTAAAAAAACCGCTTCTGCCAATGACAGAAGCGGGTAAATTCTATTAATAATAGTTCTTGATATATCCAACATAAGGAGCCAGTGTACCACTGGAGACATTGGCATCTCCTGTGAGGAAGATGGTGTATACACTACCTGTAGTCAGTTGGGTAGAAGAAGAATTATTAGTTGCTACAATTGTTTCCGTACCTGCTTTCTTGATGGTGATGGAAGTCGCAGTGGATACGGTGGTCAGTGCCTTGAACACAGAACTTGGTCTGGACAGGGAGAATGTTCTGTTGCTGTCTATTTTAGTTGTGTTCAGGTATACGTCCACCGCACCGATGTTAGGTGATAAGTTCCAGAAGCGGATATTCAGGTTGCTGTTGTTCGCACCTTCGAAATCGTCTTCGATCGGATAGAATACAGGTGAGGTAGAATCACCGAATGCTACCAGGGTATAGTAGGTCAGCGAATCGTAGTTGGCAGCGCTGGTAGACACCACGGTAGTGCTGGTTGCATATCTTTTCAGGTCGAACAGGTGGTAGCCACCGTAGGCCTGGTAGTTGTAACCTGCAAATCCTGTGGAGATGCTGTCCTTAACTTTGGTAGAGTTGTCATAGAAGTCCAGTTTTGCAGCACTTGTGATACCATTGATCACAACGAAAGCAGCGACTGGTCTTGAAGGAGTTGTGTTTTCAGTTTTCAAACATGCGGTAAACCCTGTTACCATTGTTAAAAGGGCCGCTACTGCCCATAAACGTTTACTTGTTGCCATTTCACTCACTTGTTTAATATAGAATTAGAACTTGGTTTTTTTCAAAAGATTTTATTGGAATAGTCAATTTTGAACAGGGACAGGTCGGGACGATATATCCGCGGCCGTTGGCGCTCATAATTATATATAAGCTCACCTAAGGCCTGCATAAACGGTTCGCCTATCTGTTTGAACTGGTAATTTTCGTCGGAAAGGATTCCAGTGTTGTCATTTACATAAACGGTTGTAGATAACATAAATTCAATCTGGTGGGCAAAGTCCGCTATATAGGCCACGTCTGTTAATGTACCATATGCCCATCCAGGTTTATTAAAGCTGCGTACATTACCACTGATATTGTTGTTTTTCTCTGCACCAAACAACAGAAACTTCACGTAATTATGATGAAACGCTGCCGAATCAAAAGTTGGTTGCTCCGATTCTTCCGGCTGTGCTGACATGCAGTGGTATAAAAATCCATAATCGTCATCATTTAAACGGAAACGTTGTGATTTTGTTACAAGGTCAGGAAAAATAATACTTTTTAAAATACCGTGCAGGTCTGCCAGGCAGATCCTGTTTTTCTCCGAGGCATCCATTGGGGTTTCAACCAGTTCATTTTGTTCATTATAGTATGCCTTTCCCACCAGGTCATATCTGGGGGAGAAGGTGAGGGAGCTGTATAGACCAGGTTGCTGGTAGATGACCTTTCTGCCCCTGCGAAAAGTAATGGGGTTGGTGTACCGGTTTTTTTCGGGGGAAATACCGGTGACTCCCAGCCTGTGTCTGATCTGTGCCCAGGGGTACCCTTTGGCCCAGAGGCTTTTATTAAAGGCTTCCTGACCGATAAATTCATAGAGCCGGTTGAAGGCATCGTTGTCACTGACTATCAATATCTTCTTTATATAATTACCGATGGAGGGGAATCCGGAAGGGGAGGAGGCATCTGTGAGGACGGCCGGGGTAGCGCCGGGCATACTTCCGGTGATCATGGGGGTATGACGGTCCAGTCCCCTGATAGAAAGGTCATTCAGTTTTTCCAGGGCAAGGGCAGTGGCGGCCAGTTTTATGGTAGAGGCGGGGTAGAAATAGGTATTTTTGTCCAGATTATAGCTAAAATCAGTGCAATGAGGGTAATTGTGCCCATCCCGGTCGATCCTCGTATAGATCAGCTGGAGCCGGTATCTTTCGGGGTCGGCAAATACAGGTCCAAGGCGGGTTGCCTGTGATTTTAGCAGGGAATCTAAAAAAGAGTCTTGGGGAAGGTAATTGGAGGTTTGCATATTTTTATTAGTATTGCAGCCTGCAAAGTATAGTATCAACCAGATAGAAAAGCATTGGCACACACTTAGAGAAGACTAAATAAGGGCAAAAAACTCCGGTTTAAGAGTTGAAAACCAATATTTTCCACCTTTTTCCTTTTCTGAGTTTCTCCGGCTTTAATATATCAATTTAAATTCTATCTTTGCAACTCTTAAAATTTTTTTATAAACCCGAAACAATATGCAACTTAAAGGACTGGTTAGATTTTTTGCCGGTGCATTGATCCTTATCTCTGTGTATTACTTGTCTTTCACGTTTCTGGTCCGCAGCTACGAGAGCAAGGTAGACCTGCAAGCCAAAAACGACGTCTTAAAGACGAACAAAAGTGCTGTGGAGAAGTATCCAAACAGTAAAGAGCAACAGGCTTTTTATCAGGATACACTGACTGATCTGATAAAAGTAAGGAGACAAAGGATACTGGATAGCACCAGCAATCAACAGATCGCGGGTTTTCCCTGGTACATAACCTATACTAAAGCCAAGGAAAGAGAGCTGAACCTTGGGCTTGACCTCCAGGGGGGTATGAACGTAGTGCTCGATGTGAGCGTGGAAGATGTGATTCGTTCGCTGAGCGGTCACTCGACTGATGCAGCTTTTAACCAGGCGCTGAGGAATGCAGCTGAAGCAAAAAAGACCAGCCAGTCGGATTTTGTAACATTGTTCGGGCAGGAATACCAGAAGGTAGCTCCTAACGGTCGTCTGGCAACCATTTTTGCCAACGCTTACCAGAAAGACATCAATTTCAACAGCTCTAACGCGGACGTTCTGAAAGTGATCCGTAGCGAAGCAGGAGCTGCCATTAAAAATACTTACCTCGTACTGCAAAAACGTATTGACAAGTTTGGGGTAGCTTCTCCAAACATCAGCCTGGACGAAAGCAAAGGTATTATCTCCGTAGAACTGGCTGGGGTAGACAACCCTGATCGTGTAAGGAAATACCTGCAGGCAAGTGCGAACCTGGAGTTCCGCGAAGTTTACAGAAACGACGCAGATTTCTTTAACAACGTACTGGTGAAGATGAACGAAGCATTGAAAAATGTTTCCACCCCTCAACCAGCCACTGCTGATACTGCTGCTGCTGCTACAGTAGATACTGTAAAAGCTGGCAAAGCTGCTGCTGATACTTCTAAAGAAGGTAGCCTTGCTTCCTTCATGAATGATTCTGCAAAGGATAAGAACGGTAAAGTTGACTCTGCCAAGCTGATGGCGAACGCAGAAAAGGAATTCATGAAGTCTAACCCACTGTTTGGTATTCTGCATCCGAACGTTACACAGGAAGGTCCATATCCTAGTGCTACTATCGGTAGAATCCTCCCTTCTGACACTGCTACCTTCAAAGCTTACCTGACATTGCCTGCGGTGAGAGCCGTAATGCCTAAAGACCTGGTATTTGCTTTTGGTCCTGAAAATAAAACAGATCGCCATGGTGTGATCGAAGTATTTGGTCTGAAAATCAATCCGGCTAACCCAGCTCCACGTGTAAGCGGTGAAAGAGTTGTAGATGCTAAACAGGATTTCGACCAGAATGGTAATGCTGAGATCAGCATGACTATGGATAACGTAGGTGCGAGAGAATGGAAAAAGCTGACCGGCGAACTGGCTCCTAAAGGTGGCGCAGAAGACGATCGCAGCAACCTGAACTATGTAGCGGTGGTACTGGATAGCATCGTTTACACAGCTCCTTCTATTATTAATGAAATTCCTGGAGGTCACTCCCAGATCACTGGTAGCTTTACCGTTGAAGAGGCGAAAGACCTTGCAAATATCCTGAAATCAGGTAAAATGCCTGCTCCGGCTAAAATCGTTCAGGAGCAGATTGTCGGACCAACCCTGGGTGCTGAATCTATCGCAGCTGGTGCTAAATCCTTCATCATTTCCTTCATCGTGATCTTCGTACTGATGCTGGTATATTATAATACTGCTGGTTTCGTTGCAAACATCGCGCTGATACTGAACCTGCTGTTCACCTTCGGTATTCTTGCTTCGCTCGGTGCGACGCTAACGATGCCTGGTATAGCCGGTCTGGTACTGACTGTAGGTATGGCCGTAGATACGAACGTAATCATCTTTGAACGTATTAAGGACGAACTGATGCATGGCAGAAATTACCAGCAGGCGGTGGAACATGGTTACAAGCGTTCTTATGCGCCTATACTGGATGGTCACATCACCTCCCTGCTCACTGCGATTATCCTGTTCTACTTCGGTCTAGGTCCTGTACTGGGCTTTGCTACCACTCAGATCATCGGTCTGTTACTGTCCCTGTTCTGTGGTATCATGATCTCCCGTATCGTAACTGATTACTATACCAACAAGAAACGTCACTTCGAATATTTCACTCCTATTTCCAGGAAGATCTTCAAGCATGCAGCTTTTGACTTCGTAGGTAAGAGAAAGTATGCTTATGTGATCTCTGGTATCATGATCCTGCTGGGTGCCTCTTCCTTCATTCACGGTTTCCGTCACGGTGTTGACTTTGATGGTGGTCGTAGTTTCACTGTTCGTTTCGAACAGCCTATGAAGACAGAAGAAGTACGTGACGTACTGGAAAAAGAATTTGGTACAGAGCCGTATGTGAAAACTATCGGTAACACTAACCAGCTGAACATTACTACCAACTATAAGATCAACGAACAGAGTCCTGAAGTTGATAAGGAAGTAACTGAGAAACTGTACAATGGTCTGAAGAAATTCTACGATAATAATGTGACTTATGAAGTATTCTCTTCACCCCGTTACATCGTAGCTTCCCAGACAGTATCACCAACCATCTCTGATGACCTGCGTGCAGGTGCGGTGAAAGCGACGATCCTGTCACTGATAGTGATCTTCCTGTACATCCTGTTACGATTCAACAAATGGCAGTATTCTATCGGTACCCTCTTCTCCCTGTTGCATGACGTGATGGTAACACTGGCGGTATTCTCTTATTGCCATGATCTCGTACCGTTCCCACTGGAAGTTGACCAGCACTTCATTGCGGCAATACTAACGGTGATAGGTTTCTCCATGAACGATACCGTGATCGTATTTGACCGTATCCGTGAGTACTTCCGCGGTGGTCAGATGAAGGGTCAGTCAAGAGACACCATCATCAACAAGGCGATCAACGATACACTGAGCCGTACAGTAATGACGTCTCTGACAGTATTCCTGACCATCCTGATTCTCTTCATCTTTGGTGGTGAGGTAACCCGTGGTTTCGCATTTGCGATGCTGATTGGTGTAATAACCGGTACTTACTCATCTATTTTCGTAGCTGCACCGGTTCTGGTGGACTTCGACAAAAAGAATGAGCTGGCTAATGAAAGCGAAGCAATTCCTGTAAAAGATGCAGATAAGAAAGGCTTAGCTGGCGCAGCTGTTAAGAAATAGTGTTCAATTAAATGTTTGATATACAAGAGCCCTTCGGTGTAACCGAGGGGCTTTTTATTTGGGGGATAACAAGCTTTGCTTACCTATCGGGGTATAGATAAAAGCAATTTTGCTCTTTTGGGGGACTATATTATTTTGCATATAAATAGTTTACTTATGGCAATAACAACAGCAAAAAATACCTGGGTAAAGTGGATCAGGAGGGTAGGAATCTGGGGTTTCCTGTTCTTTTTGGTAAAGGGATTGGTGTGGCTGGCGTTGGCGTATTGGATTGTGAAGTAGGAGTAGATTTAAATTTGGATATAGTAATTTCTCTAAAAGAAAAACGGTTTTGTCGTCAGACAAAACCGTTTAGAAATTCTTTATTCCTTAGTGAGTAATTTGAGTAGTTTATCATCCTCACTGCCATCATCGGCCATTATCCCAAAATCTCCTTTATACGTCCACACCGTCCAGGAGAGCGTGTTTTTATCCAGCGCCTTTTTCATATCCTTGTACCAACGTATTCTGTCTTTTCTGGGTGTAAGACTTGTACAGCCCCATTCTCCACAAATAATCGGCACCTTAAACTTCTTTGCAACTCTCGCTACGATTGCTATCTGATCTGCTATAATATCTTCATTATAATCCTGCGTACTACCTGCCAGCAGGTTCCTGATAGTGGCCGGTTGCTGGTTCAGCTCTTTGGCAGTGATCGTTGCACCGGGATAATGAACCGGTCCGCTGTAATCCTGTTGTCTGCTGCCACTATAACGGTAATGGGTAAAGTAAACGGGTTCGTAATAGTGGAAGTTGAGGATAATGTGATTGTCTCCTTCAGGTAATTTCAGTTGTGAAAACGTACTGTAACTGCCATTCTGGTTACTACTTACTACTATTACTCTTTTAGGATCAATTTCACGGATGGCTTTGATAGCTTTTGCCAGCAGGTCATTCCATTCTGCAGCACTATCTGCAGCCGGGTTACTGAGTAACTCATATGCTACCAGATTTGTTGGATATTTTTTCAGCTCCAGCGCCAGTTCTTTCCAGATGTCAATGAAGCGATCCTGCTCATCATCATTGCTCCACAAGCGGTGTCCCTTCAGTGTATTCAGGTCAATAATCACACGCAGCTTGTTTGCTTTACACCAGCCTATGGCAGCATGTATATACTTAAAAGCATCTGTATATTTCTCATTCTTATAATTCCACAGTTCACCTTCATCAATAGGTATACGTAGGTGATCAAATCCTTTTTGTGCGAGTAAGACCACATCCTGCTCACCAAAAAAATCAACCTGTGCTGTACCGTTACGGCCGTTGGATTCTGATAGCCAGTAACCAATATTTACCCCTTTCTGAATATTAAAGCCTTCAGGGAATTTCGGAGGCGCCCCTTGCTGGGCACGAACCGTGAATGAAGTGGCAAAGAATGCCACCATAAGCATGATAATTGACCTGGAGTTATTTAACATACCACAAATTTCGAAAATAATTTTATTAACTGAACAAAAATGCCACATCATCTTCCGTCAGTTTTTTCACAAAGCCGGTATCTTCACTGATCAGATCATCTGCAATCATCTTTTTCCGTTGCTGTAATGCAAGGATCTTTTCTTCCACGCTGTCTTTACAGATCATCTTGTAGGCAAATACTTTGTTCTGCTGCCCGATACGGTGAGTACGGTCTATGGCCTGTTGCTCAGCGGCCGGGTTCCACCATGGATCTACCAGGTATACATAGTCTGCGGCCGTCAGCGTCAAACCTACACCACCTGCTTTGAGGCTGATGAGGAATACCCGCATTTCCTCTTCCTGCTGGAATTGGTTCACCAGTTGTTGGCGATTTTCTGCTTTTGTGCTGCCATCCAGATAGAGGAATTTCAGCCCTTCCTGCTCCATAGCTTTCGCTATGAGCTGCAGCATGCCGGTGAACTGTGAGAAGACCAGTACCTTGTGCGCACCGGTGTTTTCACTGATTTCGCGCATCAGCTCATCCAGTTTAACAGAATGGGTGATATGCGATTCAGATTCCACCAGCTGAGGTGCATTACATACCTGTCGCAGACGGGTCAGACCTTCCAGTACATAAATCGTGCTAGCTGCGATTCCCTGTTCCTGAATGCGGTTTAACACCTTCTCTTTGTACAGATCGCGGATGCGATTGTATGCCTGTCGTTGCTCATCGCCCATTTCACACCACATAATGATCTCAGTCTTGTCCGGCAGGTCCTGGGCTATCTGTTCTTTTGTACGTCTTAAAAGGAATGGGTAGATGAGGCGGCGTAACTGACCTGCTTTTCCGGCATCTGCATATTTGTCAATAGGCATGGCAAATTCAGTGCGGAAGAATGCCTGGTTGCCCAACAATCCAGGGTTGGCAAAGTTCATTTGCGCATAGAGGTCCATGGTATTGTTTTGGATAGGCGTACCGCTCAGGATAAGGCGGTTGCGCGATTGTAGTACCTGCAGAGCCTTTGTGGTCTGTGAAGCAGGGTTTTTGATCACCTGGCTTTCATCGAGCACAATATATCCGAAAACGTGACTGGCAAAGATATTCTGGTCACTACGTACGGTGCCATAGCTGGTAATAATTAAATCATAACCAGCGGGATCGTAATGCCGGTTTCCGCCATGGTAGATGGCGTATTTTAATTCAGGTGCGAATTTCTTCAGCTCACTTTCCCAGTTATAAATGAGGGAAGTGGGGCATACGACCAGGTGGGTTTCACCGGGGTATTTATTAGAGAGGTGTTGTAAAAAAGTGATGGTCTGTAAGGTCTTACCCAAACCCATATCATCTGCGAGGCAGCCGCCCCAGCGCATGGCATCGAGGAGGCACATCCACTGAAAACCCGCCAGCTGGTAATTTCGCAGTTGTGCCTGAATAGCCGTTGGTACAGGAAAATCTGTACCTGGCTGGGCCTGCAGCCGTTGTAACCGTTGCAGGGTATCTTCTGAATGATTGCCTTGCAGCATCTCCTGTGCGATAGTAAAATGCAGGCGGGAGAGTTTCAGCTTATCTTTCTGTACCTGTCCCAGTTTCCAGAGCAGGTCATATTTATGCAGCCATTCTTCGGGGATCACACCGATGGTACCATCTTTCAGTAACAGGTGTGGTTGCTTGTGCACCAAAGCTTTCTGCAGGTCTACCAATGCAACGGGGATATCGCCGTAGTGGATTTTGATTTCAAGATCAAAGGCATCTTTATCATCGCCGCACCAGTGAATATCCATCACAGGTACGTTGGTATTGTACCTGAAATGTTGCAGTTGATCCATGCCATATACGCCGATGTTCCGGTCGGTGAGTTTACGATAGCATTTTACAAACCACTGGTTTTTTTCTGCATCAGCAAAGGACAGGTAGAAATAACCGTTGCGCTGTTGTGCAAAGCGGGCATGCAAGGAGCGGATGAAGGTAATGATCTCTTTTTCTTCATCCAGGTGTCTTTTGATCTCGAATTGTGTATCGCCTTCCGTGCGAAGTACGACTTTGTCGGGTGAATCGTCGATGGTGAATTGCCCGTACTGCCATTGCGGCGTGAGTACGAGAAAAGATTTATTCAGTTCACTGAGCCATATGTTGCAGGAGGGGGTGACATCGATCACTTCCTTCTCCAGCAGAATACTTTTATTGACAGGGAATAATTCGCTGAGGGGTTCAACTACCTGTTGGATGAAAGCGCCTTCCTGGCCGGGTATGGCATCGATGTAGCCACCGGAGAATTTTGCCAGGGCATTGGCACTGGCAGGCGGTAATATAAAGAGCTCTCCGCGGCTACGCAGTAAGAAACCATAGTGCTCAAAGCCGGAGAGAGGGAAAGGCTGATTGTTGATATTGACGAATGCCACCATGCGGATAACGCCATCATCGACCTGCACCAGTTCAAAGGAGAGGGAAGGTGTATAGTTATTGACGGTAGCGGGCCGGGTATGTTTCATCAGCATGCTGTCGTCTGTGATCATGGTATACCACGGTAGTACAGGAGTGAGGGGGCGCAGTTGCTGTAAGGTATTGTAGAGGTATTGCTGCATGCCTTCCTGTACATACTGCTGTAAGGTCAGTTCTCTCACGGGGGCCTCTCTGAATTTATCTTTCAGTTGCAGTTCCTTATACAGCATGGCTTCCTGTGTACATGGTTGCAGCAGGTGTTGAACGCCGGCGGGCAGGGTATTAAATATCGACAGGGATTTTTTATCATGCAGGGGCATTCGCTGACAGGTACGGCCACCGGCATTTTCTTTCAATAAACCGGCGTTGATCTTAATAGGTTCCGGGTAATTACTCTGCAGTTCCAGCAGCAGAACGGGTGTAGCTTTGGATGAATTGACGGTTTTCCCCATGCAGATATTTTAAGGTGATTGATTAGGCGCCTGCCAGTTCCAGCAATTTAGCATGGAGGGCGAGTACCTGAGGTATGACCATCTGTTGTTCATCATTGTGAATGACATAGTCACACAATTTCATTTTGATGGGTTCTTCGATTTGTTTGTACATACGTGCCAGCACATCCTCGCGGGAGACGTTGTCACGCTTCATGACCCTGAGAATGCGCAGGGTCTGAGGGGCGGTCACGCCAATGATCCTGTCCAGGTAGGCGAAGGAACCGGATTCGAACAGGAGGGCAGCTTCCTTAATGATATAAGGGGCTTGCTGTTTGTCGGCCCATTCTTCGCTATGCCGGATGGTGGCGGGATGTACGAGGGAATTGAGCAGTTCCAGTTTGTCTTTATCATTAAAGACAATTTTGCCCAGGGCAGCGCGTTGCAGCTGGCCGTTTTCGTCGTACATGTCTTCGCCGAAGTGCTGAATGATACTGGCTTTGAGGAGCGTGTCAGTATGCATGATCTCTTTAGCGGCATCGTCCGCATAGTATACGGGGATACCAAGCAGGGAGAAGATCTTGCATACAGTACTCTTGCCGGAGCCGATGCCTCCTGTAATACCTATTTTTAACATATGTCCAAAGATCAAAAAAAATCCCAAACTCCGGTAAAGGAATTTGGGACCTGTCATCCTTTCGGATGTTGAATTATTTAGCAGCTGGTTCAGCAGCTTTCTGCTGAGCAGTGGTATATTCCATTGAGATTGCAGAACGTTCGATAGTCAGGTAAGTACCTGCGCTAACTTCGATCTTAACGGTATTGTTATCATTGAATTTATTGATCTTACCGTGTATACCAGCAATGGTGACGATTTTATCACCTTCTCTCAGGTTGGAGATAAAATCTTTCTGTGCTTTAGCTTTTTTTGTCTGAGGACGGATCATGAATAACCACATCACCAGGATCATACCACCAAAAAACAGCAGCTGCACCATACCACCGCTACCTCCCTGGGTTCCACCCGGAGCACCCATCAGTAAAATGTTAAGCATGTTTGTGTACATCGTAAATGTTTGTATTTGTTGTTGTTAGTTTATTATTGTTTTACCACGGTACAAATGATCGTTGGTCCCTGTACCAGCGCTGGAGTGGTATTGGCATGGAGTACGATCTGCTTTGTAGTGAAGCCGGACTTGCCTGCGCTGTTAAATGCTACTTTCAGGTAACTGCTTTTTCCGGCCTGGATTGGTTCTTTTGGCCAATCCGGGATGGTGCAGCCACAGCTGGAGGTAGCGTCTGTAATGACCAGCGGCGCATCGCCAGTGTTAGTAAATTTGAATGAATACTCTACTTTTTCACCTTCCACGACATTACCGAAGCTATGTTCCATTTCTTCGAAAGAGATGGTGGGGGTACCCTTTTTAATTTCGGTAACGGGTGTACCGGCCCCTTTTTTACTGCTTTGATTATTGCCGCCGCAGGCTCCCAGGAGGAGGGTACTGCAGGCTAGCAGGTAGAATACCTTCTTCATAGGTTCAAAATTAGTTATTTTTTGTTACGGTCTATTTTCTTTATCTGGTGAGCCGCATCCAGGTCTTTCAGGATATTGTCGAGTATGCCGTTTACGAACTGTCCGCTTTGTGGCGTACTGTAGGCTTTGGCCAGATCTATATATTCGTTGATTGTTACCTTGGTAGGAATAGTTGGGAAGAAGAGGAATTCGCACACGCCCATTTCCATCAGCAGCATATCGACAGCGGCAATACGCTCAGGATCCCAGTTCTGTAATTTTGGCTTGATGAGTTCAAGGCAGTAATCCTTCTTGTCCAGTACGGTAAGCAGGAGATCCCTGGCGTATTCCAGTTTTTCTCTGCTGATGAGCTGAAGGAAGTTGAACAGGTGAGGTTTGTGCATGTAGTTAGCAATGAGCAGGGACATCATCTCTGCGTCGTCACCCCAGTGCAGGAAGGTATCTTCCATGTGCTGAAGGAAGAGTTCCTCTTTGCTAAGTATTTCCTTATAGATGTATTCGATAATTTCTTTTTCAGCCTTTTTATCGCGGGAAGGTTCCTGGATATAAGTCTGATAGATTTCAGAGGCTACCAGGATGTGATAGAGCTTACGCAGCATATCCTGTTCCGGAATGTGTTTGAGCTTCCAGGTTTCCAGGTTTACCTGGAATCCTTTATCATTAATAATCTGGAAAATGAACTCGTTGCCTGCAATTTTGGTGTTTACGGTCAGGTCTTCGGCTGAGGGAAGATGTTTAGAAGCACGTTGTTGTGCGTCTATTTCCGCATATTGCGCTACCTGAGTAAGGCAATATAATAAATAGGTAAAGATCTGACTGGTCTGGTCCAGCTTCTCGTTCAGTAAGCTGGTAGCCGTACCTGGCTTAATAGTACCTGGCTCCATCGTTTCCAGGGCATAAAGGGTTTGCATGACCTTTACCCGGATATTTCTTCTGCTAATCATCTTATAATCAAGAACTGTATGAGGGCGCAAAGCTATGTAAAAAAAGGGGTAATCGAACAGAGGGGGGTACATTTTACGTAACAGTCTGATAGGGGGGAATAAAAAGGGGTGTACCTTCAGGCAGGCTAACAGGCTTTTAATCTGGTAGTTACTCACATTTTAGAATGTTTTGTCAGGTTTTGCTGAAAAATTGGCATTTTTGTCAGGTCTCTACAGGAAGAAAAACAGGGGTTCCTGAAAAAATGACCCGATCGGGGCCTTGGCACAATTATCGAGGACCAAGGATCAGAAAATCATCTTATCTTTTTAAAAAGTATAATTATATGGCAAAAGATTTAAGTATTAAACCCTTAGCTGACAGGGTGATTGTGAAACCCGCAGCAGCAGAAGAAAAGACCGCTGGTGGTATCATCATCCCGGATACTGCGAAAGAAAAACCACAGAGAGGTACTGTAGTAGCGGCTGGTCCCGGTAAAAAAGATGAGCCGGTAACTGTGAAAGTTGGTGATACTGTACTGTATGGTAAATATTCCGGTACAGAGATCAGTATTGAAGGTGGCGATTACTTAATCATGCGTGAGTCTGACATTTTAGCAATTGTTTAACCAATTAGCGCACACACAAAACAATCCGTAAAATTTAAAAAAATTCAAAGCTATTATGGCAAAGCAAATATTCTTTAACATCGAAGCCCGTAACAAAATGAAGAAGGGCGTTGATATTCTGGCAGATGCTGTTAAAGTAACCCTGGGCCCAAAAGGTCGTAACGTTGTTATTGAGAAGAAATTTGGCGCACCTGGTCTGACTAAAGACGGTGTAAGCGTGGCTAAAGAAATTGAACTGGAAGACCCAATTGAGAACATGGGTGCCCAGATGGTAAAGGAAGTGGCTTCCAAAACCGCAGATATTGCTGGTGATGGTACGACTACTGCAACCGTTCTGGCTCAGGCAATCATCAGCGAAGGTCTGAAGAACGTAGCTGCTGGTGCAAACCCAATGGATCTGAAACGTGGTATCGACAAGGCTGTTAAGGCTATCGTTGAAAACCTGGCAGGTCAGTCTGAAAAAGTTGGTAACGACATTCAGAAAATCGAGCAGGTTGCTGCTATCTCTGCAAACAACGACTTTACCATTGGTAAACTGATCGCTGAAGCAATGAGCAAAGTAACCAAAGATGGTGTAATCACTGTAGAAGAAGCGAAAGGTACTGACACTACTGTAGAAGTAGTAGAAGGTATGCAGTTTGACCGTGGTTATCTGTCTCCATACTTCATCACCAACAGCGAGAAAATGCACGCTGAGCTGCAGAATCCTTACATCCTGATCTACGACAAAAAGATCAGCACCCTGAAGGACATCCTGCATATCCTGGAAAAAATCGTTCAGAACGGCCAGCAACTGCTGATCATTTCTGAAGACCTGGAAGGTGAAGCACTGGCTACCCTGGTTGTAAACAAACTGCGTGGTCAGCTGAAAGTAGCTGCTGTAAAAGCTCCTGGTTTCGGTGACAGAAGAAAAGAAATGCTGCAGGATATCGCTACCCTGACTGGTGGTATCGTAATCAGCGAAGAACAAGGTTACAAGCTGGAAAATGCTGACCTGAGCTACCTCGGTCGTGCAGAATCCGTAACTATCGATAAAGACAATACTACCGTTGTAGGTGGTAGAGGCGAAAAAGAAGCTATCCAGGGTCGCATTAATCAGATCAAAGCTCAGATCGAAGTAACAACTTCTGACTATGATCGTGAAAAACTGCAGGAACGTCTGGCTAAGCTGAGCGGCGGTGTTGCTGTACTGTACGTAGGTGCTGCTACCGAAGTTGAGATGAAAGAGAAGAAAGACCGTGTAGACGATGCACTGCACGCTACCCGTGCGGCTGTAGAAGAAGGTATCGTACCTGGTGGTGGTGTTGCTTACATCCGCGCTATCGAATCTCTGGAAAGCCTGAAAGTAGAGAACGAAGATGAGCAGACTGGTATCGCAATCGTTAAACGTGCGATTGAAGAGCCGCTGCGTCAGATCACTGCTAACGCAGGTATCGAAGGTTCTATCGTAGTTCAGAAAGTGAAAGAAGGTAAAGGTGACTTTGGCTTCAACGCTCGTACTGAAGTTTACGAAAACCTGCTGGCTGCTGGTGTAATCGACCCTGCTAAGGTGACTCGTATCGCACTGGAAAATGCTGCTTCAATTGCTGGTATGCTGCTGACCACTGAGTGTGTGATTGCAGATAAGCCAGAGCCTAAATCCGCAGCTCCTGCAATGCCAGGTGGTCACGGTATGGGTATGGATTACTAATATTGGTAATTAATTATAAAAAGGAAGCTGTCTCATTAATTGAGGCGGCTTCTTTTTTTTATGGGGTTATGAGGGTTGGGGTTGTTTTGTGGGGTATAGGTTGATGAGGGTTTGGTTAATTATGGGAAGGTTTGTTCATTTTGTGGGTATGGGGGAGTATGTCGGTATGGTTATTTGAATATTGAGTGTATTTGCTTTTACACGGGTATAATTATTTTTATAAGGGTATACCTGCCCCACAGTTGTCTACCTATCAGATACAACTATCCACTTTCGCAATTGAAAGCAATTATTACCAATACAGATGTACTAGCAGGTTACCTCAATGAATATTTTGAGATATTACACCGATATGCTTACACTATTCTGAAAGACAGCGACGAAGCAAAAGATGCCGTACAGGTGATCTTCATGCAACTATGGGAAAAGAGAGATGCCTGGTTATATGTACCTATACTTATTGACCGAATTTCATAAACTCTTTCATTAATTATGGCACAGGGAGCATTAAACTTTAACATCTCGGACGATCTGCTAACAAAATATTTTGCGGGGGAGGCTCTCCCGGAAGAAGCAATGGCCATTGATGGATGGAGGTCCAGTCATACAGATAATGAGGGGGTCTTCAATGCCAGCTGGGTTGCATGGAATGCTACCAGCCACCGGTCCTATTTTTTACCTGATAAGGAGGTCGTATGGAAGGCGATTGCCGGTAAATCAAAACAGCCCGTACGCTATATTCCATGGCTGGCTGCTGCCTCCCTGATAACGTTTATTGTGTTGTTATCTCAACAAAAAGTTGTTCATCATAGGGGTACTGCTGCGATACAATCCCTGCCAGATGGCTCTGTTGCCCGGATTGCTCCCGGCAGCGAAATAAGGTATGCTGAAAAATTTAAAGGGAATACACGTACTATTATATTGAAAGGAAACGGTGCTTTTGATGTAACCTTCGATCCGGATAAACCGTTTGTTGTAGAAACAGGGCCTGTTACCATCACTGTATTGGGTACAAGTTTCCATGTATCTGAAAATGATAGTCTTATTATGGTGCAGGTGACTTCAGGTAAAGTGAATATGGAGGAAGGAGGGAAGAATATTGTGATCGGGGCTAACCAAATGGGATATTACTACAAGCAATGGGGTACATTATTTCTGGAAACGTATCACTTTGTGTTCGATGACGAGCAGTTAGTGGATATCATCACAAGGTTGTCGATCGCATACCAGAAAAAGATCAGTATCAAAGATACCGCCCTTGCACGGCTCCGGATTTCCAGTGTGTTTGACAATAAACGTTTAGAGTATGTGCTGGATGTTATTACTTCTACACTTAATTTAAAATATACTTATCTGAATTCTGATGAAATATCTATTGAAGCAGAAGAGTAACTTCCTGCTATACTGTATTGTAATGATCCTGTCCAATCTGCCGTTGTATGCCCAGTTAACTCAACGTGTTATTACTATTACCCAACCCTCGATGGATATACCCGAGCTGGCAAAGGCGATAGCTGCTCAGACGGGGGTGGAGTATTCATTGAATATGCAGAATACTTCGTTGAAGAAGAGTGTACATCTGAAAGCCGGAAAATGGAAGCTGGAGGATGTGATGAGGGAGGTGCAGCAGCAGGTGGGGTTGGAGTATAGGATATTGGGGGATCATATTTTATTTACAGATTATAAGCCTGGGAAGAAGGTGGATGGAGGGCAAGGTGGGAAGTATACAGCTAAAGGGACGTCCCGGGAAGTATTGTCAGTGGCTGTGAAAAGGGAGGCAGGAGGTAAGCAAAGTGAGTCGGGAGCTGTGAAAAGGGGAGTGGTAGTTGCGAAAAATGAATTGGGAGCAGTGAAAAAAAGGACGGTGGCTGGGAAAAATAAATCGGGAGCTGCGAAAAGGGGAGTGGTAGTTGCGAAAAGTGAATTGGGAGCAGTGAAAAAAGGGACGGTGGCTGGGAAAAATGAATCGGGAGCTGTGAAAAGGGGAGCAGTAGCTACGCAAAGTGAATTGGGAGCTGTGAAAAAGGGGACGATAGTTGCGAAAAATGAATCGGGAGCTTCGAAAAAGGAGACGGTAGTTACGAAGGAGGAGTCGATAGCTACTAAAAGTGTATTGATACCTGCTGAAAGTTCGATGGTGCCTGCTTATCCGGCGTATGTTTTAAGCCCGGTTCATGCTGATTACAACATCACCCCATCACCGGTTGCACCAAATGTGAAGCCACGACATATGATAATCAATGACCGGAAAGTGAGTGACACAAAAGAAGCTTCCCGGAAAAAGGAAAAACGGCATATTGTGCTACCACATTTGTGGGCGCCCCTACTGGCTGAAGCAGGATTTACAGCAAATGACATTGTATATGGCAGTGCCAGTGTGAAGGCGGGGATACAGTATTTTTATGGTATCGCAACATTGGGCGTTGCATCCAGAGGTATGCGGTTCAGATATGGAGCTGGTATACGTTTCCCGCTGGATGAATATACAGCATTGCATGCAGAGTTTACCACCGGTGCCCTATCAAGGAAATCTATAGATACAGTTCCGCAGGGAGGACTGTTGCGCGAGCGGATGAATTCTTACGGTGTGTCGTGGTCGAAGACGATCCGCCCTCGGTTGAACCTGCAGGTGGAAGTGAATTATTCAACATTGAAAAAGTCGAATGATTCAACAGTGAATAAGTTGAATATGGAAACACATTATTATGGATATGGCACCCCTGTCTATAATGCGAAGATTGGCGGGAATGGGAATTATTATGAATTAAATACCTGGATAGGCGTTCGGGTATCCTTGTTCTATAATTTAAGAAGGAAATAGATTGTAGTATAGTTAAGGAGGGGATAAATGGGCGTACTTTTTAATACGAGCATAGAAGGTCGTATTGTTTAGATAAATGGTTGGTTTTACTTTTTAATACGAGCATAGAAGGTCCTACTGTTTAGATAAATGGTTGGTTTTTATTTTTTTAATACGAGCATAGAAGGTCATATTGTTAAACAGGAATAAGAGGTAGCACTGCTTTGGTTGCAGGCAACAGCAGTGCTACAGTATATCTTTTTATTTGGTAAAAGTTCTTAATAAAACCGGCGGAATCCAATCTCTTAATGTTTGCTTCAAAGTACTTTTAGCATCTTCTTTCCTCAATTTAAATATGGTGTTATGGCTCGCAGTGGCTTCTTCTAATGGCCTGCCATTGGTATAATAATATAATGCTATTGATTTTCGGGTACGATTTTCAGGACACATTAATGGATCAGGATGTCCATGGTAGGAATGCGAAGTCGTTGAAAAGATAGCCATCCTGTTATATATAGGCAGGATCTTTACCATGGACTTTTCCATATTCTTGTCCCACAACTCCAAATGTCCTCCATAAGATTCTTCCCATTCCTTATTTAAATAAATAAGCACATTCAATCTTCTGTCAAGTCCGGTGTTAGGATGCTTGTTAAAGTCTGCATGCACTTTCAACATACCACCACGTTTAATCATATGGAGGCCACCTCCTTCCAGGTATGGATCGGGCAATAATCCGGGGATGCCTGTGAGGGTCTCTAAAAAATCAATAAAAGATCTTGAATTGAGCATATGAATAAAATGCCGGGTAAAATCCCCGAAATCCTGTTCATTTTTAGCTGCGAGTTTTACTTCTTTATTATTATTAAACTGCTGCCAGTGGGCCTGTTTGGTGGTGGGAAACTCTTCCAGAATAGTTTCTAATGCCAGATCCGGAAATACATTATCAAGATAAATGTGAGGAAATGGTGCTGCAGTAGTATACTTTTCACGGTTTAGCTTTGCAATAGCTTGCAATTGATTTGTGTCAGGCTTAAAATAAATCATAGAAAAGTTGTTTTATACTCTTTAGACATTTGCCGGATATTTATACCCTTACTTCATATTTTCACCTTCCGGTGAGTATTTTTCGTCGACACCGGCTCATCTTTTACCGACAGGCTTTGTAACTTTGCATAAGCATATGCCGTTATATAAGCATGAAGATATTTTTACAATCTATCCTTTTCTTACTGTGCCTATCTGCCTGTTCAGCGTCGGCAGACGATGATTTGTATTCCAATGATCCATCCAGTATTGGATCACAGGAATATGCTATACAATCTTATATTTCCGATCATGGCCTGACCATGAAAAGAGACTCCAATGGATTGTACTACAAAATCATGGACATGGGTGACTCTACTCAAATGATGAACCTCTTTAATATACCTACCCTCATTTATACCCGTAGCAACCTGCAAGACACGCTGCTGGATGCCAGTTTCGGTTCTACCGATTTCGACGGCCGTCAGCTCAAAGATCACATTGCCGGTTGGCAGATCGGTCTTCGCAAAATAGGCAAAGGTGGCACTATCTTCATGATCATACCCAGCCGCCTTGGATTTGGCGACGTAGCCGTAGGCAGCATTATTCCCGCTAATACCGTACTGGTGTGCACCGTACAGCTAGTAGATTTTAAATGATTGAAGTAAGCATTCCTGGATCTGGCGATGTAGCCGTAGGCAGTTTATTCCCCCTAATATTTCGCACTAATACCGTACTGGTGTGCACCATAGCACTAGTAGATTTTAAATGATTGCAGGAATGCATTAATTTTGGTGAAATTACTACTAGTGGCACACGAATGCATATCCGTTTTTGATATTTTCAAAATAGGCGTCGGTCCTTCCAGCTCTCACACTTTAGGCCCCTGGCGGGCTGCATTACAATTCCTGGCCGAACTGAAAAAAGCAGGCCGGACACTTTCCGAAGTACAGCATGTAAGCGTTTTATTGTATGGTTCCCTGGCTAAAACCGGTCATGGGCATGGTACTGATATTGCCGTACAGCTGGGACTTTGTGGCGATGATCCCGTGACCTTCGATGTCAATAAGATCAATGAGAAAACGGACGACATCCGCCGCAGCAAAACCATGCTGCTGGGCGGTGAAAAATTAGTCGCATTCGACCCATTGGAAGACATAAGTTTTCTCTACGAAGAATCGCTTCCTTTTCATCCCAACGCACTTACTTTCTTAGTTACTTTTGAAGATGGCGGTCAGCAAGCTGCTACTTATTATTCTATAGGTGGTGGCTTTGTTGTGAAAGAAGGAGAGGTGGCAGGCGCCGCTTCGCAGGTGGATCTGCCTTTCCCTATCGATACCGCCCGCCAGTTGTTGCAGTTTTGTATCAAGACGGGGTATTCTATATCTGAACTGGTCATGGAAAATGAACTCGCCTGGAGATCGGAAGCAGCTACCCGGGAAGGTGTGCTGAATATATGGCGGGTTATGAAGGAATGCACGTACCGCGGCATTCATACCGCCGGCGAACTTCCCGGAGGATTGCGGGTAGCCCGCAGAGCTGCTGCGCTGAATAAGAAATTACTAAAAGGTAATACCTATACTGATTACGATAGTTGGATAATGGCCATCCGCCAGGGGGGTAACCATTTTGCTTATACGCTTGACTGGGTGAGCTGTTTTGCGCTGGCAGTGAATGAAGAAAATGCATCCTTTGGCCGTGTGGTGACAGCACCTACGAATGGTGCAGCAGGGGTAATTCCTGCTGTGTTGCAATACTTCATTATTTTTTGTGATGGCTATTATGAAGACAAAATCCTTCAGTTTATACTTACTGCTTCCGAAATAGGTAGCATTTTCAAAAAACGTTCTACTATCTCTGCGGCCATGGGTGGTTGTCAGGCAGAAATCGGCGTCTCTTCTGCTATGGCAGCAGCAGCGCTGACAGAGTGTCTTGGTGGCTCTCAGCGGCAGGTATTGATGGCTGCTGAAATAGCTATGGAACACCATCTGGGTCTTACCTGTGATCCGATTGGGGGGTTGGTGCAGATACCTTGTATTGAGCGGAATACCATGGGGGCGATTAAGGCTATTACGGCTTCGCAGTTAGCTTTACAGAGTAATCCTGAACTGGCTAAGGTATCGCTGGATGCGGTGGTGAAGACCATGTGGGAGACAGCACTGGATATGAACAGTAAATATAAGGAGACCTCTGATGGTGGCCTGGCGGTGAATATTCCAATTAGTTTACCAGAGTGTTGATAGCGTAAGAAATTGGCCTGCAGAGGTAAGAAAAAGATCTTTTAATTTTTAATATAGGGATTGGTTTTGCCAGCAGGTACAACCAATCCCTTTTTTTATGGATTGTTTAATTTGCCTGCGGCAGACTCTATCCTGGCGAAAGGTCGCATGGCGTAACGCAATAATTATGTATATTGTCAGGCTATACCTACAAATGTTATGAGATTATTCGCGTATCTCTTCCTGTTACTTTTTCCTGTCAGCCTGTTTGCCCAGGTATTTGGCGGAAACCCGCCTTCGTTGAAATGGCACCAGATCAATACGGACACTGTTCGTGTGATCTTCCCCGCAGGTCTTGAAAAAGAAGGCCGCCGGGTAGCCAACATTGTCAATTACCTGGATGCCAATACCCGTGGTTCGATTGGTACCAGAAGGATGAAAGTGAACATCGTTCTCCAGAACCAAACCCTGGAATCTAATGGTTATGTGGCACTGGGGCCTTTCCGCTCAGAGTTTTACCTGACACCTCCGCCCAATCCTGATCTCGGTTCCCTGAAATGGGAAGAGCAATTGTCCATTCATGAATACCGGCACGTATTACAGAACAGCAACTTTGATCAGGGAGCGAGTAAAGTTGTTTCCTATGTATTCGGACAAATGGGACTGGCAGCAGCTACCAGCATCGCAGTACCCAACTGGTTCTGGGAAGGGGATGCCGTCACAATGGAAACAGCACTCAGCAATCAGGGGAGAGGCAGACTACCTTCTTTCTTTGATGGCTTCCGCGCTTTGTCTTTAGAAAAGAGAAACTACTCTTTTATGAAGGTGCGGAATGGTTCTTATGTAGACTATACACCGAATCATTACCCGCTGGGTTACCTCATGAGTATGTACGGCCGCGAACATTATGGTCGTATGTTCTGGAAAGACATTACCACCGATGCCGTTCGGTACAGAGGTCTGTTTTATCCCATGAGCCGTAGTCTGAAAAAACATACAGGCAAAAACGTGGTAGGGTTCTATCACAATATGCTGAATGAATACGCGTCACAATGGAATACTTATGCAAAGGACTCCGCTGTTCCCGGCGCCCCTTTGATGAGCGCACCGCGCACTGTGACTGACTATAAATACATTTATACCGTAAGACCCGGTCAGTGGATCGTTTACAAATCTTCTTACAAAAAAGTACCTGGTTTTTACCTGATCGACAGCACGGGCGGTCAGGCTTTGCTGACAAGACCGGGTATTCAGTTTGACGATTATTTCGGATATAAAAATGGTCGCCTGGTTTGGACAGAAGCCCGCTACGACCCTCGTTGGGGATGGAAAGATTATTCTGTCATCAAACTATATGACCGGGAAACCGGGAAGAAAAAAACACTGACCCGCGGCACCCGTTATTTCTCTCCTGATATCAGTGCAGATGGTAAAAAGATCATTGCGGCTTACACTTTGTCTTCGCAGGCATTCGGTTTACAATTGCTGGATGCAAACGATGGCAAAGTCATTGCTACTTTACCCAATCCACAAAACTGGTATTACACCTATCCCAAATTCTCTGCGGATGAACAAAGTGTGATCAGTGCGGTTCGCAATTCAAATGGGGAGATGGCTATGATCAAACAATCACTCAGCAGTGGTGAAGCAGAATTGCTCACGCCTTTCAGCTTTAACATGCTCAGCATTCCGAATGTACAGCATGATACCATCTACTACACGGCCAGCTATAAAGACGTAGATAATATATATGCCCTCACCCTTGCTGACAAACAGATACACCAGGTCACCAATCATGACAACGGTGTACTGCATGCTACTATAGAAGACAGGGGTGTTGTATTTAGTGGGTTTACATCCAGAGGTTATCAGTTATATACTGATAGCATTAGCTGGAAACCAGTCGATGCCAGTGTAAACTATCACAGTAGCTGGCTCAGACCTGATTTCCAGGAAGGCGGTAATATCCTCTCCACTGTGCCTGACAAGGATTACACTATTACAAAATACAGGAAGAGTACGAAGCTGATCAACCTGCATAGCTGGTTACCTACCTTCGATGATCCTGATTATAGTCTGACGATTTATGGGGATAATATCCTGAATACAGCGTCTACTTCTTTAGGATATACTTACAACAGGAATGAAGGTAGTTCTGCTATTACAGGCAACTTCATTTATGGTGCGCTGTTCCCATATCTGCAGGCAGGTGCTACGTATACTTTTAACCGCTCGGACCTGTATGCTAACAGAGGAAGATTGTATTGGAATGAAATGGATGTACATGGCGGGATTACAATACCATTGAATCTGTCTGAGGGGATGTATAGCCGTAGCATTTCCTTTGCTTCCACGTACCATTATCTGGAAAGATATCCACAGGGGAATTTCAAATTCCTGCATCCTTCATTGCAGTACATTGGTAATTCATTTGTATTCTACAATGCAAGGATCAAAGCGACACAGAACCTGTTCACCCATTTTGGTCAGTATTTAGTACTCTCTTACAATCATTCACTGGACGATCTTTTCGCAGAGCAGTTCTATGGAAAATTTGACCTCTACTTACCAGGTTTGAGTCAGAACCATAACCTGATTTTGCAGGCAGCGTTCCAACAGCGGGATACCATGAGGAATTATTCATTTTCTGACAATTTCGCTTATGCAAGAGGGTATAATACGCCGTATTATAAATGGGTGTATAAATTGGGCGTGAACTATCATTTCCCGATTGCCTATCCTGACTGGGGCTTTGGGCAGATGCTTTACCTGATGCGGGTGAGGGCGAACTTATTTTATGATTATAGTAAGTCTTATAACTACCTCAATAATTCTCATAGCCAATTTACATCAGCGGGTACGGAGGTGTTCTTTGATACGAAGATTGGGAATGTGTTGCCTTTCTCTTTCGGGTTTAGGTATAGCAGGTTGTTTGATAAGGATCCGGCAGATAATGCGAAGGATAGGTTTACGTTTATTATTCCGCTACAACAGTTATTTAACTATTAATAAAAAGGGGCTGTCCAACTTCGAGACAGCCCCTTTTTATTCGGGTACCTGATGGAGAGAATTTTCGTACTTGCAATTCTCAGAGCCTTCCGGCAACTTATGATACATCCCCTTTTTATCTTACAATAAATTGCAATTTCGGTACTCTGTACAATTTATCGCCTGTATAATTCACTATAATATTATCAAAGTAAAATACTTCTCCTTTATCCAGCATCTCCTTAATCCTTGTGACCCACAGCGCAGGCAGTTTATCTCCTTTAAAACTATCACCTACATACTCCGTATAGATACCTGGTTTACCTGTAGAATCATTCAGGTAATATTCCTTATTCTCATAAGTAAAATCAAACGATACCACTGGATATTTCACATTCTTCTCGTCTCTCACTACAAGTGCAGAATCCAGTAATTTCACGATCTCCGGACGGGGAATGCTATCACTCAGAAAAATGCCCCAGGTACTTCTGAAACGTAATTTAGTATGGGTAGTAGTTGCTTGAGTTGCCGCCGGTTTTTTGGCTGGCGTAGCCTTTGGTTTTCCTGACTGTGCATACAGTGAGAAAGCAGACATGACAACGAGGATACCTGATAGTATAAGGTGTTTGTGCATAGTACTGAAGGGTATAAAAAAATCGCCCGGAGAATTAACGTCCGGGCGATGTCTAAAATTATAAGGATTTTAAACTTTCCGTAATAGCGGCAATCTTTGCTTCGGCATCAGCTTTCTTTCTGCGTTCCAGCTCAACAGCTTCCGGCTTGGCATTCTGTACAAATTTTTCATTGCTTAGCTTCTTGTCTACAGAGGCAAGGAAGCCCTCGTTGTAGGCAAGGTCTTTCAGCAACGCTTCTTTTTGTGCAGCAGGATCGAGTGCAGTTTCTGTTTCCAGGTAGAACTTATCCTTTTGTATTACCAAGGCAATACAGCCACTTACTGGTGCATTCACATAACTGATCGCTTTTGCATTTACCTGCTTGATCAGCATGTCTTCAATTTGTTTGAAGGCTTTCTGTTGTGCAGTATCGATGTGCAATGCAATCGGATCTTTAGGCTTGATCTGGTTCTTGGCACGAGCATCGCGGATGCTGGTGATCACTTCTTTGGCCAGCTCGCCCTGTGCCAGGATGTTGGCATCAACGGTGGCAGGTGTTGCATATTGTTTTATAGTCAGGTCGTCTCCGGCTTCGCGGGTAGCGAGGAGCTGGTAGATCTCTTCCGTTACAAATGGCAGGAACGGATGTGCTAACTGCATCAGTTCTTCGAAGAAGTAAACCGTCTTTTTATAGATAGCAGCATCGATTGGCTGTTCAAAACCAGGTTTCACCCATTCCAGGTACCAGTTACAGAAGTCGTTCCTGATCAGGTGGTTACAGATCAGGTTCAGGGCTTCGCTCAGTTTGAAATCCTTGAACAGATCGATTACCTGTGCTTTTACTTCATTCAGTCTGTTTTCAAACCAGTTGACTGCAAAGTGAGCTTCTTCGCTGTAGCTGGCGCCTTCAGCCACACGACCTTCCCACATTTTCACCAGTCTCAGGGCATTCCAGATCTTGTTATTGAAGTTACGTCCCTGTTCACAGCTTGAATCGTCAAACAGCAGGTCATTACCGGCAGGGGAGGCGATCATGATACCGAAACGAACGGCATCGGCACCAAAGCGGTCGATCAGTTCCAGCAGGTCCGGGGAGTTACCCAGTTGCTTACTCATCTTACGCCCAAGTTTATCACGCACCATACCGGTGAAGTATACATCACCGAATGGCTTTTCATTTTTATATTCCAGACCTGCCATGATCATACGTGCCACCCAGAAGAAGATGATATCCTGACCAGTTACCAGTACGTTAGTAGGGTAGTAGTAGTTGATCTCTTCGTTGTTAGGGTTGGAAACGCCGTTGAACACTTCCATGGGCCAGAGCCAGCTGGAGAACCAGGTATCCAGGCAGTCTTCATCCTGGCGGAGGTCTTCCGCTTTCACTTCCACACCTTTTGCTTTGAACTGTGCGACAGCGTTGTCAAGGCTGGTAGCCACTTCAAAAGTACCATCCGGTGCATAGTAAGAAGGAATGCGCTGTCCCCACCAGAGTTGACGGGAGATACACCAGTCCTTTACATTTTCCATCCAATATTTGTAGGTCGCCATGAAGCGATCGCCGGGGTGGATCTTAACATCACCGTTTACAACTGCATCGAGGGCAGGTTTTGACAGTTCTGCCATCTTCACGAACCATTGGGTACTGATACGGGGTTCAACTACAGTGTCCGGGTTACGTTCGCTGTAACCGAGGCGGGTAGTATATTCCTGTTCTTTTACCAGCAGGCCCTGATCAGCGAGGGCAGCCACCACCAGTTTACGTGCTTTGAAGCGGTCTTCGCCGATGAATACGCCGGCAGCGACGCTGAGGGTACCGTCGTCATTGAGGGTATCAACAACTTCGAGGTTGTGTTTCAGGCCCAGGTTATAGTCATTGATATCGTGTGCGGGTGTAACCTTCAGTGCACCGGTACCAAATTCCTTGTCAACGTAAGTATCGAAGATGATGGGTACACGACGGTTGATCAGCGGAACAACAGCGAAGTGGCCGATCAGGTGTTTGTAGCGTTCATCGTCAGGGTTTACGCAGATAGCGGTATCGCCCATGATGGTTTCAGGACGTTGGGTTGCGATGGTGATAGATTCGCCGGTGAGGTTACCATCGCCATCTTCCAATGCATATTGTACATGGTACAGTTTACCCTGCAGGTCTTTGTACAGTACTTCTTCGTCACTGAGTGCGGTTTTAGCTTTAGGGTCCCAGTTGATCATACGGGCACCCCTGTATATTTTACCTTTATTATAGAGGTCTACGAATACTTTGATCACTGCTTCATAGTAGTGGTCATCCATGGTGAAGGTGACACGATCCCAGTCGCAGGAGCAGCCGAGTTTTTTGATCTGGCTGTAAATGATACCGCCATATTTTTCCTTCCACTCGAAAGCGTGTTTCAGGAATTCCTCGCGGGTGAGTTGTGATTTTTCGATGCCCTTTTCAGTTTTGAGCATGTTTACCACTTTGGCTTCTGTGGCAATGGAAGCATGGTCGGAACCGGGCACCCAGCAGGCATTAAAGCCACTCATGCGGGCACGGCGTACCAGAATATCCTGTACAGTTTCGTTCAGGGTATGTCCCATATGCAGGACGCCGGTGACGTTTGGCGGAGGTATTACAACGGTAAAAGGAGGGCGGTTGTCCGGTTTACTACGGAAATACCCTTTGTCCATCCAGTGTTGGTACCACTTGCCTTCAACTGAAGCAGGTGTATAATTTTTAGAAAGTTCCATGCTAACGATATATCTGATTATATAAGAGTGTGCAAAAATAAGAGATTATTCCATTTCGGCTATTACAGCGCAGGTTTTTGCTACCATAACAGGTGAAATGTCAAGGTGAGTGACCATCCGGACCGCGGTATCAGATACAGGGTTGAGCAGAATTTCTTCTTTTTTCAGGTAATCGCAAAAAAGACGGGGAGTCCAGTCGTGGCCTATCAGGTCAAAGCTGATAATGTTAGTTTCCACTGGCAGCATATGGCCTACGAAGGATTTTTTGAGTAGTTCCCCGGCGATGTCTTTTGCATGCAGGTGATCTTGTGCTAACCTTTCAATATGGTGTTCCATGGCATAAATACCTGTAGCTGCCATAAAGCCTGCCTGGCGCATACCGCCACCGATCCTTTTGCGAACCCGGCGGGCTTTGCGGATAAAATCGGTGCTACCTATTAAAACGGAACCAATTGGGCAACCCATTCCTTTATTCAGGCATACTGACAGACTGTCAAATATTTCCCCATAGGTGGCAGGGTTTTCCCCGGTTGCAACGAGTGCATTGAAGAGCCGGGCACCGTCCAGGTGGAGTTTGAGGTTATTTTGAAGGCAGACTTCTTTGATCCTGACAATTTCTTCCATGTCATAACAGCATCCGCCGCCACGGTTCATGGTATTTTCGAGGCAAACGAGGCTGGTAGCGGCTTTGTGCACATCGTCAGGGTTGATGGCTGCCAATACGTCGGAGGCAGTGATCATGCCTCTGTCACCTTCCAAAGGGCGGCTCTGGGCGCCGGAAGTGGCAGCGATACCGCCGCCTTCGTAGATATAGATGTGCGCTAAGTTGCTGTGAATCACCTCATCACCTGGTTGGGTATGTACCTTGATCGCGATCTGGTTACTCATGGTGCCGGTAGGGCAGAACAGGGCGGCTTCTTTTCCAAAATAGGCAGCCATCATGGCTTCTAATTTATTCACTGAAGGGTCTTCTCCGTATACATCATCTCCGGTGGCTGCAGTGTACATGGCATCAAGCATGGCGGGCGTTGGGCGGGTAAAAGTGTCGCTCCTGAAGTCAATTATCATTATTGAAGAATTTGCAATCTATTGAAGAATAAATTAGTGAAGTTATTAATTTGAATGAGATTCTTTTTCAAACGTTAAAATTTATATAAACCATTAAAAATACCTACTAAAGGGCTATAAACTTTCGTTTATATAAAGTACTTTGTTATACGAATGGTGAGGTAAAAGAAGAATTTGGCAGTGTGGGGTATTAGCACGATCTTTGCAGGCTAATTTGTTATAACGAGAGTAGAGAGAGGTGGAATAGATTGTAAGATATATATTTTACTAATTTCAACAAAATAAATCTTCTCGTGTTATCTATTTTATAAACTAATACACTTTCAATATGAGGCAACTTAAAATTGCCACCCAGATCACGAACCGTGATTCGCAGGCGGTAGAAAAATACCTGCAGGAAATTTCAAAGATCCCTTTGTTAACACCTGAGGAAGAGACTGTATTGGCGCAACGTATCAAAATGGGCGACCAAAAGGCTCTTGAACGTTTAACTACAGGAAACCTGCGTTTCGTTGTATCAGTTGCAAAGCAATATCAGCACCAGGGCTTAAGCCTGAGCGACCTCATTAATGAGGGCAATTTAGGGTTGATCAAAGCTGCGCAAAGGTTCGATGAAACGAAAGGGTTTAAATTCATCTCCTATGCTGTGTGGTGGATTCGTCAATCCATCCTGCAAGCTTTAGCAGAACAAGGACGTCTTGTGCGTCTGCCGCAAAATAAGATCGGCACTTACAATAAAGCGAACAAAGCCTACATGGCATTTGAGCAGGAGAACGAGAGAGAGCCATCAACAGAGGAGTTAGCAGAGATCCTGGAAATGTCTGAATCAGAAATTAACAATATCTTCCAAAGCAATACCCGTCACATGTCACTCGATGCACCAGTACACGAGGCAGAGGACGTAGCAATGGGTGACCTGCTGGAAGGTGGAGATATTACTGATGATGACGTAATGCGAGATTCACTTCGTGAAGAGATTCGTCGTGTTCTGAAATCACTCAGCCCACGCGAAGCAGAGATTGTGAATGCGTATTTTGGTCTGGATGGGGAAAATGGAGCAACGATCGAGCAAATCGGTCAGAAGTACGACCTTACAAAAGAAAGGATTCGTCAAATTAAAGAACGCGCCATCAAGAGGCTGCAAAAGGCCCGCTACAGCGGAGCGCTCAAATCTTATCTGGGATAATAGTAAAGTGTGCACAGAGGACCTCTGTCGTCAATATTATAAATCTATTATGTCTATAACTGCACCGGCTGTAATCTTTATAGCCGGTGTTTTTTATTATATAAGTAAGTGTACCTTTGCAAGTCAAATGAATTTCGAGCCACACTTTATTAATTTATATAGCAAGTATGGAAACTAATCAACAGCAAGAGCATGTGCATTTATTGATCATAGGTTCTGGCCCGGCAGGTTACACCGCTGCCATTTATGCGGCCCGCGCAAACCTGAAGCCAGTGCTTTACCAGGGTATTCAACCTGGTGGTCAATTGACAATTACAACAGAAGTAGAAAACTATCCGGGTTATCCTGAAGGTATTCAGGGTCCTGAGATGATGGTGGACTTTGAAAAGCAAGCGACCCGTATGGGGGCTGATATCCGTTATGGCCTCGCCACTTCCGTAGATTTCAGCAGTCAGCCGTATAAAATTACCATCGACGAATCTAAAGTGATTACTGCCGATGCGGTGATCATCGCGACCGGTGCTTCTGCAAAATGGCTGGGCCTCCCTTCCGAACAACGCCTGAACGGTAGTGGTGTTTCTGCCTGTGCCGTATGTGATGGATTCTTCTTCCGTGGAAAAGAAGTAGCGATCGTTGGTGCCGGTGATACCGCCGCTGAAGAAGCGTTGTACCTGTCCAAAATGTGCTCTAATGTACACATGATCGTTCGCCGTCATGAAATGAGGGCATCCAAAGTGATGCAGGACCGCGTACTCAAGACTTCCAATATCATGGTATACTGGAATTCAGAAACCCAGGAAGTACTGGGCGATAACAAGGTAGAAGCTGTAAAACTACTGAATACCGCGAAGAACGAAGAGCAGACGATCCCTGTCAGCGCTTTCTTCGTAGCTATCGGTCACCAGCCAAACTCCGACATCTTCAAGGATTACCTGGAGCTGGATGAACAAGGTTATATTAAAACGATCCCAGGATCTTCCAGAACTAACCTGGAAGGTGTATTCGCCTGCGGAGACGTTCAGGATAAAATTTACCGCCAGGCAGTAACAGCTGCAGGTAGTGGTTGTATGGCCGCCCTGGATGCTGAAAGATATTTATCTGCAAAAGAACACCAGGCGTAATTATATTATTATTGAACAAGCCAGCCGGATGCGAGTCTGGTTGGTTTTTTATTTTTTCCCATGCTGACAATCGGACTCGAACAAGTACATTTTCATGCTTTCCATGGTCTTTACCCTGAAGAAAAGATAATCGGGAACGACTTTATTATTGATGTGTATGTAACGATACCAGGTGTCTCTCCAATCGACAAGATTTCAGAAACCGTTAATTACCAGGGCTTACTAAATGTGATCAAGCCCATTATGGAAATTCCACAGCCCCTGCTGGAGCAGGTAGTGTATGCTATAACCGATGCTATCAAGCATAAATACCCCGAAGTACAGAAAACAGTTATTTCTTTGCGCAAAATGAACCCTCCGATGGGTGCTTCCGTACGTAATTCTATCGTTTCCCTGGAAAAGACTTATTAAAATCTACCCGGATTTTATTAAATTTATTTATTTTACTATATGAAAAACACCTTCCTATGTTGAATAAAGCACTGGTACTTGCTTTTATACTACTCATTCAGGGGATTGCGTATGGACAAACGGCCGATGAAATGATCGATCAGGCCCGGACACTGGAAAAACAAATGAAAGAGGCGCCGGCACTCGGCCTTTACAAAGATGTGCTGAAAATTCAACCTGATAATATTATTGCACTTATAGGAGCCAGCGAGATCTGTAGCCGGGTGGGCAATCGTGTGACTGACAAGGACGAAAAATTAAAGAATTATAACGACGCCAAGACCTATGCCGAGCAGGCTGTAAGACTGGCGCCGGAAAATGCTGATGCTAATTATGTGATGGCAGTAGCTATGGGTCGTCAGGCCCTGATAGCAGGCGCTAAAGAAAAGGTAACTGCCGCAAGAGAGGTAAAGCGGTATGCTGAACTGGCCATTAAGTTTAATCCTAACTATGCGAAGGCCTATCTGGTATTGGGAAAATGGAACTATGAAATGGTAAACCTGAGCACGCTGGAAAAAACGGCTGCGAAGCTACTTTTCGGTGGATTGCCAGAGGGTACGCTGCAACAGGCTATTAATAATTACGAAAAGTGTCGTCAGCTGGACCCCTCTATTGTGTTGAATTACTTTGAACTGGCCAAAGCCTATAAGGATAATGATGAGCAGGACAAATGTATTGAAGTGCTGAAGAAAGCCGTGGGCCTGCGAAATGTATACCTGGACGATGCGAATATTAAGGTGGAATGCAGGAAGATGCTCGACGCATTGCAGTAGCCCGATTACTACATAGGGCTAAAAGTCGCTATTTTTGGTTATTATTGTGCCATATCTAATGTATTAATAATGTCTGTGACGTATAACATACATCCTGCTTTTGCCGCGGATGATGCATCGCTGCTTGAAACAGACCTCACTACCTGTCAGTTGCTGGTATTGGTGGGGAAGGGCTCCTTTAATTATGTGGTATACAACCCGGCTGCCAGAAAGTTTCTGGCCCTGAAGTCGTACCGCTTCACGCCCCAGAAAGCCACGATAGCGGATATCGAGGTTATAGAACAGGTGTTTGATACAGATAAGCTGCTTTTTACCAACTTTAGCGATGTATTGCTGGCATTTGACGGGGGCAACAGCACCCTGGTGCCTGAAGTGCATTTTGACGCTGCCATCAAAAAAGACTACCTGCACCTGATCTACCCTGAACAGGCACAGGAACTGATTATGGCAGACACGATCTCCGACCAGCAAATGGTCAATGTCTATTCAGTAGATAAAGACCTGTTTGGGTTCCTGCGCAAAGAGTTTTCTACCGACAAGTTCGCGCATGTGAATACCGGGCTGCTGAAAGGTTACCGTTTTGACAATGACTATTTAGAATTGAATGGGATCATTTACCTTGATATTCAACAACATAAATTTACACTGACCGTTTACCGCTTCGGCAAATTGTTATTGCAAACAGAAATGAATTCCCAAACCGGTCTGGATGTGGTGTATCACCTGATCAATACCATTCGCCAGGCAGGATTGGACGAATCGCAGGTAAAAGTGAAAGTAGGAGGGCCTGTGACGCCGGATTCCCAGATCTATGAGGAACTGCACCGCTTTGTTCCAAAACTGGAATGGGTACCTCGTCTTACAGGTTTCTGGTACATTAATAAAATGGAAGAAATTCCTGGCTATTACTTCAACAATCTTTATTCCCTGGCATTATGCGTATAATTGGAGGAGAGAAGGGGGGATTACGATTTCAACCACCCGCAAACATGCCTCATACCAGGCCCACCACAGACATTGCAAAAGGTGGCCTGTTCAATATCATTGAGAATAACCTGGATCTGCCTTCGCTGAAAACACTGGATATCTTTGGTGGCACCGGTAGTATCAGTTATGAGCTGAACTCACGTGGCGTAGAAGATCTGACAATCGTGGAGAAGGACAATGAGATGGCAGACTTTATTAAAAGAACAGCAAAAGAACTGAATGTTCCCCTGAAGCTGTATAAAATGGATGTGTTCCAGTACCTGAAGCAATGTACCGAGAAGTACAACTTCATTTTTGCCGGACCTCCATATGCACTTACCACTATCGACCAGCTACCTCTTTTGGTTTTTGAAAAAGAATTGCTGGAACCTGAAGGTTGGTTTGTGCTGGAACATACTCCCCGTAATAATTACAAATCGTATCCGTACTACCGGGATGAAAGGAACTATGGTACTACCATATTCTCCATTTTCATTAACCGGCCGGAACTGAAGAAATAATTACAACATGCAACGCATTGCTTTATTTCCTGGCACTTTTGATCCTATTACATTGGGTCATACTGATATAATAGATCGTGCCCTGGACCTGTTCGACGAGATTGTAATCGGTATCGGTACCAATTCCAGCAAGACACCCATGTTCAGCCTTGAACAACGTATTCAGTGGATTAAGGACATTTATGTTCAGATTCCAAAGGTGAAGGTACACACCTATGCCGGGTTGACGGCTAAGTACTGTGAGGAGATCGGCGCCCGGTTCATATTAAGAGGGATCCGGGGTGTGGTGGATTTTGAGTATGAAAAGGCGATTGCGGATGTAAACAGGATGATGGATACTAAACTGGAGACTGTATTTTTGAGTTGTACACCGAAATACTCTACGATTGCCTCTTCACTGGTACGGGATGTATTGAAGTATGGGGGAGATGCAACGCCACTTTTGCCTGAGCAGGTGTTAAAACATATTAATCGATAACTATTAATCAGAACAGCAATGAAACCGATCTGGCGTTCTTTAAATATATCCCTTGACCAGTTGAATGAGAATGGGGAGAACACGATGGCCGCTTTTCTTGGCATGGAGTTTACGGAGATTGGGCCTGATTATCTGCGGATGATGATGCCGGTGAATGAACGTACCCGTCAGCCATATGGTTTATTGCATGGAGGTGCTTCGGTAGCACTGGCTGAGACGGTAGGTAGTGTGGCTTCGGCACTGATAATAGATCCTGAAACTCAGATTTGTGTTGGGTTGGATATTAATGCCAATCATATCAGGGGTATAAAAGAGGGGTATGTGCATGCGATAGCAAGGCCTTTGCATCTTGGGGCGACCACGCATGTGTGGGATATAAAGATTTGTGATGAGCATAATAAGCTGGTATGTATAAGTCGCCTTACGGTGGCGATACGGGATAAAAGATAAAAAGACGGGTCGACCCGTCTTTTTATCTTTTATCCCGTAGGTATTTTATCTTTTATATAGCGTAGTGTGTTATTTTTTAGACCGCATAACCATCCTGCTTAAAGACAGCGATGATATTCAGGTAAGAGAACTTGAGGTACTTGCCCAGGTGTTCCGGTTTGATCCATTGAATATCGACAATACCTTCTTCGATCTGAGGAATGGTCAGTTCCGTACCGGTAAACTTCATTTTATACCAGTAGGTGTGTTTTAATATCTTCTTTTCCTTGTAGGTGTAGTAGTGAAAGGTCTCCGTGATCTTGTGTTCGATGTGCACGTTGTGAAGCCCTGTTTCTTCTCTTACTTCTCTTAAAGCGCAGGTTTCGAGACTTTCTCCTTCGTCAAGTTTTCCTTTTGGCAGGTCCCATTTGTCGTTTCTGAACATCATGAGGACTTCTTCTTCCGGGTTGGTAATGAGGCCGCCGCCGGCTACGAGTACGGTGAAATAGCCTTTGATGGTTTCCAGGAGTTCATGTGGGTCCGGATGAATGAAGATGGCAGAAGGGGATTTTCCTGTTTCCAGGGCTTGTAAGGTTTCTTCTATTGTGTTTGTATCTGGTTCCGTGAACAGGGCTGCTTCCTTGTATTCAGCTGGTATGGCCTGATGGGTGGCAAGGATGAACAGCGGGCGTTCGTTGAGGTAAATAACAGTATCCTTTTGCATGGGGCAAAAATAAGGAAACGGGGGTAATTAAAGTTGACTCTGAATGTTACCAAATAACTGTTAAATGTTGATTTGTTAATAAGAAATGTCGAGAAATTAGACAAAAAATACGCGCTGTTGCACTTAATTACGCAATTTTGCGAATTATGAGTAAGATCAGCGAAAAACAGGTAGCAGAAAAACTGCTCCAGATACAAGCCGTTAAGTTAAGTCCGGCAGCCCCTTTCACCTGGGCATCCGGTTGGAAATCACCTATTTATTGCGACAACCGTAAGATCCTCTCTTACCCTTATGTACGCGACTACGTGAAATCGGAGCTGTGCAATGTGGTTTTTGAGACATTTCCTGAAGCCGCGGTACTGGCAGGTGTAGCCACTGGTGGTATTCCCTTGGGTGCGCTGGTAGCTGACCAGCTGAAGCTGCCTTTCATCTATGTCAGGGCGAAAGCAAAGGAACATGGTATGGGTAACCTCATTGAAGGGGTATTGCAGCCAGGCCAGCCTGTGGTTGTGGTAGAAGACCTGATCTCGACTGGCAAGAGCAGCCTTGAGGCTGTGAACGCCATCCGTGCAGCAGGAGGGGAGGTAATCGGTATGGTTTCAATCTTTAACTATGGTTTTGATATCGCAGTGAAGGCATTTGAAGCTGCGGGGGTTCCTTTTTACTCCCTGAGTAATTATGGTGCGCTGATTGAACTGGCTGCTGAAAAAGGTGTGGTATCCGGCGATGATCTGGCCCTGCTGGAAGCGTGGAGAAGTGCTCCTGACCAATGGACTGGTAAATAAGCAAAGTTTTTGCTATATTAGAACTATAAAACGTAAAACATGCGTATTGCTAGATTAGTAATGGTATTAATGCTGGGTTGCTTTGGAATGACTGCCATGGCCCAGGTAAAGAAAGGTACACTGGTGACTGCTAAGATCGCTACACCCACTGTACGTTGTGAACAGTGTAAGAACCGTATCGAAAGATACCTGTCAGGAGAAGAAGGTGTGCAATCTTCCAAAGTAGATTTCAAAAAAGGAGAAACAACTGTAAAGTTCTACAGTGATCGTACCAATATCGAAAATGTGAAGACTGCTATCGCAAATGCGGGTTATGATGCGGATAATGTGACAGCTAACGAAGAATCTTACAAAAAACTGCCTACCTGCTGTAAAAAACCAGAAGATGGCGGTACACCGGACAAGAAGAAACATTAAGTGTTAGTAAGTAGATACAAAAAAAGCCACCGTGAATGTGGCTTTTTTTATTTTCTTTGTATAAGAACTTAAAAGAAGTTTAGCGGCTGTTTTGTCTCACATTTTATCGGAAAAGGCAGAAAAACGCCCCCTTTACCAACTTTACAATTTCCCGAAGCCTTGATAGTCACTTCCTTATTCATGAGTGCGCCAAGCGCATTTTTAAACACATTTTCCATATTCACTTCCAGTTTTACGGGAAAGTAAAAAGTGTCCTTTGCAGGAATCATGATCATGGTATCCTGGATAGAATGGCCAACCTGGGTATCGTCAAAGTAAAGGTCAAAATTGGCGTCTTTCAATTTCAGGTTAAAACCGTTTGGATTGTAATATGCCAACGTCATCCGTATGATGCTCTTTTGAAAACCGAGGTTGTCGAGATTGATACCGGCTACTCTCACAAACTCAAGATCTTTAAACTTTTCACAAGAGCTTGCCATTCCCCATATCAGGAAAATGCATATCGAAAGACGTAAATACTTCATGATGTCTAAATGGATTTTGCCAAAGTTAATGCATTTTCTTCCCCTTGAAAGACGATTTAACGTTCTCTAAATACCTCCTCAGCTTCAGATTTTACTTGAAGCAAGATTCCCCTGAAAATGAATACAAAAGCTACTAAACTATTTAGTAAATTTGCAGTTTCCTGAATTTTTATGTCAAAGGTGAAATGCTAATTTTACTAGCATATTTTTGAGAATGCTATGAGCTGTTTAACAATTACTTATAATAATCGTTAGACAATAATTCATAAGTAACTTCGCATCTTAAAATAAGTGTATTCAGGTTTAAAACAACAAATTCGACAACATGGCAGCTGATGCAAATCAAAAAACATTATTGATTGAATCTCAATACTTTCCAAACTTATTCTTCTATAAGACTTTAACTGAGCACGATATATTATTGATCGAGAGATATGAGCACTATCAAAAGCTTAGTTTTAGGAACCGTTGCTACATAGCCGGACCTAACGGAAGTATATTATTAAGTGTTCCCCTGGCCCGCGGCAAGAACCAAAGGACGGTGATGAAAGATGTGAGAATCAGCAATGAAGAAAAATGGCAGGCACAGCACTGGAAGACTTTGGTTTCTGCCTACCGTCGTTCACCCTGGTTTGAATACTATGAGGAAGAGCTGGGTCAGCTGTACGAACGTCCATTTGAATACCTGATGGACTGGAACCAGGCTTGCTTCGAGTGGGCTAACAAGGTAATTGGGTTATCCTCCCCTACTACCTATACTACTGAATATAGGAAGATTTATACCGAAACTAACCTGACAGATGCCCGTGATAGCATGGTACCGGGTAAAGAAAATGCCAAAACCGATCTGCCGGAATATACCCAGGTGTTCCAGGAGAGGGTAGGCTTCCTGCCAAATCTTAGCATTCTGGACCTTATTTTTTGCGAGGGAAAACGCAGTCTGACGTTATTAAAATAAGGGAAAATTTACATATATAAATGTATTTAACATATTGAAAGCGTTAGATTTAGCTTAATATCTAACCGTTTAAAAAAAAAAGAAACTTTTTGTCCGGCCAATTGGACAAAATATTTAGCTTTGCAACCAATTTTGCTGGGCTTTTAAAGAACTGACGTAGGTGTGTAAACCAGGAGTTTTCCAGCGAGGGTTGTGATATGCTTTTTACTAATCCTTAAACATGTATCGCAGGTTTAAATGAACAGCACCTACACAGATCTCGTCAACCAAACCTTCGAGTTTCCCCAGGAAGGGTTTGATGTACAGGATAGCTACCTGGAATTTAATGGGGTGAATATCAAAGCGTTGATTGATAAGTATGGAACACCTTTTAAATTGACCTATCTGCCTAAAATAGGCATGCAGATCAATAAGGCCAAAAAGATGTTCCAGGATGCAATCAAGAAAAACAGGTACGATGGTAATTATTACTATTGTTACTGTACCAAAAGTTCTCACTTTTCCTTTATAATGGAAGAGACCCTGAAACACGGGATACACATTGAGACGTCTTTTGCATACGACATTGATATTATTACCAAGTTGTATGAAAGGAAAAAGATCACCAAGGAGACCAAAGTGATCTGTAATGGTTACAAAACCAAAGCTTACACAAAGGCGATTTCCAAATTGGTCAACACCGGGTTCAAAAATGTAATTCCGGTTCTGGATAACAAAGAGGAGCTGGAGGATTACCAGAAATTCATCCGGACGAAGGAAAGGGTAAAGTTGGGGCTGCGTATTGCGGCTGAAGAGGAACCTACCTTTGATTTTTATACCTCCCGTCTGGGGATCCGTTCCCGCGATGTGCTGGAATTTTATATTGACAAGCTGAAAGGCAATGAGAAGTTTGAGCTGAAAATGCTGCACTTCTTCATGAATAAGGGGATCAAGGATGACGTTTATTACTGGAGCCAGTTCAACAGAGTACTGCAACTGTACTGCCAGCTAAAGAAAATCTCTCCTGAGCTCGATAGTATTAATATAGGAGGAGGTTTTCCTATTAAGCACTCCCTTGGTTTTGACTACGACTATAATTACATGGTAAATGAGATCGTAGCGACCATTAAGAGTGTTTGTAAAAAGAACAAGGTACCGGTACCGGACATCTATACCGAGTTCGGTTCGTTCACAGTGGGTGAGAGTGGTGCTGTGATCTACAGCGTGGTAGGTGAGAAGATGCAGAACGACCGTGAGATCTGGTACATGATTGACAGTTCTTTTATTACCACACTGCCTGACACCTGGGGCATCGGGGAGAAATTCCTTATGCTACCCATCAATAAATGGGAACAGGAATACCAGGAAGTGCACCTGGGAGGGTTGACCTGTGATGGATATGACTTCTATACCTCTGAAGAACATATCAATGCAGTGTTTCTACCTAAAGTGTCTGAGGGTGAGCCGCTATATATCGGGTTTTTCCATACGGGCGCTTACCAGGATCAATTGAGTGGATATGGTGGTATCAAGCACTGCCTTATCCCGTCGCCAAAGCACGTGATTGTTGGTTATGATAAAAATGGGCAGCTGAAAGACTGGCTGTATGCCAAGGAACAAACTGCCCAGAGTATGCTGAAGATTTTGGGTTATTAAAAAAATGGGTTAGTAATCCACTGAAACACCCCGCGATTTTTCGCGGGGTTATTTTTTTATCAGGTGCTTATAAATAAAAAAAAGGCTCCCCCAGCAATTTAGAGAAGCCCAATTCCATAGCATAGGTTTATCGTCAAAAGCATAAAGGAAAATAAGACAAGTAGGGATATAAGGTTCGTTCGTATAGGGAAGAATGAGACAAATTAACGTTGTGGTGTATCAGGAGAATAGAATTCCTGTTCTATCATGATACAAAGATAGTCTGGACTAAGTCGTAGAAAAATACCCGAAAGTTGTAATTTTTTAACCTATTTATGGGTCTGGGTTTCTAAAATTCTGTTAAAACCACACCTGCATTCATTTCGTAATGCTCACACAGACGTGTAGGCTGCGTACTCAGCTTTCTGGCAACTTGCCGTTATCCAGGTAGTCAATAGCACTTTCACACTGTTTTTCAATCTCCACCAGGCAGGCTTCCAGCAATTCCTTG
This sequence comes from Chitinophaga sancti, assembly GCF_034087045.1. Lineage (NCBI taxonomy): Bacteria > Pseudomonadati > Bacteroidota > Chitinophagia > Chitinophagales > Chitinophagaceae > Chitinophaga > Chitinophaga sancti. Next base: position 6,823,712 of record NZ_CP139247.1, on the reverse strand, counting down.
TTTCCATCCAGGTATTTGGACTTACCGGAACGGCTCAGACCTTTCAGAATGATGAACTGCTTAGTCAGGTGTTGATTTAATAAAGATGAGTGCTGTTTCTGTTTTTGAATGGTCTGCTCATGCTCGAGCATAAATATATTCCGGTAGTGCCTGCCAAATACCCGCATCAGAAATAAAATGTACATACCGGCATACAATGCCATGAATGGAGACAACTGCTCCGGTACATAACCTTCCGAAACCGGAAATGCCAGGTGATGAACTTTGATCCAGGATACCATACCCAGGTAAGCGCATAATAAACTTCCTAAAAACAGCGTCGTCTTCCTGTTGATAGTAATATAACAGAAGAGCAGGCTGAGTAGCCAGGTCATGGTATACTTAGGTGATACATCCTGGTTATTAAAAAAGGAAGAAGCCATAGGGAGCATCAGGGTAGAAAGGGCTACCATGAAACTAACCATTTTGGGGGATGTCCCGTTTTTCAACAGGAACATAGCGGCAGGTAATATTATAATATATACTGACAGGAGTAACAGGTCCGTGCTATTCTGATAATAAAGTGCTACAAGTAATTTTGGTATCAGCAGGAGTATATGGAAAAAGAGATAATCAAAAATCAGCTTGAGTCTGCACTGTAATCTTGTGTTGGCGGTAACCTGTAAAGCGTTGCCTATCACTGCAATTTCTGTAGTGACGTATATTTTTCCTGCCAGGGATCGTATACTTTTAAATAGTTGAGGCATAGGCCATATGGTTATATGGCAAATTATCCCATAAAAACAGGATAACCCTTAAACGTTTGTGTGAATTATAAAAAAATCCCCCCTGTAAACACAGAGGGGATTTATAGCTATTACGTTTAATCCTTATTCCACAACAATCGCTTTGGCAGCGGCTTGTATAGTTTCTTTTTTAGGCAGTGCTAATTTGAGTATACCATTCTCATATTTAGCATGGATCTTTTCGGCATCAACCTGTTCGTTGATGTTGAAAGAACGTTTGAAAGAAGAACGTATTCCAAATTCCTTACGGGTTTGTTTTGGGGCTTCGTCCTTGTTTTCAGCAGCTTTTTCTGCTTTCTCAGCACTGATAGTCAGGGCTTTGTTTTCAACGTTGATCTTAATTTCTTCTTTTGCCCAACCGGGTACGAGGAGTTCGATGGTATAACCATCTTTACCTTCATAAATATTTACTGGGGGATGTGCACCAAAAAAGTCATTTGTTAAAAAGTCGTCTTTCAGGGCTTGCTTAAATCCATTATTATTAAAAATGTCTTCTACTAAGCCGCCAAATGCTTTTGCTGCAGGATGTTGATTAAATTTTACGTATGTCATGGTTTTATGAGTTTTAGTTTTTGTTTTAAAAATTTGAACAATTAGGTATGTGCAAATGGAATACCATGGCACAAAAACTGCTATTTTGCTAGTAAACTCAAAAAAAACAGGACAAAATGGCTTTTATGGTTAAAATAACCAGTCAAAAAGTCATATTCATTCAAGTTTTTCTATTTATCCGCTGATTGTTTAACTTTGTAAAAATTTGACGAACAATAAAATTATATTCATATGTATCCAGCAGCATTAGTAATGCCAATGAAGGCAGAGTTAACAGATAATGGTTTTGAAGAATTGCTGACACCAGATCAGGTAGATGAAACATTAAAAGGTGCTGGTACTACACTGGTGATGATCAACTCTGTATGTGGTTGTTCCGCTGGTAGTGCACGTCCAGGAGTATTATTGGCTGTGGCGCACAGCGAAAAGAAACCAGACAGGCTGACTACCAGTTTTGCAGGTTTTGATACCGCTGCCATCCAGCAGATCCGTACTCATTTGCTGCCTTATCCTCCATCTTCTCCAGCTATCGCACTGTTTAAAGATGGACAGTTGGTGCATTTCATTGAGCGTCACATGATCGAAGGTCGCCCTGCACAGATGATTGCAGCGAACCTGGTTGACGCTTTCGAACAATATTGTTAAGATCAGCTTACGTAAGAAGTAAAATGCCTGGCGCTAAATTTATTTGATTTTTGTGTCAGGCACTTTACATTAAACGTAAATATGATTTGGAATTTGCGATTTTTACAGCTTACTTTGGTGGTTTGATTTTCCTTCCTGACTAATTCGGCTTTGTTCATAGGAAAACTCAGATCACCAATTTTTTTTGGCTATGTATCCTAATTTATATTACGCATTTAAGGATCTGTTAGGTTTAGAGCTTCCTTTTTTTAAACTGTTTCAGACCTTCGGTTTTTTTGTAGCTATTGCATTCCTTGCAGCCGCCTATACCCTGACCAGTGAATTGAAAAGGAGAGAGCGCCTTGGGTTATTGAAAGGTATTCCTGAAACAATTACAAAGGGTAAACCTGTAAGTACCACTGACATCCTTATTAATGGAGTAGTTGGTTTTATTCTTGGTTTTAAAATAATAGGGATCATTTCCGATTGGGAAAATGTATCCCAGGATCTCCAGTCATTTGTTTTATCTACCAGAGGTAGCTTCATAGGTGGTGTCATCGTTGGTGCTGTTGTTGCTTACTTTAAATATAGAAGTGGTCAGAAACAGAAATCTGAAAAAGAAGTGACTGTTACTGAACTCGTATATCCTCACCAACGTGTACCCGATTTCACTGTGATGGCTGCCATTGCTGGTCTGATCGGCGCAAAGGTGTTTCACAACCTGGAAAACTGGGGCGACTTCGTACAGGATCCGATTGGTGCCCTGTTATCCTTCAGTGGTCTGACTTTCTATGGTGGTCTGATCGTAGCGAGTTTTGTGATCATCCGTTACGCCCGCAGGAAGTCGATCAATGTACTACAACTGATAGACAGTGCTGCACCTGGTCTTATGCTCGCTTATGGCGTAGGTCGTATGGGTTGTCACTTCTCCGGCGACGGTGACTGGGGGATATACAACAGTGCTTATGTTACAGATGCTACAGGACATGTAGCCCAGGTAGATCCTTCCAAATTCCAGGAAGTACTCAAAGCAAATGAGCAATTCTTCGCACGCCAGTATGGTAGCCTGGAACATATTCCACACGCAGCTTTTGCCAAACCTCAGGGTCTCAGCTTCCTGCCTGACTGGTTCTTTGCCTACGGCTATCCACATAATGTAATCAATGAAGGTGTACTGATGCCGGGTTGTACCGGTAAATATTGCAGTGTGCTGCCGATCTCTGTTTATCCGACAGCCCTGTATGAAATCATTGCCTGCCTGCTGTTGTTTGCATTATTATGGAGTATCCGTAAAAAGATCAGGGTGCCAGGTATGGTATTCGGTATCTACCTGATCCTGAATGGCGTTGAAAGATTCTTCATTGAAAAGATTAGAGTGAACACTAAATATGACATTTTCGGGTTTCATCCTACCCAGGCTGAAATCATTTCTACACTCATGGTAATAGGCGGAGCTGTGTTGATCTGGTATTGCCGTAAACTTTATACATCGGCTAAAACCATATCCTGATCATGCAACGTCATTCTACCTTAGTGCCTCTTTCGCAGGAGCACCAGCGATTATTATTCGTATGCCGCTATCTTAAAAAAGATGCTGCTCCCTATGAAGGCTTTCCACTTGAAACTGATGCAAAACTGGCTTATATCGTAAAAGTATTCCAGGAAGTAATGGTACCACACATTCAAAAAGAAGAATACCTCTTTGAATTGTGCCTGGGCAAAAAACCGGAAATAGACGGGCTCCTGACAGAACTATACCAGGAACACTCCACTATCTCCCGCATGTACAGCGCACTCACTGTTACGGAAGAGAAAGATATGATAGACGCGATGGACCTGCTGGCACGTAGCCTTGAAGACCATATCCGCAAAGAAGAAAGAGTTTTCTTCGAGAAAGTACAGGCCGAACTGCCCGATGTACTGGAAAGCATCAAATGGTAAAATTGATACTACATTATTATAAATCGCTTCTACATTAAAAGTAGAAGCGATTTTTTTTTGCAACCTTTTCGCCCCTCCCTCGTCTTCTTAATACAGCCTTTAAAACAGATTTTACCAATCATCCCTATCTGATTACCGTTTATGTAAAGTTATGTACTATGCAATGCAAACTACCTACCTTTGCACTGTAGTTGATAAACAAAGGAACTATACTATTAAAGGTTCTATATTATTAACTATCTAAAAAACAGATACTTAGAAATCCTTAATCCGCCTTATATGAAGACAGTAACTTTTCTTTTATCAATCATGACCCTGGGTATTGCTTCCCAGGCTCAAAATCCTGGCTCAGGAAAAGTTGCCGGCCAGGTATTCCAGACCGGCAATAAGCCGGTCGAGTTTGCCACCGTTACTTTATTAAAAGCTTCCGATTCCTCCCTTGTAAAAGGAGCGATTGCAGATATAAATGGTAAATATGAAATAGAACCTGTAAAAGATGGTAAGTACCTCGTTGCTGCCACTTATGTAGGTATGACCAAAGCATATAGCCAACCCTTTGAAATAAAAAATTCACCTGTTAAAGTGAATGCCCTCACCTTAAGCACTGATACCCGCAACCTGAAAGCCGTAAACGTGACTGGTAAAAAGCCATTCGTAGAACAGCGCGTAGACAAGATGGTTGTAAACGTTGAAAACAGTGTAGTAGGAGCTGGCGCCAATGCCATGGAGGTATTGGAAAAATCACCAGGTATCACTATAGATAAAGATGATAATATCAGCCTGAAAGGTAAAAACGGTGTTGTCATCATGATTGATGGAAAGCTCACCAACATGAGTTCCCAGGACGTTGCCGCGCTGCTGAAAAGTATGCCCAGTAGCAATATTGAGCAAATAGAACTGATCACCAATCCTTCCGCCAAATACGATGCAGCGGGCAACGCCGGGATCATCAACATCAAACTGAAAAAGAACAACACTGTAGGTACCAATGGTAGTATTTCTCTTGGTGGTGGCTATGGCGCTACCCCTAAATATAATGGTAGCCTGAACCTGAACCACCGCAACGCGAAGTACAACGTATTCGGTTCCTACAACTACAATCACCGTCAGAATAACCAGACCCTGGACCTGTATCGCAGTTATCCTGCAGAAGGCAATGTGAATGTGGTCGACAACCACAATAAACATAACCAGTCCTCTGATTACAATGGCGCCAAAGTAGGTCTCGATTATTTCATCAATAAGAACCATACCATCGGTGTTATGATCGATGGCGCGCTGAGAAACTATACCATGCCTTCCAATTCTATCACCTATATTGGTAAAAATGATATCGTTGATTCTACGCTGCACACCGATTCAAAGAACCCTGGAGACTGGAACAGGATGGCTTATAACCTGAACTATAAAGGTACCCTGGATACTACCGGCAAGGAACTGAGCATTGACCTGGACTATGCCCGTAACCACGACAGCAAACGCTTAAATACTTATTCAAACGTGTTTGATGCCACTGGTAAAAACTTTACACGCGGCGATACGACCCGTAATATGCAGCCGTCTACAATCGAAATCAAGACCTTCAAAGCAGACTATGTCAATCCTTTGAAACACCAGGCAAAACTGGAAGCAGGGGTGAAGCTCAGCTTTGTAAAATCTGATAACGATGCACGTTTCGACTCTTTGCGCTATGGCAACTGGGTGTATGATAATAACCGTTCCAACCATTTTATTTACAAGGAAAATGTAAATGCAGGTTATATCAACTTCTCCAAACAGTTTAAGAAACTCACGCTCCAGGCAGGGTTGCGCGGTGAACTGTCACACATCGAGGGGAACTCTGTGACCATTTCCAAAGTGACGGATACCACTTACTTTAATCTGTTCCCAAGTCTGTTTGTGAGCTACAATGTGGCAAAAGATCATCAGTTGGGCGTTTCTTACAGCCGTCGTATACAGCGTCCGGATTACGAAGACCTGAACCCTTTCGAATTCTACCTGGACAGGTATACCAAGATCGCAGGAAACCCTTACCTGAAGCCTTCTTACAGCAACAACTTTGAAGTAAGTCATACCTTCAAACAGTTCCTGACTACTTCAGTGGCTTACTCACATGCATCAGATAAACTCACACAGGTAGCAGAGTCAGAAAAAGATCCGGCAACCGGCGATACATCCATCCTTCGCTACAGGTACCTGAACATTGCAAAGTCTGACAACTTCACCTTCAGTATTTCTATGCCTTTCCCGATCACGAAGTGGTGGAACACTTACACCTATCTTCAGGGATTGTATGCTAAGTACGAGACAATGGTGGACAATAACCTGGTGAGTGTGGAATCTGGTGGTTTTATGGGTCGTACCCAACACACGTTCACACTTCCTTACGGCATTACAGCAGAAGCAACTTTCTTCTACATGTCTTCACAGATTGCAGATGAGGGGCTCATGAAAATGAAACCGATGTATGCATTCGATTGTGGATTATCCAAATCCATCCTGCATAAGAAAGGTAGTCTGAAGCTGAATGTAAACGACGTATTCAATAATCAGCGTTTCCGCGGCACGTTTACCAACGCCGGTCGCTTTATGTCAGTGAATTCCAAATGGGAATCCAGACAGGTCCGCCTCGCATTCAACTACCGCTTCGGTAATACGAATATCAAGGCAGCCCGCAACCATAAAACCGGCCTGGAAGACGAACAAAACCGTGTGAAGGCGAACTAACACCGACCTGTTTTTTAGGTATATATAAGGATGGATAGGACGTAGCCCCTTGGTTACGTCCTTTTTTTAAAATCCTAATCATTTGATTGTTAATCGTTTGACTGCTTTAATTCATAATTCCCCGAATTTTTCTCACCAGCGGTGCAACCTTTTTTAAAAATATTGTCTTTATTATGCAAGCATCAGCCAACAACAACTTGAATCAGACTATCATAACAGACCACCTGGTAGCCCAGTGCAAAAAGGGAGAGGTTCGCGCATTCCGCGAGCTGTACAATGCTTATTCAGCAGCAATGTACAATATCTGTTTACGTATGACTGGTAACGCAGCTGATGCGGAAGATACACTGCAGGAGGCCTTTATGCAGGTATTCCGGAACATTGACCGCCTCGAAAATGCGGGTAGTGTGACGGCCTGGATCAAAAGGATTGTGGTCAACCACTGTTTGAGCCACCTGCGCAGGAAGAAAGTGTATTTCGAAGAAGTAGACAATATAGATGTCGCAGAAGAGAAGGCAGGATTGGACGAAGATAGTTTTGCCTGGACAGTTTCCGCTATCAAAGATGCCATACAGTTATTGCCAAATGGTTACCGTACCGTGCTGAACCTCTACATCTTTGAAGAGTACTCCCACAAGGAGATAGCTGCCATGCTGGATATATCTGAATCTACTGTGAAAACGCAATATATGCGTGCAAAGGACAAGGTGCGGCAGATCATTAAACAAAAAAATGCAATACGCTGATGCCAGAAGAGAGTTTTGAGGAATTTATCAGGCAACACCGTTCTGATTTTGAGCAGTCCGGACCCAGACCCGTTTTGTGGGATAAACTGGAGAAGGAACTCATGCCACAGAAAAAAGGAAAAGTGTTGCAGCTATTAGGGCGCAATTGGCTTAAAGTAGCAGCCGTACTGGTACTGGTGGTGAATACATTTTTCATCTTCCAGTTCCTGCAAATGAAGAAACAGCAGCAGGTAGCGACTGTTTCGCCGGAGATGCAGGAGGCCGGTATATACTATACTTCCCAGATAGAGAAGCGCCTGTCTGAAATCAATGCCTATCCGCCAGCCGTACTGGGCCTGGATAGCGCTGCCCGCAAGGAACTGGAACTACGCAACGATACCTACAAGGTGTTGGAAACTGAACTTGTCCAGAACCCGGGAAATGAAAGAATTAAAGCAGCCATGGTCCGCTATTATCAATTGAAGCTGGACCTTCTTGATAAAATACTTGATGAGTTGAGAGAGAAACAGCCCGTTAAGCAAAAGCAGTCAAATTATGAAAGGGAAATTTAAAATACTACTACTACTGTTATTGCCAATAATGGCATTTGGTAAAAAAGGGGACAGTGAATTCAAGCGCATTATTTCGAAAGATTATGCGAATGGAAGTAATTCAGTATTGTCCATCTCGAATAAATACGGCAAGATCATTATTCATACCTGGAGGCAGAACCATGTGAAAGCGACCATTACCGTCACTGGTTTTGGAAAGAATGCCAGCGAAGCGCAGAACTCAGCAAACATGGTAGACATTGATGAGAGCAATGCGAATGGCGAGATCTCGCTGCAAACCAGTTATCACCCGTTGGGTTCCACTGGCAGACTATTCAACTGGGGAGCCAAAAGAGATAGTAAAGACTATGTGAATATTGATTACGAAGTATACGTGCCTGAAGATCTGCGCAAACTGTCATTGGATAACAGCTTTGGAGACATATTGACCGATGTGCTGAGTTTTCCTGTTACTATGGGATTAAATTATTGTACCTACGATATTAAGGAAGTGCAAAAGTCTTTGACGCTGAGCTTGAATTACTGCGATAAAGGCCGCATTGGTAAGGCAGATGCACTGACAGTACGTGCTAATTATTCCAACCTGAAATGTGATAATATCGGCTCGCTCACTACACAATCCAATTACTCCGAGTATGAACTTGGTACAGTAGGAGCATTGGATTCAAAGTCAAACTATGATGACTACAAAGTAGCAAATGTGGGTTCACTCAATATCTCCTGCAACTATTCAGATTTTAATATCGGAGAATTACAGGCAGAACTCAATGCGAGGCTGGTGTATGGCGATCTGAAAGTAAAGAGCATTGGGAACAGTTTTAAAGGTGGAAGGATCGGGCTCACCTATGCAGATCTCAAATTGCAGGGAATGCCTGCCCGCATAGGTTTACAGTTTAAAATCATTTTGCACAACGGAGATGTGCACAACGGTGGACTGGCTATGAAGAGTGTGAGTTCTGTGAAGAAATCTTCCAACCTCACCTATACTGCGATTTCTGCCGGTGGCAATGATCAGTCGCCTTCGCTGGTGATAAATGGCACCTACAGTGATGTTTCATTCAGTACGAATTAATTTCCATCCAATAAATACACAATTATGAAAACAACAGCTATTGCATTTCTCATGCTCCTATTCGCAAGTGCATCTGTATTTGCACAGAAAGAACTTGTGACCGGTAGCGGCACATTGAAGAAGGAATCAAGATCTGCATCTTCTTTTAAAAGCATTTCAACTTCAGGTAGTTTCAATGTATACATTACGCCTGGTTCAGGTAGTAACATTGAAATAGAAGCAGAAGATAATTTACTGCCATACATCGTAACAGATGTAGAAAACGGGGAATTGAAACTGCATGTGAAGAAGGGATATAATATCAAACCTACGCAGAAAATTACGGTGAATGTGAGTATGGCAGAAGTGAAATCTCTTGCAGCAAGCGGCTCTGGTGGCTTCTATAGTAAAGGTACACTAAAAGGGGATAAAGTTGAGTTGGGTATCAGCGGTAGTGTGATAATTGATATGGACCTGAAAGCAGAAAAGCTGGAAGTAGGGGTATCTGGTTCTACTAAGATTTCGCTGAAAGGAAATGTTACTAAGGTAGAATATGGTATTTCAGGATCAGCCAGTGTAGATGCATTGGCATTACAATCAGAGTCGGTAGAAGTAGCGGTGTCTGGTAGTGGGGATCTGGCTGTATTTGCAGAAAAGAAACTGGATATCAGTATAAGTGGTGGCGCCAAAGTACGTTACAAAGGTAATCCTTCCATTAACCAGTCTTCTTCAGGATCTGCAAAGGTGACGAAGATAGACTGATAAAGAAAGAGAGTTGTTGGTCGCTTGTAGATTCAAGTGACACTGTTCCCTGCCTAGGAAGGGAATTACCCCGGGAAACGTCCCGGGGTTTTTCATTTTATGGGCTACAATGGTCGCTATGTCCTAATTCATATTTATATTTGCCTTCTGTCACAAAAAAATACTCAATTATGCCATCCTTTGATATTGTTAGCAAAGTGGATACACAGACACTTGACAATGCGATAAATACGGTAAATAAAGAAATCACTAACAGGTACGATTTCAAAGGCTCTCATGTCAATATTGCGCTCAATAAAAAAGATCTGAGTGTGGCTATTGAAGTGGAGAGTGAGATGAAGCTGGACCAGGTAATTGACGTACTGATCAGTCGTACCATCAAGCAGGGCCTGGATGCAAATATTTATGATCTGGCCAAGGAGCATTACCAGAGTGGTAAAGTGGTAAAGAAAGACGTTGCCGTTCGTAATGGGATCAAGCAGGAAGATGCCAAGAAGATTGTCAAGATGATCAAAGACTCCGGATCTAAGGTGCAGGCGGCCATTATGGACGACATTGTACGCGTAACCGGTAAAAAAAGAGATGATCTTCAGGAGGTTATACAGCTGCTCAGAACGGGCAACCTGAATATACCGCTTCAGTATGTAAACATGAAAGATTAAAAAAAATCAGTCTTAAAGGCTGGAAAATTAAAATAAATATTTACCTTTGCAGCCTGTATTATAAATATTGGTATGAAACCTAGCATGGGCGTTCATCGATTGTAGAAGAATGAATATGCGCGGTTGCATCTGGTAAAAAACAAAGAAAACTAAAATTCTGATGAAACAGGGAATCCATCCGGAAAGTTACAGGTTTGTAATATTCAAAGATATGTCTAATGGACATACTTTCTTGAGCAAGTCTACCGCTCCTACTAAAGAAACTATCAAGTGGGAAGATGGCAACGAATATCCAGTGATCAAGCTTGAAATTTCCAATACTTCACATCCTTTCTATACTGGAAAGAACGTGCTGGTGGATACAGCAGGTCGTATCGACAAGTTCAACAAGCGCTACGGAAAGAAAGCCTAGTACAGGCCTGTCAAATAATTTAATGAGAATCCCATCGACTTTTTCGATGGGATTCTCTATTTTTATCCCCTTATGGAGCGGCATTATATTCTATTTGACACTCCTGCACGCGATTTGTTGTACCCTTTTACTCATACCCGGCCGGTGGCGGCGATTCGTGTAGGGATACTTACCATAAGAGAAAAATGGGAGCGGTGGTTTAAGACCAGCGCCAGCTTCCTGACCCTTCCTTATTTGCAGGAAAAATTTCCTCTACAGTCTGTTTTTGCTGATGATCAGTGTGTGCTGATCAATGGGAGTGTATTGCCGGATGGCGGGTTGGTGGAGGCTATTCGGGGGTTGAAGATGGGGCAGAGGTTGTATAAGGATGAGATTTTGGTGGCGAAGATGGTAATGGGCGGAGATTTGGGGCAATTGGTAGTTGAGGTGGGGCTGGGTAGTGATTTTGAGCAATTACTTGCAGAAGGGGGAGCGGGTGTTGATTTGGGGCAACCTACGGCTTGTGACCGGATTAACTATCAGGAATCATTACTACAGCTGATTTATCCATGGGATATATTTCGATTAAATGATAGTGCTTTGCGCCAGGACTTTGCTCTTCTGACGGCAGGTCGAACGTCTGCCCCGATTTCGGCATCCAACCATGTCAGTGGGGTAGAAAACATCTTCCTGGAGCCTGGAGCTGTTGTAGAACACAGCATCCTGAATGGAAAGACAGGGCCGATCTATATTGCAAAAGGAGCGGAAGTGATGGAAGGCTGTCTGATCAGGGGGGCGTTGGCATTGTGTGAAGGAGCGATGCTGAAGATGGGGACTAAAATATATGGTGCTACAACGCTGGGACCTGGTAGTGTGGGGGGAGGAGAGATCAAGAATGTGGTGATGATGGGCTATTCCAACAAAGGTCATGATGGCTACCTGGGAGATGCGGTGCTGGGTGAATGGTGTAACCTGGGGGGGAATACAACGAACTCAAACCTGAAAAACAACGCCAGTACGGTGCGGGTATGGGTTGAGGCAAAAAAAGAGGCGATACCCGCTGGTACCAAGTGTGGACTGATCATGGGCGATTACAGCAGGAGCGGTATTGGCACAATGTTTAACACAGGCACTGTAATTGGCGTTTCGTGTAATATCTTTGGAGGCGAATTCCCGCCTAAGTTTGTGCCTTCCTTTTCATGGGGTGGGGTGCAACCTGCACCTTACAGGGAACAGGAGGCTTTACGGGATGCCCGTCAGTGGATGCAGTTCAAAGGGCAACAGCTGGGCGACATAGAAGAACGTTTGCTAAAAGCAGTCTATGCAGCAGTAAGAGGAAAATCTTAGATTCAATTCAATATATCATTAACAATAGCGATAAACATGAGAAAAAAAATCGTTGCAGGAAACTGGAAAATGAACCTGACCCTGGCGCAGGGTGAGCAACTGATCAATGACGTACTGGCGGCTGGTCTGCATCTGAAAGAAGGACAGGAAGTTGTATTTGCTACACCTTTCCCTTACCTGGTGAAAGCGAAAGCATTACTGAAGAATAATCCTGGTTTCTTCCTGGCATCACAGAACAGTGCGTCAGAGAAATCTGGTGCTTACACTGGTGAGGTATCAGCTGAAATGCTGCAGTCTGTAGGCGTAGACTACGTGATCCTGGGTCACTCTGAAAGAAGAGAATATTTCCAGGAAACTAACGCAGTACTGGCTAAAAAGATTGACCTGGCACTGGCAAACGGTTTGAAACCTCTTTTCTGTTGCGGTGAGCCACTGGAAGTGAGAAAAGCTGAAACCCAGAACGAATATGTTGCAAAACAACTGGAAGAAAGCCTGTATCACCTGACAGTTGAGCAGCTGAAGAATGTAGTGATCGCTTATGAGCCAATCTGGGCGATTGGTACTGGCCTGACTGCAAGTGCAGCACAGGCACAGGACATGCACGCATTTATCAGAGCGCAGATCGCTGCTAAATATGGTCGTGAAGCTGCCCTGAATATCTCTATCCTGTATGGTGGTAGTGCGAAGCCTTCAAACGCTGTTGAGCTGTTCTCCTGCCCTGATGTGGATGGTGGTCTGATTGGTGGAGCATCTCTGGTAGCTGCTGATTTCGTAGCAATCGTGAAAGCACTGGCATAAGCCAATTACATATTTATTTTACTCCGGTATGGTAGCCGTTTAAATGGCTGCTGTACCGGTTTTTTTATACCTGTGATTGCTAGTTATTTTAGTATTAAGTAAAAAAGTTAGTATTTAATGCTAATTAAATTAGCAAAATCGGAATAAAGATTTTATATTTGTAATGTCAATATTCAAATAACCAATACACTTTAAGTTCAAAACTTATTTGGTTATGATTACAAATAATAACGTTATTCCTGAACAGGAATTATTGTATGACTACTTATTAGTAGTTAATCCCGGTACTCATATCAACAATGATGTAATGGCTTTAAAGCGGATGATCGCGCAGGAACTGGGTATCGCCGATACCCAATTCTCACAGGCTAACATCAGTCTATTCCGCTCTGTATTTCCAGTGCGTTTTGAGGATGATTTTGTCAACCTGTTAGATAATATAGCCGGCAGACAATCAGGGTTTACATTATATACTTCCCGTTTTGATCATTTCGAGCAGCAGCAGGATAAGCGCACAATCTTTATCAATGTGGCGAATCCAAAGCCGATTGTAGAATTGCATAAAAGGATCCTACAGGAATTTGATATCAAATCCAGTCCATACAAACCGCATATTACGATAGCGAGAGGGATGAATACCCGTGAGTTTGATCAGGTATATGATCAATTTTACAATCAGGTATTTGTGCGGAGTTTTCAGTGTAAGAGTTTTACGCTATTGAGGAAACCAGCGGCTGGTGGGCAGTATGAGACGGTGAAGGAGTTCTTCTTTGGA